>DATBZH010000068.1:0-158424 GCA_036513255.1 Candidatus Sulfotelmatobacter sp. | reverse complement strand
TCCGCCGTGGAATGATGCGCCCGCACCAATGCGATCGGGCAAGGACGCGGCGGTCCTCACAACCAGCGCCCCGCCCATGCAATAACCCTGGGTTCCGATCTTCTTTGCCTTGTTCACTTCTTTTTGCGCATCGAGGAAGGCAACGTAGGCGGTGGCATCTTTTTCGGCATTGCCGGCCGCGTTCACCGACGCCATCAGCGGCCGGAGCTTCGCCATATCGTCGGCGTTCTGAAAGTTGAAGGTGGAGGCATCCGTGAAAGGAGCTTTGGACACGCGGTAAAAGGGATTAGGCACAAGAACGGAATATCCGTCACCCTCAGAGGCAATACGCCTCGCAATAGCGCGCATTGAGGGCCGCAAGCCGAATGCATCGGGCCAGATTAATACTCCGGGATGGGAACCGGTTTTCGGACGAATGAATGCGGCGTCGCAAGCTCCATCCGGAGTCTTGATCTCGACGTCAGTCTCGGCCACTTCAAGGCCCGCGGCCGCTGCCGACTGTACTGTCGCAGCCAGGCCTGCACCCACCAAGAGGGTTGCAAAGTCGCGCCGTGTGATGTCTCCGGGATGCGCGTCGTTCGTCAGTTGGTTTTTCTGGTCGTCTGTCATGGATTTTCCTGCAACGAGTTTACCGCTTTTGGCCTCCCACCCGCATCCTCGAAACGTCTGGCTTGTTGAGCTCTTAGATAGTGAACTCCTTTCCTATCGAGACGCCATGCCTGCCCTGCAGGTGTTTCCAGTACAAATTGATGCGCAGGCGATCAATCAGTCGGCCGCCATCTCCTGCACCTCCCGCTCCGGCTGGGCTGGCCCTGGTATCGCTGAGCCCCGTAGCTCTGCTTCCAACGCCGCCAGTTGGGCATCAATGTCTTCCGCGCGGCTTTGCGTTTGCGGATGACTTCTTCGCGGTAACGCCGCAAGAAATAATCGATGGTCTCGACGCGAATCTTGATTGAGCCTGACGGTTTGTTCTCGTCGAGGTCCTTAAAGCAGAAATACGGTGTCCCGGACTGTTCGATAATGCCCTCGACTACACCGTAGATCGTCGCGTCCTGCCCGCACTTGAAGCTCGATATCTCCAGTGCGGTGCCGTGTTTCCTCCCGCACTTGGTTCTCCTTTCAATCCTCGGAGCTGCGCACACCACCCTGGAATCGATTCATGGCATTGGTCCACAACTACTTGATCACCCATTCTCTTATTCGGAGGCCACGATTGCCGTGTCCGGCAAGGTTGACCTCTTCAGGGTGAGCGCAACCTTGTGTGCCAGGTTGTGAGTAGCTCGCGAGTTGTCGCCCATGAACCTGACATCGCCTTCGACAACCCTGTCCAGAACGAGCTCGCCTTCCCGTGTGTAAAGCTGGATGCGGGCGCTCAGCTTGTTCACCTCACTCACCGCACTCCATGCGCAGAGCCTAAGGAAACCCTCCGCGACTACTCCCAGCACGCCTGCGTCACCGAGGGTTGCACGATGAGTCTCGTTACCTGGCGCGTACTCTTGCACTGTCATTTTCAAAGTCAGCAGGTCAGGGACGTTATTCGCGCTGCGGTCACCACTTAGGAGCACTTGTTTGAAGCGCTTCGTTTTGGCTAGCTCTCTCAAGAGATTCTTGTGTAAGGCGGATTCGAAATATGAATCCACGCTCACATCGCCGGTATCGACTTTATCGACTCGCAGGCTCCATTGCTGGGAGCCGCCGTTCTTTTTCTCTGTGGGGGATACCGCAAGCGCGGATGGAACTAACAATAGAAGATGCAACCCAGTAAGCACCAGGAAGACAATCGGCAGGCCTCCGCGACGCATGTTGTCGCGAATCAAAGCGGACAAACTGAACGCAGTCCTAGCTGCTGCAAGAGAATACTCACTACGTGTTTTCATCCTCAGCGTTTGGACGGAACCTCCGGACGCTTGCGAGGTCGGATTTCCACTTTCTTGAGATGTCACTGTGTCGCCTTGAAATTCTCGATTCTTGCTTGACAGTTGATTTATTGATTTATGCGGAAGCCTTGTTCGCTCTTATGGCCTCCCGGAAATCACGGCGGACTTGTTCTTCGCGTTTCAAGGCCTGATTGAGCTCCTGAACGATCTTCAGCAACTCATCCTGATCTCTTGCTCCCAACGCGGCGTTGCACAACTCTCTCCAGTTATTGCGCTCTCTTTCAGCCATGCTGCATCTCCTCCGAACATTTGGCTACTGTAGGGAATACTGCGGCCACGGTCATCGCAGACATCACTTCTGCCACGAAACCGAGGACTTCTTCACTTCTTCGCATTCACAGTACCGCTTCCGCGGCTAACCACTCGTAGTGCCGCAACAATCGAGCCGACAATACAAAAAACCGATCAGTAAAGTCAGAGCGCTCAAACATAAACCGCCCAGCAACTCAACAGTGCTTTCCAGCATGCGCACGTTCCTCTCTGTCTAATGGCGTTCGACGACGTCCTAGGCAGACCGACTGGCCAAACTCTCTGCGACGATCAAAGGTTCTGGCTGGCAGGAAAACCCTGCGTGCCATGAACCTTACGATCAGAATCGAAAAGCAATTCCCACGGATGGTTGCGCGGTGTGCGTCCAGCTATTTGTGTTGAGTGCCCTGATGCCAAAGTCGGCATCTTTGTAAACGTAACCTCTGTACTCAGCAAGCAAAGACAAGTGTCTGGTCAGCGCGTAGTTGACCCCGGCGCCGTAGAGAAAAGCACCCTTCGCTTGAGTATCGGCACCGGATACAAAGCCGCCCGCGTTCCCGGTTGGATGAAACACCAGGCTGCCACCTCCACCAAGAACATAAGGACTGAGCCTGCTAATCCGGAAAGGAAGACTTATAACTGCATCGGCTGTGGCTGTATGCACGTCGGACTGAACTCGCGACAACCCACCAGTAGAGAAATACCTCTGCGTATCGCGGTCGTACCCGTAGTTTGCTTCGCCGGAGAGCCAACGATTGAAGTGATAACGGTACCCAACAAGAAAACCGCCGGTATTTGTGGTTGTCCGCGAGATCCCTTGGCCGTTAGTGTCCTGCGTAAAAAAGCCCGTGCCTTGCACACTGATCTCCGACCGGCTCTCTTGAGCCGTGGCGCCAAGAGCTAATAGCATGACAAAGCTTGACAGCATAAGTGCAGTTCGTCGCATCATGTGACTCCTCCATATCTGAATCTGTGCTTACTGTTCCGCGACCTTGATGGTCACAGTACGTAAATCGTGTCTCGGATTAAGTACTGGCATCTGAGGTGCCAAAGTTGCGCCTATTGCGGAGTTGCTCGGAAATGCTTGAGTGACGGCAGGTTGCGCACTTGAACTCGAAAGTTGACTCTATGGTCTGTCGAGCGCCCCGACACATGGTTTGACATGTGGCAAGGGCAACGACATTTTGTCGAAGCTTTCCGCCACTTCGCTACATCAGATCAAACATATCCACGGATTGGCGGCGCCCTTGGGCGCGTTGCCGTGGCTAAGCGTTCCGAATCGATGTGACAAGCAAACAAGTCTATGAGCACTTTGGCATCACCGATCTCAGAGACCTCCACCCAACGCTATGAGGCGCTGCTACGCGCGGCAAATGCCATTGGGACTTGCAGCGATTGCGACGCCGCTGCTGATGCGCTTTTGAAAACATTGCTCGAGGTTGTTCCCTTCGACTATCTGCAACTGGTTGCGTTTGAGAGTGACACCAAGACCGTCGGGTGGCATCTGCTGTATTCAAATGGCAGAAGGCACCGCGTGCCCGAGGCGAATGTTGTTGTGGAAGACACGCCCATCGCGTGGGTACATGAATCTCAGCAGGCTCTCGTAACGGTCGACTGGAGGGAAGAGGCGCGGTTTGCGAAGCATGGGGAATTTCTGAATGAACTGGGTATCGCCTCGACATGTGTGCTTCCGCTCACGAGAGGCGAGCGCCGGCTCGGTGCGCTGAGCGTTGGCAGCACACACCCGCATGCCTACCCTGAGGAGGAAGTCCGCTTCCTTTCGCTGGTCGCCGACCAGATTGCGCTCGCCATTGATGCTGCGGTGAACTTCTACTTGTCACGGCAGGCGCAGGATCGGCTAAAGCTCATCCTCGATCTAACCAACCAGGTCGTCTCGAACCTGAATTTTCAGGAACTGCTGCGAACCATCTCGGCGAGTGTCCGCCAGGTCATGCGTTGTGACGCCGCAGCGATCATGCTGCCCGAGTCAGACGGCGTGCACTTGCGGGTGCATGCTCTCGACTTCCCAGATAGCAGGGGAATTTTCACAAAACAGGAATTGATTTCCATCGCGGATACGATGCCAGGCGAAACCTTTCGAAGCGGCAAGCCGTGGGTCCTAAATCGGCTCGATCCGGCTGACATGTCCCCTGAGATGTACGCCAAGGCCTCAGGCGAGGGTATCAATTCGTTTTGCGACATGCCTCTCATCAGCCGGGATCGCTCGCTTGGCGTGCTCGCCTTGGCGAGCCGGGAAGAAAATGCTTTTGACCGCGAGGCCACGGCGTTTCTGTCCCAAGTCGCGCAGCAGGTCGCGATTGGCGTGGAGAACGCGCTGGCGTACGGTGAAATCGCTGATCTCAAAGATAAACTCGCGCAGGAAAAACTGTATCTGGAAGAAGAAATTCGCGGCGAGATGGACTTCGAAGGAATTGTGGGGCAGAGTTCGGCTCTACGACATGTATTGAATCTCGTCGAAACCGTGGCTCCCAGCGACTCGACGGTTTTGCTTCTCGGGGAGACCGGCACCGGGAAGGAATTGATTGCGCGAGCGATCCATGAACGCAGCCGGCGCAAGGATCGGACATTCGTAAAGCTCAACTGCGCTGCGATTCCGACTGGGCTGCTCGAGAGCGAACTGTTTGGACACGAACGAGGCGCTTTCACCGGCGCGATTGCGCAGAAGATTGGCCGCCTCGAACTGGCCGACCAGGGCTCACTGTTTCTGGATGAGGTCGGGGACATCCCGGTCGAGATCCAACCCAAATTGCTGCGAGCGTTGCAGGAACGTGAGTTTGAAAGGCTGGGCAGCAACCGAACCAAAAAGGTCGATGTTCGACTGGTAGCGGCCACCAATCGCGACCTGGAAAAAATGATGGAGAATCGCGAGTTCCGCAGCGATTTGTACTATCGTCTGAATGTCTTTCCGATCCGCATCCCGCCTTTGCGCGAGCGCCCGGAGGATATTCCATTGCTGGTTCGCTACTTCACACAGAAGTACGGCCGCCTCATGAACAAGGAGATCGAATCGATTCCCGCCGCAGCCATGAGGAAGCTTTCCAGTTGGCATTGGCCGGGGAATATTCGTGAGCTGGAAAACTTCATTGAGCGTTCGGTGATTCTCACTCATGGCACGGCATTGCAGGCTCCTATCGCCGAACTTAGCAACAACGGCAGGACCACTCCAGTGGCCGGGACGCGCGAGGCGAATGAACGCGATGAGATGGTCCGCATTTTGAAAATCACCAACGGGCGAGTAGCTGGCCCCGACGGGGCCGCGTCCCGTATGGGCCTCAAACGTACAACCCTCATCGCTCGCATGAAGAAGCTGGGCGTTGACCCGCGAAGAGCGTCATTCAGCTAGACAACGTAGCCCCCACGCAGCACTCTCTAGCTAAGCAAGCTTGCAGATCCATAGATCTTATTGAGCGCTTGCCGCTCCCCTTGCGTTGAGCCTTCTCTACTTTTATTACTCTCGTATTACTCTCGGGCTCACATCTCTCGCCTCCAATGTCTACAAGTGTCAATTCTGATTTTGACATTCGTTGACACAATGCTCCGGCGATTTGGCTCTCGCCAATAGTTTCAACATCTTGTAGTCGTGCGACTTTGGCATGCGCGTTGCGCTTACCTGATCCGTCCTGAGATTGAATATGTTCAAGATTTCCATCGTTGACACCCCGGCTCAACGCAAGCTGGTTGTGGAAGGAAGGCTAAGCGAACCCTGGGTCGATGAGCTTCGCACCACCTGGAGAAGTGCGAGCCGTGACTTAGATGGCCGCAAAGTGGTTATAGATTTGAGCAGCCTAACCGTCATCAGCCGCGAGGGAGAAGATGCGATTTTCGATCTTATGAAGCAAGGGGCAAAGTTTTCCTGCGCCGGCATTCTTACTCGACACGTGCTGAAGGGACTTGCCCGAAAATGCCAATGCACACCCTCGCAAGTACTCGAAAAGAAAGAGTGAGACGCAGAAAACATCAGAAAAATAGTTCTTGGTTGTCGATTTTGACCAGGCTCAAACGACCTATACATGAAAGACGGAGGTGAATATGCCGGAGGCAAAGCAAATCACGAAACCCACGCAGTACGCGAGCAGCGACGATTTCCGCCAGGTTTTCGACGAGGACATGAACAGCCTCTACCTACTCTCGTTTCTGCTGACGGCTGATCAGGAGAAGGCGGAGCAGTGCTTTGTCTCCGGCGTAGAGGACGCGGTAGAGGGCAACCCGGTTTTCAAGGAATGGGCGCGTTCCTGGGCTCGGCGGGTGATCATCGTAAACGCCGTGAGGGTAATCAATCCGAGGCCAATGGAAGAAAATGGCCGTTCAAGCGCTGCCACGGTCAGCAACAATGGCAAAACATCGACGGCAGAGCAGGTCGAGATTGCTCGAGTTCTTGCACTCGAGCCGTTTGAGCGCTTTGTCTATGTAATCACGGTTCTTGAATGCTACTCCGACCAGGATTGTTCTCTTCTACTGGGCTGCGCACGGCGGGACGTGGTCGCCGCGCGCACTCGCGCTTTCGAGCAAATCGGAAGCGCGATGGCATCGCACTCCCCGCAAGTGCCTACCGGCGCAGAAAAGTCGACGTCGGATCAGCGCCGCAGTTCCCTGCTTGGCCTGCTCGCTGGTCAGTGTTTAGCGACTTCGGTTTAGCGACTTCGGCGTAAATTCGGCGTAAACCAAGAACCCTTTCAGATCTAGATAAGGATGGCCATGAACATGACGGTGAAGACTACTTCAAATCTTCGATACGGACGGCTTGGACTTGCTGCGGCACTGCTGTTGGCGACGGCGGGTTGCAGCCGAAGCAATGTGCAAGCGGCGGGGCCTGCCATGCCCGCGCCGCTGGTGACGGTGGTCAAGGCCGCTGCGCAGGATGTTCCAAAGTATTTGGACGAGATCGGCCGAAACGCGGCCTTCGAGTCGGTCACGGTGACGCCCCAGGTCGGGGGACGCATCGTCGAACGGCATTTTCAGGACGGTGAAAACCTGAAGAAAGGACAGTTACTGTTTGTCATCGATCCTCGTCCCTACAAAGCGCAGCTAGATGCGGCGCAAGCGAGCCTTGCCCAGGCAAAGGCGGCGCTCGATCTCGCCAAGATTCAATTCGCCCGCGATGAGGAAGTCATCGGAGAGAGAGCAATCTCAAAGCAGGACTATGACACTAAGAAGAACGCCGTTGATGTTGACCAGGCGCTGGTGGAAGCGGCGGAAGCAGCTCTCGAAACCGCGAGGCTCAACTTTGAGTACTGCTACATACACTCTCCGATCAACGGCCGCGCAGGCGCGCGTTTGGTGGATGTCGGAAACGTAGTACAAGCCAATGCGACGTCACTTCTTTCGATCCAGCGGCTCGACCCCATCTATGCGAATTTCACGGTTACCGAAAGCGATCTTCCAGAAGTTCAACGACAGATGTCGCGGGGCACGCTGAACGCCGCAGTCCGGCTGCCCTCCGACTTGGAGAGTGCGGCCAAATCCGGCCGCGTCGAGTTCCTCGATAACTCAGTGCAGAACGGCAGCGGTACGGTCAATTTGCGGGCAACCATGAGTAATCCCGAGCATCACTTCTGGCCCGGTCAATTCGTCGATGTGAAACTCGTGCTAACGACGCAGAAGGCGGCGGTGCTGATTCCGAATCAAGCCGCACAGATCAGTCAGAAAGGGCCGTTCGTCTACGTGCTGAAATCCGACGATACGGCGGAACTCCGGCCCGTGAAGTTGGGGCAGCGCCAGGGTGACGACGTGGTTGTCATGGAAGGAGTCGCGGCAAACGAACGCATCGTGCTGGCCGGCCAAATGCTGGTTCGCCCCGGCGCTAAGGTGCGCGTCGATTCCTCGGCTATCGCCGCACCATCCTCGAACGCGGTCAACCAGGCGGCCGCCACCCACGGAGGTCATTCATGAATCTCTCTGAAGTTTTCATTCGCCGTCCGGTGATGACGGTCGCGCTGACCGTTTCGGTCATCCTGTTCGGAATCCTGGCCTATTTTCGGTTGCCGGTAAGCGATCTGCCAGCCGTCGATTATCCGGTCATTCAGGTACAGGTCAACTATCCGGGAGCAACGCCAGACACGATGGCCAACAACGTGGCCACGCCACTCGAGCGCCAGTTCATGCAGATCCCGGGTCTTGAACTGGTGACCTCGAACAATATTCAGGGCCACTCCAGTTTTGTCTTGCAGTTCGATCTTTCCAAGAGCCTCGACGGAGCAGCGACCGACGTGCAGGCCGCCATCACGCGCGCTCAGGGACAACTCCCCGTCGATCTGCCCAGCCCTCCCACATTCACCAAGACGAACCCCAACGACCAGCCGATCCAATACATCGCGCTGGTTAGCGACACGGTCACCGAAGGCCAACTCTACGACTATGCGAACACGCAAGTGGGTGAGCGCCTTAGCATTCTGCCCGGCGTGAGCCAGGTTGCGGTGTACGGCACGCAGTCGGCAGTGCGGATCAAAGCCGATCCATCGGCGATGGCGATTCGCAACATCACACTGGAAGATCTGACCGGGGCAATCAAGAATGGAACCGCCTATACCGGTGCGGGCCAGTTCGACGGGCCGCACCGCAGTTTCCTGCTCCAGCCGCAAGGGCAACTCACTACCGCAGACGAATACAACGGGCTGATCGTCGGCCAAAGCAACGGCTCCCCCGTGTATCTGAAAGATGTCGCCACGGCCAGCCAAAGCGTTCAGGACGAGCGTATCGACATGCGTTTTTGGGTACGCGGATACCCGCAGCCCGGTGCGACCGTGGTGGTCGCGGTGTTTCGCCGGGCAGGCGTAAACGCGGTTCAAGTAGCGAAGTCCGTGCGGGAATTACTCCCTACCATTCAGTCGCAGCTTCCTACTTCTGTCTTGCTGGTGCCAGCCTATGACCGCTCGCTGACCATCGTAGGCGGCATAAAAGATGTGCAGACGACGCTTTACCTCGCCTTCGTGCTCGTGGTCATGGTTATTTTCGTCTTCCTCGGCCGGGCGACCGACACTCTGATTCCAGCGGTGGCGCTGCCCTTGTCCCTGCTGCTGACATTCATAGCCATGGACGTTCTCGGCTACAGCCTGGACAACCTCTCACTGATGGCTTTGACCTTGGCCATCGGTTTCCTGGTGGATGACGCAATTGTGTTTCTGGAAAACACAGTGCGGCTGATGGAGACAGGGCAGAACGCTTTCGACGCATCCTTGAACTCGGCGAAGGAAATCAGCTTCACCATTCTGGCCATGACGCTTTCGCTGGCGGCGGTCTTCATCCCGCTGGTGTTCATGAGCGGGCTGATGGGTCGCATCTTCCGCGAGTTCTCACTTACGATTGTGATCTCGATTCTAGCCAGCGGAATTGTGTCGCTCACGCTGACTCCTCTCATGACCTCCCGGCTGCTGGGTCAGCGCGGTGCGGGCGCGAAGAAAACCTGGATGGAGCGCGCCTTCGGTGCCTTCGAACATCGCGTGCTCGATGTGTACGGGCGCTCTCTATGGTTTTTTCTTCGCCATCGCTGGATTTCTGCCGTGACCTGGGTGGTCTGCCTCGCCGGAACTGCGTACCTCTTTTATGTCGTTCCGAAGTCATTTCTGCCGGTCGGCGACAGTTCATTTATCCGCGGGATATTGGTGGCGCAGGAAGGATCTTCGCCCGATCAGATGCACGCCTATCAAACGCAAGCGGAAAAGATCATGAAGGCGAATCCCGCCGTGCGCAGCACTTTCACCATGAGCGGCAACGCGGCATTCATGGGATCGAATCAGGCATTCTTGATTGCGTTTCTGAAACCGCCATCTGAACGCCCACCGATCGCACAAGTAGCAGGACAGCTCATGGGAGCGATCGCCAATTCAGTTCCCGGCACCGTGGCCTTTCTCCAGCCCAATCCCGCGCTCGAAATTAGCACCGGCGCCACGGCCAACGCGCAGGGGCAATTTGCCTACGCGCTTTCCGGAATCGACCCCAACCAGGTTTACGACTCCGCCGGCAAGTTGATAGCCAAGATGCACGAGTATCCGGGGTTTTTGTTCGTGAATTCCGATCTCTACAATCACACGCCAAACCTGCAAGTCGACATTCTGCGCGACCAGGCAAAGCTCTACGGCGTATCGGAGACCCGGATTCTCACGCTTCTGCACGACGCCTATTCGCAGAACTACAGCTATCTGATCAAGAAGCCGACCGATCAGTATCAGGTGATTCTCGAAGTCGCGGATAACAAGCGCTCCGCACCTGAAGACCTGGGCAAGCTTTATATCAAGAGCGACGACGGGCAGCGCATGGTTCCTCTGAACGCAGTTACGAGCTGGCATCCGGTCATTGGCCCGCAAGCCGTCAACCACATTAATCAATTCACCAGTGTGACGATGTTCTTCAATCTGAAACCCGGTTATGCCATTGGGCCGGCAACCCAGTTCGTGGAACAGAGTGCGAAGGAGATTCTGCCGCAAGGCATCGTTGGAACGCTGCAAGGCGAGGCGCTCACATTCCGCAACACGGTTTCGGATCTGGCTGTTCTGATGCTGGTCGCGGTGTTCGTCATGTATGTGATCCTCGCGATCCTTTACGAGAGTTACCTGCACCCGATCACCGTGCTTTCATCCTTACCTGTGGCGTTGCTGGGCGGACTGCTCACGCTGTGGCTGTTCGGCGCGGAAGCTTCGCTGTACGCCTACATTGGAATGTTCATGCTGATGGGCATCGTGAAGAAAAACGGAATCATGATCGTCGATTTCGCGGAGCAACGCGTGCGCCAGGGAGTCGAAGATACTCAAGCGATTCACGATGCCAGCATGGAACGCTTCCGTCCCATCATGATGACGACGATGGCGGCGCTACTGGGCGCGATGCCGATTGCGCTGGGGTACGGCGCCGACGGAGATTCACGTCGCCCGCTAGGCTTAGTCGTAGTTGGCGGCCTCATCGTCTCTCAGTTCATCACGCTATTCGTTACGCCGGCCATCTATCTCTACCTCGAAGAATTCCAAGAGAAGGTGCTAGACCGGTTCTCTTTCTTCCGCTCGACGCGCAAAACCGGGCCTGAGACGGTCCCGGCTTACGCGCTGCAAGAAGGAGCTGGAGACTAATCCATGACTCAGACTCGGATGATTCAAACTCGGATAACTCAAACTCGGAAGTGCATTTCTTTCTCGTTTGCTTTTGTTCTTGCTATGGCCGGGCTCACCGGTTGCGCCGTCGGTCCAAACTATAAGCGGCCGGCGGTCGATGTGCCGGGTATGTATCGAGGATCAACCGCCGACACGCCGGTGACTGCGGACGCGAAGCCGCAACCAGGCCAGCCTGAGCACGCGAAGGCTGAGCAGGCCACGGAGTCCTTGGGAGACGCGAAGTGGTGGGAAGTTTTCCAGGATCCTCAACTTCAGAGCCTGATTCGCACTGCACTCAGAAATAACTATGACGTTCGCATTGCGGCGACGCGGGTGCTCCAAGCCCAGGCCCAACTCGGCATCACTCGCGCCGATCAGCTTCCTTCGTTGAGCGCTGGCGGTGACGTCACCAGCCAGCAGAGCCCGAAAATCGGTCCGATCCCGGCTTATGAGATCACACAAGGACAACTGACTGCGTCCGCTGCGTATAACCTCGATTTCTGGGGAAAGTATCGCCGCGCCACCGAAGCTGCCCGGGCAAATCTTCTCGCCAATGAGTGGGCTCAGAAAGAAGTTACTGCGACTCTCGTAGCCAACCTTGCGACAGACTATTTCGAGCTCCGCGAACTGGACCTCGAGTTGGAAATTTCGAAGCGGACCTTCCACTCGCGCAGCGACTCTCTGCAATTGACCCAAACCCTGGAGAAACACGGAATCGACTCGCTGTTGGACGTACGCCAGTCCGAGCAATTGGTCTACACCGCTGCCACGGAGATTCCGGACTTTGAAAGGCAGATCGCACAACAGGAAAATGCCATCAGCATTCTTCTGGGGAACAATCCCGGAGATGTTCCTCGCGGACTCAGGCTCACCGAGGAGCCGCACGCTCCCGAAGTCCCTGCCGGCCTTCCTTCGTCACTGCTGGAGCGACGGCCGGACGTTCGGGAAGCGGAAGAAAACCTGATCGCCGCCAACGCGCAGATCGGTGTGGCACGCGCGGCTTACTTCCCTCAGATCTCGCTCACGGGAACCGCGGGTTACGAGAGCCCGGCGCTGACGAATCTCTTCACCGGACCGGCTGGCATATGGAATCTGGCTGCCTCCGTAACTCAGCCGATATTCCAGGGAGGACGGCTCAAGTCGAATGTTCGTCTAACCGAGGCGCAGCGCGAGCAGATGCGTTTGACCTACGAACAAACGATCCAAGGCGCGTTTCGGGATGTGTCGAATGGACTGGTTGCTTATCGCAAGGATCGAGAATTTAGAATCCAGCAGGAACATCTGCTCGAATCGACTCAGGATGCGGCAAGGCTCTCGGAGGTGCGCTTCAAGGCCGGGACCACCGACTACCTGGAAGTGCTGACCAACGAGACGAATTCCTTTTCCGCGGAACTAGGACTGGCGCAAGCGCAGGCGAACGAACTCATTTCTCTGGTACAAATCTACCAAGCCCTGGGTGGCGGCTGGCAACAATAGGACACGGTCGTATTGGACTGGCTTGTCAGGTGTTGAACTTCTCTGTTTTGTGGTGGGCGTGCGCGATTGTCGCGAATAGTCATCCCACTTTGGAAGTTTCGTTTTGCTAACTTCCGAATTGCCCGTTAATCAGGTTCCCTGCCGAAAGTGGTGGTATCCATAGAACACTACCCGAAGGTGCAGGAGTTGAGCTTGTGGGTTGGCATGTCGTAGATTTGGTGGGAATGCTGTCGAGAGCATTGAAGTGTGGGCCTCGCAATCGTACTAAATTTCGTTCTCTATTTGGATTGGAGAGCGCTATAAGGCGTGCAATACTCGCGATTTTCGCATATCGTCTGCGTGCCATGAAGAAATGGATTACTGCGACGTTGCTCATTGCCACTGCGGTGGTGGCGCAGCAAACCCACAATCAATACGAACCGCCGAACGTTCCGGGCGCCGGTCAGAGGCTGCTCGCACAATTTACGGGCGACTGGGACGTAGTCAAGACATTCTTCCCAACGAATGGAAAGCCGATCGTGACGAAAGGTACTTGTAAGCAGTACATGATCCAGGACGGCAAGTTTCTGCAGTCGGATTTCACCTTCTTCAATCTTGACGGAACGAAGGGCACCGGCACCGGAATCTCCGGCTTCGATTCCAAAACGAATCGCTTCACCACCGTGTGGTACGACTCGCGGCAGACGACGATGTCGATTCGCCAGAGCGACGGCACGTTCGACGGCAAAAACGTTGTTCTGTGGGATACGCCCCTCGATTCTGAGCACCCTGGGCGAAAGACCGTGGCGCGCGCGCACCTTGAGGAAGACGGCCGCGTGCTCCTCCATCGCCATTTCATGATCGATGACAAAGGACAGGAACGGATGATGATTGAGCTGCGGCTGACGCGGAAATAGTTTCCCTACGGGTATTTCGCCGTAGAAAAAATCACGTCAGAATCAAAATATTTCTTTAGCACATTCCGAGTCCCGGTAAGTCGGCAACCCTTCTCCTCCCGGATAACGGAGGCTAGCCCGTCACTCGTCCCGAACCAGCCAATCGCTTGGCAATAGACTCAAACAGCAGGTCGGCCGAGCAGGCGATGGACGCGTCAGTCTGCCTACCGCGGACGGTGCGACGATCGAACAATGAATCGTTTCTTGAAATCTGGGGTATGATAAACGCACTCAGGGAGCTGCTGCGAAGTTCGTCGCGGCGGCGAGCAAAATTCAGAGCAAGTCACGCAGCAGCGAGCAGCTTGGCAGGCCGATAGTTGCGCCACAGCGAGGTCCATGAACCCGCCGGAAACTCCATCGTCAGTGCCGTCCACCTTGTCACCGGGTACGCGCTTCGGAAGTTATGAGATTCTCCAGCGATTGGGCGCCGGCGGCATGGGCGAGGTTTATCGCGCCAGGGACACTCGCCTGGAACGCGAAGTCGCCATCAAGACTCTTTCCCTGGGGCACTGTTCTCAGCCGGAAGCTTTATCACGCTTCGAGCAGGAAGCCCGGTCCGCCTGCGCGCTCAATCATCCGAACATCGTCACCATCTATGAACTCGGTCATGTGAACGGAACCAGCTACATCTCCATGGAATTGGTGATTGGGGAGACAGTGCGAGAATTGTTGGCCTCGGGGCCGATGCCATTGCGCAAAGCTGTCGCAATTGCGGCGCAGATTGCCGATGCCCTCGCTAAAGCGCACGCGATCGGAATCGTTCATCGAGATTTGAAGCCGGAGAATCTGATGATTTCCGGCGACGCTACAGTCAAGATTCTGGATTTTGGTTTGGCGAAACTGCTGAACGTTAATCCGACCCCGGAATCGGACGCTTCCACCACCCTCACGGAACAGGGAACGGTGATGGGAACGGTCGGCTACATGTCGCCGGAGCAAGCCACAGGCGGCGAAGTTGATTTTCATTCCGACCAGTTTTCTTTCGGGGCGGTGCTCTACGAGATGGTCACCGGAGTTCCCGCATTCCGGAAAAAAACTCATGCGGAGACCATGGCCGCGATTCTTCGCGATGAGCCAGGGCGTCTCGGTTCCAGAATGCTGCAAGCGCCCCCGCCGTTCCTTTGGATCGTGGAGCGCTGCCTGGCCAAGGACCCCAGGGAGCGCTACGCCTCCACCCACGATTTGGCTCGCGACCTCGCTTCACTGCGCGACCGTCTCGCCGAGGCATCCACGCGCCCTTCGGAATCCCGTCCCAACAACTTGCCGGTGCAACGCACCGCATTCATTGGACGCGAACAGGAAGCGACCGCTCTTCGCCAGCTCCTGAGCCGCACGGACGTGCAACTCGTGACCCTCACGGGTCCGGGCGGCATCGGGAAGACTCGACTGGCGCTGCAGGTGGCGGCCGATGCTGCCGCCGAGTTTCCAGGAGGCATTTGCTTCGTCCCTCTGTCGGCAGTTACCGATCATGGATTGATCGCTTCCACCATCGCCCAGGCATTGGGGGTGCGCGAAATCGGGAATCAGTCGCCGCAGGAAAACTTGAAAGAGTACGTGAGCGGGCTGGATCAGCCGATGCTTCTGTTGCTCGACAACTTTGAGCACCTCGTCGCCGCCGCGCCGGTTGTAGCTCAGTTGCTCACCGGCGCGAAGCTCAAGATTGCCGTCACAAGCCAGGCGCCGCTTCACGTGTATGGCGAACACGAATTCCCCGTGCCGCCGCTTGCGCTGCCAGACCTCAAGTCGATTCCGCAGATCGAGGTGCTTAGGCGTCTTCCGGCAGTCGCGCTTTTCATGGAACGCGCGCAAGCGGTAAAACGCGACTTCGCGTTAACCCGAGAAAACGCACCCGCGGTGGCGGCCATCTGTGCACGCCTGGACGGCTTGCCTCTGGCGATCGAATTGGCGGCGGCGCGCATTAAGCTGCTTTCGCCCTCCGCCATGCTGACCCGCCTTGAGAGCCGTCTGAATCTGTTGACCGGCGGCGCACGCGATCTGCCGACACGGCAGCAAACTCTTCGCAGCACAGTGGACTGGAGTTATGGCTTGCTCAACGCCGCGGAGCAAACTCTGTTGCGAAGGCTTTCGGTGTTTACCGGCGGCTGCACGCTGGAAGGCGTCGAAGCGGTGTGCGATACCAAAGGCGATCTGGGTCTCGATATCCTCGACGGCATGGCTTCCATGGTGGACAAGAGCTTGGCGCAGCAGGTCGAGCAAGTCGATGCCGAGACGCGATTCCTCATGCTCAACACCATCCGCGAGTATGCGCTGGAGCGCCTGAGCGCGAGCGACGATGAAGCGGCGGCTCGCCGCGCCCATGCGGCCTATTATCTCGTGCTCGCGGAAGAAGCCGCCGAGGACGTAGTGGCTCATCCCGAGTGGCTCGACCGCTTTGAGGTCGAACACGACAACTTCCGCCTGGCGCTGGACTATCTGATCAAAACCGGGCAGGCCGAGTGGGGCCTCAGGCTTGGCGCTGCCCTGTTTCGCTTCTGGGAAACGCGGGAATATCTCTCAGAGGGCCGGGACGCAATTGCCAGACTGCTGGCGATGGAGGGAGCCGCGGCGCGTCCTAAGCTGCGCGCACGCCTGCTGTTCGCCGCCGCAGTTCTGGCCGGCGAGCAGGGCGATTACGGGTCGGCTCGGCAACTGTTCGAAGACAGTCTCGAGACCTGTCTCGAACTCAACGATAGCCGCGGAGTTGCCGTCGCACTGAATGCGTTGGCGGTTAACGCCCGCGATCGTGGAGAACTGGACCAGGCCGCCATACTCTTCGAGCGCTGCGTTGCGATATGGAAGGACCTCGGCGACTCCTCGAACATCGCTCGCGCCCTCAGCAATCTCGCCAACGTGACCAAGTTGCAGGGCGATTGTGCGCGCGCTTCCTCGCTTTACGAGGAGTGCCTGGCGATGTTCCGCAAAACCGGGGACGGCGCAGGTGTCGCGTGGACACTGAATTACCAAGGCGACGTTGCGCGGGAAAAAGCGGACCTGGTGGCAGCGCGCTCATTTTGCGAACAGAGTCTGGCTGCGTTCCACCAACTGCAGGATGGCTGGGGAATCGCCAGCGCTCTCTCCGACCTGGCCAGTCTAAGCTGCGACCAGGGTGACGACGCTGAGGCGCGCCGTCTCTATGGCGAAAGCGTTCGAATGTTTCAGGTGTTGGGTCACAAACGCGGGATTGCGAGGGCGCTTGAATGTCTCGCGGTAAACGCCGCGGCACAATCGAAAGCCGGGCGATCACTGCATTTGGCAGGAGCCGCCGCCGCGCTTCGGCAACGGTTGGGCGCTCCCCTCACGCTCACCGAGCAGCCAAGGCTGGAGAAGGCCCTGGAATTTGCCCGCCGAACGCTGGGCAATGCCGCAAGTCTGACAGCGTGGATGGAAGGCTGGGCCATGCCGATGGAGAGGGCCGTGGATGAGGCGCTTGACGGAGAAGTGGAGCCAGTTCTTCCAGGTCGAAATTCTTAACTATTTGCGGTGTCGGGATCGATCAGCCGCCGCACCGCCGAGACGCGATTGGCAGGAAAACCCCCGCGGCGTGCGTGTTCGCGAACCGTTTCCTCGTCCGGCGCGAGATACACACAATAGAATTTATCGCCCGTGACGTAGCTGTGCAGCCACTTGATTTCCGGCCCCATGTCCTTCAGCACGCCGACCGATTTTCTGGCGACCGCCTGTAGTTCCGCGTCCGACAAACTACCCGCACCCGGGATCTCCCGCTCAATCACAAATTGGGGCATGGTCACCTCACCGACCGGTCATGGTAGCAGAAATTGCTCGGTGAGTGCATCTGCGGTGCTATGTGCACTTTGGTGACTCTTTGTCATACACAGGCCCAACGAATCCAGATGCGCACAAACGCCCGGCGGCAACCCCATGCTCAACGGACTAGATGCATTCTCCTGTATCCGAAGTCTTGTGCCCGACATCCGACGGCAGTCGGCTCAATTCACTGAGGAGCGAAAAGACCGTTCAATCCAGCTCAGGTCGCGACGAGCAATTTCCGACTTCAGCAAAATGCGATCCACGAGATCATCTGTCCCCAGGTTTCTCATTGAGCAGGCAGGCCGCGCGCGCGGTTTCGCCACCTTTGATTTCAAAATAGCCCACCAGCGCTTCCCTCGCAGCCCTGACAGCTCGCGTTAGCTGCTGGTAAAATCTCAGTTTCATGTCCGCCGATTAAGGAGTGTCTCCGTGAAGCTGCGAGTTCTCTCGTTGTTGCTGCTGCTCTTTTTTCTGGCACCCCAGTTTCCGGCATACCAGTTGGCAGCCCAAGCCACTTCGAATGCCCAGAAATTCAGCCCGCTAGGCCGCACCTTTCGCTTCACCTACAACTTCACCGTAAAGGATATTCCCTCCGGAGCGAAGCGAGTGCGCGTCTGGATTCCTATGCCGCAGACCGACCAACATCAGACTGTGCGCGTTCTGGCGGTCAAGGCTCCAGGTAAAACGCGGATGACGCAGGAGCCCGAATACGGCAATCGGATGATGTATGCCGAGATCCAGAATCCTGCTGCGGACAAAGCAGAGTTCACTCTCGAGTACAAGATCACGCGCCGCGAATACTCCCGAGGCGATTATGCGCAACTCAAGCGAACAGATCAGAGGCCTAGCGTCGTATCCGCGTCAATGAGCCGTTTGATTGCGCCTGACAGTCTGATTCCTACAGACGGCAAGATCAAGGAACTGGCGGTCGAGGTAACGGGATCGCAGAGCGGCGCGGTCGCAAAAGCCAAGGCTGCCTACGACTACCTCTTCACGAATATGCGTTACGACAAGACGGGCACCGGTTGGGGACGCGGAGATGCAGTGTGGGCCTGTGACGCCAAGCACGGCAACTGTACGGATTTCCATTCCCCATTCATCGGCATGCTGCGGGCTAACGGGATTCCGGCCCGCTTCGACATTGGCTTTCCACTACCCGAAAACAAGGACAAAGCAGATATCGCCGGTTATCACTGCTGGGCTGAGTTCTATGCACGCAAAACCGGCTGGATCCCGGTTGACATCTCAGAGGCATGGAAAGCGAAGGAGAAACAGGATTATTTCTTCGGCAGCGTTGATGCCAATCGCGTGCAGTTCTCCGCCGGCCGCGATGTCACACTTTTTCCTAAGCAGGATGGTCCAACGCTCAATTACTTCGTCTACCCGTATGTCGAGATCGACGGTAAGCCGTACGATAAACTCGACAAGCAGTTCAGCTTTGAGGAAGTAAAATCTTCGGAGTGAAGCCGGGAGTTCCAAGCGTCTAGGTGCAATCTGCAGTAGCGCTCACCTCTGGAACAAGAAACGTCGGCGCGATCGAATTGCATTCGGGCGTTGGAAGGATCTCCAGGAGGTCAAATAGTACACGCGAATGCCGCAAATGTTGATCAGTGGCGCCATGAGTCGCTTCCCATTTTGGAATAGCCAGGTTCCGCAACAACGATTTACCGGCGGGCGCTAGTTGCCCATTTGATAAACTGTTTCCGCGGCATTTTCTGCTAAGCTCTGCCCTAGTTGAGTGAGCAACTTCGACCAGACCTTCTTTCGCGGCGCGAAAGATTTACCATGTCTAGAACTCTGCAGAATGAAGTCGCGGTGCTTGCTTCAGCTAAGCATGGACTCCTCTATTTAACTGCGAACGATTGGAACCTGATTGTCGACAAGGCAGCCCGCGTGAGCTTCCGGACGGGCGAGAGGATGGTGCGTCGCGGCGAAAAGACCGACGGCGTTCATTTGTTGCTGGATGGAGTGGCGACAGTGGAACTGCCAGCGCGAGTGAAGTTTCCCGCGATTGGACCGGGAGAGATCTGCGGCGAGCTGTCGTTTCTGGATGAACTGCCGGCAAGCGCGAACGTGGTAGCGGCCGAACCGGTCGAAGCTTTATTTCTGGATCGGCCCACGCTGTATTCTCTATTTGAACTCTTCCCTCACCTTGGTTCGCGCTTTTATCGGTCTTTGGCGACAAACCTCTCGCATAGGCTGCGGGGGGCGATCCGAGCGGGCGGGGATATATAAAATTCATTGCCGTCTGAAATCGCCAAAATTCAAGAGTTTCACGTCGACTCATGTCAATCGCGGGGACGGCGAACAGTTCCCAGGGGCAAGGGCTAAATCAAACTACCCTTCTCGCGGCGAAACCTGAATGTGAACTTTAGTACCATGCCATGCTAGAATGCATCTCAAGGACGCAACACCCGGTAAGGTGTCATTTAAGGAACGAAAGCGCAAAAGAAAGTATCTAGTGCGCAGCATTTTGCAGTTTGATTGCGGAACAACGAGGCACAATGCGTATAACCTATTTGTAATCAATGTTTAGCTATTTTCCCGCTTTGGCACTCTGAGTGCTTTAGCACCATCGGCGTGTTGTCTCAACATGCCCCAGAGGGCAGGAAGCCCTCGAAGACTCTAACCAAGCTTTCCCGTGTACCCAAGGTTCAGGAGAACGTTTATCATGAAGCGGATTCTGTGGATTGCTCTTCTCTCCCTCGCTGTACCAGCGATGGCATTCGCAGGCAGCACAACTGACTACGGCAACGTCGGCGGCACACTGACCGGAACCAGCGCAGGTTTGACCCTTACCGGTTCAGAGCTTACGTCGATTAACCTGACCACAGGCAATTTGGGAACTGTCAGCTTCTCGACTGGCGCATTGACCAGCGGCAGTTTGGCTGGCTCTGCAACGTTTGCTGCTGGCGGCGCCTTTACGATCGCCGAAAGCGGCGGTTTGGTGTTCAATGGCACATTTAGCGGTCCCGTGACTTGGGCGCTGCAGCCGGGTGTCGGGTCGGGTGGCCAAATGACTTACGTGCTCACGGGAGCGGTCAGCGGCACTTGGTCCAACGGTGTGGCGGTCGTGGGAAATACGGTCCAGATCGCTGTGACCAGTAGTGGGGCATTTAACGGCACGATTAGCTGCAGCAATGGCACCTGTCTTAGCGGCGATACGATCCTCACCAGCTCCGTCCCGGAACCGGGCACACTTGGCTTGCTGGGTACCGGCTTGGTTGGACTCGCCGGAGTTCTTCGGCGTAAGCTGAAAGCCTGACAATAGCTCGTACTTTCAAAAACCCCGCCATGCTGCGGGGTTTTTTCTTTTCTGCCTGTGTTTATAGATCCCGAAGCCCTTATCGTATTACCCCGGTAATCGTAGCCGGGGGATTACCGTTGACGTTGGTGTCTCCCCTGCTTAGATTCACCGATAGGGGGATGTATGAAGGATATTCATGAGGTTCTGCGGCACAAGCAGGCCAAGTATGCCCAGCTGGGCAAGCAGATCGAACTGCTCCAGCAGGTTGCGGAGAAGTTGAGAGAAGTGGCTCCGTTGCTGGCGGAAACCGACGACGATTCAACGGTTTTGGCGGAAGTTGACGATAATTCCGACGCCATGTCGGCCAAAGCGGGAGCGGGAAACGCGCCCAATCAGGCCTCATCGAAACCGCCGCGGCCATCGGCTCCGCGCTGGCCTTAATCTGTTTTTCTAACCGTTAAGTTCGAGCTATGACTCTTCAGGCACTACTTTTTTCGGCGGACGATGCCGCTTCCGATGTCTTGGGCCGGGTACTTCCGTCCCTGGGCATCGCTGGCGAGCGTTCCAGCGATCTCGAGACGGCGATTGCGCGCATCGAGCAGCAGAAGTTCGATGCTCTGCTGGTCGATTTCGAAAATCCGGAAGCCGCCGAAACCATTATTGAGCAGGCCCGACGTTTGGGCTCGGGACATCCGCCGCTCACCGTCGCGTTAGTTTCAGACACTTCGCGCGTGCGAGAAATCCTTAGCGGCGGCGCACAGTTCGTACTTTACAAACCAATCTCGGAACAGAAAGCGCGTGCTGGATTGCGCGCCGCATCCGCGATGCTGAGCCGGGAACGCCGCCGCGCCTACCGGGTTCCGGTACAGGCTCCGGTGGAATTGACGCTTCCTGATACCCGGCACATCGAGGCCATCCTGCTCGATCTGAGTGAAACCGGGATGGACATACTCACGTCCGAAGCTCAGTGCCCGGGGGCTCTGGTCGAATTTCGTTTCTTGCTTCCCGACGGCTCGCTGGAAATCGCTGCGCACGGCCAGGTGGCTTGGGCGAACCCCAACGGCCAAACCGGCGTCCATTTCATTGATATTCCTGAGGACATTCGAGAAGAGTTACGCGAGTGGCTGAAAACTGCCGCCACCACCGCAGGCGCCGGACCCAATGAAACTGTAGCGCACTGCCAGCTCACCGATCTCAGTCTGGGTGGATGCTACCTGAAAACAGATGCGCCATTTCCCGAACGGTCGCTCATTGACCTGTGCCTGAAGACGGAAGAAATGGAAGTCCATACCGAAGGCATGGTGCGGGTCGCCCATCCGAGTTATGGCATGGGAATCGAGTTTCCTTCGCGCACGGAGGAACAACGTCAGCAGGTCACCGAACTCATCAATTCCTTGCGTAGCAGTCCTGAAACCATGTTGGCGTTGAATGTCTCACCCCGTGCATTGCTTGCCGACCTGACGCAATTCGAGCATCCAGGGCAGCATCTCTCGGAATCCGCGAATGAAGCGGCCGATGAAATGGACGATCCGCTTCTCGATCTACTGCGCCGCGGCGCAATGCTTCAGCAAGACGATTTCCTCGCCGAGCTAGGCCGCCAACGAACTCCCGAAGAATTAACCTCGCGTTAGATCCCTTCTCTGTTGTGTTATCTCAAGGCAGTCTTTCCGTGGGCTGCTGATTTGTTTACAAAAGCCTCCCGCGGCAGTTGGCAGAAAAGAAATGCTGGGCAGTATTTTGTGGCGGGCGGGATCGGCAGAGAGAACGCGTTTGCGGGAGCGGGAGGCTTTGGCGAATTTCCGAAGAATCGAAGAACCCGGTTCCGTTTTCACGCTCCGGGTTCTTCAAGTCTTCGTTGGTCTGTTCCACCCCATTGCGAGTACGGTAGCCGATCTCCATTGCGAGATGATTTCGGCAATATTAAATTCAGGTTAATTATGGAAGCGTCGTTTTCCGTATACTGCGTAGCGATCGGCGCATCAGCATACTGAAAACATGCCCTCTTCCCGCTTCTCCGTGCTTGCTGCTCGTTACTCGCTGGTGGCCATAGCCGTCACGGCTCTGGCTGTGGAGATTCCCTTCCTTCATTACGGATTTCCTTCCGGCCACGATGTGGAATTTCATCTCTATTCCTGGCTGGAAGTCTCGGGGCAATGGAAGCAGGGTGTTGTGTATCCGCGGTGGGCGGCACTCGCGCACTTTGGGTACGGTGAGCCCCGTTTTATTTTTTATCCTCCAGCATCGTGGACGCTGGGAGCCGCACTCAGCACAATCTTTCCGTGGACGTGGGCTTCGTGCGTTTACATCTGGGTGGCTCTCATCGCATCCGGAGTATCGATGCATGCGCTGGCCCGCCGGTGGCTTAATTCCCGCGATGCTCTCTTCGCCGCATGTCTCTACACCGCAAACCCATATCATCTTCTCATCGTCTATTGGCGAAGTGCGTTTGCCGAACTGCTGGCCAGTTGCCTGCTGCCTTTGCTGCTGCTGCTAATTTTGAAAGCGGCAGAGAAAACCGGGCGAGAGCGGTGGCAGATCGTTGCTCCGTTGGGCCTGGTGCTGGCAACGGCGTGGCTTACCAACGCGCCAGCAGCGGTGATGATTCATTATTCGTTCGCGTTGCTGGTTGTCATTCTTGCCTGGCGGCGGCGTTCGCCTAGCCTATTGCTGGTAGCGGCTGCGGCAGTAGTGGTCGGCGCTTGTTTGTCGGCGTTTTATTTGCTGCCGGCGGTGTACGAACAAAAGTGGGTTCATATTGCGGAGGCCGTTTCGCAGGGATCGCGGCCTCAGGATAATTTTCTCTTTGTTCACACCACCGATCTCGACCATGACGCCTTCAATCGCATTGTTTCCTGGATCGCGGTCGCAGAGCTATTTGTGACGCTCTCCACTCTTGCAGCGGCGAAACGCTGGCGCGCGGAACGGCGAGACTTCTGGTACATTCTGGCTGCCTGGGCCGGCATAAGCGGCGTCCTCATGTTCTCGCCCACCAGTTTCCTCTGGATGCATTTACCCAAGTTGCAATTCATGCAGTTCCCGTGGCGCTGGTTGCTCTGCGTTAGCATGATTTTCTCGGTGGCAGTGACTATTGGTCTCCCGCGGTGGTGGTCCCGCCTCATTGTGTGCTGCGTTATGTTGTCGGTTATTGCAATCGCGTGGAACCGTGTTCAAGGGCCGTGGTGGGACAATACAGCCGACCTGCGCGAGATGCAGGACAACAGGGCCACGGGCGTGGGCTACGAAGGTACGGACGAATACACTCCGGTTGGCGCAGATCCCGCGGTCATCGACAAAGACGCGCGGCGAGTTACGGTTGATGGTGATGCGCATGCGGCTATTCATGTCTCTCTTTGGAACGCGGAATCGAAATTGTTTACCGCCGAGATGACGGCACCCTCGAACGTTGCCGTGCGTTTGTTTAACTATCCTGCGTGGCGCGTCGAAGTGAATGGCAGAGAAGTGAAAACTGGAGCAAAGCAGGGTTCCGGTCAAATGGTGGTTCCGTTGGACGCGGGACCGAATCGTGTACAAATCACGTTCATCCGCACGTGGGATCGAAAAGTTGGCGGTTGGATTTCGGTGGTCACTGCGATGGCAATGCTGGTGTGGGTGTTCTTTGTCCGAAGGACAACGAACGCGCAGCGAGTTCAGGCATGAGACGAATCCTCATCGCTACTTCTAATCCGGGCAAGCTCCGAGACTTCGCAGGGGCCGCTGCGCGTCATGGCGTGGAAGTCGCGGCAATCCCAAACTTCTCTTCCCTGCCTGCGGTCGTCGAAGACGGCCTCACCTTCGAGGCCAATGCAAGAAAGAAAGCAGAGGAATATAGCAGGCACGTTCCGGGAGAAATCGTGATTGCCGACGATTCGGGGCTGGAAGTTGATGCATTGCAAGGCGCGCCTGGCGTTCATTCAGCGCGCTACGCCGCTGACGAGCCCCATAAGGCAGACACGAATACCGATGACGAAGCCAATAACACCAGGCTGCTGCGCGAATTAAAAGATGTATCTCCGGAGAAACGCACGGGGCGATTCGTCTGCGTGCTCGCCGCCGCTCGCGACGGCAAAATGCTGGCCCTCTTTCGCGGTGAAGCAGAAGGAATGATTCTTGAGGCGCCGCGCGGCACAAACGGTTTCGGTTACGATCCATTCTTCTATTTTCCGCAAATCGCTAAGACCTTCGCCGAATTGAGCGCCGAAGAAAAATCCCGGTTCAGCCATCGGGGCGCGGCATTTCGCCAGTTGCTGGACTGGTATGCGGGTCTCTGAACAATCAAAACGGCTCAGTCATGCAGGACACAAAAGCTGTCGAGCTCCGCTCGACGGGACAGCCCCTTCGGCCCCGCTGAGGGCTGGCGAGGGCGGCTGTCCCCACAGAAGTATCTGGAAGCTCGCCTTGACTTCGCTTCCACTGCAACAACATAATAAAAGGTTCTTTCTTCTTACTCGAACTCATAAGGAGCTTTCGTGGCGTCAGTCAGTTCTACTGCTCCCACCGAAACGCCGGTCGCAGCGCACGGCGTGGCTCCGTTGCGCGCTGGGCAGGGTACTTCTTTTGTGCTGCGGCGGCTGCATTCGCTTTCCGGCATTGTGCCGGTGGGCGCATTTCTGTTTGAGCATATTTTGGTGTCCAACGCCACGGCGATCGGCGGTCCTGATGCCTATGCTAAGCAAGTCGCGTTCTTAGGTGGACTGCCGCTGGTTTTTTTCCTTGAGCTTTTTGGAATCTGGCTGCCCATCTTGTTTCATGCGCTTTACGGCTTTTACATCTGGTATCGCGGGGATGGAAACACCATCTCCTATCCCTGGACCGGCAATTGGATGTACACGGCGCAACGCTGGACCGGCGGGATTGCGTTCGTCTACATCATTTGGCACACGTACACCATGCGCTTCACGGGCGTCGATCTGCATGCGGCGCCGGACGCATCGTTTGGCAAAGTGCAGGGTGAGGTATTTCAGACGCCGCTGTTTTTGTTTTATGTGGTGGGACTCGTGGCAGCTTCGTGGCATTTCGCCTATGGCATCTGGCTTTTTTGCGCGAAATGGGGAATCGTTTCCGGGGAGAAGGCGCGGAAACGATTTCTGGTTCTGTGCCTGGCATTCTTTTTCGTCCTGACGGGCGTAGGGCTGGCCAGCCTCGCTGCGTTCCGGTCGCGTCCGCAACAGCTCATTGAGCCGGGGACTGCCGCAATGAGCAGCAAGCAAATTACAGAAAGCCGATAAGGAAACGATGGCAGCAGCACCGAAAATTATTGTGGTGGGTGGCGGACTAGCCGGACTTTCTGCGGTCATCAAGATCGCAGAAATGGGCGGCAACGTCGATTTGTTTTCGATTGTTCCGGTCAAGCGTTCGCATTCCGTTTGCGCACAGGGCGGCATCAATGCGGCCAAGAATTTGAAGGGCGAGGGCGATTCCACCTGGAAGCACTTTGATGACACGGTCTACGGGGGTGACTTCCTCGCCAACCAGCCTCCCGTAAAGGACATGTGCGAGGCGGCGCCCGGCATCATCGATCTGCTCGACCGCATGGGTGTTCCCTTCAATCGCACGCCGGAGGGCCTGCTCGACTTCCGTCGCTTCGGCGGAACTCTCTACAACCGCACGGCGTTTGCCGGAGCGACTACCGGCCAACAACTTCTTTACGCGCTTGATGAGCAAGTTCGCCGCTACGAATCCGAGGGCAAAGTAAAGAAGTACGAGCACTGGGAATTTCTTTCGGCTGTGCTCGATGGAAACCGTGTTTGTCGCGGCATTTGCGCGATGGATCTGCGCTCGATGGAAGTCCGCACTTTTCCTGCTGACGCGCTCATCATCGCAACCGGTGGCAATGGAGCGATCTTCGGCAAGTCCACCAATTCGGTTGTATGTACAGGGTCGGCGCAATCCGCGCTTTATCAGCAGGGCGCTTTCTATGCCAATGGCGAATTTATTCAGGTGCATCCCACCTGCATTCCCGGCGAAGACAAGCTGCGTTTGATGTCGGAATCTGCGCGCGGCGAGGGCGGGCGAGTGTGGGTTCCAAAAACTGCGAGTGACAAGCGCGATCCCAAATCGATTCCCCAGGGCGAGCGCTGGTACTTTCTTGAAGAGTGGTATCCCAAGTACGGCAACCTCGTGCCACGCGATATCGCCACGCGGGCCATCTTTAAGGTGGTGTTTGAGCTCAATCTCGGCATCGATGGCAAGCCGATGGTCTATCTCGATCTCACCCACATCGACCGCAAGATTTTGGACCGCAAGCTGGAAGGCATTCTCGAAATCTACGAGAAGTTTGTGGGCGACGATCCCCGCGACACGCCGATGAAGATTTTCCCCGGCATGCACTACACCATGGGCGGCTTGTGGGTGGACTTCAAGCAGGCTACGAATCTGCCTGGAGTTTATGCCGCGGGCGAGTGCGAATATCAGTATCACGGCGCGAACCGGCTGGGCGCGAATTCGCTGGTTTCGTGCATTTTCGGGGGAGGCGTTGCCGGCCCGAATGCGGTGAATTACGCGCGCGGATTGCAGGCGGTTCCCGACGGCAACGGCTGCTTCGATGCCGAGCGCAAAAAGCAGGAAGAAAACAATCGCCTGCTGATGAATAATGAGGGTACCGAGAATCCCTTCCGGCTGTGGCGCGAACTGGGCGAGTTGATGACGAAAGACTGCACCGTCATCCGCTACAACAAGAATTTGCAGCAGACGGATGCGAAGCTGGTGGAGATGCTGGAGCGTTTTCGCAAAGTGAATTTGAGCGACCGCACGCAGTGGGCCAACACCAGCGTGGTATTCACCCGGCAGCTTTACAACATGCTGCAACTGTCGCGCGTGATCGCACAAGGTGCGACACTGCGCGATGAATCGCGCGGCGCGCACTACAAGCCGGATTTCCCCGAGCGCGACGACAAGAATTTCCTGAAGACGACGAAGGCATACTTCGCCCCGGATGCGGATGAGCCGAAATTTGAGTTTGAGCCGGTGGATACGTCGCTGATTCCGCCACGGCCGAGGAATTATGACGTGGCGAAGTAAGGAGGGTAAATGGGCAATTTCGCTCCTTTTCAAGAAGAAAAGTTGAGCCAGCTTCAGGAGGAATTGCGGATGCTGCGACCGCAGGTCGCGAGCAAGCTGCCGAGAAAGGGTACCAGCGGCGATGGTTATGCCTTCACGGAAGTGGAGGGAGTTACAGTCGTGCTAATTGCGCGAAGGACTTCCAAACCTTGGGGTGGCTATAAACTGCCTGCTGTCATTGAATATGGTGAGGAAGGCAAGCGCCCAAGAACCTCGCTCGATGCTGCGTTGCGTGCGGACATACTCTTCAAGGGGCAGTCGAGAGGAAGTGTTGGTAAAACAGGACATTTTCACCCAGTCGTCAACACGGACTGGAAGTGTAGAAGCGCCGACTGTCCCTGCCAGGATGAAGGCGAAGTTGATCGCAAAAATCGGAGCCTCTCAGGAAACAGGAAACGCTAACTCGAATGGCTAACAAATCCGTCCTCATAAAAATCAAGCGCCAGAACACTCCCACGTCCAAGTCTTACTGGGAAGAGTTTGAACTCGCCTGGCATCCGGGCATGAACGTGATCTCCTCGCTCATGGAGATTGCCGCCAACCCCGTTACCCGCGAGGGAAAGCCGACCACGCCCATCACCTACGATTCGAATTGCCTTGAGGAAATCTGCGGCTCCTGCGCAATGCTGGTCAATGGACGCGCCCGCATGGCCTGTTCGGCCCTGATCGATAATCTTGAACAGCCCGTCAAACTCGAACCGTTCTCCAAGTTCCCGGTGGTGCGCGACCTCGCGGTTGATCGCAGTGTGCTCTTCGAAAATCTCAAAGCCGTCAAGGCATGGGTTCCTATCGACGGCACTTACGACCTGGGTTCCGGTCCGCGCATCACGCAGGAAGAGCAGGAAGAAGCCTACCCTTTATCCAATTGCATTTCCTGCTGCTGCTGTATGGAGGCATGCCCGCAATTCAACGAAGACACGGGCTTCGTCGGCGCGGCGACGATTGCGCAGGTACAACTGTTCAATACTCATCCCACGGGAAAAGCGCTGAAGCGGGAACGTCTCTCCGCGCTGATGGGCGATGGCGGAATCCAGGAATGCGGCTACGCGCAGAACTGCGTTGAGGTCTGCCCCAAGGAAATCCCGTTGACCAATGCCATATCCGAAGTGAGCGGCCAAGTGATGAAGCAAGCCCTCGGGGACCTGTTCCGGCGCTGATTGCCCATTAAGAAAACACTTCCAGTTCGAACTACCATTCAGCCCGCCCACGGAGTATCGATGACGAAAATCAGTATTCTCTATCCGAACAATAAAGGCTCGCGGTTCGATATGCGTTATTACATCGATACGCATATGCCGTTGTCGATTAAGCTCCTGAGCGCTCATTCCGCTTTCAAGGGAGTTTCTGTCGAGCGCGGAATCAGGGGCGTTGAGCCGGGAACAGATGCGGCATTCGTGGCGATGTGCCACTTTCTGTTTGATTCCGTCGAAGACTTTATGGCGGCTTTTCTGCCGCATGCGGCGACCCTCCAGGGCGATATACCGAACTACACGGACGTCCAGCCCGTCATTCAGGTGAACGAAGTCCTTATCTCTAGCTCTCGATGAGGCGGAGAGATACGATTTAGAAGTTGACCTTTTCCGACGCTGATTTTTGTCACCTCCCCGTAAAACAGTTAAACTATGAAAAGATGAAACTGGCTGTAAATTTATGATACTAAACGACATGACGGAGTGTACAAACCCCGCCAAATTGGCCGCTGACGTGCCACGTTAAGGGTGTGATTGCGCTGTCCTCTGGGTGCAGTAACTTGCGGTAACCATCGGTCAGATGTCCTGCATTGAACGTTTGTAATTTCTTAACTGGGTCCGCCAGTTGGGATACTTGACAGCATGGCTTACAATTACCGCTCGCGCGGCACACAGCAGGACGCAGAACTGGACTTGCATTGAGAATTTCCCTGAAGCGCCAATTCGTCATCGTTTCGTCGATCGTCTTTGCATCGATATTGTTTGCGTGGACCTGTTTGTGCGGCTCCGCGTTTGCCGCGACCCGCATTGTGACTCATCGGATCGCGCATCGGCATCGGCTGCATTGGCTCGTACGCTGGAATCCTATGTTCCGGCCTTCGCATGAATCTCTGCTTTTGCAGAACGCGGAGATCAATCGCCTCGACCTGCCGCGCATTCAGGATGACAATGAGTTGGAAGCTCTTAAGCTCAGCGGAGATTTGCTGCCGATAGTTCCCGGCGAAACCCTGCGCTTCGATCCGCGGCTCGATCCTTCGCGGCGCTTCTGCCGCCCCTGGACACGCGATTTTGTCGAGGACCTGAGCCAGGCTTACTATCACCGCTTTCACGACCAAATTCAGGTCAACTCCGCCGTACGCACGGTGAAAGTACAGAAGAAACTTCGCCGCCACAATCGCAATGCCGCTCCCGCCGATGGCGATACCGCTTCCTCGCACTTGGCCGGGCTGACCGTCGATCTGCAACGCCGCGGCATGACTAAAGAACAAATTCGCTGGACTGAACGCTACCTGTTTTACATGAAGGCGCTGGGCTTGGTCGAACCCGAAGAAGAACGCCATCAGTGGGTATTTCACATCATGGTTTCGGGGCGCTACGCGGAGTGGCGTGAGTCGCAGACGGTCGTTCCCATGGAGCACCCGGAAGTCACTCCTCCAGAAACTCAGATCGCCGCGGATCGCGCGGAATAGGTCGTTCGATCTGAAAGGGTCTCGCCGCACTACGGGTTGTATTGTGCTTCTCCGTTGCCGAACGACCAGTTCTCCCACGCGGTTTCCACCAGATTGATCATCAGATTCTGCGGTTTCAGGCCTGGGTTCTCGGCCAAAATCTCACTCATGCGTTTGTAGAGTTTTCGCTTCTGCGCGGGCTTGCGGCCGGCTGACAGGGTGATTTGCACGAGAACAAAACCGTCACTTCGCTGGATGTCGAGGTACGAGGGATCATAGATCAAGTCTCCGGCGGAATGTTCGGTCACAACCTGAAATCGATCTTGTGCCGGAATTTCGAGCGCTTCGACCATGGCGCGATGGACACCGTCAGCCAAGGCCGAACGATAAGATTGCGGCTTGCCCTCGAGCAAAGAAATTCGAACCAATGGCATCTCCAGCCTCCTCAAGCGATACGTGGTTAATATCAGTTCGGCGGAACTATCACGAATGGATGAACCGGACTTGCCACGCGATTCACAAACCGGCAAGCCGCATCATGTTTTAATAAACCGATGATAGTTCTCATGGCAGGGTTACCAGGTACTGGCAAGACCACGCTGGCGCAAGCGCTTGCCCGTGAAACCTCAGGCCGCGTGTTGAGCAAAGATGAGATTCGCCATGCGATTTTCTTGCCTGAAGAAATCGAATACTCTTCGCGGCAGGATGATTTCTGCGTTGAAGTGATGCTTGAGACTGCGGCGTATTTGCTGCAGCAAAACCCTGAGCGGTTTGTCTTTCTGGATGGCCGCCCGTTTTCGCGGCGCTACCAGATCGAGAACGTGCTCGCTGCCGCCGCTTCCCTACACCAACCATGGCGCATTCTCGAGTGTATCTGCACGGACGAGGCTGCCAAGCTGCGCCTTGAACAGCACGCTGCAAGTGGCGAGCACCCCGCGGGCAATCGCAGCTATGAACTTTATCTGGAGGTAAAAGCCCGCTTCGAGGCGATCACCGTGCCGAAGACTGCTGTTAATACTGATCGAGATCGGGAAGCGTGTTGCGCCCAAGCGCTGGCTGCCATACTCTGATCACCCTTCCTTGACGCCCCGACCGCCTGTACAATCGGTGACCACACCATGATCCGCCATCGGACGGTAACCAGGCATTCTCGTGTTTTTCTCTTCTTCGTCGTCCTCCTTGCAACGTCATTCGCTGCTGCTCAAACTTCTGCCGCAGCAGACAATGGCCCGCAGGTTACGGCACGAGCGCGGGCCATCCACGACTCAGCCATCGTCGTTGACACTCACGCGGACACGCCGCAGCGCTTCCTCGACGAAGGCTTTGATATCGGATCGACGGACGCGAACGATGTTGGCCACATGAGTCTCGACAAGGCTCGCCGCGGCAATCTCGGTGCTGAATTTTTTTCCATCTGGGTGGATCCGGAAACGAATCAAGGCCACTTTGCGCAACATACCTTTGACCTGATCGATTCAGTCTACGAACAGGCGGCGCATCATTCTGATCGCATGATGATGGCTTTTTCCGTTGCCGATATCGAACGCGCCCACAAAGAGCATAAGCTTGCCGCGCTGATGGGCATCGAAGGCGGACACTCAATTGAGAACGACATGCATCTGCTGCGCGATTACTACCGGCTGGGCGTGAGATACATGACGTTGTCGTGGTCCAACACCAACGAGTGGGCGGATTCTTCGGGCGACATCAATGATGAGAAAGTGCAGCACCATAATGGTCTGACTGATTTCGGCAAACAGGTGGTGCTGGAGATGAACCGACTGGGAATGATGGTCGATATTTCCCATGTCGCAGACAAAACTTTCTGGGACACGATTGCCACGACCAAGGCGCCGGTCATCGCATCGCACTCATCGGCGCGGGCACTGGTCGACGCGCCCCGCAACATGACCGACGACATGCTGCGCGCCGTAGCCAAGAACGGCGGCGTGGTGCAGGTGAATTTTTTCAGTGGATTCGACGATCAGACTTTCCTCAATCGCGTGAAAGATCAATCCAAGGATCAGGCTGCGGCGATTCAGAAATATGTCGACCACCTCAAAGCCGATGGCAAACCGATCAACTACGTGGAGATCGACCGCATCGAGCGCGAATGGATGGCGATGATCCCGCGTCCGCCGTTCAAGGTGCTGATCAACCACATCGATCACGTTGCGAAAGTTGCTGGCGTCGATCACGTCGGCCTGGGATCGGACTTCGATGGCGTCAGTGGCGCGACGCCGCAAGGCATGGATTCCGCCGCAGACCTGCCCAAGATTACACAAGCACTACTTGATCGCGGCTACAGCGCCCAGGACATTCACAAGATCTTAGGCGGAAATCTGCTGCGGGTGTTTGGAGAAGTGGAGCGCGTGAGCCGTCAGATGCGCAGTGGCGTCGCCGAAACCGCGCACTGATTGAGTTGAGTGGGTCGATCAGTTCCGCCCAGCGGCCTGCTGGATGGCTTGTGCGTAGCTGTCGCCGTAGGTCTTGTTTTGCGGATGATGCGGACTGAATGCGATCAACCAATCGTCCGTATAGAGCTCGATAACGGTGGCGTGGTTCTTGATCGCGAAAGGAAGCAGCGGCGCGAGCGGCCCTGTCATGGCTGAAAGTTTGGCTAAGGTCATGCCTCCGCTTTGTTGTCCACCTTGACCTTGGCCGCCTTGCCTGCGCCCTGCCCATTGTCCTTGATTACCGGCCTGTCCGCCCCACTGGCCGCCACTACCCTGATTCTGTCCCCAGTTGCGATTCTGCCATCCACCTTGTCTTCCCTGCCCTTGACCTGGACCTGGCTGTGATCCTGCTTCGCAGTTTGGGCAGCTCGGGCCCAGCGTCTGCAATTCGAGCGGCACCTGGCCCTGATAGCGCTCGAACAGCGCGCACCAGTCGGCCTGCATTCCCGTGCAGTTACGCATGGCTCCGGCTCCGAGTCCCTGATTGCCGAAGCCGATGCCGTTCTTCACCGCGATGGGCGCGATGAAGTCGGAGACCTCCTGCGGATTCACTCCCGGCGCCTGCACCGGCGTGATGCTTACGATAAGCTGCCGCGATGAATGCAGGCTGCCTTCGAAGTCCAGCATTTTTTCGAGATAGGCATTCCAGGAATATTTTTCGGAATTGCCGATGGTGTAACCCCAGCGCTTTGTGTAAGCCTCGCCACAGGGCGTCGACGGATCCTGCCATCCGCGAGGAAGATTGATTTCTCCACCTTTGCCGAGGCCGATGCGAATGTAGCTTACGCTTTTGTTCTGCGCGTAGTGTTCGGTCAGCGCTTTGATGGCCGCTTCATAGTTGGACTGAAAAGTATCCGCGAAAAAATTGGGGGCCTGTGCGCCGTCACAGGTAACGTAATTGGAAGCGCCGAGCGCGGTCCACATCCAGGCGGGCATGGCGCAGTTCCCTACTCCGCTTTGGCCGTGTGAGCCGCTGCCATTGCCAGGACACGAAGGCGGACCTCCATAGGGCGTAGTGTGGACAACGAGATTCGCGGTCTTGCCGGCGGCAAGCCAGGGAGCGATAGCATCGTCGATGATCTTGAAATCGTAACGCGTGTGCTTGCCCGTGGCAGTGTCGCCGAGATCGAAGTCCGACCAGTCAACGCGCAGGACCGCGCCGGAAATATAAGGAAAGGCCCGCGAAGATTTGTCGAGCAGATAGTTCTGCACGTCATCGTAGTCGCGCTGCTGCGGGCTGGTCGGAGGGAAAAGAACTTCGAATGAGACGGAGTGAGTGATGTCCTGGGCCTGAGCGAAGGACGCGCTCAGAGTCAGGCAGAGGATTGCGGCAAGCAGATATTTTGGCATGGATTTATTAGAAGCCGGCAATGTCAAAAGCGTTTAATCGCAGAGTTCGCAAAGGACGCGGAGAAGAACAAGCAAATCAACGATTCTGGAGCTTTGCAGATTTCTTTCCTTCTTTCACATCTTATAGGCCCTGGCTACTGCCCGGCTGCAGCGCTGGTAAATACTGCCGCATAGGCGGAATCGTATCCCTGGTAATTCGGATCAAACGCCGTAAGCCAATCCTGATAATAAATCTCAAGAATCGTGGCATCGTTGCTGACCGCGAACGGCAAAAGATTCACGAGCGAACCGGTAGCGCAACTGGTGGGACTCTGGGGGCAGCTCTGTCCTATGGTCTGCAATTCCAGGGGAACCTGCCCGCTGTACGTATGGAACAACTCGCACCAATCGGCGGTGGATCCCGCGCAATTGCCGACGTCGCTCGCTTCCAAGCCCTGGCTGCCGAAGCCGATGTGCAGCGGCACGGCAGTCTGCGCGATAAAATCTGGCACTCCGTCTCCGTTCATCGGCGTGATGCCCACCATCAATTGCTTGCCGGAGGGGTTGTTGGCGGCTTCAAACGCCAGCATCGACGCGAGATACGGCTCCCAAGTGGTCGAAATGGTCGCGTCCGTCAAGCCCCAGGTGGCGAACTGCTGTGAGCAGGCATCGCCGGAGTCCCAATCTCCAACAGGAATCGTTTCCCCGCCGCGGCCTAGGCCAAAACGTATATAGCCGACCTGGGAATTTGAAGCGTAGTGAGCGATCGCAGCCTTTATGAAGTTTTGGTAATTGGTTTGAAACGCAAGAGCAAAATAATTTGGAATCCGTTGTGGTCCGTTCGCATTTGAGGGAGTGCAAACTGTGTAATCACCGGTGGCTGCCAGGGCGGTCCAGACATAAGCCGGGATGGCGCAGTTGCCTGCTGTGGAGTCTCCAAATTGTCCTTGTGAGCTGCAATCGTCGCTCGAACTGTCTGCATTGGCCCAGAATATAAAATTGGCCTTCTCGCCCGATGTCAAGAGACCGATTTCACCATCCGGATAGGTCCAATCGTAGCTGCCCGATCCGCTGTCGATTGCGCTCCATTCGACCTGAAAGGTTGCGCCGGAGACTGGCGCCTGCGAATTATTCAGGACGAATGGGGAGATACCGGGATTATTCTGAGCCCCCGGCGGGATCAAAATATTCATGGAGACAGGGCCGCTAGTATTGCCGCCACCTCCTCCACCACCGGTTGAAATCGAAGGATGGTTAGCGCCGCCACATGCGGCTAGCAGGATTAACGCCGACACAGTTGCAACCAGAACAACACTTCGGGGGAACTTTCTCAAACACGCCTCCCAAGCTTAGGGCGATTTCTTTTGTAGGCACCGAAGTGCCCCGTTTCTCTCCATAACACAAACTCGAAGGAAAAGTTGTCCGCTATTCCGGGGCATTCGCTCCTCTATTAATACATGATCTTTGATTTCAGACATTTGCGCAGGTACAAACTAAGGTACAAGGCCGATTTCTCGCGCCAGACATCGACTCACGAATCATGTATGATGCGCTTGAAAAAAAGGACGCGTGATGGGATCAAGACAAATCCGCTTCTGGCTGTTGACGGTCATCCTAGTAGGCGCGGCAGAGTTACTTCTCGGGGCGGGTTCTTCCTCCCCGAAAGTTCCCACCAATGTTGCCTACGTGAGCGAAGAGGAGGGTGGGATCAGCGTGATCGACTTGAGCACGCTGAAGGTAATCCGCAAGTCCGAAACGAACGATCTCGAGCCACGAGGACTGGCGGTGACGTTCGACGGAAAATACCTCATCACATCGAACAAAAACACAAGGGATGGCGGGGTCTTCAGTACGCCGGACCTGCGCTTGCTTCGACGAATTCCTATCGGAGAAAGCCCCGAATTCGTCAAGATCAATCGCGCCGGTGACAGGCTTTTTGCGACTTTCGAACCCAGTTCGAAGGGCGGACCACCGGGAGCACCGGCTGCAGCGGGAGCCGCGAAAGCCGCGGCAGAAGAGGATGACGAAAACGGGCCGCCGGCACAGATCTCCACATTTCATATCGGAGATTGGAAGCCAGGTCCGGTTTCCACCGCGGGCCAGGAAACGGAAGGCATCGAATTTTCGCGCGATGGAAAATTGATGCTGGTGGCCAACGAATCGCAGGAAAACATCGGAGTATTCGATGAGGTTACCGGGAAGCATCTGCGAGACATCGATCTGAAAACCTACGGAATCCGCCCGCGCGGCCTGAAAGTTTCGCCGCTGGGTAACGGGTACGCGGTGACGATGGAAGGCTCGGGGACTCTACTGAGAATGGACCCGGACTTCAAGGTAATCAAATCCGTGCCAACCGGGGCGAAGCCCTACGGAGTCGCGTTCGATCGCGCGGGCAAGCGCATCTTCGTTTCAGCCGCACAGGCAGGTAAACTCCAGGTGTTTTCCGCGGATTCTTTGCAACTCCTTGCGGAAGTGCCTACCGGCAAGCGGTGCTGGCATTTCACATTTACACCCGACGATTCCAAGATTCTGCTGGCCTGCGGACGATCAAACAATGTAGTGGTGATCGACGCGAATTCGTACAAGCCGCTCGGCACAATCGAAGGATTCAAGCTGCCGTGGGGCATCGTGACCTACCCGAGGTCCTATGGCAGCTTGGGATTGCCTTAGATACTCTTTCGCCTAACGCCAGACTCCTCTAAGCTGACTGCAAACGTAAATCACATGGCAAACTACTGCACCACAAGAATGCGCCTACTCTTCTTAACTCTGGGCATCGCCCTGATCTTTATACTTCACCCGTTCGCGCGCGCCCAAGAGCAAGAGAAAGAGGGCAACTGGCGGATCGATCCGCTGCACAGCGGAGCCCATTTTAGCGTCCGTCACATGATGATCTCGACGGTGCGCGGGGAATTCACGGGCGTCACTGGATCCGTGAACTACGATCCGAAGGATCCTGCGCGGGATGCCGTGGAAGCCACAATTGATTGCGCCACCGTGAACACAGGCGTCGCCAAGCGTGACGCTCAGCTAAAGAGCGCCGATTTTTTCGATGTTGCCCACTATCCTACGATGAAGTTTAAGTCCAGGCGGGTGGAGAAGGCGGGTGAGGGAAAGCTCAAAGTAACGGGCGATCTGACCATCAACGCTACGACGCAAGAGGTAGTTTTGGACGTTGCGGGGCCGAGCGCATCGATCCGCGATCCTCGCGGAAACGAGAAGGTCGGCCTCGCCGCCAGCACTCAGATCAGCCGAAAGAAGTTCGGAATTACCTGGAATGAGACGATGGAATCAGGCGGGGTTGCGGTCGCCGATGAGGTCTCGATCAGCCTCGATCTGGAGCTGATCAAGAACACGAAACCGCAGTAAAATCAACTTCACAACTGAAGGAAAGAGCAGATTTCAATGAGCTTGTGGAATGATCCCGATCGCTGGTCAGCACTATGTTCAGGCGAGGCGTGTCCGATATGTCGCGGAAAGGAGCCGCTGGATCTGGTAGCGAACCTTGAGACGTCCTGGCTAACAATGCAGGAGGGAGCGCCGGTTCGTGGCTATGTTTGCCTTGTCTCGCAAATTCATGCCGTCGATCTACACGATCTCCAGGAAGCGGCGGCCTGCGCATTCATGCGTGATGCCCGCAGGGTGTCAAAGGCGGTTGCGTCCGTTACCGGGGCGGTGAAGATGAATTACGAAATTCACGGGAACTCGATACCGCACTTGCACATGCACTTCTTCCCGCGATATCGGAGAGACCAATTTGAAGGGCAACCCATCAATCCACGAGTAGTCGTGCAACCCGTGTACGCTCCCGGGGAGTTTGAAAAAACCCGTAGTGCGCTTTTAGTTGCGCTTGGCTCCAACGTGGCATAACGCATTGGTCGAGGCGACAGGCGCTCAACATTTTTCAGACTGACCCACCAACCAGGACTGCAAATTGCAAGTGCTCGCTTCCGAACCGCAACATTGGGTTACGGTAACAACCCGTAAACATCCAGTTCGACGGCGGTGTTCACGTAGACTTTGCCGTTGGCCACGGTTGGAGTGGCAAATTTGACGGCGGCTCCGGCGATGTCGCGCTTACCAGACGCTCCGCTATTGTAGAGGCCATGAGCGATGTCCATCGCGTCGTAGGCCCACAGAGTCGCAGCTTTACTGGTTGCAGCGCCATCGGACTCGATGACCCAGACGATGCCGTTCTTCGTTCCGTTGCTAGAGATCGCCGGAGTGTCGCCGGGATAGCCGATCACCTGCGCGCCCACGGTTAGCGGGCCGCCGGAAAGAATCGCTGTCCCTCCGGGATAAGTAGAAATGCCAAACTGCCTCAGCACGTCCTTGACGCCCTGGATGTAAATCTCGCCGTTGAAGTAAGCGGGCGTGCCCCAGTTTCCTGTGGGCGTTGTGGCGCCGCCGATGGTGGTATAGAGAGACTGCACTACATTGTCGGCGGTGGCGCTGAAATGGCCCATATTGTCGCGATTCACCAGATACATAGTTCCGCTCTTGCCCGCGGCCAGAGCCTCATGGGTAACGGCACCGGGTTGATCGGGCAGCAGCATGGGACCGGAGGACGACAGATCGAGGTTGATGGCTTCCACGTTCTCGTAGGCTTGATTGAAAGGCGCAAAGTAATCGGTAACGTTGAGCGTGGTGCCGCTGGGCGTGAGCTTTACGAAGCTGATTCCACCGCCGACGCTATTGTCAAAGCTGCCGGTGCCGGTCGTGTAGTAAATATTGCCGCTGGCGTCTGCGGGAATTCCTCCTCCGCCGTGCCAAATGCCGCCCTTGTCTCCGTTGGGCGTGTCATTGTAGATAGTCTGCGCCAGGGTGGTTTCGTTATAGCCCAGGATCCAGCCGTGGTAGGGACTGATATCTTCGAGCGACGAGAACGCCATGTAGACAGTTCCGTTGAGCAGTAGCAATCCCGCGCGGCTGTTCTGGCGCATGGAGTTAAAGGTTACCGTTCCGCCGACGTTGTCGTAACCAGTGCCCGGAACCTGGGCGCAAATCAAGACCGGGCTGCCGGACATTTCCGCGCCCGTACTCAGGCTGAGCTTATGCAGATAATGGAAAAATGTGGGCGCTACCTCGCCCGGACAGTTCGCGGTGCCGGTGGTATTAAGGGTGCGGGCTTCCACGAACATTACGCCCATCACCGGATCGATCACCGGGGTCGCGGTGATGCCAATCTTCGGACTAATATCGAGCCCCTTTTCGATGTCGGCTTGGGGAATGGCAGTAATGCCCGGGGGATTGATAAAGCTCTTTTGCCACAGCGGATTCGGGTAGAGGGTGCCGTTGTCGGCGTCGAAGGCGTAGACGCTGTCGTTCTGCGTCGCGACAAACACCACGTTGTGATTCACGCCGGCAATGTTCAGATTCGGCACCCACAGCGGCTCGCCATAAATCTGGCCGTCCACGGGATAGCTGAAGAGCTTGCCGAATTGCGTCGGATTGACGTTGCCTGTGGTCAGCGCGGCTTCGCTATTGTTCTGGCCGGTGCGGAAAGTGTCGTTGTGATGGGTGACGGTTCCGGTGTAGCCGGAAACGACGATGGGCACCGAAGCGCTCTGCTTGGTGTTGGCAACGTTTACGGCTTTGACGATGTGCGAACCAGCGGTCGCCGGCGGAGTGTAAAGCCCGGCGGTCGTAATAGTTCCTACCGTGCTGCTGCCTCCGGCAACGTTATCCACGTACCAGGTGACGTTCGTGGTTACAACGTTGCTGAGGTAGGCGGTGTATTGCTGCGTTTGCGTTGTGGTGACCGAAGCGGCGCGCGGTTTCACCAGTACTGGGGCAGGCGATGCGCCGGTTCCGGTCAGAGCAACCGTCTGGATTCCCGCGGGATCGGTCAGGTTGACATCGATCCAGCCGGGGCGCGCCCCGTTGATCGAAGGAGTGAACTTGACAGTGATGGTGCAGGATCCGCCTGCCGCAACCGAAGTGCCGCAGTTGTTGGTCTGGATGTAATCCCCCGCGGCCGTGATGTTGGCGATCTGCAATGTGGCGGTGCCGGGATTATTGAGTGTCACCGTTTGCGCGGCGCTAGTCGAACCCATGAGCGCGGTCGCGAATGTGAGACTCGTCGGCGAGAACGAAACCGTGCCGCCACTGACGCCATTGCCCATCAGGCCGGCGACGTGCGGGCTGCCAAGAGCGTTGTCGGTAACCCAGACTGCGGCGGTTCGGCCCCAGGCTGCCCCGGGTGTGAATGTAACCGTGATCGTGCATGTGGCATTGATGGCCACGCTCGTCCCGCAGTTGTTGGTCTGGGAAAACTCGCTCGGATTGGTGCCGGCAATGGTGACACTGGAAATGGTGAGCGCCGTCTGGCCGTTGTTGGTCAGAGTAATGCTTTGCGAAGTGCTCGAGGTGCTGAGGGTCTGGTCGGCGAAAGTCAGGCTGCTGGGACTGAACTGAACCGCCGGGGCCAACCCGGTGCCGGTCAGATTCACGGTCTGCGTGGTGGGCGATGCGTTGTCGGTGATGGTGAGACTTCCAACTCGCGCGCCGGTCCATGAGGGATCAAAGACTACGGTAAACGTGCAGTTCGCTCCGGCCGCTACAGATGTGCCGCAGTTGTTGGTCTGGGTGAAGTCTGAGCCATTGGCTCCGGCGATTTGAACCTTCTTGATGGTGAGGGTCGCGTTGCCCGTATTGGTCAAAGTGACTGGTAGGGAGATTCCAATGCCCACTTGATCATTGCCAAAGGCCAGGCTCGTCGGCGAAAGAGTCACCACGGGCTGCGCCGCGGCGAGCGAGGCGAAACATCCCAGAACCACAGAGAGCAGCACGAGTTGCGAAGCGCGATGCGACTGCATCATCCCATCCTCCAAAAAGCGGCAAGGGCGGGCAACATTGTGCGCCAGCCCTGGCAAGCAATTATTGCGTTAACACTGTAACCATGTTTCCGACGGAGTCGGCAGTGGCAAAGTCGAGCTTGCCATTGTTGTTGAAGTCGCCGATCACAATCGATTGCGCACCCGCGGCGGCGGGGAAGTCGTTATGCGTACCAAAAGTTCCGGTGCCGGTTCCCAGCAGGACGGAAACGCTTCCCGCCGTCGAGTTCGCCGTGACCAGGTCAAGAATTCCGTCGCCATTCACATCGGCGACAGCAACCGAGTCAGGACCAACGCCTGTGGTATAAGGCACGCCTGCCTGGAAGGTGTCATTGCCGTTGCCCAGGTAGACGGTGACCGTGCTGGCCGCCTGACTGACGACGGCGATATCCATCTTGCCGTCGACGTTGAAATCACCCGCGATGACCGCCGATGGCGCGGAGGCCAACGAGATCGCCGCAGCGGCGTTGCCAAACGCGCCGGTTCCCTTGCCCGGCAAAATGGTCAAGGTGTTGTTCTTGTTGTTGACCAGCATGATGTCGGCAAAGCCGTCATTGTTGAAGTCTGAAGTGAGCACCTGAACCGGGCTGCTCAACGCGGTAGCCAGCGGCGTGTTGGTGATCCAGAAAGTGCCGTTGCCGCGGCCGAGGAATACGGTGACTGTATTGTCCTGACCATTGGCGACCGCGAAGTCGGAGAAGCCGTCCAGATTGAAATCGGTGACGGAGAGCGACACCGGATTCACGACATTCGTAATGGTGTTGGCCAGGGTAAAGTTGCCAGCGCCATCGCCCGCGAACACGTCGACGATGCTGTCTGGGCTGATGCCCACCAGAAGATCGAGATGCCCATCTTCGTTGAAGTCTCCCACCGCAATGGAAGTCGGCAGTGAGGTGATGCTGCTGCCGATGCTGAACGACTCTCCCGTGGTGAAGGTGCCGTCGCCGTTGCCCAGAAGAATCTGGACGGAGGGCGTGCTGCCATTAGCCACTGCCAGGTCGAGCTTGCCGTCGCCGTTGAAATCGCCGGTAGCCAGCAGGAGCGGATTGGGACCTCCGCTTATGCCGCTCGCAACAGGAGCCGGAGTAAAGGAACTGGTGATGGGGAACATCGCAGGAGCGGAAGTGCCGCCGCCCGGCGCTGGATTCGTGACCGTGACAAGGGCCGTCTGCGCGGTCGCGACCTGGGCCTTGGTGAGCGTGCCGGCCACCCCGCGTTTGCTGACAAACTTGGTGGGGAGTGCGACACCGTTAAAGTTCACCACTGAGTTCGTGACGAAGCCCATACCCGTCAGGTTTAACGTAAAGGCCGCGCTGCCGGGCGCAACCGTGATCGGCTTGAGCTGCATGATCGTGGGCACACCGTTGTTCGCGGCGGCGATGCCGCTTCCCGTAAGAGAAACCGAGAGCGGGCTGTCGGGCGAACCCCAAGTATCGCCATTCGAACCAAAACCCGACCCGAAATAAACCGTGAGAACCGGGTAGGTGGTTGCGCCGAGGTAGAGCGGCGAGAACGTAACGTTAACCACGCAATTGCCCCCGGCCGTGAGAGTCGCCGGGCAGTTGTTGGTCTGGCTGAACTCGCCGAAATCCTGCACACCGCCGATGGAAATTGCATCGATCGGCACTGACGCTGTCGTCTTGTTGGTGACGGTGACTGCCGTGGGCGCGCTGGAAGAACCGATCGCCACGCTGCCGAAGGCCAGCGAAGTAGCCGACGACGACATGCTCATGCCAAAGCCAGTCAGGTTGACGACCTGAGTTTTGGTGACATCGTTGTCGGTAAGGGTAAGAGTGCCAGGCACCGGCCCTGTCACCGTCGGCTTGAAGGAAACACTGATGGTGCAGGATGCGCCGGGAGCCAGAGGGCTGCTCTTGATGCAAGTGTTGCTCTGGGAAAACGGCGGGTTATTGGGCTGCACCCGTGTGATGGTCAAGGGCGTGGTGTTGTTGTTGGTTAGCGTCACGACTACAGGAGCGCTGATAACTCCAACCACTTGATTGCCGAAATTTATGCTGGGCAACGAAAGAGCGGCTCCTGTGCCTATTCCGCTAAGCGTGACCGTTTGCGTTCCTAAATTGCTGACCATCACGATCGAGCCGGTTTGCGTTCCCAGCGCCGTTGGCGTGTAAGTAAACGAAACGGTACAGAAGTGTCCGGGATTCACTGCAGCCGTGGTGCAGTTATTGGTCTGAGCGAACGGTCCCGTCGTTGTGATGCTGGTGAATGTTGCGCTCTTGGTCGACTGATCGGCCCACGTCAAATTGAATTTTGGACTGGTGGTGCCGAGCGACTGTGCGGCAAAGTTCTCTGTGCTTTGAATGTAAGGGCACGACAGTTGGTTCAGGACCAGCGGCGGATTTCCCGCCTGGCTGAAATTGAATACGTCAGAAAGATCGTTGACGATCAGATCGCGGCCGTTCAGCGAGGGCAATCCCCAGCGCTCTTCGATGAACTTTAATACAGACGACGATTCCGACTGAACGTGGCTCACATAGCCCGGCTTGGAAAACGGAGAGATGAAAAGAACGGGAGCGCGCGGGCCCAGACCATACATGTCTTCGTACGGCGGCGGAACGTGATCGTAGAACCCGCCAAAGTCATCCCAGTTCATGACGATCAAGGTAGGCTCGTTGACCCAGTACTGCGTGGAATTCATGATGGCGTTGATTTGCTGCACAGCCCAGTTCTGGCCCAGGCAGGTACTGATCGGTGGATGCTCATTGCCGCCCAGCGTGACCAGCCAGCTCACCGCGGGCAACTTACCGGCAGCAACATCCGTGACGAATGCGGTATCGGGTTCGTAGGTCTCGTTCCAGACGGTGGTGTTATTGAAAATGTGATTGATGGCGTTGTAGGCGTTATAAGCAATATTGGACGGCGCGTAAGATTTCCAGCTCACACCAGCAGCGCTGAGAAGATCGCCCAGCGTGGGAAAGTCATAACAGGGATATTGCGCGGTCAGGTTGCCGAATTCATCGATGCGCTGCGCGGTGGTACCTTCATCTGCGCGGCAGCCCACTTCGGTGGCCGAAGGATTCGACGCCAGAATTCCCTGGCTGATCACTCCACCCGATGTCGCCGCGATGGTGTAAAGGTGATTGGGGAAGCTGGTAGCGTGCAGCGAGGTGAAGTGATTGTCGCCGAGAACGAAGTTATTGGCGTAAGCGTAATAGTTGGGAAGATCTGTCGCATTCAATTGCGCTTCGCACATGAGATGGCCGTTGGCCGTGCAGCTCGGATCGGTGTCGAAGCGGTCCATCTTGCCGAAATCTTCGTCGGAGAGGTTGCACTTCCAGTCATGGCAGATATCGAGCGGGGTGGAATCGTAAAGATGCGGCGCATTAATCGTTGTGCCGTTCGACAGGTGCGGCGTGGTCGTACCATTGGCTGTCTGGCCGCTGCCGGCCGGCGGAACATAAGCGCCGAAGTAGACGTCGTAGCTCCGGTTCTCTTTCATGATGAATACGACGTGCTGAATGCACGACATGTTCTGAGCCGTGCAAACCGCCGTGGTAGGCTGCGTCGAGACCGTTTTGGTTCCGGCCGAATTCTTCGTTTGAGCTTGCAGGCTTGCGGGCAGAGACGCGACGAACGCGACAAGAACAACCAACCCGGCCAATGAAATGCACGTGCAAGCGAAGCGAGAGTATCTCGAAGTCATGAAAAGTTCTCCGGAGTCTTGCGGTCTTGTTCCTGCTTGCGAGCTTTCTAATGTCGTCGCGCCGTGTACAGCGCGAGGAGATGAAGGAACGATCCGCAGAGCTCGTTAACGTGCTGATTCAACTTACAAAATTGAGGAAGAGATTAAGGAGCCCACAGCCTTACGGGGGAATAAAGCCTGCGAAAAGTATGACGATTCTTGCACAGGGGTGTCAAGATGCAAGAATTTGCAACCGGTGGAAAACCGGCCAAGCCAAGCTAAAAGCCGCGTAAAATCTGGGCTGCGGAAGATTACTTCGGTGTGGATCGGTTCTCCGTTTTCTGTCCCATCCCGCAATTTCTTAGTCGTCAATGATGGACTTGATGCGCGGATCGGAGAGTTCATCTGGCGGCGCAGGTTTGCGCTTTGGATGGTGAACGTCCTTGGCGACCAGAGCCGGCCGGCAATCGCATTTCAGGTTCGCCAGTAGACCGCGGCGGCGGCGCTCCAGAATCAGCGACTTCACCCGGCTGGCATCGGATGCGGGCCAGTCATCGCTTAACGCTTCCCATGCTTTCTCTTCGCGTCCGCTGTAAACGTAGTCGAGCACAATGGTCAGAACGCGCTGAGCGGAAGGAAACTGATCGGTAAAAAGTTTCGTGTGGTAGTCGGCTTTGCGAAAGCTTTCGAGGGCAGCAGGAGTGAGTTCGCTGCGCGCCTGCTCGATCTGCTTGTCGTAAAGTTCCGGGAACTGGCTGCTGACATCGACCAATTGGTCGCCCTTCATTTGCAGCATCACGGTAGGAATGACCGCTTGGCCGTGAGGAACAATGAAGTAGTCAAAGACGCCGTCGGCGGCGCGGATCAGCGTCACGCCGTCGGGTTGCTTCTCGAACTTGACCGGAACCGAGTTGTAGAACGCATGCAGCAATCGCGGCTTGCGCTCGAGACTGATGATGTAGGACGTGTAGCAGCAGTGTAGTCCGCCGCTGTATCCGTTGAGAACGATCTCCGGCTTGCTGTCACCGTTCACGTCAGTGCCGGAGATGGGATCGACCGAGAGCGCCCAGTCCGTCGCGATATTGATTTTCTTGCCGTGGGGTGCGATGAGAACGGCGCGGCAGCGCGGATCGCCGTCGCCATCTTTATCGTCTTTGTCGTCCTTGTCGACTTTCACCGGCAGAAGGCGCAGTTTGAACGTTCCTATCTGGTGCACCACCTGAAAGTCTTTTTCGTAAGGACAGGCGAATGCCGCGGCGGCTGGCTTATCCGTAGGCTTCATCATCGCCGGACGGGTGGGACGAATCATATCGTCGTCATCGTCGTCCCCGTCGGCATCCTGCGCGCGGGCGAAGATCGAGAAGATGAAGACAAAACAGAGGAGGAGAAAAAGTAAACGGTTCTTCATAACGGATGCCCTATTCTATCGCTTTTATCAGCGCGGAAAGTTGAGGATGATAAACGTTAGTTACTGCGTATTTTTCAGCACGAGGAGGAAGCCGACCTCGTGGTAGCAACAACTTCGCTTGAATTGTTAATGCGGACGGGATGCAGCGGCAGCGGGATGATTTGTAGCGAGAAGCGAAAAGGCAGGAAGTGGGTATTGCCCGAAGGAAGAAACCGCCAGAACTAGAAGAGGACGAGACAAAACTTTCATCACAAAGATCGGATTTGCCGAAGTGCTTTTGCTGAGGTCTAAGGCTTGAGGTTCAAGGGTGCTCTTCCAGAAACCCGGAAGACTCGTCTAGTCGCCATCGCCCGTATCCACGTTAATCAATTCCAAAGATTGCAGTAGAGGACTCGACTCGGAGACGAACTCCACATGCCCGCACTTGGGGCAGGACAGAATCGCGTGGCCGTGTCCATGACCGTTGGGTACAAGGCTGACGCGCATGAGCTGGTAGCGGTCAAGCTTCTGTTCGCAACGCAAGCAGCAGACGGTTTTCTGAAAAGAATCGTGAGAAATACTACTCGGTAAGTCGATGGCTGGTTTCATGGTTCCTTCTTTAGCGGAAGCGAGGGAGCAGTCCGCAAGACGAGGTTTCTACGCCTCGCCGATTCTGAAAGTTTAGCACGCGGAACCGCGCTCGCAAGTTACCAGCCGCGCAGTCGTTGCCTATGCGGTGACGTGGACTTCGGCGTTCTGCTGCTTGGGATTCAGGATGTGTGCTGCACTCGACTTCGTCAGCAGGAAGTTATCGACGAAAACGGCGTCGATGCCAGAGCAGAAAAACGTGCGAACCGCATCTTTGGGACGAATGACCGGAGGCTCGCCCGGCAGATTAAACGAAGTGTTTACCAAAATCGGCGCAGGCTCATTTTCGCCGAAGCGGCGCAGCAATTCCCAGAGCACGGGGTCGATTTCTCGTTCGACGATGTGCAATCGCACGAGACCACCGGGGAGTTGCAACGCGCGAGGCAGCACATCGGCTTCGGCCTTGACCGAAGCGAGAGAGTTCATCAGGCGGCACAGAGGCGAGCCGACAAAGTAGCGGTCGCAGTCTTCTTCGCGTACCGAGACGGCGAATGGCCGGAATGATTCGCGGTGCTTGATAAAGTCGTTCAAATTTTCGGTGACGTACGGCGCCCAGGGCGAAGCAAGCAAGCTGCGATGACCGAGAGAACGCGGTCCAAATTCAGTGGCGCCGTGAAACCAGCCGACGATCTTGCCGGCCCGCAGCAGTTGCACCGCGGAGTCGATTTTTTTCTCGCCGGTATTTTGCAGGGAGTAGCGGGCCTTCGCGTTGTCGAGGACATCCTTCACATCAGTACGCGTGTAGCTTGGTCCCCAGTAAACGGAACGGACTTCTTTATTCGGCTCAAGGTTGCGGGGATGGTTCAGCTGCTGATGCCAGATGTAAGCGGCCGCGCCAGGCGCAGTTCCAGCGTTGCCCGGAGCCGGCGGCACGAAGATATTGCCCACGCCGAATTTGCGCTCGAGGGATGCCACCAGAAGCGTGTTATGAAACACTCCGCCGCCCAGGCAAATTTGCGTCATGCCAGTTTTTTTCTGGTAGAACGCCAGCAGATCGGAGACAACCTCGGTAACCGCGACTTGCAGGCTGCTGGCCAGGTTGCGCTTCTGCTCGGGCGTGAGTTGCGATTTATCGGCGGGCAGGCCGAGTTGATCGAAGAAAAATTGGGAAGGCTCGAATGCACCCGTAAGATCTCGATGGAAATAATGGAAGTTGACGCCGGGTAGCGCGCTTCCGGGACGGCGCAGCATACGCAGGAAAACATCTTTGTAGACCGGTTCGCCTTCCAGGCTCAGCCACTGGGTTTTGTGCTCGTCTTTCGAAGGGACAAAACCGATCAGATCGGTGAGGCGCGAGTAAATCCAGCCCACAGAGTCGCTAAAAGAGATTGTTTTCTCCGCGCGAATCTTCTCACCATCGCCGGTAGCGATCAGCCCCGCGCGGCCGTCGCCTTCGCCATCGAGGGTAAGAATGAGGGCCTTGTCGAAGGGCGAAAGATAAAACGCGCTGCTTGCATGGCACAAATGATGATCAAGTAAGACAACCTTGCGCCGGGCATCTCGCGCGCCTGCGCCGAGGCGCTGCCGCAGGGAGCGAATGCTGGTCCACTCCCAGGCGAAGCGGCTGAATTCTTTGCCTTCCTGAAACGTGGTGGCGATGGGCGCGAGGGGCGAAAAGCGCGGTCGCGAGAACGAGCGGCGCCTCCAACCGGGAGTCGCGTCGCTGGCTACGGCGATCAGATCGAGGTCTTTCCAGGAAGCGCTTCCCTGCTTCAGGCAAAATTCGATGGCGGCTTCGGGAATGCCACGGGTGACAGACGGCTGCAGCTTGGCATTCTCGATGGCAGCTTCAATCACGCCGTCGCGCAGCAGGGCTGCGGCAGTGTCGTTCTTGAACGAGGATAGACCGAGTATCAGCATGAAGATTTAGAAACCGCAGCTCTGGAAAATATGAACGAGGCCGCGGGGAGGGCGACTCGACGGCGATTACAAATCACCGTCGAGCACCAACGTCAAGATTAGTTCTTTTGCGAAGCGGCGGCTAGTCGTTTTTCCGGAGCCCGCTCATTTGGACTGGCCGGAATCTTCGACGTCCGATATTTTCGCAAAAGTTTGAGAGGCAGATAGCAGTAGGCGACGGCTACGGCCTGATCGAAAGCTCGCAGGCCTCGGTAGAGCAACCGGTCGAGTATTCGTTCGCCGAAGAAAAGAGTGGGCGTTTGGGCATCGACTTTTTCCGGGAAGCATGGCCAGCTTCCGCCCGACTCTTCCTTCCAGTAAGAAATGTACCGAGCGACCTTGCGGCGCACGTCTTCGGAAAGCACTTCGTTTTTTTTCTTTTCCGCACGAATTTTCTCGCTGTTCACCATTTCGTGGTGGCTGGCATCGTAGATGGCGGAGCGATCGGCGTCTTTCAGCGAAACCATCCGGCGATCGAAATCGACGCCGAGAAAACCGCAAACTCCCTGCATCACTTCGGAGGGATTGGAGACGAGTTCTTCATATTGCACGCCATGAACAGGCATGCCTTTGGCGGTCAAAGCATCGTAACCCGATTTAAGATCGCGGCAGCCAAGCAGAGCGCGCAGCACCATGCCGCGCCGGGCAAAGAACGAATCGGTGCGGGCGCGGACCACGCTGCGGCAAACGTCGGCGGGATCGCGCCAGATGACGATAAATTTTGCGTCGGGAAATTCCTCCGCCAGACGCGGCAGGCAGTCGAAATAATTCGGAGACTTGCATCCGCGAATCGGCTGATCGGGAGCGTAGCGCTGCCACACTTGCTCGCTGGCCTCGCGCATGTTTGAAACCTGGCGCGGAAGATCAGGGATGTTGATTTTGTGACGGCTTAAAGCCTGGTTCCAGAACTCCCAGCGCTCGGCCCAGTCCGCCTTGGTTTTGCCACCGATAAATAAAGGCCACAGCAACGGAAGCTCGTCTTCATAGAGCAAGGAAATTTGCGGATGCTGATTGATGAGAGCGTAAAAAAGCGAAGTACCCGACCGCCACATGCCGACGACAAATAGGGGCCCGTGGGTGGGTGTGAAGGTGGGCTGCGCTTGCGAAACTTCTTCCGTGGTCGTTTCTTCCAGGGTATTTATGGTCATGGCTTGCAGGGATTACGGTGTTGCCGAGAAAATTTATGACGAACTGAAGACTGCTTAAATTGAAGGTGCAATGACAAAAAAACCTCCGAATCAGATTTAGGGCGAGACTGCGAATGAGGCGGCGTTACTAAATTGGCCGCAATTTTAGCATGATCGCAATCTCATTCAAGCTGAAAGACGCGTGGAGGAACGGGGTCTTTCGGCCCTAACTGAACTTCTTTACGTTAAGCAATTCCAGGCCAACATTCCATAGGAAGATTGGGCCATTGACGAGGTAACGGCGCCACAAGCGGCGCGGTTCGGCGTACAAGCGATAGAGCCATTCCAAGCCGTTTTCGCGCATCCAGTCGGGCGCCTGGCTGAGACGTCCGGTGTTGAGATCGAAGGCCGCGCCGACTCCGAGAACGGCAGGAACGGTGAGCTTGGGGCAGTGCTCGTACATCCAGCGTTCCTGCTTGGGAGTGCTGAGGCCGATCCAAAGAACATCGGCCTTCGCGGCTTCGATCCTCTCGATGATCTGCCGGTCTTCTTCTGCAGTCAGCGGACGGAACGGCGGCGAGAAGCAACCCGCGACGTGTACGCCGAAACGCTCGTGCATCACTTTGGCGAGATGCTCGGGAACGCCTTCCGCGCCTCCATAGAAAAAATGACGGTAACGCGACCCGGTCTGGCGGCAGAAAGTTTCCATCAGCTCGGGGCCGTAAACGCGGCGGGCCATGTTGGTGTGTCCATGAAAGCGCCCCAGCCAGACCAGCGGCATGCCGTCGGAAACGACCATGCCTGCTGCGCCGAGGATCGCGCGAAACTGCGGATCGGATAGTGATTCGGAGACTCCGTGCATGCCGGTGACGGCGACGTAGCGGGAGCCATCGCGGTCGGCAATCCATTGCTCGAGGATGCCGATGGCGTCGGGGATCTGTACGGCATCGACGCGGATGCCGAGGACTTTGAAAGTGGGTGTCGTGGCAGTCGAGAGCGTGTTGGGTGATGCGAGTGTTGCGTGCATAAGAATCAGTCGTCAGTGGCTCGTTTAAGTTCGTGCTGGGCTGCGAGGAACCGCAGGTCCCTCCACTGCGCTTTCCCTTCCCTTCGGGAAGCGGAAGCTACGGACGGGATGACAGGGGTATTTATGGATCACAGAGCGTCAGGAAATATTGCGATGACTTTGATTAGCGCCCGGTTGATAGCAACTGGGCGCTGGTAATCGGCTTCAGTTCCTGCCGGAATTGTTGTGGCGGCGCAGGTTTGGTCGGACGCATCATCTTTCGCCGCAGAAATTCCGCCCAGCCGAGAATAATCAGGAACAGTGTGGGGTGGTGCCAAGTCATCTCCACGTTCACGAACGAGTGAATGGTGATGACGGTCATGACGCCGATCATTTCGATGGTCAGCTGCCGGTCGATCGGTTCAAGACGCCGTCGGCGGAAATAGGTAATGAGAATCATCCAGATCCACACCAGCGAAATTACAAAAGGAGTCATGCCCCAGATGCTGGTTCCGACCAGCACTTCGAGCCAGTCGCTGTGCAACTGCGGTGCTCCTACGGCGGAGAGCACGGCGAAACGGCTGCCGGCATACGCGCCCAGTCCGGTGAAGGGATGTTGCATGAACATGTTGAAGCCGATCGTCCACCAATCGAGGCGGCTCGACATGGACATCAATTCTGCCTGGCTCTGATCGCGCTGCAGGTAGGCCATGATCTTGGGCCCAACCGATGTCAGGATGACCGTGGGGACGGCGAGAAAAGAAGCCCAAACCGCGTATCGCTTGCGGCCCGACAAGAACAACACAACCAGCGCGGCAACTGCCAATCCGGCGAAGGCGCTGCGGGTCTCGGCGGCGACCATGGTAACCGCGCCCATGATAGCCGTGAGAATGTAGAAGGCTCGATGCTTGCATTCGCCGGAGAGCGGCCACAGACGGATGGCGGCGACTAACAGCAGAATTGCTCCAGTGTCGCCGAGTTCGTTCGAAGAGACGATTGGATAAGCGCCAGCCAGACGCGCTTCTCCGGACCATGTGAGCTCCGGCCAGATCGGCAAACCGATCCACACCCAGGCGATGGTGGCGCCGGCAATGATCCAGGTCCAATCGATGAACGTTTTGTATTGTTCGCTGTTCGTAACCACCGTTAGAATCACGGCGATGATCGAGAGATCCAACAGATATTCGAGAGACTTGTAAAACGTCCAGGAAAATTTCACCGACCACAACGAAGAGGTGAGACAGACCAGCCCGAAGATCGCCGTCGAGCCCACGATGCCACGGAACATCGACGGTCCCCAATCCGGCTTGCGAAAAACCAGGCGGAGAAGCAAAGCACAACCCACGATTATTTCCGGGGCCACGCGCAAGCCGGCGAGAGCGTCGAAGGGATTTTGCGTAATTTCCGAGGCGCTGCGGTAGCGGAACACGAACGAACTGCTGATGCTGAGCAGCCACAGCCAGTGCCACCACTTGAGCTTGAAGCGGAATGCGCCAATCACGCGCCAGACTTCCTGAAAGCCGACCCACGATCCCCACATCACCGGAATAGCCAGAATCATCGCCAGGCATACCAGGCCCAGACTGACTCCTCGATTCCAAACCAGCCACGCGCCGACGATGCTGCCACCGATGCCGACGAGAAGGAATGCGACCAACTTCAAGAGCGCGGCTGCCGGATGCGAGGCGCGGACCGGAGTTGGCGGAGACCACGGAGTTTGGTTGATCGAGTTCATACTGAGGTTGCGATTACTTTTAGCTTCGCGAAAACCCTTTTAACGCAGAGGACGCAGAGATCGCGGAGAAGAACTTATTTTAGCGCGCGGCCATGGCCGACTCTTGCGGCTGCGCGTCGAGCGGATATCCCAGCCGGGTTAGCAATGTTGTCGCATGATCGCGCACGATCTTAACCTGCGCGTCATTCAGATTGGCGCGCCAGCCTCCGACCGAACCACTGCGAATGAATTGGCCTTTTTTTGAAGCGCGCTGCGGCGTTTCTTTCTCTTTGGCTTTCATACGCTCGACGGAATTATTGGCGATGGCCTGGCGAATCCGCGCTTCGTCGGGCGTGACGCCGAAGAAGCGGATGATCTCACTGACCGAGGCAACGCTGTCTTTGCGGAGGTCTTCAAATTTCACGATCAGCAATTGATCCGGCGAAAGCGGCGCGGAGAGCCAGGACTGGACATGTTCGGTCCAGGAAGAAAAGGGATTCACTCCCTTTGTCAGAAACGCCCGCAGATAGTCGTCGAGCGGCTGTTCGACCAGGCCCAGCGCGGTCTGGTAGGCATATTCGGAAAGCGCCACGTCGCGCGGATCGCGCACCAGATAAACGGCCTTGCGGTACGCGGGATGATAGACCTCATGGGTTTTGATGAGCCGTCCGCTGTTGGGCATGAGCGGCTTGCCGATTTTGTGTTCCTTTACGTCGGGGATCGACTCGTTGACGTTGCCGAATCCCGACGACTCGCCAGCCAGCGATTCGAACAACAAGAAGCGCAGCCAGGTGCTACCCGAGCGCGGATAGGAAGCGAGAAAAACATCGTTGGGCAAAAGAGTTTTGTGGCGCAGCCAGACCAGCGGCATACGGGCCGGGCTCTTGGCTACTTCGTGACGGAGTTTTCGGAGTATGGGCATGATTTGATTACGTTCGTATGAGAACGCCTTGCGGCTCATGTGCAGCTTTACGGCGTACAGCAGATCCTTCGACTACGTATGGCGAACGCTCCGCGTCCGCCATATTCTGCTCAGGATGACAAGACTTATTAAGCGCTAGTTGGTGCCGGTACACGTTGGAAATTTGAACGATGTAATTCTCGTGTTCCATTTATTCGGCGAATCGGCGGCATAGTACTGGTTGGTGTACCAGAAGGTGCAATCGTCGGTGGGATCGATCGACAGGCCGCTGTAGTTCGACCAGGCGGTGTTCGTGGATTGCTGCGATCCGGTTCCCTCAATGATGCTGGTTTCCGCTTCCATCTGGCCCAGCGGATCAGCCGGAGTCCAACCCGTGTAGCGAACCGCGGGATGCATTGCCGGTCCGGAAACGGTGTAGCCGACCGCGATGTCGCCCATCTGATCCATGCCCATGCTGGGCACGAAACGGTAGTTGGCATCTGGAGAAAATGTCCCGTACTGATAGATCACAGGAGTCAGCGGAGTACGGAGTTCGTACCAGCGAATTCCCGAAGTCGTGTTGATGGTCTTTCCGGTGGACACGCTATGGGTCAGCAGTATGGATTCATGGTCGCCAAAGTTGCGGTACACCAGCGGAGCCATCAGGCGGTCGCCGGTTGCTTTGGCAGTATTGGTGGTGTCGACCTGCGGTACGCATGCCGTCGGGCAAGCATCGCGGTACGTAGGCAGCACCAAGGAACCGGCTGAAGTGTAAGTCGAATTGCTGGGCGTCACAAAATCGACGTGAAACAGAAATTCGTTCATCTGGATCATGCCCTTGCCCGGACGCTGATCGAGCTCAAAGAAATATTCCTGCGCGCCCTGCGGCGGAGGATTCGGACCTTCCCAGGTTACGGGAAGAATCGTGGGCAAACTGATGCTGCCTTGGAAGCAGATGGAGGTCGCCGCATTGCCCAGAAGCATGTTGTTGCGGTCGAGAGCACAGGCCTGCGCGGCTTGAAAGCCTTTCGTCGTCGGGTTCAACAGGTTCTGGCCGATGTAGTAGGCGTCAGGCCAGATGGCCAGCTTCGGCTGATCCGGCAGATTGATGGTGTTCTCGAAGGCGTAGAGATAATAAGCGCCGGTGGCATCGGAGGTAGTGGAGACTGCGACGCAGTTCAGGTACGGTCCGTTTACAGGCTCGGCGTGATGGTGAAAAACCCAGCGGGCGGCAGCTTGATCGTACATCACGACTCCATCGCCGTTGTTGCTGGTCTGGCAGGGACCGCCGAAGGTCTTCCATAAAGCATTTTCGGCGAAGGGTCCGCGAACTTTCGCCCCAGTGGTCTTGTTGTAAATCGTGTATTGCAGGTTTGTAACTTGAACATACTGGGTTGCGCCCACGGCGCCAGTGGCGTCGGAGTAGTTGTAGCCCGTGCCCTTGGTGCCATCGAAGTTCAGGAGCGGAGCATTGAACGTCACATTCTTGACAGCAAGGCTGCGGCTGGCTTGCGCTTGGGCTTTGGCACCGGCAGGGACCGGGCTCGGCGTCAGATCGCTCAGAGACGGCGACAGCATGTGTTTGGATTCCTTGATGACAACCGGAGCGTTGCTTTGAGCGCTTGCGAAGCTGCACGTGAGTATCAAAAGGCAAACGGCAGCAAAACGGCTGGATCGGGTATTCATCTCTCTATGTCTCCTATGAGCTGTATATCGACATCGAGATGGGGCGGCCCGACTGCCGAAAGATTACTTGCTGATTCGAGTTGCTGGTGAACTTGCTTTAGTTTCCGAGGCGATTCCGGCGCTTCACGCCAACAGCAGGTTCCTCACCGGACGTTTCCGCCCGATCGGGAATGACAACACGTCGCTAAAGTCCCTCTTCCACGGGCAGTGGCGCGGCAAAATCCAGAGCGGGCGCGCCACCTTCAAGAGATTTGCGGCGCAGCAGGACGATTGTGATCGCGAGCGCGGCGGAGTTGGCGAGGATGATGCTCCAGACTACGCCCCACAGGCCGAAGAACTTGGTTGCGGGAATACCGACGACAAAAGTGATGGCGCTGGCCGCGCAGTTGGCGATGAACATCGAACGCGGTGACTCCATGGCGCGAAGCACAATGGACGCGCCGACACTGGCCGACCAGATAATCGTCTCGATCGCGAAAAATGGCAGATAGTTCGCGACATTGCTGTAGTTGCCCGCATACAGCAAATGAAAGATCTGCGTACGAAATGGAATGACCGCAGCCCAGTAGACAATCGCGCCCACTGTGAACAGTGCCGTGAGACGCCAGGTGAGGGCATAGGTTCCAGCGTTCCCTTCTTTGCTCTGTATCCGCGATGCGTAGGGCAGAAACAGCATGGAGAGCGCGGCGTAGGTCTGAAGCACGGGTCCCGCAAGATTCATCAATGCGCGGAGTTCGCCGGCGTGCGCGATCCCGGCAAAAACACTGACCACGGAAAAATAAAGGTACGTGGGTATCCAGCCTACGATGGAACTGCCCAGCGCCCAGCGTCCGTAGACCCAGTGCTTGCGCCAGGTTTCGCGGAGGTCAGGAATCACAGTGCTTGGTTCGAGCACGCGGCGCAACGCGAACATGAGAACGATGCCGCACACCAAAGCCGCCAGGCCCATCACCACAAAAGCCGAGAACGAAGAGAGGATGTGCAGGCGGTTGATAAGAAATACGCCGGCCATCACCAGCACGAAATAAAGCACTGCTCCCAGCGCTGCGGGGCCGGGAGAAATTCTCAGATAAAAACCGCGGCGTCCCAGCCAAAACAAAAATATGCAAGGCGCGGCTATGGTCAGGCCGGCGAGCGCTCCGGCGAGCGCGGGCGACTTGCCCAGCTCAAAGGTGACAAACGCCGCGCCCGCGAATACCAGAAAGATGACCACAGAAATCGCGTTGTGCATCTTCAAAGACGTGCGCATGTAGCCGCGCAGGTTCTCGCGGTAATTCGAGCCGCCATAGACCGACATCGGCTCGAGCAACAACGCCTGATAGAGAAATGAGAGCAAAAGAAAAATGCTGAAGCCCAGGCCGTATGCGCCGTATTGTTCCGGAGTCATCCAGCGAGCCAGCAAAAAACCGAGGATGAAGTTCGAACCGGCGATGAGGCCGTATTCGAGGATGGCCAGTCCACCCTTGGTGCCCCAGCTGAACATTTTCTGCATTTTGGCGCGGCTGGGAAGCCGGGACGAGCGAGTGCCGACGTCTTCCGGCGGCGGCAAAACAGCGGTGTTGTTTTGTAAGTCTTGCGGCAATGATTTTTCCTTGAGAAGCACTCAGCAATCACGTTCGGCCTCCGACAACTTCGGAAGTGAATCTCCCGATTCTGGGCTGAATGCTACTGGCGGAATGCTGAGTGCGCGTCTTCTACGATACCTGCGCTTCCAATTCGCGCTCGGCATATTCATCCTGCGCCTGATTCAGGCAGAAGCGCACGCGCTCGGCCAGGTGGCGTACCTGCGGTTCTTTGAGGATGCTGCCGTGGTCGCCTTCAATTTCGTGTACTTCGACGCCCCCCGTGACCCATTTCGACCAGTCATCGGTAGGATTGTCCACGCCGCGCAATCCTTTTTCCGTAGCGCGAAACCAGGTTGCGGAGCCGAAGTAGACCTGGGGCCTGTAACCTTCTTCGGCTACAGAAAATACTTTGCGCACCGCCTTCAGCGGCGCCGGCAGGAACAGCGCCTCAAACCTGCGCTTGACGCCTTTGCGAATGCGCTTGGCGCGCTGCATGAGATAGGAGAGTTGCTCATGACGCGGCAGCGTCAACAGAGTGCTCAACAGAAGCTTATTCGACTTTGGCTTGCCGGGATAAGTATCAAGCAAAGCGAGCAATCCTACCTCCTGTCCATCGGCCTGCAACTGACGTGACATTTCAAAGGCAATCAAGCCACCGAGAGAATAGCCACCGAGGTGATAAGGGCCTTCGGGTTGCAGCGCGCGAATTTCTTTGATGTAGAACGCGGCCATTTCTTCCACTTTAGTATGAAACGCCCGGTCGCCTTCCAGTCCCTGCGCTTGCACACCGTAGAAAGGACGATCCGTACCCATGTGCTGGGCCAGAGCGTGAAAACGCAACACTGTGCCGCCCAGCCCGTGAATACAGAAAAACGGCGGACGATCTCCTTCCGGCTGAATGGGTACTAACGACGAATGCGACGGCGTCCACCGCTCCTGCTGCAAGAGGGCGGCAAATTGCTCGATGGTCGGGGCTTCAAACAACGTAGTGAGGGGCAGTTTTCTTTTGAAGCTTTGTTCGATGCGGCGCATGAGCCGGACGGCAAGCAGGGAGTGTCCACCCAGATCGAAAAAGTTGTCGCGAATGCCGACCGGCTTCTTTCCCAGGATTTCTTCCCACATCGCCACTAGTTGCACTTCGACAAAATTCGTGGGAGCGACATGACCGGACTCGGAAACCACCCCCGGCTGCGGCGCCGGAAGCGCTTTGCGATCAACTTTCCCGTTCGGTGTCAGCGGAAACTCTTCCAGCCTGACGAAGTCGGGCGGCACCATGTACTCGGGCAGTTGCTTCTTGAGGAACTTGCGCAGTGCGCCCGCATCGACGGTGGCTCCGGCGGCCGGGACCACGTAGGCTGCCAATCGCTTAATGTTTCCCTCCTCGCGGGCCGCCACGATGCATTCACGCACCGCCGGATGCTTGGCCAGCGCCGCTTCGATTTCACCAAGCTCGACGCGGAAGCCGCGGATCTTTACCTGAAAATCACGGCGTCCGACAAACTCGATCTGCCCGTCTTCGAGATAGCGCGCCAGGTCGCCGGTCTTGTATAGGCGCGCGTTAGGGCGGGAACTGAAGGGATCGGAGACAAACTTCGCCTCGGTTAGATCAGCATGATTCAAGTATCCGCGCGCAACGCCCGGCCCGCCAATGTGAACTTCGCCAGGAATGCCGACCGGCACGAGCTGAAGATTGCGATCGAGAATATGAATGCGAACATTGTCGATGGGGCGTCCAATCGGCAAGGGCGAAGGCAGAGGGCCGGAAGATGGCGGCTCATAGGATGTCGCGATCACGCTGGTTTCCGTGGGGCCGTAGGTGTTGAGCCAGCGAACCCGGCTGCCTGCGACCTTTCGCCAGGCTTCGAGCGCCTGAATTTGGGCTTTTTCTCCGCCGACAATTACCAGCCGCAAACTCTCCGGCAGCGCAGCTCCTGACTCGGTGAGTTCGTGCACCAGTTCGTGCCAATACGCGGTGGCGACAGAGAGTACGGTCAGTTTTTGCTGCTTCGCCCAGCGTAGAAAATCGGAACCAGCCAGCGAAAAGGTTCCCGAGCGCAGCACCAGAGTAGCGCCCGCTGCCCAAGTGGGAAAAATTTCTTCAATGGCAATGTCGAAGCTGATGGAAGAAAACTGCAGCAACCGGTCGGAGGGGCGCAGGCCGTAAAGCTTGACGGCGGCAGCAATATAGTTGACCAGGCCCTCGTGCGTCAGCATGACGCCCTTGGGCTTGCCCGTCGAACCCGAAGTGTAAATCATGTACGCAAGACTGGCCGGCGTGACGTTCGGTTCGGGATTCTCGCGGCTCTCGTCATCCAGAAACTCGCCGGCGGCAAGAACGCAGATTCTTTCTGTGTGCGGGCTGGCCAGGTCTGGCAGCAGCCCTTCGCGGGACAATAGCAGCGGAGCGCCGGAATCTTCCAGCATCAGATGCAACCGTTCTTTGGGATATGCGGGATCGAGCGCCAAACAAGCCCCGCCGGCTTTGAGCACGGCCAACAGTGCAACCGTCAGCTCCAGCGAATTCTCAAGACACACTCCCACCGGCACTTCAGGGCCAACTCCGCGTTTGCGCAGGAAGTGCGCGAGTTGGTTGGCTCGCTGGTTCAGTTCGCGGTAGCTTAGCCGGTTGTGCTCGTGCAGGACCGCGGTGGCGTCGGGCGATTCGGCGGCCTGGGCTTCCACCAATTGATGAATGCACCTGTCACGCGGATAATCGGACTGCGTCGCATTCCACTCGACCAGAACTCGTTGCCGTTCCCTGTGGCTGAGCAGAGGCAGTTGAGAAATCGGCTGCTCCGGGTCGCGTGCGGCCGCCTCCAAAATTGAATGAAAGCTGTCGATCATGCGGCGAATGCTGGCCGCCTCGAACAGGTCGGTGTTGTATTCGAAACTGGTGGTAAATCCCGATTCTCTCGGGATCACCGTGCAGGTCAGATCGAACTTGGCCGTGCCCGTGTCCACGTCGCGCAAATGCAGCGTTATGCCGCCCACCTGCTCCACCGAGGAGACTGTGTTTTGCACCGCGAACAGGACCTGGAACAGCGGGTTATAGCTGAGATTGCGTTCGGGCCGTAGTTCCTCGACCAGTTTTTCCAGCGGCAATTCGCGATGATCGTAGGCTGCCAGCGCGGTTTCCTTGACTCGATGCAAGAGCTGGCGAAAGCTGGGATCGTGCGAGAGATCGGCGCGCAGGGGAACCGTGTTGACGAAGAACCCGATCAGGCCTTCGACCTCCGCCCGCTGCCGGTTGGTGAATGGCGAACCCACAACGATATCGTCCTGTCCGGTGTAACGCGAAAGCAGCGCCTGAAATGCCGCCAGCAGGGTCATGAATAACGTGGCGCCTTCGCGTTGGCTCAGGCCCTTCAACGATTCCGCGATTGCCGGATCGAGATCGAGCGATTGATTCGCGCCTCGGAAACTCTGTATGGCCGGACGGGAATGATCCGTGGGCAATTCGAGCACGGCAGGAGCGCCTTGCAAACGTTCGCGCCAGTAGGCGATTTCCTTGTCCAAGGTTCCGTTCTTGAGCCACCCGCGCTGCCACACGGCATAGTCGGCGTATTGCGTTTTCAGTTCGGCCAGCGGCGATGGCTTGTCTTGAGAAAACGCGTCGTAAAGCGCCACCAGTTCACGCACAATAATTTCCCGGGAAGTCTCATCGCTGGCGATGTGGTGAATGTTCAGCAGAAGCACGTGCTCGTCCGCTGCCAGGCGCAACAGGTTGGCGCGCAATAGCGGGCCGGCTCCCAGATTGAAGCTGCGCTTGGCTTCCTCCGCTGCAAGACGTTCGGCCTTTGCCCGGCGCTCAGCTTGCGGCAGACGTCCGAGTTCGGTGACAGGCAAAGGAATGCTGAGCGCGGGCGCGATGACTTGCACCGGCTGGCCGCTGTTGGTGGTGAAGCGGGTGCGCAGAATTTCGTGACGGCGCACAATTTCGTTAAGGCTGCGTTCGAGCGCCTCCTGGTCTAAGTTTCCCTCGAGATGGATGGCGCAGGGAACGTTGTACAGCGGATTGCCCGGCTCCAATTGGTCGAGGAACCACAAGCGCTGCTGGGCAAAGGATAGTGGCGGACTCACGTCGCGCCGTGCCGGGGCGATCGGCTGGGTGAAAGCGGCGGAGCGTTCGAGGCGCAAATTTTCGATCAACGCCGACAGGCCTTCAATAGTCGGTCGCTCGAAGATCGAACGCAGCGGTAGTTCAATTCCCAGCGTTGGCAGAATGCGCGAGACCACTTTGGCGGCGAGCAGCGAATGCCCGCCCAAGGCGAAAAAATCCTCGCGGACGCCGATGTGCTCGCGCAGCAGCACCTGCTCCCAAATTCCGGCAATCACTTCTTCCACCGGTGAGCGCGGCGCGACTTTCGCGGGCTGGCTTTGCATTGCCGCGTCCGGCAATGGCAAGCGCCGGATATCGACTTTGCCATTCGGCAATTTTGGAATTGCGTCGAGAAATACGAATGCGGCGGGAATGGCATGGGATGGCACGCGGGCTTCGAGACGCTCGCGCAGGCCTTCATGGGAAGCCAGAGCACCTGGGCGCGGAACCACGTAAGCAACGAGTTGTGGGCCGCCGGTTTCCGTTTCGCGCAGTTGAACTACGCTGTGCAGAACTTCCGGACCAGCGGCCAGCGCGGCCTCGATTTCTCCCAGCTCGAGACGGAAGCCTCGCAGTTTGATCTGGCCGTCCATGCGGCCCAGCCATTCCAGATTTCTGTCAGCGCGGTAACGGACTTTGTCGCCAGTCTTATATAGCTGAGAATCTTTGCCGAAGGGATCGGCAACAAATTTCTGTGTATTCAGTTCCGCGCGGCGCCAATAACCCGCAGTTACTCCGGCTCCGCCAACGTGCAACTCGCCGGCTACCCCCACTGGAACCGGCTCCATGCGCGAATCAAGGACATACAGTCGCGTATTGGCGATGGGTTGCCCGATGGGAACGCGGCTGGAATCGGGCTGCGGCTCGCATTTGTAGACCGAACACCAAACCGTGGCTTCGGTGGGACCATACTCGTTATAGAGCGCGACATGAGGAACTTGCGCGTGGTGCTGTTCGACCAGATGGCCGGGGCAGGATTCGCCGGCGACAATGGCGACTTGCAGAGAAGAAAAATCGCCGGGCTTCGCCGTTTCCAGCATCATCTTATAGAGTGACGGCACACACAGCAGATGAGAAACTTTGTGCTGCGCAACCAGACTGGACAAGGAGTTCAAATCCCAGCGCGACTGGTCGGGAGGCAAAACCAGTGTGCCGCCGGCGGACAGCGTCCAGAAAATTCCGGCCAGCGAACTGTCGAAGGTAAAAGAAGAAAGCAGAAGAAAGCTGGTCAGCGGCGCGCGGTAGTAGGTCTTTCGCGCAAGCGTGGAGTTGATCAATCCGCGGTGGGTGACCCGAACTCCTTTGGGCTGCCCTGTCGAGCCGGAGGTATAGATAAGATAGGCGACGCCGTCGGGGTCCGCGATTGGCGCGGGAGCGAAGGCGCGTTCCGGTTCGCTGCCTTTTTCCATGCGGTCGACAAAAATAACCTGCGCGCCGTGCGAAGGAAGCTGAGCTTCGAGGCGCGAGTGAGTCAGCAGCAGCGCAGCCTCGGAGTCCTCGATCATGAACGCGAGACGCTCCGCCGGGTAGGCGGGGTCCAGCGGAAGACAAGTTCCCCCAGCTTTGAGCACCGCGAGGATCGCGGCCACCATTTCGATTGAGCGCTCGAAGTACAAGCCCACCACGGTTTCCCGGCCAACACCAGCCCAGCGTAATTGGTGCGCGAGTCGATTGCTGCGCGCTTCCAGCTCCGCATACGTGACGGTCTGATCTGCGCCGGCGACGGCGACGGCCGTCGGGCATTGCAGGACAGCCATGCGCACCAGGTCATGCAGCAGCAAATCCGCAGGATACTCAACTTTCGTTTCGTTCCACTCCACCAAAAGCTGATGCCGTTCCGCCGTAGTCAGCAGCGGAAGCGTCTCGATGTCTTGCTCCGGATGGGCGACGATGCCTTCGAGCAACGTGGTGAAGTTGGACTTCAAGCGTTCGATCGTTTGCGGCAGAAAAAGATCGCTGCGGTACATGAAGCGCGCGGTCAGGCCGTCGCTCTCGTCTTCCATCTCCAGGTAGAGGTCGAACTTGGCCGCGCCGGTTTCCACATCCCACTGTCCGGCGCGCCATCCGGGTTGGGGCGAAGCGGGTTGCGGCACCAGCGTGAAGGCTACCTGCACCAGGGGATTGCGGCTGAGATCGCGCTCGGCGTGCAGTTCTTTGACGACGAGTTCAAAAGGAACTTCGTCGTGCTGCAAGGCGCCGAGGGTGGTTTCGCGCACACGGCTCAGGATCTGGCTGAAGCTGGGAGAGCCGGAAAAGTCGGTGCGCAGAACCACGGGATTCTGGAAACAGCCCAGCAGGTTTTCGAAATCCGAGCGCTTGCGCGAACCGGCCACCGTGCCAATCAGCAGATCGTCCTGACTGGTGTAACGATGCAGCAAAGTCTTGAAAGCGGCGAGCAGCGTGATGAATAAGGTTGAATTTTCTTTCTTGCTCAGAGCCTTTAACTGCCGGCTCAACTCGCTCGGCAAGTGCAGCGTTTGAATCGCGCCTTGAAATGTCTGCACTGCGGGCCGGCGATGGTCAATCGGCAAATCGAGGACGGGCAAATCTCCGGCAAGCTTTGTCCGCCAGTAATCAAGATGCTGGGAAAGGATGCCATCCCGAAGATAATTACGCTGCCAGCCGGCGAAATCCGCATACTGAATGGGCAACTCGGGCAGCGGCGAAGCTTCTCCGCGGGAAAATGCGGCGTACAGCTTCGCCAGTTCCGGCAAAAAGACTTGATAGATCGAGAGCCCGTCAAAGATCAGGTGATGCAGAGTGATATAGATGCGATATTCTTCGTCTGCCAGGCGCACGACTTTCACGCGCAACAGCGGGCATTCTTTCAGAGCGAAGGGACGGCGCGCATCCTCAGTGGCTGCGGCCAACGCGGCCGCGTTTCGCTCACTTTCCGGAAGATGACGGAGATCGACCAGCGGCAGATTCAGCGCGGGAACAGGATTGACGATCTGAACCGGCTCGCCGAGGATCACATCGAAGGTCGTGCGCCAGGCTTCGTGGCGGCGCAAAATCTCGGCGAAGCACTGCTGTAAAACGGCCATATCGATTGGGCCGTCGCGATAAATGGTGACCGGCTCGTTGTAAACCGGAACTCCCGGAGCAATCTGCGAATGCAGCCAGATTTGTTGTTGCGGAAACGACAGCGGCGCCGCTCCCGGCGCGGCCCGGCGGGTAACGCGCTGCTGCGGCGCGCGGTCTTTCAGATATTTTTCCAGCTCGCCCACTCTACTTGCCGGGTTCCCTGCGGCCGCCGGCGTCGGATGTTCTGGTTTTGTTTGTGAAACCTCAGCGTGCTTTCCGCCGCCATTCGAATTCACCGCTCCAGATGCGCCACCGTCAAAGCGAATCTTCAAAGATGTCAGCCCACGCAATCCCAGGTTGGTGCGCCACACAAGTTTCTGCGGTTCCAGTTGCAGGTTGCGCAAGCGGCCCAGCATGCCTTCAAACGCGATCTGGCCTTCGGCGCGCGCCAGGGGCGCGCCAAAGCAGAAGTGAGCGGCGTAACCGAACGCTAGATGGCGGTTGTCCGCGCGGGTAATATCGAAGCGGTTGGGATCGGAAAAGCGCTCGGGATCACGGTTCGCCGCAGCCATCACGGCTATCACCGCCTGCCGCTTTTCGATCCGCTTTCCGCCCAGTTCGCGGTCCTCCGGCGCCAGACGCGCCGTGTGCTGGCTGGGGCTTTCATAGCGCAGCATCTCTTCCACGGCGGACGGAATCAACGAAAGGTCGCCATTCAGGCGATCCAGTTCGGAACGGTTCCGCAGCAGCGACAGCAATCCATTTCCGATGAGATTAGTCGTCGTTTCCTGGCCGCCCACCATGGTCACAATGGAATTGGCGATGACTTCCTCTTCGGTCAGGCGGTCGCCGTCAATTTCAGCGGTGATCAATGAATCAATCAAGCCCTCCCGCGGATGTGCGGCGATCTCGCGTACAGCGTCGCGGAAGTAGCCGGTCATTTCTTCGACCGTGCGCAGCATTAAAGGATTTCTTTCAGGATTGTGCTGGAAGTTGCCCAGCATCTCGGCGAAGTTGGCTGACCAGGCCTTCAACCGTCGCCAGTCTTCCACAGGAACGCCCAGCAATTCGGCGGTAACGATGGCGGGTAGTGGCTCGGCAACCTCGGCGATCACGTCCATGTGACCGTTCGCCTCGACAGCGTCGAGCAGGCGGTCGACAATTTCGCGAATGTGTCCCCGAAGCTTTTCCACGCGCGCGGGTGTGAAAGCCTTTGACGCGAGGCTGCGCAGGCGAGTGTGCGCCGGAGCGTCCATGAAGAGCATCTGCTTCACCATCACTTGCGCAATGGGATTCAGTTGCGACAGGCCCATGGAAGAGAGTTGCTCGGGCGTGGGTGTGCGGTCGGCGGAAAATGTGTGCAGAACTTCCAGCACATCGCTGTAGCGGGTGACGATCCAGGCGTGGAGAAAGGGATCCCAGTGCACGGGATCTTCGCGTCGCAGGCGGTCGAACAGGGGATAGGGATCGGCCAACACCTCCGGATCGAGGAGGTGGTAAAGGCTCAAAACCGCATCAGGACGTTCGGTTCTGGACGTGGCGGAAGAAGATGTGGTCGTACTGGACGGCACTAACGGTAATCTCCTGTGCGGAGCGCGGGTTCATCGGCAGGCAGTTCGTCGGCAGGCGTAGCATCAATTTTGGCGAGAATGAGTTTTTCGATTTCCGCCGACATGCCCGCCAGCGTGGGATGATCGAAGACGGTCAGTAGCGAAAGCTCGACGCCGAAACTCTCGCTGATGCGGGTGAGCAGTTGCGTACCCAGAAGCGAGTGCCCGCCGAGCAGGAAAAAGTTGTCATTGACTCCGACGCGTTCCACGCGCAGCAAAGGCGCAATCAGCTCTGCCAGGCGCTGTTCCACCAGGCTGCGGGGAGCAATATAGGTTTCGTCGGGCAGCGTGTTGCCGTTCGGCGCGGGCAAAGCGGCGCGGTCGATTTTGCCGTTGTTGGTGAGCGGTAGTGCGTCGAGCCGAACGAAGGTTGCCGGAATCATATAATCGGGCAATTGTCGTTGCAGGAAATCGCGAAACGCTCCCGCATTGGCTTTCGATTCCGGCCAAAGGACCAAATATGCGATCAGCCTTTTTTCTTCGCCTTCCCCTGCCGCGGCAACCACGCTGGCCTTCACGTCAGGATGGGAGTCGAGCACACTGCTGATTTCGTCGAGTTCAATGCGATAACCGCGAATCTTTATTTGATCGTCGAGACGTCCGAGAAATTCGATATCGCCACTGCGCAAAAATCGTGCGCGATCTCCAGTGCGATACAAGCGGCTGGAACCGGAGTCATCGAAAACGTTTTTGACGAATCTTTCTGCCGTTAGTTCCGGCCGGTTACGGTATCCGCGAGCCAGGCCCGCGCCGCCGATGTACAGTTCGCCGATGGTTCCTTGCGGCACAGCGCGCATGTGCTCGTCGAGAATGTGAATCTGTGTGTTGTCGATGGCAACGCCGATTGAGGGCTGCTTCGGTTCAATTCCGAACGGAGCAACCACTCCGGAGGTCGCGACCACAGTGCACTCGGTCGGACCGTAATTATTGACGAGCGAAAACGGCAATCCCTGCGGAGGCCTGCGGTGCAGCGTGTCGGCGCCGGTCAGCAGGGTGCGCAGCGCGGTTTGCCCGGGCCAGGTCAGTAGCATGAGCATCTCTGCCAGCGGCGTGGCCACGAAAGAAATCGTAATCGCTTCTTGGATCAGCCAGTCGCGTAAAGGCTCGACCTGCGTGCGCAAAGACTCGTCCGGAATATGAACGCTGGCGCCCGCCGCCAGATACGGCCAAAGCTCCCAGATGGTAGCGTCAAAGCCGATCGAAGCCAGCATGCTGGCGCGATCGACGGCGGTAACGCGAAAAGCCTTCAAGTGCCACTGAATCAGATTTTCCAAACTTCCGCGCGTGATCTCTACGCCCTTCGGCTGGCCGGTTGAGCCCGAGGTATAGATCACATAAGCGAGATCGTCGAGTTTGTGGGCCGCCGCGTGAGCCGTAACCGCATGGATGCAAATCCGGTCACGGTCGGAATCGACCGCGACTACCTCCCAGTTTCCCGAGGGAAGTTTTTTCGTCAAGCCTTGCCGTGTAATGACGCAAGAAACGCCGCCATCGCGCAACATGAAAGCCACGCGGTCCGCCGGTGCCGCCGGATTCAGCGGTAAATAAGCGCAGCCCGCTTTCAGCACGGCGAGCTGACTGACGACGGAATCGATCGAGCGCTCGAGAAAAATACCAACCAGCGCGTTCGGTCCGGCGCCCAGCGACTGCAAATAGCAGGCAAGCTGATTGGAGCGCAGCTCCAGCTCGCCGTAGGTCAGAGTCTCCGCCCCGGCCTTGACGGCCAGCGACTTGGGCGCGGACGCCGCATGCTGTGCGACTCTTCGATCTATCGACAAATCTTTTAGTTCATTGGGAGACGAGACATTCATTACGGCCTTGGGCTCCTCTGGTACGAGGCAGAACGCTCTCGTAGATTGCCGAAAGCATGCGAAAATTTCGCTCGGCACTGTACTTTTCTTCGAACTCGGCCCGTGCGGCAAAGCCCATGGCGCTGGTCTCTTCTACGTGGAGCCATGCCCATGCGGCTTTTTTCGCGAGATCCGCGGCATCGGCAGGAGTGAAATGCCATCCTGTGGCGCCGTCTTCCACAATTTCCTGCATCCCGCCCAGCCGGGAACAAAGCACAGGTACTCCACAGGCGAATGATTCCGCGATGGTGACCGGGAATCCTTCATACCACTCGCTGGGAAAAATCAAAAACCGCGCGCCCTTCATCGCGGCCAAGGTTTGTTGCCGCGACAGGCGCCCGCGATAATCTACATTCTTCAGATCCAGGTCCGCGATCTGCTTTTCCATCTCCTTGCGGTAGGGGCCATCGCCGGCAATCACCAGCGGGATAGAAGGCGGCAACTTGCTCCAGGCTTTCAGCAGTGTTCCGACGCCCTTCAAATCGACCAGCCGGCCAACGAATAGAGCATAATCGCCCAGGCCGGTTTTCGCACCCGGATCGGGCAAAACGAAGTTCGGTTTGACCGTGATTTTTTCGGCGGGCAAGCCGCCCTGGATCATCTTCTGCCGGGCAAACTCGGTGAGAACGATATAACGGTCCACCATCTCGTTCCACGTATTTTTCTTGCGGTGAACTTCGATCATCGCGGCCAGCGCCGCCGTGGCCAGCTTGTTGTCGCGGTAGCAACCGTAGCTAACAGCGTGAAACGGCCCTTGATCCATGCACTCTTCGCAAATCTTGCCCTCGCGATAGAACGAAGCCGCGGGACAAAGCAAGCGGTAGTTGTGCAAAGTCTGCACCACCGGCACGCCTTCTTCCCGGCAGGCGTAATAGACCGAAGGCGAAATTACCGAGAAGAAATTGTGGATGTGAACTACATCCGGGCGGCGGTCGCGCAGAAGAACTTTAAATTTCTGATGCCAGGATCGCGACCAGACGCAATCGACAGCGGCTTCAATCTTGCGCACCAGGCCGCCTGGATACGTTGTTTGCTCTTCTATCTTCTCTACACGGAAGCCATTTTCCGCAAGCAGTTGCGCTTCCGACTCGAAGACCTGATCTTCGCCTCCCGGCTGAATATAGCGGTTGTGCACGCACAACACGCTGAGACCTGCCGTTTTCACGGCAACCGGAAGAGTAAGAGTGGCCATAGAATAAGGAGAACGCGCAGGAGGAGGAACAGGCCGGCCTAATTTTTCTCGATGATGAAATTCTCCAGAACCAGCGCGTCCATTTCGCTCTTGATGAACGTGTTGTGCGCGTTCGCGGGAGTGTTGACGATCGGTTCGCCCTTCAGGTTAAACGAAGTGTTCATCACCACGGGCACTCCGGTCGCCTGGCCGAACTTCTCAATCATTTTATAGTAACGCGGGCTCTGTTCCTTGAAGACCGTCTGCATACGCCCCGTGCCGTCCACATGCGTAATGGCAGGCAGGATTGCTTGCGCAGCCGGCTTCACCGGAACCACATATTGCATGTAGCGCGCCGGCGAATGTTTGGCGGCATTGGGCAGATCGAAATATTTCTCCGCGCTTTCGGCCAGCACCGATGGCGCAAACGGACGATAAGGCTCGCGGAATTTGATCTTGGTGTTGACGATGTCCTTCATGTTGGGATTGCGCGGATCAGCGAGAATCGACCGGCTGCCCAGAGCGCGCGGACCCCATTCGAAGCGGCCTTGCGCCCATCCGATGACGCTGGCGTTGGTGAGGTGGTTGACCACAACGTCGAGCATCTTGTCTTCATCGTCAAAACGCGTGTGCTTGATGTTGTTGGCGCGGAGGAAGTCGCCGATCTCGGAGTCGGAATTGGCGCGACCCCAGAAAGCGTGATCCATCTGGAAGTTGCGCGGCTTGCCTAGCAGCGTGTTGTAAGCCCACAGAGCCGCGCCGAGTGCACCACCGCCGTCGCCTGCCGCAGGCTGCACGTACAGTTTTTCGAACCCGGATTCGTGCAGGATGCGGGTGTTGGCCACGCAGTTCAAGGCCACGCCTCCGGCCATGCACAGGTTGGACAGGCCGGTCGTTTTGTGCAGGTGCTTCGCCATGTTCACCAGAATGTCTTCCGTGACTTTCTGGATACTGGCGGCGATATCGGCGTAGTGCTTGTTGATCTTCGACAGCTCTTTCATGTTCGAAGGCGGCTCGCCGAAGTATTTCGGGAAGCCGGTCTCTTCGGTGAAGAACAGCATCTTCGACGGACGCGGATCGCCAAACAATTCGGCAAATTTACTGCTGTAGGTTCTTTCCGTGGAGTGGTGGAAGCTGAAATATTCCATGTTCAGCGAGAATGATCCGTCGCTGTTCTGGTTAACCGTTTTCCAGACCTTGTCGACATACTTGGGCTCGCCATAAGGCGCCATGCCCATGACTTTGTATTCGCCCTCGTTGACTTCAAAGCCCAGGAACGCGGTGAACGCGCTGTACAGCAGGCCCAGCGAATGCGGGAAGTGAATTTCCTTCTGGATCTTGATGTCGTTGCCCTTGCCCACACCGTAAGTGGAAGTCACCCATTCGCCGACGCCGTCCACGGTAAGAATCGCGGACTCGTCAAAGGGCGAGCAGAAATAGGCGCTGGCGGCGTGCGACAGGTGATGTTCGCTGAACAGAATCTTGTCCCGGCTGACGCCGATTTCCTGTTCGATGGTGGTGCCGACCCAGAGCTTGTCCACCATCCACGTGATCATGGATTCGCGAAAGACCTTGTAAGACTGGGGATAGGTCTGCAAGGTCATCATCAGAATGCGGTCGAGTTTGCGAAAGGGCTTCTCGAAAAAGACAACGTAGTCGAGATCCTGCCCGGTGATGCCCGCTTGGTCGAGGCAGAACTGGATGGCCTGCTTGGGAAAATCGAAGTCGTGCTTCTTACGCGTAAAGCGCTCTTCTTCCGCCGCTGCCACCAGCACGCCGTCGTTGAGCAGCACTGCGGCTGCATCGTGGTAATAACAACTGAGCCCTAGTATGTACATACTCTCCTATTGTTTCCTTGCCCACTCTAAGTCGTAGGCTTCATCGGGATGGTCCAGCCACTGCTCGGGCTTCTTCTTGATGCGCAGCGGATCGCTGAAAAACCGCGCTGAGAGCCCGAAGGGCGCGACCAGAATCCCGTAAAAAATCGTCAGAATGACCCGTGCCTGAAAGTTGCCGATCTTATGCGCCAGATCTTTCCATGCCTGCCAAGCGCTCTTGAACAGACTCCACGCCCCTCCAAAGCCTTTGAAGACAGACAGCACGGCAAAGATCACCACACCTGCTGCCGCCAGAACTGCCAGCAACTCCAGCACATGCTTAAAGAAATGCAATAAATGCACCATCGATCGGTAGCTCCTGATTAAATTTCGTCTTAGTGGGCCGCTGTGCCGTTGGAAGAAGTGACGCCATCGGCAGAGTTGGCTACGTTCACGGCCTGCGGTCGACAAGCGGCGGTATACGCGGGAAGACCGCGAATCACGCTGTAAAGCTGGTCGGCGATGAACTCGTGTCCAACGGCGGTGGGATGCACCGGATCCATATAGAAATTGGCCACCGGCTTTTGCTCCAGCACGTCGATCATGTTGACGACGGGAACGCGATTGGCCGCCGCGAAATCGAGCATGGCCTTTTGAAACGGATGCATCTCTTTGCTGGTTTCGTCTTTGCTGGCCAAAACGAGGAAGATGAGTTGCGCGTTGTGTGTGCGGGCTTCGTCGAGGCTGTTCTGAAAGCTGGCATTGACTGCGTTGACGTCGAGGTTGTCCATGCCGCCGAGGGCATCAAGCGTTCCCGCCATCAACACATGCCGCATTTTGTAATAAGCCACCCGGCGGAGCAGGTCTTCGATGACGAAGTTGTAGATGGCGCTGCGGCGGATGATGGACTTGAACTCCACCTGGCGAAGGAACTTTTGCTTCGCCGCTCCCTGCAATTTTGGCAGCCGCTCGAAGTTGCTGTTGAAACTGTAAGCACGGATGACGATGTCAGGCTGAAACGTGGGATCTTCTTCCACTTCCTTCAGCTTCTCTCCGACTAGCGCGTTGGGATAAGCATTTACGCCAGCCGAAACAGCCTGAAAACGCTCTCCCGGACAGCTGCTTTCATTTAGCTTGCGCTCGAGGAATGCGGCATAGGTCGAATTGTCGTCCACCCCCCAGCCCTGGGTTGCGGAGTCGCCAAAGGCGATCACGCGAAACTCGTCTTTCCGCTTCGGCGCAAGATCGCTGGCGTAACGCAAACCCTGGTGGTTGATGGTGATGGGAAGATGGTTGTCAACGGTGACGGTGCGCCCCGGAACCGGCACCCACAACAGACGGTCGTCGGGACGGTAGATGGTGTAGTTGCCGAAGCCGAAAAGCCGCAGCACCAACTCGAACGCGACGCAGAACACCACAAACGATCCCAGCTTTCGCCAGAAGCCGCCCTTTTTCTTTGCTCTTACTTTCTCTGCTTGCAAGTCAACCGTTCCCATGAAAACTCTCGCTCCCCGGATTACAAACCACCCGCTGATCACCAGCGGCGCATGCCTAGAACATCGTGTAGATAAACGGCGCGAGCGAAGAGCTTTGCGCCACCACGATTAAGGCTCCCAAAAGGAACAGGCTGACGATGATGGGCAGCAGCCACCAGCGCTTTTGTTTGCCGAAGAATCCAAATAGCTCCCCCGCGGTTTGAGCGTTTCTTACGGTTGTGCGAACCCACTTCATATATCTCTCCTTGAAAAATTGCGTGATGAATAAGTATTCAAAATCGATGTCCCGCAGAAACAAGCGTTCTGCCGTTCTGGGCACCGGAATGCCGCTTTACGCCGCCCCTGACCCTCTGAGCACAGCCGGGATCGTCTTGACTAAAATTTCCAGATCGAGCCACAACGACCATTTGTCGATGTACTGCAGATCCAATTCCATCCAGCGTTCGAACGAAATCGAGCTGCGTCCGCCGATTTGCCACAGGCAGGTGATGCCCGGACGCACGCTGAAACGTCGGCGTTGCCAGTCTTCGCTGAAGCCTTCGTAATCACGGATGGGCAAGGGTCGCGGTCCGACCAGGCTCATGTCGCCTTTGAAGACATTCAGCAATTGCGGCAGCTCGTCAATGCTGGTCTTGCGCAGAAATCTTCCCACGCGCGTAATGCGGGGATCGTTTTTAATCTTGAACACCGGCCCCGAGACTTCATTCAGGTGTTCGATCTCTTTCATGCGCTTTTCCGCGTCCACGACCATCGTGCGGAACTTGTAGATGCCGAAATGCCGCTTGTTCAAGCCTAGGCGTTTTTGCACGAACATCACCGGACCAGGAGATGTCAGCTTGATCAGCAGGGCGGTCAACAGCAGTACGGGTGAGAGGAAAATTAGCAGGATTGCAGAGCAGAAGATATCGATCGCGCGCTTCACAATTACCGGCCAGCCATCGAGTCCGCCCGTATAGTGCGTGATCAGCGAATCGCCTTCGGTGATCTCTTCCACCCGTCGGCGCGCCACTTTGGTATCGAACAGGCTCGAGGCAAAGCGAATTAAGATTCCCTGCTGCTCGCACAAGGCGGCGACTTCGGAAGCCTCCGAATGCATGGTGCGCATAGGGACGGCGATCACAACTTCATCGACTACATTTTTGCGCAGGAAAGCAGGTAGCGCTTCGAAGTCGGCGACGCGATGAAACCCCGAGCTTTCAAATGCCTGAGTTCCCTGCCAGTCGGTATCGACAAATCCCACAATGCGATACCCGAGCGTGGGGTTCTCGGCAATCTTCCGGGCAAACTGCACGCCACGCGGGTTGGTTCCTACGATCAGCATGTCGCGCAGATTTCTTCCGTGCAGCCGGATCTGGGCCAGAGTCAAACGTAAAGCGACGCGGCTCAGAATCGCCAGCAGCGTGGCCGTCGCCCAGAAGACAATCAGAAACTTGGGCGTTACCAGCGTGATCTGGAACGCCACCTTGCCCAGAAAGATCAGAAATGCCCCGATGGTCGTGGCTTTCATCAAGTCGAACAGCTCATCCTGCCGGGTGGAAAGCCGGTGCGAGGCATAAGCGCCGCACATGGAAAAAACCAGGTGCCAGCAAAACAACATCCCGGTGAAGATGACGAAGTTCTGGATCTTGATGCGTATTTCCAGAAACTCCGCCAGCGATGCCGCCGACGAATGCGAAGCCATGACGGTGGCCAAAGCGAAAGCCGCCACCATCAGCAACACATCGAACAGCTTCATCGTGTTGAGTAGAAGTTGCCGCCGTATCGTACCCACTGGCAGTCCTCCGGATTTCGTGTCTCGGTTGGATCGTGAAGGGGGTGCGGCGAATCGAGTTCGCCGAGGGCTGTTAAGCGCTTTCGCACCTAGCTGACTGCTTTACTGCTTGGCTGATTACTTCTTTTTGGCTAAAACCAGTTGCTCGATAGCATCCACGCTCTTGAGATTCTCGGCGGTGATTTCCTCGTCGCCGATGCGAACTCGAAACGTCTCTTCGAGAAACGCGACCAGGCGGAAAATTCCGAGGGAGTCGATGATGCCGTTTTCCATCAGCGATTCGTTATCGGAAAACGAGCTGATGCCCTTGGCGCTGGCCAGGTCCTTTTGAATGAACTCGCGAATCTGATCTTTTGCTGTTGCCGATGCCGATTGCTCGATTGCCATGACTTGCGGGTCTCCTATGAATTAGAACTTGGGATAGTGCTTTTGCGCTTGCGTTCGTTTCAATTCTTCTGATCGCGGTCGATCAACGCTCAGGCTTTGGCCAGTTGCGGCTCCTGCGTCAAACGGACGCGGTCGATCTTGCCCGTCGAAGTCTTGGGCAGGCTTTCGCAAAATTCGATCTGCTCCGGGATCATGTACTTGGGTATGCGCGTGGCGCAGAATTGCTGAAGTTCGGCGGTTTTCAATTCGCGGTCCTGGTGCGCCGCGACTACAGCCTTGATGCGGTTGCCGACCAAATCGTCGGGAATCGCCACTGCCGCCGCTTCCCGCACATTGGGATGGCTGAGCAGCGCGCTCTCGATTTCGCCGAGTTCAATGCGGTAGCCGCGGCTCTTGATCTGACTGTCGCGGCGTCCCTGAAAATAGTAGTTGCCGTCTTCGGCCAGCGTCACCAGATCGCCGGTGCGGTACATGTTCTCGTTGAAATTCTTCTGAAAGCGGTTGGGCACGACCATCTTCGCGGTCTTTTCTTTGTCCGCCCAGTAGCCGTAAGTTACCGCAGGGCCGCGAACGTAAAGCTCGCCGCTGCCGCCCGCTTTGGTGACGATTTCATCCTGATCGCTAACGGCGAACACTTCCGTATTCTCACAAGCAATGCCGATAGGCAATTTGTCGAGCGAGTTTAGACGCTCCCGCTCGACTTTGTAGTAGGTGCAAACGTTGGTTTCGGTCGGCCCATAGAGATTGAACAGATCCACGCTAGGAAGAAGTTCCGCCAGTTGCCGCAGATATTTCATGGGGAAGACTTCCCCCGCAAACAGAATCGTTCGTAGATGAGGAATCTTCTCCGCTTTCATGTTGGCATGCAGCAACAGCAGCATCAGAGCTGAAGGCACCGAATACCAGACAGTAATTTCCTTTTCTTCAATGAACTTGGCCAGGCTGGCCGGGAACAACGCCAGGTCTTCCGTGACCAGATAAACGGTGGCTCCCGCCTCCATCGCGTTGTAGACGTCAAATACGGAAAGATCAAAATGCAGCGGCGCGTGGTTCGACAGGCGGTCGTCCGCGGTCATCTTGAATTTTTCCGCGCACCACTCGACAAAGGTCAGCGCGTTCTGGTGCGAGAGCATCACCCCCTTGGGGCGTCCGGTCGAACCCGAGGTATAAAGGATATAGGCGAGGTCCGTCTCAGTCAGCGTGATTTCGGGGGCTGGAGACACCGGAAATTCTCCCAGCATCGCCCAGGGAACAACTTTGTTGCCACTGCCGTTTGATCCGGAGTCGTCGGTCATCACGCAGTAGTCGAGCGTGCTGGTGAACTCGGCGCCGAGGGCGGCGCGGCGGTCTTTATTGGTCAGCAGAACGCGAATCCCGCAATTCTCGATGATGTAGCCGATGCGGTCGGTCGGTTGCTGCGGATCGAGTGGAACGTAGACTCCGCCCGCCTTCAGAACTCCGAACATGCAGACCAGGGACTCCACGCACTTGGGAAAAAAGATTCCCACGCGGTCGCCTTTTTTGAGTCCGCGCTGGCGCAAGAGATGCGCAAGCTGCGTCGAACGCTCGTCCAGTTGCCGGTAGGTCAAACTGCGATTGCGCGCCCAGACCGCAGTCTTTTCCGGATACTTCGCGGCACTGCGAGTCAAAAGCTGTTGAAGAATGTAGGCCAAGAGTTTCCCTTTATTGAATTAGGTCAATACTGGTTGTTTGTTATTGGATGAAAAAGAAAGCGGAACGATTGCGGGCGAACCGACTTTATAACCCGTGCAGGCCGGAAATAATCATCTTCTGAATTTCCGAAGTGCCGGAATAGATCTTGGCGGAAATTGCGTCACGCAGTTCGCGTTCGATCTGGTATTCGGTCATATAACCATAGCCGCCGTGAATTTGAATCGCGTCGAGACAGCTTTGCAGGCACGCATCGGCGACGTAGAGCTTGGCGATCGAAGCTTCTCGCAGCGGATGCTTGCCCTGGCTTTTTAGCCATGCGGCTTTATAGAGCACCAGTCGCCCGGTTTCAAGGCGCACTTCCATGTCGGCGATTTTCGAAGAGATGGCGGGAAATTTGCCGATGTTCTCGCCAAACTGCTTGCGCTCTTTCGCGTAGCAGACCGAGGTTTCAAGCAGTCGCTGCATCACGCCGAGATGACTGGCCAGAATGCAGATGCGCTCCCATTCCATCGACGCGGTAAAAATCGCCGGCCCCGCTCCGTCTTTGCCTAATTGGTTCTCCGCCGGAACTTCGCAATCGACAAACGAGAGTTCCGCCATCGGGGAGGTGCGCAATCCCATCTTGTGCAGCTTGCGGCTGATGGTAAATCCGGGAGTTCCCTTCTCGACAATGAACGCCGTAATCCCGTTCGGTCCCTTTGCGGGGTCTAGAGTGGCGAAGACAATCACCATGTCCGCGTAAGTGGCATTGGTGATGAAGGTCTTAGAGCCGTTGAGAATGACGCGATCCCCCTTGCGCTCGGCGCGTGTCTTCAGAGCGAATGCATCCGAGCCCGTCATAGGCTCGGTCATGGCATGCACGCCAATCCACTCGCCGCTGGTCAGCTTGGGCAAATATTTCTGTTTCTGCGCGTCCGTGCCAAACGACCAGATGGGAATTTCCGAACTCCACATGTGCGCGTTGATGGAAAAAATCAGGCCGTTGTCGCGGCAGCCGTAACCGAGAGCTTCCAATCCGCAGACGGTAGTCAGCGTATCGGCGCCGCCGCCGCCGTACTCGGCGGGAATCGGAAGCCCATGAATCCCGAACTTAGCGCACTTGTCCCAACCCTCGCGGGAAAATTCTTCGTTATGATCGCGTTCGATCATGTCGTCGGGAAACTCGCTTTTGGCGAAGCGGATCACTTCCTTGCGGAAGTCGAGCTGTTCGTCAGTCCATGCGAAATCCAAAGTCGTCGTCCTCTTTCTCTTTACGTTGTCAGCTCTCAGTCCTGGTTCTTAGTTCTCAGTTGCACTTGCTGAGAACTGGAACTGAGAACTAATTTCTGCTTGCTGGTTCTGGTTGTGAAGAAGCTTGCGGTGCGACGGTGGCCTGCGGTTGCGAATTGTGATGGCCATTGGCTGGAGCCGGCGCGGATGATTCTTTGCCGTTTGTGCCCTGCTCTTTTTGCTTTACGGTCTGCCACTTAAAGCGCTTGGCGCGGCCGCCGGGCAGGCGTATGCGGGCGGGCACTCCGATGACCGTCATGTTGTCGGGAACGTCGGTGAGCACCAGGCTGTTGGCCGCGACGACTACGTTATTGCCGATCTTCGCTCCACCCATGACCTTCGCTCCGGCGCCGAAATAAACGTTGTCGCCGATGCCCCGCGTGCCCGCGGCAATGACTACTCCGTTTTGAATGGTGCAATGCTCGCCAATTTTGTTCGGACCAACGACAATGCCGAACGGCGTATGAATCACCAGTCCCGGCCCGATCTCAGCGTCAGGTGAAATGTAGACGCCGATCAGAATCTGCACGAACCGTTGAAATATCCCGGCCGCGATACGCAGCAAGGTCCCGACCACAGGGATTTCTACTTTTTCCGCCCAGTGGCCAAAGCGGTAGCAAACGATGGCGGGCGTTTCCATGCGGAAAAACACGCGCCACAACCCCATATTTTTTTCGAGGACACGGTCCTCCTGGGAAGCGCGAAGATCAGCGGTCAGGTTTTCGAACATGATTCAGGTCTGGCCGGACAGTATCTGGAAAGCCTTACGGAAGGCAAACCGCGCAGGATGGCCCGGGTTGTAAGCGCTGCTTTCTAAAGTCTGAGTTCTAGAGTTTATTGTAAATGGAATCAGGTATGGGGAATGTGCGCTGGTTCAGTACCGCGCCCAACACCCGCACCTTCGCGTTGTTCAAGTCCTGCACCGCGCTGCGGGCACGATCCTTGCGGGTTGAGTTGGCCTTGAGCACCAGCACCACGCCATCGGCCGACGATCCCACCGCGATAGCTTCATTGGAAACGCTCAGCGAAGAACAATCGATCAGGATGTATTCGAATTCCTCGCGCAGTTCGTTGAGCCGCATGCGCATACGGTCGGAAGCGACCAGCCCGTGCGATTCTTTGGCTTCGGAGCCGCAACTCAACAACGCCAGATTGCGCCGCGAAAGCTGGCTCACGTAACCGCGAATCGAGCCTGAGTGCCGCAGCGCATCCGACAAACCGTGATGATTGGGAACGGAAAACTGCTCGTGCAGGGTGGGGCTTTGCAGGTTGGCGTCCACCAGGCAAACCGATCCTGCAATCTGGCTGGCCAGCAACTCGCCCACTCGCGCGCAAATCCAGCTGCAACCGTCGCCCGGCTCGCTGCTGGTGAATACAACCGTGCGTGGCGGATTGCCATTGGGCAGCAGGAAAACCCGCTGCACTACTTTCGCCAGTTCCGCCAGTTGCGAGCTTTCCATGGCAAATTGCAGCGGCTCAGGCTTGAGCGCCGGAGCCGGAGCGGCAGCGGCGCCCGATATCGCCGCGGCAATCTTGGGATCGAGCGATGGCTGGGCATCCTGAAAAGGCAACTCAGAAGCAGCCTTGGACACCGGTTCAGTCCGGCCTTTTTCCCGGACCACTCCATCGGGCTTAAAAAATTCTTGTTCCCGGCCAATGTTCTGCAGAAGTTCGAAGTTTCTACTCATAAGTATTTGGGCTCCGGCGATTTCTACCGAGCGATTTCTACCCTACGACAGACCTGCGATTCGAATGCGGAAGCTATTCGTGCTTGCCGCGGACACTGGTGCGGCGTGCGCCACCACGGTCAAGGTTCTGCTGCCAGTCTTTTAACTGTCCCGACAATTGCTGCATATAGGCTCGCGCTTCGGCGGGACTGAGCGAATCCATATGATTGCCGGCGGGGGACGATGATGCTCCGGCCGTCGCCATGCGCGCCTGCGACGGATTCCCGGCCATCATGGTGGCCAGTTCTTCGAAGTCGTAAGGCCGCGACGGCGCGACTTCCGTGACATGCTGGCTGATGTCGAGATCGCTGATGACTTCTTCCACCAGCGCCAGGTTGACGACTTTCTGTCGTGTAGCGCAACTGAGAGAGAGGACGTTGAAGCAAAAATTGTTGATGTTGCGGGGAATGCCTTCGGTAAAGCGGGCGATCGCGACCAGCGCATCCTGGGCAAAAATATTCGGCCCGGAATATCCGGCGACGCGAATGCGATGCTCGACGTAACGCCGAACTTCATCCACCGACAACGGCGTGAGCCGGTTCAGCAGTGAGACGCGTTGCCGCAACTGCGCCAGATGACGGCTGGCCAGTTTGTCGGCCAATTCCGGCTGGCCGGCGAGAATGATCTGCAACAGCTTGGCCCGCGGCGTCTCAAAGTCGGAGAGCAGGCGGACGGTTTCGAGCACGCTGGCGTCCAGGTTCTGCGCTTCGTCGACCACGATGATGAAACGGCGGCCGGCGCGCGCCTCCTGCAACAGCATCTTGTTGAACTCTTCGTGCATGCGCACGAAGTCCTGGTCGTAGCTTTCGACGCCCAGTTCGGCCAGAAGAAACCGCATGAACTCGCGCGAGCTGCACTGCGTCTGAAACAGAAATGCGGTGCGCGCATTATGCCGGAATTTTTCCAGCAGGTGAAACAGCAGGGTCGTCTTGCCCATGCCCGGTTTGGCGATGAGGGCTAAAAAGCCGCGGCCCGATTCGATCCCGTAGTAGAGCGAAGCCAGGGCCTCGCGATGCGCGGGACTAAGGTAAAGAAAGCGCGGGTCGGGAGTGACCCCGAACGGCTGTTCCCGAAATCCGTAATATTCCAAAAACATAGAGTGGCGTCCTTACTTCTTGCTGATTTCAACCGGGACTGCGTAAGTTTCCAAAGGTTCGACTGCGGCTTGGCGCCCGTTGCCATTGCCGCCGTTGCTGGGGATTTCGCCATAGCCGCCGCTGTGGAAGTGATGCGGCACGGCGGCCAGCACGGGAATGTTCAGTTCGCTCAGCACTTCCGCCGGGGTGCGGAATGAAGGATCGAGGTAGTCGAGCGCCAGCGCCAATCCGACGCTCATCACCGCGCCCATTACCAGGCCGAGGACCACAAACACGATTCGCGATCCCACCGGCAGCACCGGAACCGCAGGCGCTTCAGCCACAGCCACGTTGAGGATGTGCGTCTGATCGAGCATGTCCGACATGCGGGCTTCTTCACGCTTGCGCTGGTAGAGCAGATAATTTTCTTCGTCGGTCTTGATGACCCGTTGCAGATCCTGTTCCTGAATGCCTTTCTGCTCCAGTTGCGTGGCCTGCGCCTTATAGGTGCTGATGATGCCCTGCATGGCGGCGGCCCGGGCGCTCAACGCGCTATAGTCGGCCTTGGCCTTAGCTAGTTCGGTGCTCACGTAAGCGTAGGTGGGGTTCTGGTCAGTAGTCTCTTCTCGCAAAGGCTTGGCTTCTTCGGCGGCGATGGACGCGTGCGTGTCGGCAATTTCCTTGTCCACTTCGGTGACCAGCGGATACGTCGGCTGGTACTTGGTGAGCAGTTCGGTGCGCTTCACTTCCAGCGACATCAGCATGCTCTTCATCTGCTGCAGAACTTGGGCATCATCGGTGGTGCTCGACTTCGTGGTGATGCGCGACGGCACCGAGCCCGACTGCGTCTCCAGCGTGCGAATCTTCTGTTCCGTGGCCGACATTTCCGCTCGGGTCGATTGCAGCGTCGCGCTGAACTCGGTGAGCTTCTGCAGGGTCTGGTCGCGCTCAACCAGCGGCGCGGCGCCGCCCGTTTCACCGGCGAACGTGTTCAACTGCGATTCTGCATCGGCCAGGTCTTTTTTGTAGCGCTCGGCTTCCTGATCGAAGAATTTGAACTCGCCCTGGGGACGGTTCACTTCGGCGTGCTTGCGGATGTAGGCGTCATTCAGGTTCTTCAGCACCGCCGCCGCTTGTTTGGGGTCGTTCGATGAGTAGGTGATGCTGATGAGGTTGGTCTTCTTCATCGGCTCAATCGACAGGCTCCCACGCAGACGCTGCGTGGCCTTGGCCAGTTTTCCCGCCTGGTCTTCCCTGCCGATCAGGGTCGCCAGCAGTGACGTTCGCTTGTCCAGCCCGGAGGCCATTGCCACCTGGCCTAGCACGTCATCGCTTTCAAGAAGCTCCACCTCGGAGTTCAACTCCTCCTCGGTGACTTCATCCTTCACCATGACCGGCGCGCTCTGCCCCGGGCTGATGACCGGGTCAACACGTTCGCGCTTGATCAAAATCTTGGTGTGCGCCTGATAGCTGGTAGGCATGAGTATGCCGACGAGAAGAGCGCCGAGAAACACGGCGAAAAAGCACAGCGCCATGGCGCGTTTGTGGCGGAAACCGATGGCAACGATGTCCTTGACGTTGATCGGAAGCCCGCTATATCCGGGATTCACCGAAGACTGCTCGTTCATAAAACTCCTCCGCGGCTGCCGGCCTGCAAGGGCCTGAGGCAGCGCGCAAACTTAAAAGGGCCGGAAAAACGTGCCCATGCTGGCTGAGGGGAAAAATTTGTCGACTTTCGACATTGTGTTCTTGGGAACAAACAGCATGTCCCCGGGATGAAGCATCGGATCTTCCTTCAGATTGCCCGTCTTTTCCATCTGCTTCACGTTGATGACCTTGGCTTCCATCCACTGATCTGAGACCCGGCGAAAAAGCAGCACTTGCGAATGCCGGGAACTGTCTTTGAATCCGCCGGCAATAGCAATGGCCTGCGTCAGCGTAGTGTCCCCGCGCAAGTCGTATTTTCCCGGCTTCCCGATCTGCCCGTCGGCGACGAAGTACGGCTTCTCGAAATCTTTGAGAATGACCGAAATGATGGGATCGTTCAGAATCTTGTTGTAAGCGCCGCGCAGCGTTTGCGTCAGCTCGGGAACCGTCTGTCCCTGCACGTTGAGATCGCCGATTCCCCGTAATGTTACAAACCCGTCCGGTTGCACCGCCACGGCAGTCTGATTGAACTCCGGGCTCAATTCAAAATTCAAATCGAACGAGTCGCCGGGGGCAATCTTGTAACGCGTGTCTCTCGACTGAAACTGCGGCTCGGCAGCGCCGGCAGCCGGCTTGGCCGGCACGTTCTCGGAAACCACCTCCTGCGCGGTGGCAAGAGCGGCAGCCAGAGGTAGAACCATCAGCATTGCAGCGGCGCGCATTTTGACGGCGAGAAACATTTGGATCGAACTCCTGCAAAGAAAACAAAAAGCTGATTAGGGTGTCGGCGAGAAAAACGTTCCCATGCTGGCCGTGGGGAAGAAATGGTCAATCTTCGACATAGTGTTCTTGGGCACAAACAGCATGTCGCCGGGATGCAGCATCGGGTCTTCCTTCAGATTTCCCGCTTTCTCCATTTTCTTGACGTCAATGATCTTAGCTTCCATCCACTCGTCCGACACGCGACGAAACAGCAGGACTTGCGAATGTCTGGAGGCGTCGGTGAATCCGCCGGCAACCGCGATCGCCTGGGTCAGAGTAAGATCGCCGCGCAGATCATACTTGCCCGGCTTGCCCACTTGTCCATCGGCGACAAAGTAGGGCTTTTCAAAATCCTTCAGGATGACCGAAATGATGGGAGCGTTCAGTATCTTGCTATAGGCGCCACGCAGCGTCTCGGTGAGTTGAGGCACGGTCTGGCCCTGGACCTTGATGTCGCCCACGCCGCGCAGAGTAACAAATCCATCGGGCTGCACCGAGACTGCCGTCTGGTTGAACTCCGGGCTGAGCTCGAAATTCAGGTCGAAGGAGTCGCCGGGCGCGATCTTGTAGCGCGTAACGCGGTTTTGAAAGTGCGGGTCCGGCGCGCCCGCGGAGTTGGCCGGGGTGCTCGCAGGCTTCGCCGCGTCGGTCACAGCCTGCTGCGCGAGAGCGCAACCGGTGGCCAACAAAAGCGCGATGAGCGCAGTTCGCCCGCGGAATGTACGACGAAGTGACATTGCCATAGCTATGATTGTACTTCCCCGCTGTCGGTGACTGTCTTCAGCGCGCCCGTGCCGTTCGGGGTGATGTTGTGGCGGCGAATCTTATAAAGCAGGCCGCGATAGCTGATGCTCAGCAACTGCGCCGCCCGCTTGCGATTCCATCCAGTCCGTTTCAGCGCATTGCTGATGGCATGAATCTCAGCCTCGTCACGGAAACTGCGCAGCGACGACTCGGAAGGCAGGTAGGCACTGGCGCTTTCCGCCGCGCGTCTGCCATTCCAGGAGGCAGCTTGGTCATCCGCTCCGTTGCCGTTGATAGTGTCTAGTTTGGTATCGACTTCGCTCATAATTGAATCCCTCTTATGTTCTTCTGCGGGCGACTTTCTCGATCGACTTCGACCGGCTTTCCAGCGGCATCCGCGATGCCCTGAGAAAAGTTACTGACTCAGGCACAGCGCCGCCGTTGCCGGATTTACGCTGAAGGGAAGGCAGGGGAAAAATCAGACAGGCTCGACTGTGTATCCTTGGATTCGGACCGACAACGAACGTTCGATGGGCTCCAGAGAGATCACCAGACTGCGGTCATCGTTGTGCGCCGACAGAATTCCTTCCATCCCGTCCAAAGCGCCGCCGCGAATCCGCACGCGCTGGCCAATTTTCAGGAATGGTTGTTCTTCGAAAGCAACTTTGCTCGCCAGCAGCGTGCGGATGTCCTGAATCTGATTTTCAGGAATCGCGCTTCCGCAGCCGTTGATGCCCACGAATCCGGCGACTCCATGCGTTTTCAATACTCGCAAACGTTCCCCGGAACTGAAAGAAAGACGGACGAAGTTGTATCCCGCAAATAATGGCAACTCGACTTCTTTAACGCGGTCACTCCATTTGCGGTTTCGTTTGATTAGAGGCAGAAAATTTTCAATGCCCTGCTTTTCCAGTTGATCGGACACCATCTTCTCGTGACGCGATCGGGTGCGGATCGCATACCACTGTGGCTGATACATGGCAGCGGCGCTGATTACAGTTTCGAAACCGCGACCGACTGCCTGGCTGCTACTCATAGCTCCGCCCTCTGAGTCCCATTCTTCGGACCCTAAGTAAAAGAAAAAAGTGAAACCGCCTGGCGTCAAGCGCCAGGTTTTGCAATGCAGTGGCGTAATTCCGGGGAGGAGACTGCAAACTGATCGAAGAAATCTGTAGGGATAAACCCTTTAATATTGTCTCAATTCTACTGGCCTATGCAAAATGCTGCAAGAGGCGAAAAGTGCGGAGACTAAAGTCTCTGGTAACTCCAACGCGCCCCTGAAGTCACGGTACTTAAGTCACTGTTAATACAGCTCATACTCGTGTATACCGCTGCTCTCGTTTTCACTGCCCTGTTCCCGTTAGAGACACCACTTGCGGGCTGTTAACAGAACTGTTGCCGAAAGTTGCAACCCCAGGGATTGTCCCGGTTACGGTCGGACTGAAGGTCACGCCGAAGGTGCAAGCGGCGCCCGGAATCAATACCAAACCGGTGGCGCAAGGATTTGCACCCGCAGTCAGGATCTCATAATCTCCACTGCCGGTTGCGGCGTTTATGATTACATTGGCGCTGGAATAGTTTGTCGCCGTCACCTGCAGTGGAGAACTTGTACTGCCAACTGCAGTCGCCGGAAAACTCAAACTCGCCGGCGCAACGGTGAGCGGCCAGAAACCAACAGTTGCCAGGTTGTAGGTTTGCACAGTCGGCCCTGCCATTGCGTTGTCTGTAATCATTACCGATCCGGAAATTGATCCGCCACTGGTGGGATTCACGGTGACCGAAAAAGCGCACTTGGCATTCGCCGCCAGTAAAAGCCCGGCCTTGCATGGCTTAGCACTCGATCCCGCTACCGTATATTCTCCGGAAGCGGAGATAGTCAAAAGAGTCAGAGGCGCACCGCTTACGTTAAGAATCTGAGCCGATCCAGTCTTGGCGCCCCCGATTGCGACGTTGCTGAAATTCAATGACGTGGGCGTGAAACTTAAAGGATTCGATGCCGGACCGCCCGTGGCGCTTCCGGAGAGACTGACGGACTGCGGGTTGTAAGCAATCCCCGTGGCCGTATCGCTTACCGCCAATCCGCCTTTCACAACACCGGCAGTTCCATTCGTTGTCGGAGAGAATGTAACGCTCAAGGTACAAGTTGTGCCCGCATTCAATGTGCTGCCACAAGGCGATGAACCCGCCCCGACCGCCTTGAAGTCTCCCCCAGCGGTCCATGTAATGCTTTGCGCAGTAGCGGCGTTATTGGTCACCGTGACGGTTTGAGCAGCGCTACTATTCCCCACGGTGGTTTGCGGAAAAGTCAGGGTCGCCGGTGAAACAGCGATCGTCACCTGGCTCGTCCCTAATAGCGCTATCCGGTGCGGCGGTCCATTCACCCCATTATCGTTAATCGTGACAATTCCTTTCACCGTACCGGTGACCGTCGGCGCAAAGCTCACATTGATATTGCAGGATGCTCCGGCCGCCAATGGACTCTTGCTGACACAAGTATCGGTTTCCAGGAAATCGCCGCTGGCAACGATCGAACTGATCGTCAACGAACCGGCGCCACTATTGGTAAGCTTGACGCCTTTGGATGCGGTAGTGGAGTTCACCAGCGTTGCAAAGGTAAGCGACGTCGGAGCCAGCGTCACGGCAGGCGCCGAACCGGTCCCCGTCATGTTCACGACCTGCGAGCCGTTAGGAGCGTCATCGGTTACGGTGACCTGTCCGTTAAGTGTGCCTGACACGCCCGGCTTGAAAGTCACGCTGATGTTGCATGTGCCATCGGGCGGGATGGGGCTGCCGCTGACGCAGTTGTCGCTTTCCAGATAATTGGCGCTGGCCACAATACTCGATATGTTCAGCGGAATGTTTTGTAAATTGGTCAGCGTTATATTTTGCGGTGCGCTAGCGGAGCCTACCGATTGCGCGGCAAAATACAGGCCGCTCGGTGCAAGCGTCACTGGAGGCGTGCTGGTGCATGAGGGCAACGAGAACGAGGCGATGCGCGTGTGCCAGTTGTAGTCGCCGTTCGAAGGAATGTATTCGCTGGTAAACCAGAAGGTGCAGTCGTCCGAAGGATCGATCTGCATGGCGCTGTAGTCGCCCCAGCGATTGCTGCCGACTTGCGCCGCCGGGCCTTCGATAATGCTATTCTCCGCATCCATTGTGTTCAGCGGATCACTTTGTAGGCGCGTGGTGTAGCGAATGGCCGGATACATGGAAGAACTGGAAACGCTGTAGCCGAGCGCAATGTCTCCGCTCTGATCCATGGCGATCGATCCCATCCAGCGATAGCTGGAGTCGGGAGTGAAAGTTGACTGCTGAAAAACCACCGGCGTGGTGCCAGGGTTCTGTACTTCATACCAGCGCACGACCGCGGGAGTGTTGATCGAATGGGTGGCCACCAGTGATTCGTGTCCGTCGGCAAAGTGCCTGTATGCCAGGCGGAACATGAGACGATCGCCGATGCCATCCAAAAGCTGCGTTGTGCTCAATTGCGGAACGCACAGGGATGACGCCTTGCAGCCATTTAGAAAAGCTGCGACGGGCAAATTGACCGGACCAGTGAGCGTGCTGTTCGCCGGGTTCGTCCAATCGACGTGAAATTTCCACAGATTCAGAGAGTTTGTTCCCAGATTCATCAAGTAATTCGGAGCGCCTGCAGGCGGCAAGATCGATCCGTCGAGATCGGCGGGCAACAGGCTGTTATAGCTGGGACTCAATTGAAAGCATTGCGACGCCGCGGTGGAACCGGCCAACATACTCGCCCGGTTAAGGGCGCAGACGTAGGAGCCCAAAGCGGCCCCGGTCGTATTGCTCTCCTCGTTCATCGTCAGATAGTAAGCATCGGGCCATACGGAAATTTTCGGATAGTCGGGAAAATTGGCGGGCAGCGAAAAAACGTAACGGTTATAAGAGCCGGTCGCATCGGAACTGGTGGAGACCGCAATGCACTGGTAATTGGCGCCCGAGGTCGGAGCGACGTGCTGTTCCAGTACCCAGACGTTCGCCATTCTGTCATATTCGACGACCACATCGTCATCATCGGTGCTGTTGCAGGGCGGAAAGCCGGCCCAGATAGTGCTGGCGTCGGCTGGTCCATAGATCGACGTGCCGGAGCTTTTGTCGAAAATTTCGAAATCGACGTTCACCCACTGAAAGTACTGAGTCGCTCCCACAGCGCCATTCGTATCGGGAACTGCGCGGCCCGCCGGGGCAGCCACGCCTTCAAAATTTAAGCCGGCTACCGGCGCGTGCTTCAACGGAGCGGAAGTCTGCGCTACTGTATCGACAGCCGCCGGAGTTTTTCCTATTCTTGGGACTCGTACGGAGCGATTTTCTGCGGCTTCATTCTCAGCGTTTTCAGTTCGTTCCCCGGCGATCGGCATCCGATGTGACTGCGTGGGTTTGATTGACCGCAGGGCAGGCGATACGTCGTGCTTGATCTCATTCCGCTGCACGCTATGCTGCTTCTGGGCAGATGCCCATTCGCCGCATGCCAAGCTAATGGCCAGCAGGATGACAAATGGTCGCATTGCGGGTGCCTGCTCCTTGAATCGCTGCAACAGGAAAAGCTCCTAGAATGAGTGACGAGTCGCGCGGGGAGGATCAATCAAACCTTAAACTTGGATGTTGATGCCGAGTATAGTTCTCTAAGAGCGATTGTCAACACCACGAAAGTTGCAAATTTCGTCACCATGCCCACGGAACCAAAGTCACCTTCTCGAAATTACTTCCGGCCATTGTCCTACCCGGCAGTGCCATTTACGGGGAGTCGAAATTCCCCTACGCTGTACATGTCCAGAGTACCGGGCAGTTGAGAGCGAAAGCCGAAATGTGGCCGATCGTCGCCGTGTGCCCTTATCACGGAGAGACGGCTTGGAACCGCGCCCGGCGTGGTTTACTTCTGACTGATAGGGAGCACGACCGCAGTAAACACCACGACTTATGGCCCATCTGACCGAATTACCGAATCAAGACCGCCTTCGCGTCCTGGCTGCTGACAGCACGGCCATGAGCACGCAACTGTTGGTGGAGGCCCTGGGCCGCGACGGTCAGTTTCACATGATTGAGTCTCCCGCGAGCGGAGCCGCGATCCTGCAACTGGTCAAGCGCGATCATCCGCATGTGGTGGTGGTGAGCGCCAGCTTTCGCGATGGTCAAATGGGCGGCTTCGAACTGGTGCGCGAGGTGCGCACGCAGTCTTCAGACACCAGAGCAATCATGCTCCTGGATTCTTCCGAACGCGCTTCTGTGACCCAGGCGTTTCGGGCGGGAGCGCAAGGCGTATTCTGCCGTACCGAACCTTTTCGCCTGCTGGCGAAATCCATTCAGTGCGTCAGTGCGGGACAGGTGTGGGCCAGCAGCACCGAGCTGCAATTTGTATTGGAAGCACTGATCCAGCCGGCAATGACGGCATTTAACGGCAAAGGCAATTCGCTGCTCTCCGCGAGAGAAGTCGATGTGGTGCGCTGTGTTTCCGAGGGTTTAACCAATCGCGAGATCGCGCAGCGCCTGAAGCTGACCGAACACACGGTCAAGAATTACCTTTTCCGCATCTTCGACAAGCTGGGAGTTTCGAGCCGCGTGGAAGTCGTACTCTACGCTCTAGGCAGTGCCGGTGTTCCGCGTACCCCGATGGGTGCGCCGAATCGGCGGCAAGCGCAACCGGGACCGGTAATCTCCAGAGGCACTGTTTCTCTGCCTGTACCCCTCCGTAAGACAGCGACCTAGCGCTTTTCTTAGTTATTTCAAACTGCATAATCATTCAATTACCGCGGCAAGCGGAAGTTTAACGTTACTTGCGTCTGCATTTCCGCGAGATCACCGCTTCCGGTCTGCGGTTTAAATTTCCACTGCGTTACAGCATTGATTGCAGCTTGCGCCAGAAGCGGGTCGCCGCTGATCAACTGAATATCGTCCACCGCGCCGTCGGGCCGGATGCGAATCTCCAGCACAACCTTCCCTTGAAGCTTCTGCGCCCTCGCGGTTTCCGGATAATCCGGCTCGACTCGGTGAACTAATCCTGATTCGGCGGCAGTCGACGACCACTTGACGGCTTGCGCTTCGTGTTGCCGATCGCCGCCCTGGACGGCTTCATGAGAGGCAGGCAGCCGAAATACTTCCCTGCCATTTTCGTTGATGCGAAGGCCTCCATCCGAAACTCCAGCGGGAGGTGTTGCAGAAGTATTCGTCACAGGTTTGTTAGAAATTGGCTGGTTGCCCGCAGAAGCCGGCTGCGCACCGCTAGAAACGATGGGATCTGGCGCGGCACTCAAAAGCGCAGGGGTGCTCTGCTGTTTGACGGCAACTCGCGATGACGCTTTTGCAGCTTGTGCCCGGAATGTCGCAGAATTCCAACCGAAGCGCCGGCCGGTCAGAACTCCCAGCAGGACGACTGCCGCTAACAGAATCAATCCCATAAAGAACGTGACGAGGTCAAACCCTGCGCGCGAACTGCTTTCTACGGGCTGGGCGCTGAATATGGGCCCGGACAACGGGGCATCGAACACGGGCGGCGGCACCGGGGTTTCTTCAACCAAACGAGGCTGCGTGAAAGGAGCTGCAACCGGAGCGTCAGCCCGTAACAGGAATGGATCGGCCGCGCGTTCAACATTGCGTAGCGCACGGTTCGCAAGAACCTCCAGCGTGCGCTCGTCGCGCTCGCCAAAAGCGGAGGGCCTCTCCGACATCACTTCAAGAATCCCCACCATCCCGGTTGGCCGAGCGAGGGGCAACACCATTACAGAACGAACGCCCAGTTGCTGCGAAGCTTCGCGGTCCGCGCGGGGATCGCTCTCCGCATCGTCGCAGCGCTGCACCAGTCCGGTCTGAATGCATGAACCTGAAAGCCCCGATCGGGCGTCCATCTGCGCACCCAGAGCCGGAGCGCTGGCGCCGGTGCTGGCCCGGCAAACGAACTCACTGCCGCGCCGCAGAACCACCGCTGCCCCGCTGGCGCGAGTTGCCAGGCAAGCCTGCTCCACAATTTCATTGAGAACGATATCCAGGGCCAGGTCGGCGGAGAACTGCGGAGAAAGCGTGCCGCCGCTGTTTTGTTCGAATTTGGCGAACAGACCGGCGAGGTCGTATCTCGAACTCCCGACGCCAGACCGAGCGCGTGAGTCTTCCGCCGGAACACGGGTGCCTTCCAGACCTGATGCAATTGAGTTCCGTGGATCAGGACTCATGTTCGGGCGATGAGCCATGGACAAATAAAGCTCCGAGCGGACGCGCTTGAAGCGGAGTGTTACTCGAAAGCGATGGCTTGTCAATATGCTTTTGGACGGGCATGTCTTTTTGCGAGCGAGCGCGGCCAAAATTCCGAAAACTCGTACCACAAAGAACACAAAGGTTCGGAAAGAACCCTGGGATGTCCTTCGTCAACCCTATCATCCTTGTCGGTTAAGTTAAACTTTCCGTGACTCCAATCCGCTATGAAAATCGAATTTTTCCGAACGCCCTCTGATTTTCGTGCATGGCTCCGGGCGAACCATAGTAAGGAGTCGGAACTCGCCGTCTGTTTTTACAAGAAAAGCTCGGGAAGGCCTAGCGTTACGTACTCCGAAGCTGTGGATGAAACGCTGTGTTTTGGCTGGATCGACGGCGTTCGTAACAGCGTCGACGTTGCAACATACAGAATTCGCTTCACGCCGAGGAAACCCACGAGCCAATGGAGCGCAGTCAACATCGGTCGGGTGCGAAAGCTGATGGAGCAAGGGAAGATGGCCTCGGCAGGTCTGGCCGCTTTTGCTGGGGCGGAAACCCAGACGCGAGCTTATTCTTACGAACAGCGAAATACGGCAAAGCTCGATCCTGCCAGCGAGCGTCGCTTTCGTGCGATCAAAAAAGCTTGGGATTTTTTCCAGACGCAACCGCCGTGGTACCGCCGCACTGCTACCTGGTGGGTCATCAACGCAAAGAAGCCAGAGACGCGGGAGAGGCGGCTCGGGCAGTTAATCACGGAATCGGCTCGGAGCAGATCGATTAAACCCATGGAACGAAAGCCGCCATCCCGAAGCGGAACAAAAAAGTAATAGAACCTCGGTGCAGAGTCTTTTATCTCCTGCTCATGATAGGCTTTAGCTGATAAACTCGACCGAAAATAAGCTGGGGCGGCGGCGTATTTCCCAAGCGGTTCGGTTCCTCCCCTCGATTGTGAATGGAAATATCTGAAAATAAACCTGTTTTAGAAATATCAATCCAGGGAGTTTGCCCATGCGGATTGCTGTAGTTGGTTCCGGATATGTTGGCCTGGTAGCAGGCGCCTGTTTCGCCGATCTTGGACACGACGTCATCCTCGTCGATAACGACGAAAAAAAACTGGCCGCGCTAAAAAACGGCCAAGTGCCGATCCACGAAAACTTTCTGCCCGAATTGTTGAGCCGGCATCGCGGTCACCGCTTGCAATTCTCCGACGATTTGCAGGGTGCGGTGCGGGCCAGTACCGCAATCTTCGTCGCCGTGGGCACGCCTCCGACGGAACGAGGCGAAGCTGACCTGTCTTATGTGGAGTCAGTGGCGCGAGAGATCTCCGGCGGCGTCAACAACTACAAAGTCGTAGTCGAAAAAAGCACTGTGCCGGTTTACACCAGCGAATGGGTGCGCAAGATCATTCTGCGCAACGGTACCGATCCCGAAGCGTTCGACGTGGCTTCGAATCCTGAATTTCTGCGCGAAGGCACCGCCGTCACTGACTTTCTTTTTCCCGATCGCATTGTGATCGGCTGCGACACGGAACGCGCGGCCGAAGTCTTGCGCGAGGTCTACGCGCCGCTTACCAATGGATCTTATTACGAGCGCGCCGATGCAATCCCGCAACCGGATCGCACGTCCATTCCCGCTCCCATCATCGTGACCAGCACCAAGAGCGCGGAGCTCATCAAGCACGCCTCCAACGCTTTTCTGGCGATGAAGATTTCATTCATCAATGCGGTTGCCTCAATCTGCGAATCCGTCGGCGCAAACGTAAATCAGGTATGCCACGGCGTGGGTACGGACGCGCGCATTGGGCCGCGCTTCCTGAATCCCGGAATCGGCTATGGCGGTTCCTGTTTCCCGAAAGACGTGATGGCATTTCGCGCGGTCGCCCGTGAATGCGGATATGACTTCCGCCTGCTCGACGAAGTCATGCGCATCAACGAAGATCAGCGGGAGCGTTTCCTGCGCAAGGTGCGCAGCGCATTGTGGACCTTGCGCGGCAAAACTTTAGGCGTGCTCGGTTTGGCCTTCAAAGGCGGGACGGACGATATTCGCGAATCGCCCGCGCTGTTCCTGGTGCAATCACTGCTGCAGGAGGGCTGCAAGATTACGGCTTACGATCCCGCCGCCATGGATCGCACGCAGGAATCGATGAGCTCCGAAATAAAGTTCGCCGGTTCCGCATACGAAGCGGCGCACGGGGCCGACGCTTTGCTTATTCTGACCGAATGGGAGGAGTTCGCAAGTCTCGATCTTGATCGTTTGAGCCGGGAACTCAAGTATCCCATCGTGATCGACGGACGCAACCTCTACGATCCCGAAGTGATGGCCACGCACGGTTTCACCTATTACAGTGTGGGCCGCGCCGCATCCCATCCTGATGGCGTTCCCGCCGCCGTTCTGAAAAACGGCGCCCGAAAAGCATGAGCCAACAACGCGCCGTAGTCACCGGAGGAGCCGGCTTTCTTGGCTCCCATTTATGCGATGCCCTGCTCGGCGAAGGCTGGAGCGTGGTGGTCGTCGACAATTTACTGACCGGACGCCGCGCGAATCTGGAACACCTGCGCAATGAACCGCGCTTCGAATTCGTCGAACTGGATATTTGCGAGCCGTTCGATGTCGGCAAAGTGGATTTCGTCTTCCACTTTGCCAGCCCAGCCAGTCCGATCGACTACGCGATTCATGGCATTCCGACATTGAAAGTCGGATCCCTGGGAACGTTTCATGCGCTCGATGTGGCGCACAAGTACGGCGCCAAGTATCTGGTTTCGTCGACTTCTGAGTGCTACGGCGATCCTCTGGAACATCCGCAGAAAGAAACTTATTGGGGACATGTGAACCCTATCGGTCCGCGCTCGGTTTACGACGAAGCCAAGCGCTTCACCGAAGCGGTAACCATGGCCTATCGCCGCTATCACAAAGTTGACACCCGCATCGTACGCATCTTCAACACTTACGGTCCGAAAATGCAATTGAATGACGGCCGTGTGGTGCCCAACTTTATGAAGCAGGCTATGCGAGGCGAAGACCTCACTGTGTACGGCGATGGAAGTCAGACCCGCAGTTTTTGCTACGTGAGCGATGAGATCGATGGCTTCATCCGCCTCTCGAAATCGAATGAGCCGTTACCGGTAAACATTGGCAATCCCAACGAGTTCACAATTCTCGAGTGCGCGAAGCTTGTGCTGAAACTGACCAACTCGAAGAGCAAGATTCGCTACGAGGATTTACCGCAGGACGATCCCAAGCAGCGGCGTCCCGATATTACGAAGGCTCGCACGTTGCTGGGATGGGAACCAAAGGTCGACCTTGAGACCGGACTGAAGATGTCATTGGACTACTTCAAAAAGGCAGTTGCCGCAGAAACATCCGCGTCTTAGCAGCCAGGGTGCGTTACTTGTCGCTCTCAGAACTAGTCGTGGCGGCGACGAATTCTGTCAGCTTCTGCACGTTTTCCACTTCTTCCCTGGTCTTCAATTCAAAAGCAATGCCCATGCCGTAACCAGGATGCGAGGACTGGACTGCGCCCCTGAGATGAAGTTTCAGATCCTGAGTGCGAACCGTAATTTCTACGGACGCTCCCTGCGGAAATGGCAACGGAACTTCGAGATAACAACCGCCCGCGCTGAGGTCGGTCAAGCAACTATAAGTCGGAACCTTGTTGCCGGTGCGATACACCTCGGCTCCTACGCGGCAGGTATAGCGAGTTTCTTCGCGCCGGTTTCCTTCTTCAGGCTGCGATTGCATTTGCAGCACAGTCTCGCTAGCGGCGTTCTCGTGCCGCACATGGGGTTCGACGCTGACCGGAACCGGTTCTGCTTCTCTTCTGTTTTCCGGCTTGCGTTCCGATCTGAATTCCGATCGCGGTTGCGGCAGTTCCAATTCCACAGTCACCGTCGAGACGCCGTCGCCTTCTGCATTGGCCAAGCTCACCGTGAGAAATTCATCCAGCAATCGCCGGGAAGCTTTGGGAACATCGACGAATTGCACGCCCGCCCGGCCATTCCAATCCTGCCAAACAACTTGACCGGAAAGGCGGACGGGAGTGCTCTGCTCCGGCAATACAAATTGAAAATAGACTTTATTGGTTGGCGGAAGCTTCTTGCCGAACTGCACCGACATTCCGTCGTGAGCTATGTCGATGAGCGTGGCCTTTTCCCGTTCCACGTTCGCATAGTCGATGGTCGCGTGCGTATGCACCGGAGCCCGCGAATTGCGCCGCTTGTCTTTGCGCATCACTGAGCGGGCGGCGCGCAGTGTGCTCAGCGCGCGATCATAGGAGACCGGTTTGTACAAAACGAAATTCACGCCGAGCGAAAACAATTCGCGGATGCTTTCCTGCCCCGGCACAATGGCCACGGCCAGAGTGGAATCGTTGATGCGGGATACGCGAGTCTCGCGCAACAAAGTAGAAACTTCCGTATGCGCTTCGCAATCGAGGATTGCGACGTCGAAGCGCTGTTGCGCCATGCGCATGGCCGCGCGGTTGACATCAAGGCAAGTCTCCACCTCGATGCTAAGTTCTTCGAGGACCCGGCCCAAAACCCGGGCCGCCTCCTCATCCAGGCACACCAAAATTGACGTTAGGCTCATACCTGTGCGTCATCGTAGAGTCACCTCCGTGCCCCGGACAAGTTACCGAAGTCAGGCTTGTTGTGCGCAAAACCCGGCTCAGCCACCTCTAACCTGCGTCCTGTCAATGAAGTGACCCGGGTAACCGCGAGAATTACAAAAGGCCAATCATTCGGCGTTGGACTGTCGTGCTTTGACGCTCACTTCGCCACTCCCTAGGATCAACATTGACGTGGGCAGACTCCGCGCCAGGCTTGAGATTAAAGGCCGCGTGCAGGGCCGCAGCGCAACTTAATCGCCCACAGATTGAAGTCTATAGCGTCAAGCTCCTCCCCAGGAACAAGCTATGAAATCAAAGTTACACCGCGGGTTCTCGCTTCTGGAGATGCTGATCGTGGTGAGCATTGGCCTTATCTTGGCTGGTGTGGGCTTCATTGCTATGATGCCCGTGCTGAACCAGACTCATCTGAACAATGCCTACGATACAACTCTGATGGTGCTGCGCAACACCCGCAATCAGGCCATCACGCAGAGTCATGAGTACTACGTTTACTTCAACCCGGTAGGATTTGCGGCGGGAACGATCCAGGTTCAGTACCAGCCGCCGGCTGTAAACGGTACATTTCCTCCGTTGCAGCAGGTGACTACTTATACCCTTCCTCCGGACATCACCTTCGCCGTGCGGGCCGGTTTTCCCTCGAGCCCTACGACCGTTCCCGACGGATTTGGTACCGGAGCAAACGCAATTGATTTCGGACAGGGCCTTACGGGCGCGCCCTTTAATTATGTGGTGTTTTACCCCGACGGCTCCTCTCGAGATGGCAGCGCCCTCAACGGCTACAGTCTGGGAAATTACAACAACGGCGTGATTTATCTGACACGCGCCAGCGATACGATTTATGCCTCTCGCGCTATTACGGTTTGGGGCGCAACCGGAAGAGTCCGAGGCTGGAGGCTCAATAACGCGGCTGGAATAGGAACGTGGGTGCAACAATGAAACTACAGAAACGTGCGAACCCGAACTCCCCGCAGAAGGGATTCAGTCTGATCGAGGTCTTGATTGCCATGGTCGTAATGACCGTCGGCCTGGTGGCTGTCTTGGCCTGCCTTGCGACGGCAATCACGGCCACCGAATCCGCGCAGGAAGACCTTATCGCCCGGCATAAAGCGCTCGATGTGATGGAGAGCATTTACACGGCTCGCAACAGCCAGCAGGTATCTTTTGCCCAAATCAACAATACGGCTGCCGGTGGAATTTTTGTAGGCGGAACCCTGCCTCTGTTGTGCGCCGGCCCGGATGGAATTATCGGAACCGCAGACGATGGCCCCTGTCTGACTAATGGTGCCACCGGTTCAAGTTGTCCCAACGGTGGAGTCGATTGCATGGTGCTGCCGGGGCCGGATGGGGTTCTGGGTACCGCCGACGATGTGACCATGAGTCTGGCCAACTTCACTCGCACCATAACTTTCAATTCGGTGTTGCTCCCTGGCGGCGGCCAAAACAGCAACATGAGAGCCGTCACTGTCACGGTCAGTTACACCAAGGCTGGTTGGCCTGCGCGTACTTACACCGTTAACGGGCTGATTACGCAATATCGGTGATGCGGAAACTTATGAATACTCAGAACTCAAGCCGGCAAAAGGGCTTTACCCTTTTGGAACTGACCGTCGCTTCTGCGCTCGGACTGATTGTCATCCTGGCGATGACGAGCCTCTTCAAGGCGGGCATGGACACCACGTTCACGGTCACGCAACGAGCCGAGACCCAGCAAAACATGCGTGCGGCCATTGAGCTCATCTCCAAGGATCTGGGCATGGCTGGCGCCGGACTACCGAGCGGCGGCCTGCAGCTGGTGACCGGCGCCGGAACTACAAATTCGTTGTTCGCCTGCAACCAGACGGGGACTTGCTATGTACCGAACGATACCTATCTCCCCAACCAGGGATCGACGAATTATATGTTTCCGATCATCCCGGGCTACAGCACAGGAGTCCAAAGTTCGGCGGTTATCGCGGCGGCTCCGGGTGCGATTAACGACAGTGTTACCTCCATCTATTGCGATTACAATTTTCCGCTGACAAATTTCTCTTTCACTTTCAACAACGACAATCAGGCGGTAGCCACAGTCTTGAGTGGAGCGGTTCAGCCTAACAATGTCGAGTCTCCGGGCGGTCTCAACAAGTTTGGCGGCGATCTGCTGTTGTTCATCGCGACGAGCGCAGGCAATGGCACTGGGAACCAGGGAAACTCGGCGATACAGAGTGCGCAGGCGGTGGGCGAGATCACGTCGATCCAGAACAATGGACCCTGGACGATCAACTTCGCGGCCAATGACGCGCTCAACTTCAATCAGAATGGCAACAACTCCGATGGCACGCCCTGGACAGGCAGCCTGAGATCCGTGAGGCAAGCTGCCGGCAGTGGCAATCAGATCAGCGTTTGCCGGCTGAATGTTGTTACGTATTTCTTGCAGGTTCCCACCGGGAGCACCACAGTGCAAAATCCGCGCCTGATGCGGCAGATGGATGGGTTCGATGCCGTACCGGTCGCCGACAACATCATCAACCTGCAATTCACCTACGACATTATTAATACGCAGGTTACGCCGAACACAATCAACGCCAACCTGAAGGATCCGGTTGGCGGTGGCCTCTCCCCCGCCTTAATCCAAAAGATCAACATGTTTGTGATGGGCGAGAGCTTAACTTCCGGCGGAAAAAAGTCTCAAAGCATGTACCTGGCTAGTTCCGTCAGCACGCGTAACACGAGTTTCTGCAATGTATACAGTAGCGCCACTTCGGCATGTCAGTAGGCGGCTAAGCCGGTACGGGCCTTGGAAGTAAGCGATGAAAAGATTAGAAAACAAACGGGCGCCGGCAGTGGTGATATGTGAGGGACGGATGCAAGAAGTGTCATCAAACCGTACCGCACATTTTGGGGGGAGGAAAATGGGGATGAAAAACCGGGATTCGAGAGGCTTTACGCTGATTGCGGCTCTGTTGCTGACTGTTTTGTTGTCAGCCCTTGCGGTCGGACTTCTGTATACCGTAAGTAGCGAAGCGCGCATGGGAGGCAATGACCTCGAAGACAACCTCGCCTATTACGGCGCAGAGGCGGGCATCGAGGATCTGACTTACCAGCTTTCGAACCTTTACTCCACTACGCAGAATCCCACGACGGCTTCGATCACTGCTCTCACAAACTCATCGAACTATCCGACTGCCATTTCCGGATCAAATATCAGCAACATGCAGTACGCGGAGAGCATCAGTTGGCCCACGACCAACCCTGACGGAACCGCCTGCCCCGCGCCTCCGTGCGCCAGTTGGGACATCGTCGGCGCAGGGTCGAACCAGGGAATGGTAGCTCAAATGATTCCCTACACTCTGAACGTCACGGCCACGCGCCAGGCAGGTGCAGGAGAAGTTGCAACGAATTCGGCCATCAGCCCTACCGGGGCGTCAGTGAATTTGACTCGCACAGTCGAGGTCGCACTGCTCCCTGCATTCGAGTTCGGAGTATTCTGCGACGGAGACTGCGATTACTTCGCCGGACCGAACTTCAACTTTGGCGGCCGCGTTCACACCAACGGCAATCTGTACGTGGCTTCCGGCGCCAAACTTACTTTCACAGATAAAATCGCCGTAGTCGGCGAGATCGTATTGGACAGACTTGAGAATGGACACCTTACGTCATCCGGATACACCGGAACTGTTTATGCGCCAAACGCCGGCGGCGGTTGTCCGGCTGCTCCTGGGACGGGACCCGCGACCAACTGTCCACTATTGGCAACCGGTAGTTGGCAAGGTGGAATTCCGACCAGCCCGCCCAGCCCGCCGAATCCTGTAGGAACCGGGTCTCCGGTGTCAGGATGGAACAACGGTTTTAATAACTACGTGATCGATGGAACGAGCGGTGCGACTAAACTGCAGTTGCCCTTCGTGCAGTCTCCGGGAAATGTGGGATCCATCGACATTATTCGCCGGCCTACTCCGGGCGACAGTCCTCTCCTGGCAGCTTCGCGTCTCTACGGCATGGCGCAGATTCGTATTCTACTTGCAGATACGATTGGCGACCTGCACCCGGAGCGTTCCCTGACACAGCTTGACGCCAACGATGTGCATATCTATACGGGCACCGCCTCCGTTCCTCTCACCGCGGGCCCCAGCGGCAGTATGTATTTCGGGGTGGCTACAGCCGGACAGGGTAATTTTCTGACGACAGGACCCCCAACTAATTGCTCGGCTTCATACGCTACGTCGTGGACATTGTTCGGGCAGGTCACAAACGCGGCGACCGCGTGTCAAGGCGTATGGCTGCGAGTAGAATACGCGGACACTGCGAACCCGCCGGTATGGCATGGTGTCACTCAGGAATGGCTTGGTTACGGGTTTGGCCGCGCCTACAACGTTCCGCCTACAGCTCCTTACCTGGCGACTGGTTCTCAGCCTTGCCCTGTTTATACAAGTGCGAGCTACCCGCCATCGTATCCGGGCAGTGCCAACTCGCTTGGCCAATGCTACAACCCAATTAGCCCCGCGATCCTGATTCTGCAACAGCTTCAGCAAAGTAAGACCGTAACTCCCTCTTCGAATGTGGTTGGTGCCAGTTCGGCTACGAACTGGATTCCTATCAACTTCTACGATGCGCGTGAGGGAGAGCCACGAGATACTCGTCAAAGCGGCGCCACGTTGAATGCTTGCAGCCTCTCCGGAGTGATGAACGCCGTGGAACTGGACGTAGGAAACCTGTGGCTGTGGCTGCAACATTCCGGTGTGTATTCGACCGGCCACGGAAATCTGGTTTCTAAGAGCGGCACCGGCGGCGGCGGCTATATTCTCTATTTTTCCGACCGTCGCGGCATGGTGGCGCAGCCCGTGTCCCACCGGTTGACAACTTTCTATAACAACCTTTCCGGTACATCCAATTTGGAGGACACCGTCAATAGCTCCTCGTCGATTGGCGTCCCAGATGCCGTCAAAGAAGGAGCCACGTACTACGCTTATTCCCCCGAAGACGTTGACGGCAACACGTACATGGACAACTCCGGTGAGCAATTTCTGGGCGCTGGATTTGGCCTCAGCGGAGCCGCTGAACAACAACCGTATTACATCGTCACGCAAACGAATGGAATTCCGTGTACCGGTTCGGCGGGAAGCGCCGAATACAACATGGTCACCGGCCCCCGGCACGCCTTACGGCTGGTTGACGGAGGCATGGACGCTTCGGGCAACAGCTACCTGCCGCACGCTCCCGCTGGAACAACTGGCTCCGGCTTTACTGTCGCTTCCGAAGAGCCCGTGTATGTTTGGGGCGACTATAACAGTGGCTCGGCCGATCCCTTCTGGCCGAGCGGGGCAAACCCGACAACTCCGCACTCTGCGTCGGCCATCATTGCCGACGCTGTAACGCTATTGTCGAACCCTCCATCCGGCCAGACCGCTCCCACGACCAATACTGGCTGGACCGATCTGGAAAGCTTCAGCTTGCCTAACTGCGCGGTGAGCGGCGCTTCTCCTGACTGCCCATCGGGCAGCGGACCGACCACCTACCGCCCAGGGAACACCAGCTACTACCGTGTCGCAATCGCGGCGGGCAAGAGCATTCCATTTCCGCAACCCGCATGGGGTGGACAGGATTTCGGGACAGACGGCGGCATGCACAACTTCCTTCGCTACCTCGAAAACAGAGGCGCCAACGGTGCGACGGTAAATTACGTAGGATCGATCATCAGCATGTATTACTCGCAATACGCTACGGGTAATTTCAAATGCTGCAGCTCCGTTTACAGTGCACCGGTGCGTAACTATTTCTTCGACACCCAGTTCCTGAATCCGCAGAATCTGCCTCCGGGAACGCCTATGTTCCAGGATGTGGTGAGCTTGAGCTATCACCAGAGCTTTACTCCGCAGTAAGAGCGTTGACTACCAACAAGAAACCGCCCCGGTCTGGCTCCGCGGATCGGGGCGGTTTCTTTTTGCCTCGTTTCATGTCCTTGGATACCGCAACCCTGCGGGACATCCGCCCTCCCTACGCGCTTGCACACTTGATTAACTCTGCCAAGGACGGAAAAGCAGCGCCGGAATCCTGTCTGCCACTCCGGATGCTCGTCCATTGCCCTGGTTTTTAACAATTGCACTTCTCCATGTACGATCTTGTGTGAATACCGCCCGCATTTTTTCGAGATACTTGGAGGCTAGGCCTATGAACGTTCGCGCTCTTTTTTGGGATGTGGGAGGAGTACTGCTGACCAATGCTTGGGATCACACGGAACGTGCGGCGGCGCTGGAACACTTCGGCCTCGACGAAAAGGAATTCCACGATCGCCACGAGCCGCTGGTCTCATCGTTCGAACGCGGAGATATAACCCTGGACGAATATCTCGACCAGACAGTTTTCTATCACGCGCGTCCCTTTACCCGTGAGGCATTCAAAGAGTTCATGTTTTCGTTGTCGCAGCCGATCCCGGAGGTCTTGAAGTATGCGCGTACTCTCGCCAGTACCGGCAAGTATTTCATGGGAACAATTAACAACGAATCCAGAGAGCTGAATCAATACCGGATCGATAAGTACGAGTTCCGCCGAATTTTTTGCCTCTTTGTGAGTTCCTGCTTCGTCGGCCTGCGCAAGCCGGAGAATGAGATTTACAAATTAGCGTTGGATATCACTCAATTGAATCCAGAGGAGTGCGTTTTCATCGACGACAGAAATCCGAATCTGGAGTGTCCAGCAAAGATGGGCATGCACACCATCCAAATGCAAGATGTGGAACAACTATGGAAAGATCTGGAGAAAATAGGGGTGCATCCTTAGCCGGAAAAAGTGGCTAGAGATTTTTTCTGGGGGCGCTGGACTTGGCACCGCCTACAACAGAGATCTCGGACTCGGCTACTGGCAAAGTCAGATCGCTGGACCAGCAGTCTGCGGCCAGCTTCCAGTCCCCGTCGTCCTGCTTGGCCAAGACCCAAAGATATTTACCGCGCTCCTCGCGGCGTTTCCCCGCGGGTCCGCCGGAAACGAGTGCCTTGCAGCGTCCCGCCTCGTAGGCAATTCCGCCTACAACTTCGACTCGCAATGGTTCCACTTCCACTTCACCCAAGCCTGAATCCAGTGCGTTGAAGAAGAATTCGCGAATAGCGGCGGCGCCGCGCACGCTGGGATAATTCGACCGCAGCACCAAGGCATCGGTTGAGTAAAGATCGAGCAGATCGTCGAGATGCTTGGTGTTGCAAGCTAACACCCATTCCTGGGTAACGCGACGCACAGCCGCTTCCCCGCGGCTCATCGAATCGCCCTTCAGGACCGGCGAACCGCGCAACTTTTCCGGATCGCGGGACGCCGCGGAAACTGGCCGGACAGAAACATTTTCCGCACCACCCTGAAAGAAATGGTGGTGATAATGGTGGTGATAGTGGTGTGCTCCGTTGGAAGTTTCGACCGGCTCGACGACAGAACTGGACGCCAAGACGTCCGGTGTCAATGCCTTACCCGATTGCCATTCCGCGGCGTGAGACCCTTCGGCACCTTTGACATCGAGCGGCGCACCACACATGGCGCAAAATTTGTTTCCTCGACGGTTTGGACGTCCGCACGCACCACAAGGATGTTGTCCCGCACCAGCCTCAGAGCCAGTAGTTCTTCCCCCCTCCGCATCCATGACTTCAGGGTCAATCTGCATGGCTTGCATGGCGGCGGCAATAGCTTCCGGACTCAGCTTGGGCGGACGCAGTTCGGGCAGCAGGTTGTAAAGCTCATCCTCGTCGCGCCTGGCGGGAACATTTGCGGAGCTGCTTGCGCCAGCCGCCTCGGAGCGCCCGCGCGAAGGTTGCGCTCGGTCTATCGCCGCCGATTGCAGCGAAGGAGAAGCTGGCGGCTTCACGAATTGTTTGTCCTTATCCACCGATATAACGGGGACTTCCCGCACTCATTTTAGAACAGGGGGAGGATTTAGCGACTGGAAAACTCAATCTTGCCCTCAATCTCGGTAGGGACGCCGTTGCACGTCGCCGGACGGAATCTCCATATCCGAACTGCGTTCAAGACGCTTTGATCGCGCGTTGGTCCGGCGCTCTCCAGGATCAGCGGACTGTGGACATGTCCGTCAGTCCCGATGATAAAGCTGACCTTCACACGGCTGTGGCCTGATATTCGCACGACAAGAGGATTGGGCGTCGTCAAGGCCTCGGGCGCTTGAACATCTTCACAGCGCGCCGTATTCCCGGTATGAGGTACGTCGTTGAACTGGGAAGCGCGAGCAGGAATCGTCCATAACTGACGTTCGCGTTCTTCCCAGCCTGCGCGTGGATCCATCGAGGTCGTCGATCCAAACGTCGTCGATCCAAACAAAGAGACGGAATAGAGAACCACGATCAGAGACCAAAAGCAAAGACGACTTAGTGGGCTTTTCACCGTGAGTCTCCAGGAGCACGAGGTCCGCTCGAGCCTACTTTGGAACGGCATGCTACGGGCCGCACCGCGCTTCACCAGACGCCATGTTTACAGCACGTTGCAGCCGGGTTTCGTATCGATACCGGAGTTGAAATGCAATCCGTTGCATATTAAGGCCATGCGTTTCGTTTATCGACAAAAAAAGGCGAGACCATAAAGGCCCCGCCTTTTGCGCTCAAACCGCAATTACGGCTTGTAAATGGCGTACACGTTGCTGGTGGTGTAGACCGTGGTGCCTTCCTGCGAATAGATCAACGACGACATCGAGTGGTTGCCCACGGCGAGTCCGGGAATGGTTTGGATCGCGTTGATGGCCGAATAAGAGCCGTCAGCCGCGTCTTCTCCATCATAGGCGCAAGCGCCGACAATTGCGCCGTCCAGAAGCAGGCACAACGCGCGATTGTCGTCGGTCAAGCCGCCGCCGGAGCTGGTGGTATATTGATTGGCAACCAGCGTACAGGTCGTGGCGCCGGTGCTGCCGCATTGGAAGTTCACGGCATCTTCTTCGGTAAATGTGGCTGCCGATACAACGCATCCATCCGTGCAGGTGAGGGTCGTGATGAAGTTGGATCTCAAGCCTTCGAATGCGATTCCGGCCTTAGTTAACGCCTTGATCGGGGCGTTGTGCGAGGGACCTGCCGGTTGGGTGGGCGCGGCGGAAACGACGAAGAATGCCGCTCCCAGCAACAGCATGGCAGCGACTAACGTGACAATTTTAACTGTCTTGTTCATGTGTATCTCTCTCCTTGGTAGTTTTTCCTGGTTTGTGGTTCTCGGTGAAGAAGATTTGAGACTTCCTTCTTGAAGCACAGCTTCGAGATTCACACGAAGGTACCGTATGTGGCTCTAAAGTCAAGGCTTAAAATGGACTAATCCTGTGTAAAGACTTGGTGCGGCTATTCGTTTGCATACTTGCTGCAATTTCTTGCATGAAAAGTGCATCGCGAACGCGCACAGGGACGAGTACACCTCCTTCTTCTTGGATAATTGCCGCTCACCTGGTTACTCAGCCTCACCAAGCGGTTCTTGCCGATGAAGCGTGAGTAGGGTGATCTCAGGCGGACAGTTCAAACGGACAGGCACGCCAACCGTTCCCAGTCCCGCGTTGGTATATAGAGTGAGCGCCCCTAGCTGGTAAAGGCCGAGAAAATATTTCTTCGCCATGTCGGGAAGATAAAGCGGCGGCATTAGGGGAAGCCTCACTTGACCGCCATGAGAATGACCAGAAAGCTGGAGATCGACCGGGAATTGCGTGACAACATCGGCGTAATCAGGCTCGTGAGCAAGTAAAATGGTAGCCTCATCTTCCGGAATTCCCAGGATAGTTTGCTCAAGGTCGGCGGTTCGACTCAAGACATCGTTGACTCCGCCCAGCCAGAACCTTGCGCCTTGGCGGCTGATTCCGACCGAGCGATTGGCCAGCACCGTAATTCCCTGCGCTTCCAGTGCGTGCGTTACAGTCCGGGCATCAGTAAGGAAATCGTGATTTCCCATCACGGCCCACAGGCCTTCAGCGGCATTCATCTTTGCCAGAAGACGAGCGCAGGGCTCGGCGAACGATGCCGCTTTTTCGTCATTGCTGGCGAGGAACGGCATGGAGACAAAATCGCCTGCCAGCGCAATCAGATCCGGCTTAAGAGTGCCGACCATTCCAATCGCTGCTTCCAGGGGATGAATGGAAAAATTCCGGTCGTAGTGAAAATCACTGAGCAAAGCGATGGTGAATCCGTTGAGAGCTCCCGGCCAACGCCGCAGCGCGAGTTCCCGCCGGACAATGCGGGGAACATTCGGTTCGAGCACCACGCCGTCAATGGCGATTGCCGCAACGCCGGCTATGCCGGTCGCCGCCACCGCGCGAAGGAACTGGCGTCTTGTTTGGAAGAGAGAGGGCAAGCGTCTGCGGAATGCTGTTTGGAACAACCTGAATCAGGGCACGACACTTTAGCATACCGCGTTGAGAAGGACTTGGCATACGCGCCCGGAGGTGCGAGTTAACCTCCGTCATTTTATGGCGCGCTTGTCAAAAATTGAAGGTGGCAATGAGGTCGATGCGCCGGTTGGCGGAGGAATTCGAAAACGGTCCGCCTTGCAACTGGTTTGGCGTGTCAAAAAAGTGCGAGCCTAGAATACCGCTCGGATTGCCAAAGTTTACTTTGTTGAAGAGGTTGCGAGCCGATGCGCCAATTGTGAGATTGAAGCGCCGGTCCGAGCCACTGGACAATCCCTGCGGTCCACCACCAAACAGAGGACCACCTCGCCCGCCACCGCCGCCTCCGCGCCCACCACCACCACCGGGTCCGCCTGGCCCGCCGCCGCCCGGACTTCCCGCTGTGCGGGTAGTTTTTGGGCCGAAACCGAAGGTCTTGGTCAGACGTAAATTCATCACGACGTGCGATGGGCCCGTAGCGTAATTAATGGGAACAATTTTTTCCCCGGCAGTTGGAGCAGCGCCGAATGTTCCCAGCGGCGTGCAGAATGTCGATCCTGACTCGATGCCCTGACCCGGACAAGTCGCGGTCGAGATCAATCCCGGACGATCGTTAAAGACCGAATCGTTGTTGAGATCATTCGTTGTGGTGATGTTGAACGGGGAACCGGAGCTTGCAATCATAAAGGGGCTCAGGCGAAAGTTGAGCGGCAAAGCGAGCGATCCACCAAAGAACAGCCGCTGACGCGTATCAAAGGAAGCGCGGCCATAATCGGCGCTGATGTTGTAAGAGTTCGAAGGAAAACTGGAGACGCCAGACGTGTCGCTATTGGCATAGTTCAACACGTAGTAACCGAACAGTTGTACCTTCGATCCAATCCGCACATTGCTATTGGCGATCAATTGGTTCTGGCGGAAAACCCCCTCGGAAACATACTGGTAAAGATTCCCCCCGCTGGGCGTCAAACACGCGGGACTGCACGGAGTGCCGGGAAATGGCGCATTTGCGTTGATGGTAAGCAACTGGTCAAAGCCGCGCGAGTTTAAGTAGGTGACGTTTAATGTGGCGGATTTGTTAAGTTGCCGCTCCACGCTTATTGCGGACTGCAAGGTGTACGGAGCCTGCAGGCTGGGGCTAATCTGGTATCGAGTCGGCGTCGCGGGAGTAACTACACCAGTGCAGCCGGAGAAATCCGTGAGCGATGGGCATTCGGGATTGTTAATAACGAACTGCTCTTGCGTAATGCCATTCAATCGCTGAGCTTCGAGAATCTGCTCTGCCTGAAAGCGGTCATAAAAAATGCCGAAGCCGCCACGCAGCACAACCTTGGGCGGTTTGGATCGGCCTCCAACGCCCCAGGCAAATCCCAGCCGCGGCGCCAGGTCTGCGTGATCAAAAATTCCAGTCTGAGTTTCGAACCGCATGCCATAACTCAAAGTGATGTTGGGGCGCACCCGCCAATCGTCCTGATAATAGAGTCCAGCGTCGAAATTGCCCACCACCAGAGGTGGCGTGCCGACTGTGTACGAAAGCTGGGTCGCGATGGGTGTGGTGATGTTTCCCGTGTTCGCGACAGCGTGCGCGTAAGAAACAGGACAAGGAGCTTGTCCGGGCGTCGGTATGCAAGCGATCTCGGCCGGAGTGTCGAGCAGAGAAGAGAATGTAAATGTACCGTTGAAGCCGGATGTGGAACTGTTTGCGTCCCTGATCCCGCGCACCCGCGCTCCAAACTTCATGGTGTGATTGCCGTGAATAACCGAGGTGTAGTTCTGCAGTTCATAGTGATCCTGGTGGTCGAGAATATTGCCCTGGCTGTTTCCCCCACTGTCGAAGGATCCAATGACGTTGATGGTTGGCTGGCTGTTTACCGCCAATTGATTATCGAGTTCGCGCAAGTATTGGAATCGAGTCTCATTGACAATTTTTGCGCCAATAATTTGCGTGTCGCTAATCTGGAACGTGTGTTCGGTGGAATCGGAGTTGTACGCCTGCGAAGGCAATGTAAATGTGCCGATGCCATTGTTTTCTTCGGTATCGCGGTAATACTGGTAGCGAACGGTCAGAGTATTGTTCTTGGTCAGCGCGTAATCGAGCCGGGGTGTGATATTGGTTCGGTGACGTGGGAACGGCACCGCTTCGATCAAAGGAGTTTCGGCAAGAGTAGCCGGATCCAGCGTTAGCGCGTCGATGGCGGAGAGATCGTTGATATTGCGGCGCTGAAAATCGAGAAAGAACGATGACTTCTTGTTGATCGGTCCGCCAACGTTTCCGGTGATGAGCTCGGAATCGTAACCGGGCTGGTCAGCGCCGCCAAAAGGATTCGGTGAGTTGAAAGCGGAATCGTTTCCATCCACCATAAACTGCCCGTGATATTTATCAGTTCCAGGCTTGGTGAAAACTTCGATCCGGCCGTAGCCGAGCTTGTCGTACTCCGAAGAAAAAGGATTTTGGTTGACGCGAATCTCACGGATAGATTCCTTAGGAGGAAGCTGTCCAGCGGTAAAACCATCAATGTAGAGCTGGCCGCCATTCGGTCCGGCAGATGGGCCTGCCAGCGCCTGCAAATCGGTAAGCAGTTCGTCGGGATCATCGGGTAATGCTTCCAGTTCTTTACCCGAAATGGTGATGGCGCCGGCATTGTTCGATGGATTCACATCAATCGTCGGCGCTGTATCGGAAACCTGCACTTTTTGCTGCTCTACTTCAATCGCCATGGGAACGTTGAGCCGCAGCGGCTTGTCCGCAACGACGACGTTGTCGTTTTCATAAAGCGAAAATCCCGGAGCAACCACGTTCAACGTATAAGTTCCGGGCGGCACAGCTTTGAACTCATAAATGCCCTGCGGGTTTGTCTGAGTGGTCAGGGGAGTGCCGGTAACCGGCGTCAACGCGACATTCGCGCCGGTAATGGCGGCGCCGGAGGGGTCGGTGACCTGGCCGATCAGGGAGCCCAATGGCGCTTGCGCCCAGCAAGCGTGCGCAATGCAGAAGAGAAGTAAATAAAAGAAAATCTGAAAACCCTTGCGATCCAACAACTTCATCGTATTAATTCCGCTTTCAAATAAATGGCAAATAAAAATATGATCTCGAAAAAGCCGGTTACTGGCTCCCAGCATCGCCCGCCGGCCCGCCGAGACTCCAGGGCGCGAGCATCATCGCCTGTCCGGCACTGGGAGAAGCCCGCAGAATTGGTTCCACACCGGTAACGAGTGTGATCGCAATGCTCGGTGTAGTCGGAGAGCCTTCCGTGGCCAGGATAACGACCGCGTCTCCTTTATTAAGGTCTGCAAGCGTAGCCGCGGGCGTGCGCGCGAGCATTTGATTCAGATCCGGAGCACCGCCCTGCCGCATCCCTCCACCTGTGCCACCGGCCGTTGCTCCTACCGAGGACGATCCGCCTTGCGCCACGCCGTGCGATGCGGATTGTTGACCACCACTGCCAGCCGTTCCGCTGGATGCACTTCCAGCTTGCCCGGCGGAAGTTCCGGCGCCAGCGCCCGCTGCAGTCGCCTTCAGCCGCATCGCCATGCGCTGCGCCATTTCCGGAGGCAATTTGTGGAGCTGCGAATCGCTGGTGATTTTTATCTGCACCGGTTTCTTGGTCAATAAATCCTGAACGCTGATGATGCCGGAGCTTGCATCTACCGAGTTAACGGTTCCCTCGACGTAGGGAAATGTGCCGGTTACAATCTCTTCCGCATTCAATTCGCTGCCGTCCGAACTACGCTCACCTCGCGCCCGGAGTTGGTCTCCGGTGTGAATTTCCGAGAGGGCACTGGGTTTCGCGTCGTCGAACTTTACCGAATTCGGGGCGTAGCGGCGGAAGACAGTGGACTTGGACATCTTGACCGCTACGGTCTTTGCTGCTGTCTTGCATGCGCCTGTCACCGAAATCGTAACCGTTCCCGCAGAAGTATCCAGGGCACACACAGACCCGCCCAATCCACGTTTCTGCCAATCCTGTCGTTCTTGTTCTTGTTTCGCTTCAACATCGGATCGTTTCATCACCACAATCGTGGAAGCGGCAAGCGATTTGCCATCATCGGAGGCTTTACCTGCAACAAGGATGCGATCGCCAACCTGCAAATCCGACAATTGAAGCGTCGTCGCATTCTTGAGATCTTTTTCGCCCGGTGCGATACGTCGAATATGTGTAGCCGTGGCATCGATGGTAACGGTGACCTCGGCCCCGGAATCCGGAGCGACATTGATTGTGCTGCCATTGATGGCCTTGATCGCACCGATAACCCTTTTCGCACTGGTTTGTCCGGATGTTTCCTGCGCAAACGTCATCGGCGAAAAAAGATGCAAAGTAAAAGCCGACGCTGGACACGCCAGGATGGAGCAGAAGCTCAAAAATGCAGCCAGCTTTATCTTCGTCGAATTCATGGGTTCATCTACTAATCTACAGCCTGAAAGCACGCAAACCCCATGATTTACAAAGTTTTACCAATAATGGCAGAAGTTGCGAGGCATTGAGTTGCAAGACTGAAGACAGGGACAAAATGGCAGATACTGACTACCGCAACTTCTTATTCGGCGACCAGAAGACTTTCCGCGAAAGGCCATTGCTGATCGATCCACTGAGCCTGACAGCAGAAGCCGGATTCCCGCGCGATGCGGAAAATTTCGTCGCTTGTGTATTTGTGGCTGCTCTCCGTCCAGATAGTTTCGCCTTCGAGAAATTCAACAGTCAAATCCGCGGCGGGAATAGTAACCGACTGGCGCCGCATGGATCGCAAGTGCATTTCCACGCTTCGCTCGTCGCGGTTAAGGCGCGCCACATGCTCAAACTGACGGAGATCGAAATCAGCATCCAGTTCACGGTTGAGCCGAGACAAGAGATTCAGATTGAAAGCGGCCGTAACGCCTAATTCGTCGTCATAGGCGCCAAGCAATTGCGCTGTGGATTTTTCCAGGTCGGTTCCCAAAAGCATGGCGTCGTCCGGCTTGATGATTCTGCGGACCTGGCGCAGAAAATCGACACCGGCAGCGCGGTCGAAGTTACCGATCGTGCTACCGAGAAACAAGATTAAGAGATGCTCGCCCGGCCGGCGTTGCGCCGCCACTTCAAGCAATCCGTCAAGATATTCGCGCTCGAAGCCGAGGATGCTGATGCAATCGATATCCCCCAATTGCTTTTCGCACATGGCGAGCGCGGAGGGAGAAATCTCAATGGGATAATACGACGTTCGCTGGCGGCGGCAGAGCGCTTCCAGAATTGCTCGCGTTTTCCTGCCGCTGCCGCTGCCCAGTTCCGCCACAGCCACTGGCTTCGCCAGCAGCGTCACAATTTCGCTGGCATTGCGGCGCAGCAGGCGTTCATCTGCGCGCGTGAGGCCGTACTCGGGAAGCGCACTGATCGCCTCGAAGAGCGCTGAGCCGAGGTCGTCGTACAAATATTTCGACGGCAACTCTTTTTGTCCCTTGCGTCCGAGGCCGGCGCGAACGTCGGCGGCAAACTCAAAGGTCGGATTCGCGGTGATGGCATGAACTAACATTGCTTCCTCCGAATTCAGCGTTGCACACAACGAAACCCCGCATACACGTACTGGTAATGGGGCTGAAACCAGTTACGGAACGAACGCCGTACCATGCAGGCGGCCGTGCGCGGCGAACCGCCCTTTAAGACAAAATGTTTCCCATCGAAAAAATCGGCCGAATACCCTGCGTAGAAAGGAAAAGGCTTAAATCCCGGCAGAGGGGCAAAAGGCGTCGACGTCCACTCCCAGCCATTCCCGATCAAATCGGCAACGCCGAAAGTGCTTTCGCCTGCTGGAAATGCGTTAACTGCGGTGGGATTCCAGTTGGCGAAATCAAAATTTCCAAAGCTACTGTTCGCAAGGGCATCTCCCCACGGATAAGCACGTTCGCCGCCGTTCTCGTCTCCGTAGGCTGCCCGATGCCATTCCCCCTCGGTGGGAAGTTGCTTTCCAGCCCACATAGCATAGGCTCTCGCTTCGGCAAGGCTCACGTAGACCGGCGCGTTTAGGGGCAGGGGTTGCTCTTCAAACATTCCCCGGTAGAGCCACTGGTTTTCTTTTTGACTCCAGCACACCGGGTGGAATATTTCGTTCGCGGCTCTCCACTTCCAATCTTCATCGGTCCAAAAGGATTTCGTTTCGTAGCCACCTGCCTGCATGAAATCCAGATACTGCCCGTTCGTTACTTCAAACTTGTCGATGGCAAAGGCGGGAACGTCGACCGAACAGACTTCATATTCATTGTCCCAGCCAAACACTTCCTCACCACGCGATAAGCCAAGCGTCACCCGCCCAGCCGGAACCGCGATCATTCGTTGTGCGACTAGCTCCTTGGTTTCAAAGGAAACGGGCGCGGGCTGCGCGATCTTGTGATTGAAAGGCAATTGATGAAGCATGTAAGCCAGTGTTTCGGCATGCATCAACCGATGTTCAATCGCTACATTCAGGAGCTGATGCAACGGGAACTCGCCGTGAAGGTTCTCATCGAGCGCGGTTGCAATCTTGTCGTCCAGAATCTGCCGGATACGTGAGCCATAGCGGTGAACTTCCTCCAGACTCGGCCAGTCCGATGGCTGATCGTCGGGCAACCCGCCGCCAACCGGATCGATGCCGAAGGCAAATAGACGGTCCGATTCCGGCTGGAATCTCTTCAGCCCGAAACTGCGTTCGCTGAGCAAATTCCAGTCGAACGCTTCGAGATGCCCAATGTAAAAAATGATCCGGTGCCGCTCGGGAATCGGGCGCTCGTAAAGCGAATCAGCCTTAACGATCCCAAAAAGTTCGTCGGTGCGGCGGCGTGCATCTTGCAGGCGCTCTAAGAGCCTAGATTCGACTACGGCGGGAGAAAGAGTGGAAGCCATACTCAACCTTCGATTGACAGGCAAGCCTGCAAGTTACAAAATACTTTGACTGCGCCACAAGACTTTCACAAACGCTCTAATGTGCAACTAAGTGCAATCCTTGGGATTGGCCTGGGATTTTCCTGATGGCAGTATAGGGTATGCCAGTATCTCTGTTCCACGTCAATGCTTTCACCGATAAAGATTTCGCCGGAAATCCTGCCGCCGTTTGCCCGCTGAACGCATGGCTGGACGACAACCTTTTGCTCGCCATCGCGGCTGAAAATAGCCTGTCGGAAACGGCCTACTTTGTGCCCGAAGCCGATCACTTTCGCCTGCGCTGGTTTACCCCTCAATGCGAGGTGAATCTTTGCGGCCATGCGACATTGGCGTCTGCCTTCGTTTTGCTGACCCTGTTCGATCCGCAGAATGAATCTGTTCACTTCGAAACTCGCAGCGGCACCCTGACCGTTCGGCGCGAGGGCGATTTGTTTGCGATGGACTTTCCCGCCCTCCCGCCGTGGACGTGCGAAATACCGCCGGGCGAACTAACGTCAGGCCTTCGAGGCACAAGTCGCGCCCCCGAAACGGTTCTTCAGTTGAAAGATAACTACTTCGTCGTTTACGAACATGAAGACGACATTCTTAGCATTCGGCCGAATTTTCGCGAACTGGAAAAACTTCATCCCGCCGGCGTGGCCGTCACGGCTCCAGGAAAAAACTCCGACTTCGTTTCACGTTATTTCGCGCCCAGTTATGGGATTCCCGAAGATCCCGTCACCGGCTCCACGCACTGCTCGCTCACGCCGTATTGGGCGCAACGATTGGGCAAAAACACGCTTCATGCCCGCCAGGTATCGGAACGCGGAGGCGAACTCTGGTGCGAAGTTGCCGGCGACCGCGTGATAATCAAAGGAAAAGCGGTGCTGACGCTGCGAGGGACCTTGCTGCTCGGATAAGCCGGTCGAGTACGCTATTGCGGCGCCCGTGCCGCGATCAAGCCTTTCTTCTGCAAGAATTCACGAGCCACATCTTTCACGTCTCGACGCTGGCCATCGACGGCATAATTCAGTTGCTGCATCTCTTGATCCGAGATCGTTCCCGCAAACGCGCTCAGCGCAGCGCCGATCTCCGGATGCCGTGTCAGCACTTCACCTCGGATTACCGGGACGGCATCATAAGGCGGAAAATAGTGGCGATCATCTTCGAGCACAAACAGATCGAGCGTAGGAATCAGTCCGTCGGTTGTGTTCCCCGCCGCCAGATCAATCTGATGATCTTTGAGCGAACGTGCGAGCAAACCCAGATCCATCACTCGCGGCGGAGCCGCAAAATGCAGACCATACACTTCTGCCAAACCGCGGAATCCATCCGGCCGCTCCATGAACTCATACCCGAAGCCGGCACGCCATTGCGGCGTATATGCCGCCGCTTCGGAAAGAGTTTTTATCCCCAAGCGACGTGCATCTTCGCCGCGAATTTCCATGGCGAACGTGTCATTGAACCCGAACGACCGCCCGACAGCGAATCCGAAGCGCTTGAGATAGTTCGCTTTCATTTGTTCATACGCCGCGGCACGGTCGCTCTTCGGTTTTTGCTTAAGGACCGCGGTCAACGCCGTGCCTGTGTATTCGGGATAAATGTCGATTCGTCCGGCAAGCAGCCCCTGGTGGCAAATATAAGTACCCGCGAGATAAAAGCGTCTTTCAACTTCCAGCTTTGTGTGTTGCTCAATCTGTTGCGCCATCAACTCGCCCAGGATCAGCGATTCGGTAAAGTTCTTGGAGCCGATGACGATCCGATCGGATCGCGGACCTTCACACGAAAGGAGTGCGCACGCACAGGCGAGGATGAAAATCGGCAATAATGACTTCGACCAGAAGCCGAGCCAGTTTAGTCGTTGATTCGCGTGTCGAAACTGAACCTTCATTGCACAGGCCGCAGCCGAGCTTCCAGCCAACCCAACCCGAAGTCGGCGAGTAAAGCCAGAAGAGCGGCAGGGATCGCTCCGGCAAGAATCAGTTGATTGTTAACCATAGCCAAGCCCCGGAAAATCAATTCGCCAAGGCCACCTGCTCCGATGGCCGCAGCAATGGTCGCGAGTCCCACCGAGATGACGATTGCGATGCGAAGTCCCGAAAGGATCACACTCGACGCCAACGGCAATTGAACTTGCCACAGAAGCTGGCCTTCGGTTAGCCCCATGGCGCGGCCTGCCTCCACCACAGCGGGATCCACTCCGCGAATGCCGGTGTAAGTATTGCGAATCAGAGGCAGCAATGCATAAAGAGTAAGAGCCAGAATGGCCAGCCGCTCCGCTCGATCGCCCAGCCACGGCACCGGCAGCAGAAAACCAAAAAGCGCAAGACTGGGTATGGTCTGAACAATATTTGCCGCAGTAAGTACCGGCTTATTGAACGCCGGCCAACGCGCGATCATCGCTCCCAATGGGATTCCCACGACCGCCGCAATCAACGTCGAAACTCCCACCAGCCATAGATGTTCGAGCGTGAGTTGGAGAATCTCTGCACGGTTCTGCGCGAGAAATTGCAACAGGTTCATTGCGCCGCTCCATTCTCGGCTGCAGTCAATCCGGCGCCAAAGGCCTTCACATAGGCCGCGGCCAGCGAGTTTGTGGAGTGCAGGAAATCATGCGGTGCCAGCACCGTGACCAACTTCCCTGCGTCGAGCAAGGCAATCCGCGATCCCAGTCGCAAGGCCTCATTCAGGTCGTGAGTCACGAATAAAACCGTTTTGCGAAGCCGTTGCTGGAGAGAAATAAATTCGCGCTGCAGTTCGTCGCGGGTAAGGGGATCAAGAGCGCCAAAGGGTTCATCCATCAATAAGATTGCTGGATTCGCAGCCAAGGCGCGCGCGACACCGACGCGCTGGCGCTGTCCTCCAGAAAGCTGGTGGGGATATCTGCCGGTCAGCTGCGCGTCCAGACCCACCAGTTGCAGTAGCTCTCGAGTGCGCTGGCGAATTTTCTCTTCCGCCCACCTTTCCATTCGCGGTACCAAACCAATGTTGCGCCCGATAGTGTAGTGCGGAAATAGTCCAACCTCCTGAATCACGTAGCCAATTCCGCGACGCAAACGAACAATGTCTTCCTGCTTCTTCGCGGCTGGTTTTCCTTCGACGTACACCTCGCCCCGTGCGGGCATCAGCAAACGGTTCACTAACTTCAAAGTTGTCGTCTTGCCCGACCCGCTGCGTCCCAGCAGCACCAGCGTCTCACCACGCTGCACTTCCAGATTCAATCCCGCTAAGACTTTCTGACCAGTCGGAGACTCGTACGACACATCGCGAAACTCGATGGCGGAGATGTCCTTTTTCTTTGCTTCCATGTTCCGCCAAGAATACTGGAGTTTTCTGCCCGTACCCAACTGATAGACAGCTCAGACCCAACCTTGTCGTCAATTTTTCGACTCAAACTCGATCATGCCGTACAGGTTTCTCAGGTGGGGTCATCCAGACAGCCAATAGACGGGCTGACTAGCCGCAGTTACGATTTTGTGAGCCATGATTTCTGGGAATTATCTCGGGGTATGAGTGTGTCTGCTGTGCGCAATTTGTTGTGTTGGGTAATGTGCGCGCTTTTCCCGCTGTCGCTCTTCGCTGCCGATTCCGGCGCTGCGATGCTGCGCAGCAAGGGTGGAGTGTGGGTCAATGGCAGGGAAAATCCCGATTCCACTGCTATCTTTTCTGGAGATTTAATCGAGACTAAGCCGGGATCGGTTGCCAACCTGGATGTGAAGGGATCTTCGGTTCTCATTCAGCCCGAATCCGTGGTGGAATGGGGAGACAATGAATTAACTCTCGACCACGGCAGTGTTTCGGTCGGGAGTTCGACGGAATTGCGCGTGAAGGTTAATTGCCTGACTGTTGTGCCCATTGCAAATGAATGGACGCAATACGACGTCACAGACGTGGATGGAACCGTTCACGTGGCGGCTAATAAGCTGGACGTCAAAATCACGCAAGGTAGAGCGGGACAAAAATCTTCGGATGAGAATAACTCCGGCTCCGCAACTGTGCGTGAGGGCGAGAAGGCGTCACGAGATGTTTCTGTTCTCTGTGGCGCTGCCAAGCCTCCGGGAACCGCTGGTGGAAATCCTATTAACACGACCAGATGGATTGAAATCGGTGGTGGCACGGGAGGAGCGGTCCTGCTGTGCATTCTTCTCTGCCACTCAGGAAGCTCTCCGAAAGTGAGCCCATCCGATCCGTAAGCTGCCGGAACCGAGATCCGTTCGCTCCTACAGAATCCTCTCGTGAGTATAGCCGGCGTTCAGCAGAGCTTTTAATAATTCTGCGATATGAGCCGGCCCTTTGGTTTCCATTGTGATATCGATCGCGGTGTCGCCCAGATTCACCCCATGATAAGCACGATCATAAGCGGTCTCCACGATGTTGGCGCGAAGATCCGCGAGTATTCCTGTTAGCCGATGCAGTGCGCCAGGATAGTCCGGCAGATGCACGCGCAGCCGCACCAACCTGCCATCTTTTACCAGGCCGCGTTCGATGATGCGCGAAAGCAGCGTCACATCGATATTGCCGCCGCACACCAGCACGGCCACTTTCTTACCCTCAAGCGGAAGCTTGCGATTCAGCACCGCCGCAATCGACGCCGCTCCCGCGCCTTCCGCCAAAGTTTTCTCTCGCTCCAGCAAAAGAAGAATGGCGTTGGCAATCTCTTCTTCTTCTACGGTGACAATGTCATCTACATACTTCTGCACTAACGGAAATGTACGCTCCCCCGCGCGCCGCACGGCAATTCCATCTGCAATGGTAGTAGCGGCGGTTAGCGTGACTGGTCTACCTTGCGCGATAGCGGCCTTCATCGAAGCAATTTTTGCCGGCTGTACTCCAAACACCTTGATCGCAGGATGTGTTTCCTTCACCGCGCAGGCAATGCCGCCAATCAGCCCGCCTCCTCCGATCGGCGCAACCACAACATCAATATCAGGTTGTTGTTTCAATATCTCCAGCCCCAACGTTCCCTGCCCCGCAATGACGGCGTCGTCATCGAAAGCGTGAATCAGCGTGAGATGCTGCTCGCGCGCTTGCTCGACGGCTTTTTCAAACGCTTCGTCGTAATTGGTCCCATGTAAGACGACCTCGGCACCGTAGGCGCGTGTGGCAGATACTTTCGTGAGCGGAGTCGGCAACGGCATGTAGATGCTCGCCCGAATCCCCTGCCGTCCCGCATGATAAGCAACTCCCTGCGCATGGTTTCCAGCAGAAGCCGCAATCACGCCCTGGGCGCGCTCTTCGACGGTAAGAGTGAGCAACTTGTTAAGCGCTCCGCGCTCTTTGAATGCGCCGGTGCGCTGCTGATTGTCGAGCTTGAGAAAAATGACGTTCCCGGTGAGCGCCGAAAAAGTTTCCGAATGTGTACAGGGAGAAACGCGAATGGCTTCGCGTATGCGGCCCATCGCTGTTTGAATGTCCTGGATCCCGATCATCGCGGTCGCGCAGTCATCTTACACTTGGGATCCGTTATCGAGGTTTGATCACAGCGCAACTTGTTGTGCGGCGGAGACGATAGGAGCAGCAAGGACCGCTGGAGCTCTGAGGTAAGTATCCACCGCCGCCGCGGCCTTGCGGCCTTCAGAAATGGCCCACACCACCAGCGATTGACCGCGCCGCATGTCTCCCGCGGCGAAGACGCCTGGCACGGACGACATATAATTCGCATCGGTTGCAACATTGCCGCGGTGGTCGAGCACAAGGCCAAGTTGCTCAATCATTCCCTTCCTCATAGGGCCCAGGAAGCCCATAGCGATAAGCACCAAGTCGGCTTCGATTACAAACTCGCTTCCGGGCATCGCTTCAAACTTCGGCGCGGAACCAACTCGCACAGCGTGTAGCTGTCTGACACTGCCTGCTTCGCCCGTGAATTTTGTAGTCGCGATGCTCCAGTCCCGGACGCCGCCTTCCTCGTGTGCCGCCTCCGTGCGCAGTTGCATCGGCCACAGCGGCCAGGGCGTTTGCGGCGAACGCTCGTCCGGAGGCTTGGGCATAATTTCAAACTGATGGACCGATACCGGCTTTTGCCGGTGCGCCGTTCCCAGGCAATCCGCGCCCGTGTCGCCACCGCCAACAATCACCACTCGCTTGCCCGTAGCGAGAATCTCCATTTCAGATGGGATCGTGTCGCCGAGGCAGCGCTTATTCTGTTGCGGCAAGTATTCCATCGCAAAATGGATTCCCTCCAACTCACGCCCGGGCACATTGAGATCGCGCGGATGCTCGGCTCCGCCAGCGAGAACAACGGCATCAAACTCGGCCCGCAGATCCTCGACCGCAACATTTTTTCCAACTTCGGCGCTGGTAACAAACTTCACGCCCTCAGCCGACATCTGCTCCAGACGGCGATCAATGATGTGCTTTTCCAACTTGAATTCTGGAATGCCGTAGCGCAATAATCCGCCGATGCGATCCGCTTTCTCGTAAACGGTTACGGCGTGTCCAGCGCGGCACAACTGCTGAGCGGCAGCCAGACCCGAAGGTCCCGAGCCCACAATAGCAACTGACCTTCCCGTACGAAACTTTGGCGGCTCCGGCCTGATCCAGCCTTCGATAAATCCGCGTTCGACAATGCTTTTCTCGTTTTGCTTAATTGTTACCGCAGGTTGATTGATGCCCAGTACGCATGACGCCTCACACGGCGCGGGGCAAATACGTCCGGTGAACTCCGGAAAATTATTCGTCGCGTGCAGTTGCCGCACTGCCTCTTTCCAACGCCCGCGATATACCAAATCATTCCAGTCAGGAATCAAGTTGTTGACCGGACATCCGGTCTGACAAAAAGGCACGCCGCAATCCATGCACCGCGCGCCCTGACTGCGTAGCGTTTCTTCCGGCAGATCAAGATAGATCTCGAACCAATCGTTCACGCGTTGCGTGACGGGGCGCCTCGGGGCGAGTTCGCGCCTGTGCTCCAGAAAACCCGTTGCCTTACCCATGCTGCACCTGCGCGGCCTGAAGAATCGCTGGCGAGTTCGGGATATAAGGTTGCGGAATACGGCTTACGCCAAGCGTGCGCTTGAATTCGTGCGGAAACACTTTGATGAATCTGGAAACCGATTCCGCCCAGTTCTCAAGAATCCATTGCGCACGCGGACTTCTCGTTAATGCCAAATGCCGCTCGATTAAGTTCTTCACGATGCGCGCGTCTTGCTCTTCGACCATCGGCTCCAAATCTACCGAGTCGAGATTGCAGCGCTTTTCGGTAAAGTCCGATCGCTGGTCGAAAACATAGGCCACGCCGCCGCTCATGCCCGCGGCAAAATTTCTGCCGCACGCGCCGAGCACGACCACGAGACCCCTGGTCATGTACTCGCACCCGTGATCGCCAACTCCTTCCACTACTGCGGTTGCTCCGGAGTTGCGCACGGCAAAGCGCTCTCCGGCCACACCGTTGAAGAAAGCTTCGCCGCTGGTCGCACCGTACAGCGCGACATTTCCAATCAGAATATTTTCTTCGGGAGCGAAAACGGATTTCTTTGGGGGATAGACAATCAGGTGTCCGCCGGATAATCCCTTGCCCACATAATCGTTGGCTTCACCCTCCAGCGTAAGCGTGATGCCCTTCGCCAGAAACGCGCCCAAGCTTTGTCCCGCTGAACCGGTCAGTTGGAGTCGAACGGTATCGTCCGGCAAACCCGCAGACCCGCGTCGTCGTGCAATTTGTCCGCTCAGCATCGTGCCTACCGAGCGATTGATGTTGCGCACGGGAAGCGTGATCTCAACGGGCGCCAGACTTTCCAGAGATGCCTCAGTCTGCTTCAAAATTTCGTAATCGAGCGCCTGTTCCAGTCCATGATCTTGCGCCTGCGTACAGCGGCGCAACACTCTCGAAGGAACAGCCGGGCTGTATAAAATCGCCGACAGGTCCACGCCTTTGGCTTTCCAGTGATCGACCGCAGGCGCCGCATCCAGACGGTCGACACGTCCAACCATTTCATCCACGCTCCGAAAGCCCAGTTCCGCCATGTGTTGACGAACCTGTTCGGCAATGAAAAAGAAAAAATTGATGACGTGTTCCGGCTGACCTTGGAAACGCTGGCGCAGAACGGGATCCTGCGTCGCAATCCCGACCGAGCAGGTATTCAGATGGCACTTGCGCATCATTACGCAGCCCATCGCAATCAGCGGCGCGGTAGCGAAACCAAACTCTTCGGCTCCAAGCAACGCCGCGATTACCACATCGCGGCCGGTCTGCAGTTTGCCGTCAGTCTGCACACGGATGCGGCTGCGCAAATCGTTCAACAACAACACCTGCTGCGTCTCCGCCAGGCCCAACTCCCAGGGAATTCCCGCGTGCTTAATGGAACTCAGCGGGGATGCGCCCGTCCCACCACTGTCTCCGCTGATCAGCACCACGTCCGCGTGGGCCTTCGCCACGCCGGCCGCGACCGTTCCCACACCCGCCTCGGCCACAAGTTTCACAGCGATGCGAGCTTGGGGGTTGATGTTCTTCAGGTCGTAGATCAGTTGCGAGAGATCTTCGATGGAATAAATATCGTGATGTGGTGGCGGCGAAATCAGACCGACACCTGGAATCGAATGCCGTATACGCGCGATCACTTCATCCACTTTGTGGCCAGGAAGTTGTCCGCCTTCGCCGGGTTTTGCGCCTTGCGCCATTTTGATCTGCAACTCATCGGCGTTCACTAGATAGTTTGCCGTCACCCCGAAGCGCGCCGATGCGACCTGCTTCACCGCGCTGCGCCGCAAATTTCCGTTGGCATCCGACTCGAAGCGCGCTTCATCTTCGCCGCCTTCCCCCGTGTTCGACTTACCGCCAATGCGGTTCATGGCGATGGCCAGCGTCTCGTGCGCTTCCTTGCTGATGGAACCAAACGACATTGCGCCGGTAGTAAAGCGCTTAACGATTTCTTTCGCAGGCTCAATCTCTTCGATGGGTACGGGCGTTTCTCTTTTCACGAACCGCATCAGGCCGCGCAACGTGCAGAGTTTTGCGCTCTGGTTGTCGAGATGCCGCGTGTATTCTTCAAAGCTCTGGAAATTATTCTGCCTCACGGCGTTTTGCAGATTGCCAATAGTCAGCGGATTCCACAAATGATATTCACCGTCTGCGCGCTGGTGATAGTTGCCTTCGGCGGGAAGCTCGGTTTCATATTCGGTCAGCGGACGGAAAGCGCGTTCGTGTTTCAACTGCGCTTCGCGCGCTAGAACGCCCAGCCCAATTCCTTCCAGACGCGAAGTCGTCCCGACAAAATATGTTTGCACCAACTCTTTATTCAGCCCCACCGCTTCGAAAACCTGCGCGCCCTGGTAACTCTGCAACGTGGAAATTCCCATCTTGCTGAAAGTTTTCAGCAGCCCTTTGTTGATAGCTTTTACAAACTTCTTCGTCGCCAATTCAGGCGTGACTCCGGCCGGAAGGTCGCAGCGCCATACCAGATCTTCCACGGTCTCGAGCGCCAAATAGGGATTGATAGCGCTCGCTCCGTATCCGCTCAACAGCGCGAAGTGCATGACTTCGCGCGGCTCACCCGATTCTGTGATCAGCGCAACCTGCGTTCTGGTTTCTTCTTTGACGAGCAGATTGTGAACCGCAGCCAGCGCCAGAAGACAAGGGATTGGAGCGTAGTCCTTATCCACTCCGCGATCGGAAAGAATCAACAGCGTGTATCCCGCCTTCACCGACAGCGACGCCCGCTGCGATAACTCATCCAACGCCCGCTTGAGGCCCGCTTCTCCATCGCTGACGCGAAACAGCGCCGGCAGCGTCGCTGCTAGCAGATCGCCCGTCGAAACTCGCCGCAGCCTCTCCAGGTCACGATTGGTCAAAATAGGATGCGCCAGCTTCAGCATGTGGCAGTTTTCCGGACCTTCTTCCAGAATGTTGCACTCGCTGCCGATGTAGCTGGTCAAGGACATGACCATCTCCTCGCGAATCGGATCGATCGGAGGGTTCGTCACCTGAGCGAATAATTGCTTGAAATAGTTGAACAGCGGTTGCGGGCGGTCCGATAAACACGCCAGCGGCGTATCCGTCCCCATCGAGCCAACCGCTTCTTCCCCGGCCGCAGCCATTGGCGTCAGAATCATCTTCAAGTCTTCATCGGTATAGCCGAAAACCCGCTGCCGGCGAAGGAGAGTCTCAGGATCGGGAGGATGTTTCCGCGATGGCTCGGGCAACTGATCCATCGTGATCTGATTTTCCTTGATCCATTGCGCATAAGGCTGCCGCGAAGCCAGGCGCTCTTTAATTTCGCGATCGGAAACGATTCGGCCTTCGACGGTATCAACCAGAAACATTTTCCCCGGTTGCAGGCGGCCTTTCATCTTGATCCGTTCCGGCGACACTTCGAGCACGCCCGCTTCCGAAGCCATGATCACCACATCGTCGTCGGTGACCACATATCTTCCGGGGCGCAATCCATTGCGGTCGAGCGTGGCCCCAATGACGCGCCCGTCGGTGAATGCGACCGCCGCCGGACCATCCCACGGCTCCATCAGGCACGCGTGATATTCATAAAATGCCCGCTTCTTCGGCTTCATATGCGGGTTGCCCGCCCACGCTTCTGGAATCAACATTGCCATCGCGTGTGGGATGCTGCGTCCCGCCTGCACCAGAAGTTCCACGGCATTATCAAAGTTGGCGGAGTCGCTGCCTTCCGGCTCGATGATGGGAAACAGCTTCTTCAAATCGTCTCCAAACAGCGGTGACGCCAGCAACGACTGCCGCGCATGCATCCAGTTGACGTTTCCACGCAACGTGTTGATCTCGCCGTTATGCGCGACGTAGCGATACGGATGGGCGCGCTCCCAACTGGGAAAGGTGTTCGTCGAAAAGCGCTGATGCACGAGACAAAGCGCGCTGATCACATCGGGATCTGAGAGCTCACGATAGAAATTTGCAAGTTGCGCAGCTTGCAGTAGCCCTTTGTAGACAACAGTCCGGCAAGATAGCGAAGGAATATAAAACATCGCCGCATCGGCGATGCCTGAATCCCGAGCCTGTGTTTCCGCGCGCTTGCGCACTACATAAAGTTTCCGCTCAAAAGCGTCCTGATCAAGGCCGGGGGCTCGCCCCACAAACAATTGCTGGATGTACGGTTGCGAAGCGCGCGCCACGCGGCCAATCGCCGAAGCGTAGACCGGCATATCTCTCCAGCCCAGAACCGATAGGCCCTCCTCGCGGACAATCCGTTCAAAAATCCCCTCGCACTGCAAGCGAGGATGCTTTTCGACCGGAAGGAAAGTCATCCCCACGCCGTAGGAGCCGGGCAGCGGGAGCTCGAACCCCAGCTTCGCGCACTCCCGCGCGTAGAATTTGTGTGGAATCTGAATCAGAATCCCGGCACCGTCGCCGGTCTCCGGATCGCAGCCGCACGCCCCACGATGCGCCAGATTCAGGAGAACCTGAATTCCCTTTCGGATAATGTCATGGCTCTTCTCGCCCGGAACGCTGACCACGAACCCAATCCCGCAAGCATCATGCTCCTGCGCGGGATCGTATAGACCCTGCGCAGAAGGAATGCCATTCTTATGATTTACGCGGGACATCTGAGCGTCTCCCAGAGGCGCATTTGCCTCGTTAAATATTTGTCTTGGGGCTTAAATCGAGGTCGTCTGGCCGGACTCCACGCTTCACCCAAGCCTAGGTCGTCGATTCTTTGATAAGCCTTCCGCGGCCGCAAGTACAACGCAGAATTTCGATGATGTGTATGGAAATTTCAGGCTCGAGCTCTTAAGTATTTGCCCGCGCAATTCCGGCAGAGCGACCGGGACTTCGCTATAATTCCGCAACGCCCCATGGACTTTGATCAGCTCATTACGTTTCTGGAAGTTGCCCGCCAGGGCAGCTTTTCCCGCGCCGGCGAAAAAGTCTTTCGTTCGCAATCGGCCGTCAGCGCGCAAATCCGCCAACTGGAACAGGAATACGGCGACCGCCTGCTCGACCGTTCGGGAAAGAGCGTAAAGCTAACGCCAGCCGGGCAGGTCTTCTATGAATACGCAGAGCGCCTGAAGAATCTGCGCGACGAATCACTGACCGCAGTCGCGGACCACAGCCGCACACCTCGGGGCACGCTGCGCGTCGGTGCCAATGAAGCCACCTGCCTTTACGTTTTGCCCGAAGTATTTGCCGAATATTGTCGCCGCTATCCGCCTGTACAGATCAGCATCTATCGCAATTTCAGCTACAAGATCGTGGAAAAGCTAGAAAACGGCTCGGTCGAGGTCGGCATTCTAACGCTGCCCATTCAGTCCCCCAGCTTGAAGATTCATCCCATCTTCCGCGATAAGCTCATGGTGATGGTCAGTCCGAAAAATGCTCTGGCCAAACAAAAAGTAGTTTCCGTGGCTGAACTGGTGAAGCATCCGCTTTTGTTTCCAAAAACCGGCCACACGCGTCGGCTCCTCGACAAACTGTTTCGCCCGTTCGGAAACGACGTGCAAGTGCGGATGGAACTTCCCAGCATTGGCATGATCAAGAGTTTCGTCGCCGCCGATCTCGGCGTCTCCCTGATCAGCGCGGCCTTCGCACGCGACGAAGTCGAGGCCGGACGCGTGAAACTGATTGAATTGGAGGGCGTGGAATTATTTCGCGAACTGGGATTGGCTTATCGCCGCGACCGCACTCTTTCCGTCGCGACCACGGCTTTCATCAGCCTGCTGCGGCAATCCACGATGTCCGGCAGAAAAGAACCTGCTCCCCGCGCTTAGCAATCGGCCGAAGCGTCCACGACTTAAACATCCGCCGCCTGCAAACGCACAGGCTCTTCCAGAATATGCAACCCGCATTCGGTCTTCTCCGAGCCTGGCCAACGTCCGGTTCGCGGATCTTCACCAGGCAAAACCGCCCGCGTGCAGTGCATGCATCCGATGCTCGGAAAGCCGCGATCGTGCAAGACGTTATACGGCACAGCATTGTCGTAGATGTAGCTCCACACCTGTTCTTCCGTCCAATTGGCTATTGGATTTACCTTCACCAGTCCAAATTTCTCGTCCCACTCGATTTTGCCGGCAACAGCACGGGATTTCGTCTGGTCGCGGCGAATGCCTGTAATCCACGCTCTCAATTCGGCGAGCTTGCGCCGCAGCGGTTCCACTTTACGCAGATTGCAGCATAGATCCGGATCGCGGCTCCATAGCTCGGCACCGTGAGTCTCGGCTTGCTCTTGGATCGACAGAAGCGAATAGACGCGTTCGATGGTGATTCCATACTTGCGTTCAATCGTCTCCATCAGTCGGTAAGTCTCGGGAAAAAAGAACCCCGTGTCCATGGTGAACAGGCGGAAGTCTTTGTTAATGCGCGAAGCCATGTCGATGAGCACCATCCCCTCCACCCCAAACGCCGAAGAGATGGCAACATCTTTGCCGAATTTTTCGAAGGCCCAGGCAAGAACCTGCTCGGGATCCCAACTTTCGGCTGCTAACTTAATTTGATCGATCTGATTTCTTATTAGATCCGGCACTGGTTTTGGATTCGTCATCATCGTTCCATTTCTGCGATCCCATCAGAGAGCTCCGGCCGCTGCGGCAGCAGGCTTCCCACCCATTCGGTAACTGGAAAATGCTGATCCACTAACTCGCAATCTGACAGTCCCACCACGCCTCCCACGATCAACAGTGACGGAGATTCCACCTGTGGGGCATTAGCCAGGTCACTAACCGTGGTGCGATGCATTTCCTGCCGCGCCGTGCCCACACGCGAAAGAATGGCGCACGGCGTTTCTTCGTTCAGACCGGCAGATCGCAGCCTGCGTGACAGAGTTGCGTACTCTCTGCCCGGCATATAAATCACCAGCGTCGATCCACTGCCCGCAAACTTACCCCAATCGGCTATTTCACTTTCAGAAGCCTGATGAGCGGTAAGAAAGATCACTGCGGAAGAAATTCGCCGATGTGTCAGCGGGATTGCCGCCACTGCGGCTGCAGCCAGAGCCGATGTCACTCCAGGAACGATTTCATAAGGCACGTCAGCCTGGCGCAGCGCTTCGATTTCCTCGCCAGCGCGGCCAAACATTAGCGGGTCCCCACTCTTCAGCCGAATCACTCGCAACCCAGCGGCGGCTAATGCAACCATCAGAAAGTTAATCTCTTCCTGACGAATCTTCTTCGTGCCGCAACGCTTTCCCACGTTGTGCATGCGAGCCGTTGGCGGCACAAGCCGCAACACTTCGGGTGCGACTAGATCGTCATACAAAACCGCCTCGGCGTTCTGCAGCAGCCGCGTCGCCTTCACCGTCAGCAACTCAGGATCGCCCGGCCCTGCTCCCACGAGATAGACGGTTCCCTTCATGCGATTTCTTTCTCAATGGCCGGAGCGGCAACGAAATCGGAAATCACGATCTCTGACGAGATCTGTTGTGCCTCCAGCATTGCTTCCACCGCTTCCCTGCCGGCCAATGAATGCAGCAACTCGCTCTTCTTTTCACCGCTCAAATTGCTGGCCCGAATCAGCGTTCTTGTATCGCCCAGCTCGGCCAGCCAGTCCGCATATCCCGGGCTAAACTGACGTTCCAGCTGCTGCCGAAGCTTCTGCGCCAGCGACGGACTTTTTCCCGCGGTGGAAATCGCGATCTGCAAGTCCCCGCGCCGCACTACGGCGGGATAGTAAAAATCGCAAATCTCCGGGACATCCACCACATTGCATAGAACGCCCCGCTTCTGCGCCTCGTCATAAGCGAATTTGTTCAGCGCGGGCGACGCCGTCGCCACCACAGCGAGAAAAACTCCGTCCAAATCGCTGGGAGAAAATTCCCTCGATTCCAACTCGATCTTTCCCTCTGCCGCCCATTGCCGCACGGCCTCACTCGCTTCCAGCGCGACCACACGAACGCTCGCACCGGTATCGAGGAGCCCGCCAATCTTTGGCTCACCTACCTTGCCCGCCCCGACTACAAGGCACCGCTTGCCATCCATCTTCATGAACATGGGGAAAAGGCTAGTCACCGGTCACCCCCGCGCGCTGAGCCAAAACTCCAACGACTCGGGTCTGAGGCAAATCGCGCGGAACAGCTTCGACCACCCCGCCGCCGAGGAATTCGCGCAACTCGGTATCTGTGTGCCGGGCAAAAAACTGCCGCAGATTTTCACCGTCTATGCGATCGAACAGATATCGGCCGAGCAGTCGCTCGATCGCCTCCGGAACTTCGGTGGCCGCGCATCGATATCCAATTGGCCGCGCCGTCGCCTGATGCAGGCCCAGCGCTCCACCCACACAGAAGTAATAGGCATCTACAAATTGGTCATCGACTTTGATCTTCTTCCCTTCAATGCCAATGTCGGCAATCCAATGCTGGCCACAACTGTTGGGGCATCCGGTAACGTGCAATTTCAAATCCTGATCGAAACCGGGCAGGCGTTCTTCCAGTTCTTCCACCAGCCAACGAGAGAAAGCCTTCGTTTCCGTGATCGCCAGCTTGCAAAATTCCATTCCCGAGCAGGCAATCGTGCCGCGCCAAAAAGCCGAAGCCTGCACGCGCAGTCCGATGGCATCAAACTCTTTCGCCAGTGCTGGAGCATTTGCCCGCAGCACGTTAACGACCAGCAGGTTCTGCATGTTGGTCGTCCGCAATTCGCCTCCGGCAAAGTGTTCCGCCAAGTCCGCCGATGCACGCATTTGCTCACCGGTAATCCGCCCTCTCAGCACTGTCGCTCCCACATAGCAATAACCAGGCTGCTTTTGCGGATAGATTCCAACGTGATCCCGATACACATCCGCGGGCGCCTGTTCAGCAACCGCGGGGTCAAGACGGAATCCGATCCGCCCATGCAACTCTTCCAGAAAACGCTCCGGGGTCCATCCATGCTTCAGAAACAGAAACTTCAAACGCGCGCGTTCACGGTGCTCTCGCAACACATCGGAATCGCGGAACAACTCGGCAATCCCTTTGATCACCGGCAGGACCTGATTCCACTGCACAAACGCATCGAGCTTGGCGCCCAGATAAGGCTCGGCCGACAATCCCCCGGCAACCCGCAGCGAGAATCCAACCTCTGGCTTCCCTTGCACAATCCGCGTGGTCGCAGTTAAGCCAATGTCGTTAATCTCTGGGTACGGGCACCATACCCGGCAACCCGTAATCGAAATCTTGAATTTGCGCGGCAGATTGTAGAACTCCGCATTTCCGGCAAGGAGGTGCGACGCCTCGATTACCAAAGGCGAGGCGTCGCATAGTTCGTCCGCGTCTACACCAGCTACCGGACATCCCGTCACATTTCGTGTCACATCGCCGCAAGCTCCAGTGGTGTTTAATCCAACTTTGTCCAGACCTTCCAGCAATTGCGGAAGCGCTTCAATCGTCACCCAATGCAGTTGAATGTTCTGCCGTACAGTAAGATCGGCAATGCCATTAGCGTATCGATCGGTAAGATCGGCAATTGTTCGCAGTTGATGCGAACTCAGAAATCCATTCGGAATTCTTATGCGCACCATGAACCGTTGCAAAGCCCGCCCTACTCCGCCTTTTCCGCCCATTACTCCCGCGCCATCGCCTTGGGTATAAACACCCCACCAGCGAAAGTAGGTCCCAATCCATTCCGGCGGAATGGAATCGAAGCCTTCCCGCGCGAAGCGCCGGATCTCTTCCAACCCTTCCCATGGGTTTTGCGTCCGCTTCAGACGTTCGACTCGCTGTGCCGTAGTTTCTTTTGCTGTTGTCGTCATAAAAAGTCCAAACAAAAACCCACCGCCAGATGCTTCTGGCGGTGGGTCGATTAAGGCCGGTGTGTTAAAAAATTACTAGGTCAGCAGCCTCCCCGCGCCAGAGCACACGAATGCACAACAACAACAGCAAGTGCCCATGGACATCGCGCGAAGATTGAGGCCGTAACTCATTTCAGCTTGAATTCTAGGCAGGATTGTCCTCGCCGTCAACGGAATTGCTGTTTCCATCGAACGAAACTTTGTGTTGAGTGTATTTGAATTTCCGCACGGCCCTGCCGCTTAACCCAGAGGTCGGTTTGCGCGACCAGTCGCGGCACCGGCTCCGAAACATAGATACGATTTGTTTTCAAACGATTACGCTGGGAGATGTGCCTGAGCCAAATCCGCAGCCATCGCGCTTTTTGGCAGGTTGCAACTCTCTGCAAGGTTCCCCTCTTTTTAGGTAATATCCTCCAGAACTGTATTTGATCAATATTTTCTGTCCAGAGCCGAAAACAAGGTGATCTCACGATGAAGCGTCTCATCCGCTTGGCCTTATTCGCTGTTTTATTTTGTTCGTTCTTCAGTTTTTGCCAGGACACGGTTTCGCGAACAGGAACTTCAGATCCATATAAGCTGACTCTCAATCATCTGCAATCCCTCACCAGCCAACCTGAAGCAGATTGGCAAGTCCACGCCGATGTCCCTCACCCCGAAGACCCGGCGCTCAGCGACACGGGCTGGGAAGTCTTGACCGTTAAGAACATTTCCGGTCCAGGCGGAAGAAACGCCAACGAACAGCACCTGAGCGGAACGCACGTATTCCGGCGCTGGATCGAGATTCCGCAAACGATTAATGGCTACGCAACTCAGGGCTCCGAAGTAAAACTCGACCTCCGTTTCGGAAGCCCCGGCAGTTTGATGATTACTGTCTTTTCCAACGGCGCAATGGTCTATCGCGGAGACGACGATAATATTCAGCCGGTTCTACTCACCGAGAACGCCCAGCCTGGGCAGAAATTCCTGATCGCCGCGCGCCTGGTCGCCGGAGACGACGTTCAATCTGAGTTCTTCCACAGCGAACTCGTGATTGATCCTCCGCATGATCGCCCGAACCCGTCACTGCTGCGGCTGGAAATTCTTGCGGCGCGTCCAGTTATTGCCGCCTATGAAGAAGGAAAAGCCGAGCGCCAGCAGCAACTCGATGGAGTCGTAAATTCCATCGATTTCGCGCCGCTCAGCAAAGGCGACCAAGCCGCCTTCGACGCGTCATTGAAACAAGCCCACGCCAAACTCGAACTGCTCAAGCCCTGGTTGCAGCAATTCACCATTCGCGCCGTGGGAAACGCGCACATCGATATGGCATGGCTCTGGCCTTGGACGGAAACCGTCGAAGTCGTTCGCAACACCTTCCAGAGCGTGCTCGACCTCATGCGCGAATATCCGGACTTCAAATTCACCATGTCGTCCGCGCGCACCTATGAGTGGATGCAGGAAAAATATCCTGATCTGTTCCAGCAGATTCAACAGCGCATAAAAGAGGGCCGCTGGGAGGTCATCGGAGGCATGTGGGTTGAACCCGACTTGAACATGCCCGCCGGAGAATCTCTGGTTCGGCAGATTCTGGTTGGCAAACGATACTTTCAGAAAAACTTTGGCGTCGATGTCAAGATCGGATGGAACCCGGATTCCTTCGGCTACAACTGGCAGCTTCCGCAAATCTACAAAAAGTCCGGCATGGATTACTTCGTAACCCAGAAGCTGCTGTGGGCCCACGAATTCACGACATTCCCTTATAAGCTTTTCTGGTGGCAAGCGCCCGATGGCAGCCGCATGCTCACTTACTTCCCTCACGACTACGCCGGAGGCATCGATGCGGAAAGTCTCGGCAGCGATCTCTCGATCTGGATGCCCTCCATCTACGGCAATAAGTCGACCGACTCGCCTGAGATGATGCACCTCTACGGCGTAGGCGATCACGGCGGCGGACCCACGCGCACCATGCTCGATCACGCGCTGGAGCTATCGGCTCGCGACGCCGTCTTCCCCAAGCTGCAATTCAGTTTCGCCAGCAGCTTCTTCAGCGATCTGGAAAAGAAATTGCCAGACATGAACGTTCCCACATGGAACGGCGAACTCTATTTTCAATATCACCGCGGCGTCTTCACCACACAGGCTGAGACCAAGCGCAGAATCCGCCGCTCGGAAGAGAACATGCTGAATGCGGAGCAGTTTGCCTCCATCGCAACTCTCTACGGACGCCCTTACCCGCAAGATGAAATGGAACTGGCCTGGAAGAACTTGCTCTTCGATCACTTTCACGACATTATGCCCGGCTCGGGCATTGCCGTGAATTATTTGGACGCCAAGCGCAATCTCGAAGACGTCGACCGCGCCGCCAAAGAAGTGACGCACGCTGCCCTGCGAGAAATCGCTGCTCACGTGAACACGCAAGGTGAAGGCGTGCCCATCTTAATCTTCAATTCCCTGTCCTGGCCGCGCACCGAAGTTATCGAGATTGAAGCTCAACTCCTAGCTCCAGCGAATCAAATTGAAGTTCACGATGCCACCGGCAAACCGGCGGAATCGCAACTGCTCTCGATCGATCCGGCAACTCATCGCGCTCACATTCTCTTGCTGGCCCATACTCCCGCAGTCGGCCACCAGACTTACTTCGTGCGCGCCGCGACCAAAGCTCCGCTCGATCATTCCATGCTGAAGGCTTCCGCCGATTCTCTGGAGAATGAATTCATCCGCCTGAAGATCGATCCAACCACTGGATGCATGACCAGCCTCTTCGACAAACGCAGCGCCACCGAAGCTCTCGCGCCAGCAGAAACCGAAACCGGAGGCCCGAAGAATTCCATCTGCGGTAATCTTCTGCAAACCTTCGTGGACAAACCCCAGAAGTGGGACGCCTGGAACATCGACGCCGATTTCGAAAAACAACATTGGGATCTCGACCATGCCGATGAAGTCAAGCTGATCGAGAGCGGCCCGCTGCGAGCAATCATCCGCGTCACCAATCACTTTCAAAATTCAACCTTCATCCGCGACATCACGCTTTACGCCGGCGTGCCCCGCGTCGACGTAAAGATGCAAACCGAGTGGCACGAAAAACACATTCTGCTGAAAGTTGCGTTCCCCCTCAGCGCCCACAGCGACCATGCCACGTTTGAAATTCCCTACGGTTCCGTCGAGCGCCCCACCACCCGCAACACGCCCGCCGAACAGGCGCAGTTCGAAGTTCCCGCGCAGCGTTGGGCCGACATATCCGATGCCCAGCACGGATTCAGCCTCCTGAACGACTGCAAATACGGATACGACTCCAAAGGCAATGTGTTGCGGCTTTCATTGCTTCGTTCCCCCGAGTGGCCCGATCCCCACGCCGACGAAGGCCATCACGAGTTCACCTACTCGCTCTATCCTCACGGCGGAACGTGGCAGCAAGCACTCACTATCCGCCAAGGCTACGATCTGAATTACAAACTGCTCTCCATGCAAACGGAAAAACACGAAGGATCGCTGAAGCCCGAACATTCCTTCCTGCAAACCGACAGCGACAACATCATTGTGACGGCGCTCAAGAAAGCCGAAGACGGCAACGACCTTGTACTCCGTTTCTACGAGTGGGCCGGCCAGGAAAAAGATGTACGCTTGCAGTTCTCTTTCCACCCAATGCATGCCGCCGAAACCAACCTTATGGAAAAACCCTTAGCTGACCTGCCCGTAACTAATGAAGTGATCGTCGTCCACACCAAGCCCTACGAAATCAAGACCGTGAACGTGGAGTTGGTCTCGACATTTACCGCGGATGGAATCATCAAGGAAGCACCCAGCAAATGACGAACTCATCCCGAGTAATAGGGGTGGACATCGGCGGCACCAAAGTCGCTGTGGGCATCGTCGACAGCGACGGCAAAATCCTGACGCAATTGCGCCAGCCGATGGTCGCAAACTCCACGCCCGAGGCAGCGCTGCAATCCGTAATCGCAGCCATCGGTTCCCTGTGCGCCTCGGAAAATGCCGGCAATCCCACTGCCATCGGCCTCTGCGCACCCGGCCCACTCGATCCCATCACCGGCATCGTCATCAATCCGCCGAATCTTCCGGCCTGGCGCAACTTTCCGCTCGCCGCCAAAATCGCTGAACGATATAACCTTCCCGTAAAACTCGACAATGACGCCAACGCCGCCGCCCTCGCCGAAACTCGCTGGGGCGCAGCGCGCGGATATCGCTACGTCTTCTACGCCACCATCGGCACCGGAATCGGCACCGGAATCGTCTTCGACAATCGCATCTACCACGGCAATACCGGCGCCGCCGGAGAAGGCGGCCACGTCAGCATCGACTACAACGGTCCCGTTTGCGCCTGCGGCAAAAAAGGATGCATAGAAATCCTCGCCGCCGGCCCCGCCATCGGAGCCCGCGCCCGCGCAGAATTCGCCGCCGGCCACACTCAATCAGCCATCCTCGATCTCGCCCACGGCAAAGTCGAAGCCATCACCAGCGAAATCGTCGGAGCCGCACTTCAAACCGGAGACGCTCTCGCCCGCGAAGTCCTCGCGGAGACCTCTCACCTGCTCGCCGTCTGGCTGGGCAACATCATCGACCTGCTCGATCCCGATGTCATCGTCATGGGAGGCGGCGTGGCCGCCATGCTCAAGCCATTTTTCGATGTCATCAAACAAACAATTCCCCGTTGGTCCGTCAATCCCCGCTCCTCCGAAATCCCCCTCCTGATGGCCCACTACGGCCCGGACGCCGGCATCGCTGGCGGCGCAGCGCTGTGCTCATAACCAGCATTCAGCACTTAGCAATTAGCATTCAGCCCGAGTAGCCTTGTGCTTCGGTCATTCGCCCAACCCCTTGGGCGTCATCCCGAACGAAGTCGTTCTTCAGGCGTAGTGAGAGCCTGCCCTGAGCGAAGCCGAAGGGGATCTCGCGCGCACAACCACAAATCCGACCCAGACTGAGTCACGACCGCCGATTCGCGCAAGCGCTGCAGCAAGGGCTGGTTGCTAACTGCTGACTGCTGAATGCTCTCTAACTGGCTGATTTCAAGCAACCTGGCTGAAATCAGCCACTCCCATTTCCGCAACTTTTCTCCCGCTCAAGCGTTCAAATGAGTAGACGCTTCGAGAGTAAAGAAAGCAGCGAAGCTCTTCAGATCAGGCCTCAAAGCTCCGTTTCAAACGAGACCGGCCGTCTGGGAAAAGGGGGAACTTGCAATGCGTTATATCAAATATTTTCTTTTGCTCGGTGTGCTGATGGCGTTTCCTTTGGTCCAGTCCCAAGCGCAGGTCAGGGTCGGCGTTGGCATCGGCTACGGCGGCCCGGGATATGTCGGCGGACCTCCCGCATGCGCCTACGGCTACTATGATTACGCTCCCTACGCGTGCGCGCCCTACGGATACTACGGCCCAAGCTGGTTCGCCAATGGCATCTTCATCGGAGCTGGCCCGTGGTATCACGGATTCTACGGTCGCGGACCATACTTCGGCGGCCGCGGATTCTACGGGCGCTCCGGCTACTACGGACGCGGCTTCGCTGGACGAGGCTACGTCGCACGAGGCTACGCTGGACATGGCTACGTCGGACACGGCGCTCCCGCAGGCGGCTTCCATGGCGGAGCGCACGGCGCAGTCGGCGGATTCCACGGCGGCGGCTTTCATGGCGGAGGCGGTCACGGTGGCGGACACCGCTAAGTCTCGCTGTAAGAGTTGAAATAAGAACGGCTGGCAGCCACTGCCAGCCGTTTTAGTTTTCCAACTCCCGATGCAATACCACCCCCCCAAGAGACGGACAGATTGGTCCGTCGCTCGGCGTCGGCTCTCCCTTTTCGCCAAGCGGGCCCGCCACCGGGCCCGCGCCGTAAGACGCCTATCTCTTCCTCACCGATTCCGCATGACCATCCGCGTGCCCGAAGGCCCTACCGTAATGAAATTATTTAGGATCGTGCCCTTCATGATCTTCTGAAATTCCCCAAACGAACATGGTTGTTGATTACAAACAAGCCCCATGTCATTGCCGAGCAGTTCGGCTGTGAAATGCAATTGTTGCCGCCGCCGCTGATTTTGCAAGAAGTGACCACGCCGAGAAACATATATTGACTGGCGTCTGCGGAGTTGGTATGGTTGCGGTGGTTCGCCCCGGTCGTCGCTGTTGCTCCGCTTTTCGGCCCCCAATGCTGTTCACTCCGAGGTTCTTGTATGCTGCGTGGAATCCCTTCCATATTCGCAACCTTCGCCGCCATGATCGCACTGCTGATTGGCTCCCATTTCTGCTTCGCCCAGACCGAAACGACGCTCTACAACTTCCAGGGCGCGCCTGATGGTAGTGTTCCCTCAGCGCGTCTGATCCGCGATTCTTCAGGAAATCTGTATGGCACTACCGCCGACGGAGGCGCTGTGAGTTACGGAAGCGGAACAGTTTTCGAAATCAGCGCCACAGGAAAGCTAACGATCCTGTATAGCTTCGCTGGCGATTTCAATGGCGCTTTCGATGGGGCCAATCCTATGGCGTCGCTAATTCGTGATTCCTCGGGAAATCTCTACGGCACGACGGTGAATGGTGGCGGCAGTAAAACCTTTGGGGGATGCGGAACTATCTTCAAGCTGAGCCCCACGGGCAAAGAAACGGTTCTTTACCGTTTCACTTGCGGCGCAGATGGGGCTTTTCCGCTCACTGCCTTGCTCAGAGACTCCGAAGGTAACCTTTACGGCACCACAAGCAATTATGGGAACACTTCGTGTGTCAGCAAGCTTGGCGGCGGTTGTGGCACTTTGATCAGGCTCAATACGTCGGGACATTTGACCGTGCTTCACACCTTCGGCTCTGGCACTGACGGCCAAAGCCCTGATGCCGATTTGCTCACAGACGCGGCCGGCAATTTTTACGGTTCGACTTACTCCGGCGGCACTTACGGCTACGGGACTGTCTATAAGTTAGCCAAGAATGGCACCTACTCTGTCCTTTATAGCTTCAATTTCGGTGTGAACAACGATGGTGCTCTTCCCATCGGCAAATTGGTTCAGGATAGCGCCGGAAGTCTTTACGGAACCACGTTGTATGGGGGCCTAAGACAAACCGGCTCTTGCGGTTACAACGGTTGCGGAAGCATCTTCAAAATAGATCCAAGCGGGAAGGAAACCGTACTTTACGCATTCACTGGGGAACCAGACGGCTCCAATCCCCGCGCGGGCCTCGTTGCGGACTCGGCGGGCAATCTTTACGGGACCACGGATGCGGGCGGCGCTGAGAATCAGGGGGCAGTGTTTCGTGTGGATACAAGCGGGCAGGAATCCATTGTGCATAGCTTCTCATTTACGGACGGAGCGCAACCAATCGCCGGGCTAACCCCGGGTTTGGGTGACGTCTTCTACGGAACCACATCGCAGGGAGGCAGCGCCGACGCTGGCGTTCTCTTCAAACTTATCCCCTAATGTATGCCAAGAGGAGTAACTGAGTTAGGCTAACCCCAGACTTCGAACTCTGACCAAGATCAGAATTTGGGCGTCGATTGCCAGTGCAGGTTTGCTTGACCCAATCTTGAGATTGGATATAAGCCGTGTGCCTCCGTCGTTCTTCCCTTATAGCTCCAGCGGTACAAATTTTCTCTGCAAGGAGTTTCCCCATGGTATCGACACACCGCCAGTTCTTCAGTTTCCGGATTTCAATTTTGATTCTTCTCACTGCCGCTGCGACTGCTCAAACGGAAACTGTCCTGCACAGTTTCGTGGGGAAGCGCGACGGAGGATACCCCGCGTCCAGACCGGTGTTGGACCCTCAAGGCAATCTATATGGGATAACCTCCGGAGGAAGGAATACCGAAGCCGGATATGGCACCGTCTACAAGGTGGGTCCCGGCGGCAGGGAAACTGTCCTGCACAACTTTACCGGAGGAGCGGACGGGGCCACTCCCACAGGAGCACTCATCAGAGACGCACAAGGAAATCTCTATGGCACAACGGGCAGTGGTGGATCGCTGGGCGGAGACTGTGTTGCAGCACATGGCTGTGGCACTGTTTTTGAGGTCAGCCCAACGGGAACAGAGACAGTACTTTATGCGTTTCCAAGTATAAATCCCGGGTTTCCTACCGGTCCACTTGCGCGTGACGCGAGCGGAAATCTTTATGGGTCCGCCTCCAATATCGATTTCGGGGTAATTTTCAAGCTAACCGCTGCTGGCGCGCTCACTGAAGTTCATAACTTTACCGGCAAGGACGGGTGGGGCGGATATGGTGGCCTGAATATGGACGGCCAGGGCAATCTTTATGGAACAAGCGTCGTTGGCGGCTCCTCGAGTTGCGGATTCGGTTGCGGGGTGATCTACGAACTTAGTGCAACCAACGAGTTTCACCTGCTTTACAGTTTCTCCGGATCAGACGGTTATGAACCGATCGGCGAGCTTGTCAGGGACTCCGAGGGCAACTTGTATGGCATGACCATATTTGGAGGATCGAATCCGTCATGCACGGATGAACTCGGTTGCGGCACCGTTTTTGAGGTCACATCTGACGGTACGGAAAGGGTGCTGTATAGCTTCAGCGGAGGTGCTGACGGTGATAACCCTCAGGATGGTTTGGTTCGAGATAAGGAAGGCAATCTCTACGGCACAACTTTTACTGGCGGAAAAGGTAACTGCTCTTCCGGCTTAGGCTGCGGAGTGGTCTTTAAGCTGTCGCCGGAGGGCACTGAGAACGTTCTTTATAGCTTTAGCGGCGGTGCAGATGGCGGAAATCCACAGAGCGGACTCGCGCTCGATGCACAAGGAAACCTCTACGGTACAACTTTGTATTACGGTGCTAACGGATACGGCACTGTTTTCAGGGTGACGCCTTAAATTACAGTTCGGGCGTCCCACACAAGGTGGACCAGCCCCCGGGTTTCCGATGCCAACAACGCCGCGGGTTCTATAAAAGGGGATGTCAAGAAAAAACACTTTTCCTCCTTACTGAGAGGGAGGGGTTTTTCTGACATCCAGCCCCTCTGCCACGGCGACTTGCTATACGGGCGTGAATCGGGCTCGGGAGCATCTCGATGCCTGTCATTCCGTGCGGCTTCTGCGCCTGCAAGCAGTGGGGATTTTGACTTCAGGTGTTTGACTTTGGATGGCGCAGCGCTCCAGCGCTGCGATTGAACCCGATCTCTCTAAAATGTCATTCCGACCGAGTCGGAGCTTCAGCGACGGCGAGAGGAGGAACCCGCTTCTTGCCTGCATCGCCACACGGCCCAGCAGACAAAGACTTGAACCTGAAACCGGTCCGTAGCGCATTGAAAAGCCGCCGAGACGGATTCGCTCACAGACGCAGCCACACAACGTCTGATTGATTCAGGAGGGCACATGACAAGAAACCGTCTCAATCTGGCAGCATGCGCGATCATTATCTATGCCTTTGCAGCCGCTGCGGCGGCATTCCGCACAAGCGTAGCCGCCGCTCCATCGAACGGTTCTCTGACATCCGCAGCCCCCATGCTCGAACCGCGCTCCGGACACTCGGCAACCCTGCTCCCGGACGGTAAAGTTCTCATCGCGGGCGGCATGCGCCGCAACCAGGACTTCTACCGCTCGGCCGAACTATACGATCCGGCCACCGGCAAATTTCAGCGCACCGGCGAAATGAGCATCGCTCGCGTAGGACAAATCGCCGTGTTATTGCCCTCCGGAAAAGTTCTGATCGCCGGAGGATGGATCGGTCACGGCGCCACCGACTCCGCCGAACTGTATGATCCCGCCACCGGCAAGTTCACGGTAATCGGAAAGATGACCACGCCGCGCGGCCGCCCCAGCGCTACCCTGCTATCGAGCGGCGACGTGCTGATTGCCGGCGGAGAAGTCCGCGAAAATGAATCTCTTGCTTCTGCCGAAATCTTTCACCCGAAGACGCTTTCGTTTCAGCCTACGGGATCGATGCATCAGGCGCGCATCTCCCACACCGCAACTCTGCTAAACGATGGACGCGTCCTCGTAGCGGGTGGCTATTCAGGCGCGGTAATATCGAGCGCGGAATTGTACGATCCCACGAACGGTACCTTTTCGACAACCGGCAATCTGAACAATGCGCGTTGCAAAGATACCGCAGGACTGTTGCCGGATGGCCGGGTGCTGATTGCAGGCGGCTCCGATTCTCGCGGCTGGAACGGCAACCTGAACAGCGCCGAAATCTACGATCCGCACACGGGCAAGTTCACCAGCATCTCCCCGATGAATAACAGCCGTTTTAAACTGCCGGACGAAGCCGTGCGCCTCCAGTCGGGAAGGCTGTTAATCGCTGGAGGTAGCAGAGCGACCGAAGTTTTCGATCCAGCCAGCGGCAAGTTTCTGTCGGCCGCAGGGGAGATGAGCGACCAGTGGCATTTCATGTCTGAAACCAGACTTTGTGATGGTCGTGTGCTTCTCGCGGGCGGTTACCCGAACAGCGATCAGGCAACCTCGCAAGCCTGGATCTATCGGCCCTAGAGATGTAGCGCGGACACTCCTGTCCGCGAAAATGCTGGGCGGCGCAACGCCGGTCTGGTGCCGCCCGGCAAGTTTGAAGCTTTCGTGGGAACCGCGCTGTGTCCTGCGACAGAAGCCCTGTACCAGCGCTCGCATTCTTGCTAGAATGTGCGGTCGCAGAGAACGCCGTGGTAGTAAAATTCAGGTAATGATATTAGGGAGTGAAAAACTTTTATGACCTACGTGATTGCCGAGCCTTGCATCAACACCAAAGACACCGCCTGCGTGGATGCCTGCCCTGTGGATTGCATCCATCCCAAGAAAGACAATCCCGCCTACGCCACGGCGGAATTGCTGTACATCGATCCGGTGGAATGCATTGATTGTGGCGCCTGCGTGCCCGTTTGCCCCGTGTCGGCCATCTTCGCCCTCGACGATCTGCCGGAAAAGTGGAATGAATTCACCGCGAAAAATGCCGCCTACTTCGGCCGGTAGCGCGCTTAGTTGCAGCCCGAACAGGTCGTTTCGTTTGCTTCAGCGGCCTAAGGTGCGTTGTGTGTTTTTCGTTTGGCATCCTGCTACGGAATCCGCTGTATTGTCCCGGATTGCTCTCGGGACTAGCTTGGGAGTTGTCAGACGCAAGTAAGTTTGATCTGAAATTTGTGGCGATCATGGGTTAGCGTCGCGAAAGATAGAGATACAGACAGCGACATTCAGACCCTCACGATCGCCTTTATATTTGCGGCGGCCCTCATTTTTATTCCCCCTTCCTAGCCTAGGGCCGTCGCGGAAACAATCCGGCGAGCATCCGTCTCCCCCACTGCTACCATTGTCCATGCCGTCGCCACAGGGACGACCATGGCGCTAAGAGAATCCGAAGCGATTGTGCTGCGCACGTATCCGTTGCGCGAAGCCGATCTTCTGGTCACTCTGTTCACGCGCGCCGAAGGCAAAATCCACGGCGTAGCCCGCTCGGCAAAAAAATCGAAGCGCCGCTTCGGTGGCGCACTCGAACCGCTGACTCATGTCCGCGCATTCTACGATGTGCGCGAGCGCCAGGAGTTGTCGCGTCTCGATGCCTGCGAGGTCTTGGATTCTCCGCTGGCCACAGAAGTCACCTACGCCCGCGCCGTCGCCCTCGCCCACATAGCTGAATTGCTCGACGAACTTCTTCCCGACCACGAAGCGAACGATGCCATCTTTCGCCTCACTCTCTCGGTTCTGCAGGTCTTAACAGGATCGGAGGTGTGGATGCCGGTAACATATTTCGAACTCTGGCTCACACGCCTGGTAGGATTTCTGCCCGAACTGACGGAATGCACCGCATGTGGACGCCCGCTGGATGGCAATCGCGCCTACTTCCACGCCCTAGCCGACGGCCTGATGTGCCCCGACGACAAGCGGTTGGCCTCCTCCGAAATCTCTGCCGAGTCACGTTCACTGGCCGCACAAATGTTCCACGCTCCAGTAGATAGCTTTGCCGAACCACCGTGGCCCAAATCGCAAGCCGCCGACCTGCGCAAGTTTCTGATTCAGATATTGCAACGCCACCTCGAGAAAAAGCTGGTAACGGCTGGGATGCTTGAGAAGGGCAGGTTTTGATTTCAATTTTTGCATGCACCGCCGGGGATCGATGCAATCAATCTCGCTAGCTGACGGCTACCATCCCGTTCCGTTACAATCGATGATTGATCCGCGCTCTCCTCTGTCACCGTATGAGTCGTTGCTGATCGCGCTCCACCGGCCGCACGAGACTGAATGCTGAGTGCCAATTGCTGAGTGATCCCAAACGTGACTCACACTGCACATCATCCGCCGACGTTCCAGGAGCTTATCCTGCGCCTGCAAACATTTTGGGCGCAGCATGGATGCGTGCTGCAACAACCTTACGACGTCGAAGTTGGCGCGGGAACGATGGCTCCCGAAACGTTTCTTCGCGTGCTGGGACCGAAGCCGTATAAGGTGGCGTATGTGCAGCCCTCGCGTCGTCCGGCAGACGGTCGCTATGGCGAGAATCCCAACCGCTTGTTCAAACACATGCAGTTGCAGGTCATCGTCAAGCCTCCGCCGGAAAATGTGCAGGAGTTGTACCTGGAATCGCTCACCGCAATCGGCATTGACCTGGGCCAGCACGACATCAAGTTCGAAGAAGACAACTGGGAAGCGCCGACGCTGAGCGCGTGGGGCGTGGGCTGGCAGGTGATGCTCGATGGCCTCGAGATCACGCAGTTCACCTACTTCCAGCAATGCGGCGGCGTGGATCTATTTCCAATTTCCGCCGAGCTCACCTACGGTCTCGAACGCATCGGGGCATTTCTTCAGGACGTCGATTCGATTTACGACATCGTGTGGGCGCGCGATCCGGAGACTGGTCACGAAGTGAAGTACGGTGACGTGCGCCTGGCGGATGAACTACAGTTCTCCGTCTACAACTTCGAGGCCGCCGATGTGGAAAAAACATGGAAGCATTTCGATCTGTACGAAGCCGAATGCAAAAGCCTACTAAATGAATACTCAGCGTTGATCCGGCTCGGCCTGGATCCCGCACAAAAGATAGAAGAAGCAGAAGACAGACTCGATGGGAGGGAAGGGTACCCAGTTCGCCAGCAAAAATCGCGCTTTCCTCTTCTCGGCGCCTACGATCTGTGCCTGAAATGTTCGCACCTGTTCAACATTCTGGATGCCCGCGGCGCAATCTCAGTAACCGAGCGTGTCGGAGTAATCGCCCGCGTGCGCGCGCTAGCCGTAGGTATTGCAAAAGCCTGGGCGGATCAGCAGAAAAGCGAAGCTGCGGCTGATAAGAAAGACGAACCCGAACCCGTCATCGAAAAGAAACAGAAAGCGAAGAAAGAAAACTTGTCGCCGGCGCTCACTTGAGTTTGTCCGTGGAATTGTTTGTCATCCTGAGCAGAGTGATGATTTCGCGAGGCGAAATCATCACGGAGTCGAAGGATCCCATGCCCGTTTGCAGCGCCACATGCGTTTCCAGGCGTTCACAAGATGCTCCAGATACAGCCGTAAGCAAGACGCAGTAGCAACAGTAAGCCAATGCCAGACTTTCTATTAGAAATCGGATGCGAAGAAATCCCGGCGCGCATGATCGGCGCTGCCTCGCAGGAACTTCACGAGCGCATCCAAAAGCTATTGCAGCGCGAACATCTTTCGTCTGCCGACGCCATCACCACTTTCGATACCCCGCGTCGTCTCGCCATTCTTGCTCCCGGTATCGCCGCTTCTCAAGAGGACATTACCGAGCAGGTCGTCGGACCATCGGTGAACGTCGCCTATAAAGATGGTCAGCCCACGCCCGCAGCCCACGGCTTTGCGAAGAAGTCAGGTGTCGACGTTTCGCAACTGGAAAAGATCGCAACTTCCAAAGGCGATTGCGTTGCGGTGCAAGTCACAAAAAAGGGCCGCAGCGCCGCCGAAATTCTTGCCGACAATTTGCCCAAGGAAATTGCTTCGCTCTACTGGCCCAAGAATATGTACTGGCGCAAGGCGAACGAACGCTTCGTGCGTCCCGTCCGCTGGCTGGTCGCGATGCTCGATGGAGAAGTCCTTCCCTTCGAGTTCGATGGCATCCGCTCAAGCGCCACTTCTCGCGGACACAGAATATTGTCCGATGCGGCCATAACCATATCCCGCGCCGGTTCCGCATACGTCGATTCCCTGCGCAAAGCCAAGGTGCTGGGCCGCGCAGAACGCGAACATCAGATTCGCAAAGCCCTTGATGCGGCGGCGCGGACAATTCCCGGTGCGCGCTGGCGCGAAGACAAAGGTCTGCTGGATACGGTCGTAAATCTCACGGAATTTCCCTCTGCAATCCTGGGCAGCTTTGATCCGCAGTTTCTGACCCTCCCGGAAGAAGTGCTGGTCACCGTGATGCGCGACCACCAGAAATATTTCGCTCTTCAAGATGCTGAGGGTAACCTGCTTCCCTACTTTCTGGCGGTGTTGAACACCGACGGCGATCCTAAAGGCTTGATCCGCCATGGCAACGAACGCGTGCTCCGGGCTCGCTTCAATGATGCTCGCTTCTTCTGGCAGACTGACCAGAAGAAATCGCTGCTTGAACGTCTTGAGCTGCTGCGGAGCGTAACTTTTCAAAAAGACCTGGGCAGCTATTACGAAAAGACGCAGCGCGTGCAACGGCTGTGCAGTTGGCTAAGCGAGATCATCAAGCAAAGTGGAATGACCGTTCGACCCGGCGTGATCCACAAAGCGGCTTGTCTGGCGAAGACCGATCTGACCACCGAACTGGTAAAAGAGTTCACGGAACTCCAGGGCATTGTCGGCGGACTCTATGCGCGGGCTCAGCAACTCGATCCTACCCTGCCCGAGACAACTCGCTTTGCGATTGCCGACGCGATCTACGATCAATACAAGCCCGAATCGACTGACGATAATGTTCCACGTTCCGTTGAAGGCGCTGTCCTTTCCATTGCCGACAAAGCCGACACCATTGCTGGCATGTTTGCTCTTGGCCTGGTTCCAAGCGGATCGAAAGATCCGTTCGCATTGCGGCGTCAAGCGAACGCGATCGTAAAAATAGTGGCCGAGAAAAATCTGCCGCTGCTGTTGGCGGACCTGCTGCGTGACGCGCGCGCTGGCTATAAAGGATCGGAAGCGGAACAAAAGTTTGTCAACGACACAAAATTCTCCGAAACCGTACGCACCTTCTTCCGCGAACGCCTGGAATTTTATCTGAGGGATATGCGCGGATATGCGCATGACGTGGTTAGGGCGGTTTTGGCGGCAGATGCGGGGGATGTGGTGGATGCCACCGCGCGGGCCGAGGCATTGAGCAGTGTGCGCGACTCAGCCGAATACACATTCGTCTATTTTGAGGCCATATCATCGGCGTTCAGACGCATGAAGAATATTCTCCGCCAGGCTGCCGACAAGAAACTACGTATTGCGGACCGCGTCGATTCGGCTATATTGCAGTTGGAAACCGAAAAACAACTAGCGCAGGTGATTCAACAGACCGCAACATCTGTTCAGAGGAGTCGTGCAGCCCGTGATTATGATGAGGCTCTGCGAAAGATCGCAGAACTCAGACCTCTGATCGACAACTTTTTCGACGATGTTATGGTCATGGTCGACGACGACAATCTCCGAGCCAATCGTTTGGCCCTCTTGCAGACTGTGGTCACGGAGTTCTCCACCATCGCGGATTTTTCCGAGATGGTTACCGAAAATAAAACCGAAGAAAAACCCGCACTAGCTCAACAAAATCCTACTCCGTAAGAAACAAAGGAACTCATGATGGCGACAATGACCGTCCCCGAAACTGAAGCAAAAGAAAAAAAGAACGGCACCCCCAGAAGCAACACAACGAAATATGTCTTTTCGTTTGGCGGCGGCAAGGCTGACGGCCACGGCAAAATGAAAGACGATCTCGGCGGCAAGGGCGCAGGCCTGGCCGAGATGACCAATGCAGGACTTCCTGTCCCTCCGGGATTCACTATTCAGACAGAGGCCTGCCGCGAATATATGCGTGACGGACGTGTGTCCAAAGCCGTCGACGCGCAGATGGACGAGGCGCTCGCAAAACTGGAAGCGCTGCAAGGGCAGAAGCTCGGCACTGGCGAGAACCCGCTGCTGGTTAGCGTCCGCTCCGGCGCCAAGTTTTCTATGCCTGGAATGATGGATACGATTTTGAACTTGGGCCTCAACGACAAGAGCGTCGAATCGCTGGCCAAGCGCAGCAACAATCCGCGCTTCGCTGCGGACTCCTATCGCCGACTGATCCAGATGTTCGGCAATGTTGTGCTGGACATTCCCAAGCACGCCTTTGACGAAGTCTTCGACGCGAAGAAGAAACAGAAAAAAACCAAGCTCGACACCGACCTCGACGCGAAAGCGTTGAACGAAGTTATCGCCGAATATAAGAAAGTCGTGAAGAAGCACGCGAAACGCGATTTCCCGCAAGATCCGCGTGAACAGCTGGTGATGGCCCGCGATGCCGTATTCCGCTCCTGGCAGAACGACCGAGCCAAACATTATCGCCGCATCAACAACATCGACGACATGCTCGGCACCGCGGTGAACGTGCAGGCCATGGTCTACGGCAATCTCGGAGAGACGAGTGGCACCGGCGTCGGCTTTACGCGCAATCCCGCGATTGGGACGAAAGAGTTCTACGGAGAATTCCTGATGAACGCGCAGGGTGAGGACGTGGTTTCCGGCGTCCGCACTCCGGTCCCGATTCTTGAACTGCAAAAAATCATGCCGCATGTCTATGACCAACTGCGCGACATCACGACACGTCTGGAAAAACATTACAAAGACATGCAGGATTTTGAGTTCACGATTCAGGATGGCAAGCTTTACATGCTGCAAACCCGCAATGGCAAACGCACGGGACTGGCGGCGGTGCGTGTCGCGATCCAGATGGTGGAAGAAGGCCTGATCACAAAAGAAGAAGCGATTTTCCGCGTCGAGCCGAATCAGCTATACGATTTTCTTGTCCCACGTCTCGACGAGAAGAGCACAAAGGTGGAAGTGCTCGCGACCGGTTTGCCGGCATCTCCGGGAGCGGCTGTTGGCCAGATTGTCTTCACAGCTGACGCTGCTGTAGAAAAAGTTGGCCACGGAGGAAACACTCCGGTCATCCTCGTCCGCGCGGAGACTACCCCCGAAGATATTCACGGCATGGAAGTGGCCAAAGGAATTCTTACATCACGCGGCGGAATGACCAGCCACGCCGCAGTAGTCACGCGCGGCATGGGCAAGTGCTGCGTGGCAGGAGCGGGCGATATCGATGTAAACGAAAAGGCCCGCGAGATGCGCGTCAAGGGACAGACCTTCAAGGAAGGCGACTGGATTTCCCTCGACGGTACGACCGGCCGTGTAATCAAAGGCAAGCTGAATACGCTCGATCCTTCGCCCGACGATCCTGAGCTGCAAAAGTTCATGCAGTGGGCCGACCCGCACCGAACGATGAAAGTCCGCGCGAACGCAGACATTCCTCGCGATGCGATTCAGGCACGAACCTTCGGAGCCGAAGGCATTGGTCTGTGCCGCACCGAGCACATGTTCTTCGGCGCGGAAAAGATTCCCCACATGCGCGCCATGATTCTGGCCGACAATGAAAAAGACCGTCGCACCGCTTTGAAGAAACTGCTGCCCATGCAGCGCGCCGATTTTGCCGGAGTCTTCAAGGCGATGGACGGCCTGCCGGTAACGATCCGCACCCTCGATCCACCGTTACACGAGTTCCTTCCGCGCCGCGAAGATTTGATGGTCGATATCGCTACGCTTTCCGCGGCTACCACTGCGAATAAAAAAGAGATGGTCGCGCGCTATCGCGACTACGGAGCGAAAGCCGCCGGCGATCTCAAGAAACTGCTGCCTACGCTCCTCGCCCGCGTCGAGCAGTTGCACGAATTCAACCCCATGCTCGGGCATCGCGGCTGCCGCCTCGGCATCACTTATCCAGAGATTACGGAGATGCAGGCCCGCGCCATCTTCGAAGCAGCGGTTGATGTCACGAAGAAGGGCGTGAAAGTTCTCCCGGAAGTAATGATTCCCCTCGTGGCCACAGTGAAAGAAATGGCGAATCAGGCTGCGATTGTTCGCCGCGTTGCCGACGAAGTTTTCAAGGAAAAAGGAACGAAGGTCGAATACATGGTCGGGACCATGATCGAGTTGCCGCGCGCCGCACTGGTTGCCGACGAGATCGCGAAAGAAGCCGAGTTCTTTTCCTTCGGTACCAACGATCTCACCCAGACTACGTTCGGCTTCTCGCGCGATGACGTTAACAAGGTGCTGCCGACTTATCTTGCCGAAGGCATTCTCAAGCAAGATCCGTTCGCCGCACTCGACCGCGAGGGCGTCGGCCAACTGGTAAAGATGGCGACCGAGCGCGGGCGCAAGACGCGCCCAAATCTAAAAGTTGGAATTTGCGGCGAGCACGGAGGCGAGCCGTCGTCGGTCGAATTCTGCTATCAGGTTGGACTCAACTACGTTTCGTGTTCGCCCTTCCGCGTACTCACCGCGCGACTGGCCGCGGCTCAGGCCGCAGCCGCGGAAACCCTGAAGGTCGAAGGCGGCAGAACGAAATAGGTAACAGATACGGGCACAGAGTTAATCCAGACTCTGTGCCCTCTGTGTCCTCGTGGTAAAGATTTTGACTTGAAGTTTAAGGGCTTCACTGCACGCGTTGCAGCCGGGCCACCAGTTTTTGCGCCAGATTCTCCTGCGACTCCGACCACAATAGCCGGGCATTCGCTCGTGTATTCTTCTCCGCCTTCACCCCGAACTCCACCAACTTGGCCACGTTGTCCCGCACCTTCGCCTGAGTTTCCTCCGTAAGCGCGATGTTTTCCTGCAAGAATGGCGCGTCCAGTCCGAAGTCGACCTCGATGTGGCCGCTTTCGCGATACGCCGCGTCATCAAATTCTTCGCCACGCGCAATGAACTTCACTGGCGATGGCGACAAATGCCACTCTTGCCCGCCGGCCGCGGGCATCCACAAATCCCAATGCGCGTCGAAGACATAAGCATAGTCGTCATGCACCAGATCAGCCGCAACCACCAGCGCCTCTTCCGGTTTAACGCCGGGCAGAAACCGCCGCTCCAGCACCGAAGCTTCGTTCCACGAAACCGGCTGCACCGAAAGATAAGTGATGCCGGAAAGCGACTCCGAAAAAGGAAACTGCTGCAACACAGAAAGAATATGCGGCAGCATCGCCGGTCCCTCGACATCGGGAAACCATAGACTTAAATAAAGAGAATCAGGCATCTCGCTCCTGCGGCAAACTGTGTTCAGTCCGAGAATATTGTAGATTGCTGCGACGCCGCAATGCACGTAACGAACATCCAACGGCACGCAAGGAGAGCCAGATTTTTGACACGTCCAGCCACCGCTGCTAGTATCAAAGTTCGCAACTGAAGTTGCTTCTGAGATCGCTAGAGAGGCCCTTCCCAATCGTCCCCGTCGTCTAGCCTGGCCTAGGACATCGCCCTTTCACGGCGGTAACACGGGTTCAAATCCCGTCGGGGACGCCAACCTAATCAACGCTTTACACGGAAACTCCATCTGCATCGCGATACACAGAAAATACACGCTCTTTCGGCCGGATCATGCCCACAACTTTGCTCTGCGCGGCTCGCTTGTCGGGCCCGAGAGCTTGGGTGTAGGTATCCAGCGTCATCCTTGACGTTGAGTGTCGCAACAACTCCTGCACTACTTTCACATCCTCACCATTCCCCTTGAGAATCGAGGAAAATGTGTGTCGAAAGGTATGCCACGACATCTTCTTCTGGATACCCAACTTTCGGGCCGTCGGCTGGATATAGTCGCGCATCACCGTGCTCAACCAGACGGGGTGCTTCCCGCGCTTGGCTCCAGCACGATTGGCATCGGTGGCCCATACATAGTCGGACGGCTTCTTGTACGGTGTCACCGCGTGCCAAGCCAACAGTTCACGAGCCACGAACTCGTCGATCGGCATTAGCTTTCTTGAGGTTTCGGTTTTTACTGGGCCCACGTGCTGGTCAACCAGTGATCGGGTGACACTCACATGGACCTTCTTGAAATCGAAGTCTTCCCACTTCAGCCCAGCCAGTTCGCCTCGGCGGAGCCCAGATGGCATGTCGAGAAACAGCATGGCCCTCTCCCGGATACCAAGAGCTGCCAGAAGCAATTGCATCTCTTGGATTTCGAGAATGTCAGGTGTACGTTCTCTCTTTGCGGAAACGCGCACTCCTGAACGCTTTGTCGGACCAGTGATGGGGTTCCGGTCGGTCAGTTCCCACCGGATCGCATGGTTGAAGATACTGCTCATCGCGTCGCGAATCTTCTCCCTCGTTCCGCCGGCAAGAGGTTTCGCCTTGCCGAACTTGGTTGTGACAAGCGTCTTGAGCCACTGCTCAACCGCGACGGTCTTGATGGCCCGCAACTCCACCTTTCCCCAGTGGGGAACAACCCACCGGCTCAGAAGGTGCGTCTTCCTAGAGCGGGTAGAGTAGGCTTTGCCTTCCGCGCCACAGTCCGCAAGTTCGTGGACGGTGTAATGATCCACTGCCTTCGCCATGGTGATCGAAGTCAACTCCGTTGGCCCATCAGTGTTAATGGTTACTCGCAATCTGGTCACTGCCTCGTGCAGTTTCCTGCTTTTTGCCGGATATTCTTCAACTGTTCCGATGACCTTGTTTCGCTCCCGCAACGTTCCGTCACTACAACGCTCGCGCCAGCGAAAGAGCCATCTTTCCCCTCCGTCCTTTCTCCTAATTGTCGTGAGACAGCCATTTCGGAAACGTGCCAGCATTCATATCCTCCTTGAATTCTGGCACCGGTCGCAGCTCGAATTTACCTGACCCGGCGCCCAGGAGTCTACCCCGACTCGGAACACAGCGATTCCCCCGCTGTTGGGAGTCACAAGACGAACGGCGACGGACTTCTATTGCCGCACCAGACTGGCCTTGATGACTTGAGAACGAAGCCAATCGTCCAGTTCCGAGAGATAGAAGTGCCATCGCTTCCTATCCCTCCCAACTGGATGACCTGGCAGTGTGCCCTCGCGAGCCTTGCGGAGGACGGTTTTGGGATGCATCCTCAGGAGGCGAGCAGCGTCGCGTGAACCGACTGGTATTTCCCTCACCGAATGCGGTGAATCAATGTGCGTTGAAATAAGCGGCGTGGTGGGACTTGGCTGGGTCGACATAGAATCCTCGTTAGCGGCGGGCATTCTCGATGCGAGATAGCGGCCCAGTTGGTCAAGACCGTACGGGACCGGCGATGTTAACCAATTTGATTCATTCGTGCAGCCGTGTCCAATAACTTTTCGTATCGAGTTCATTCCTGCAGGTTATTAAAGACAGCGTAAGCCCGATTCGTCCCCGCCATTCTTGTTGGCAAAGCCACTTCGCGAATGGAGAACTCATTGAGCAAGCGGGGCTTACAGAAAGGACAGTCATTCGCCAAGAACGCCTGAGATTCGTTGAGGCAGCGATAGGACTATCCGTCTCTCAGTGCTATTCGGGACAATCGCCATATCTCGCCCGGAGCTATGTGCGTAATCGAAACTTGTACAAGCGCTGGATGGATATGTCCTTTGTTGCAAGGTCGATAGAGCTTTTCTCATGCCGACATCGACTACAAGTTCCAGGTCAAATCACGCTACCTCTCGGACTCATAACCTCCAGGAATGAACTCCATCCGAAAAGTTATTGGACAGCGTGATTCAGTGCGGTTAGGTTTGCGCTAAAAGCAGCCGCTTTAAGCCCCTGCCGGAGGTGCATATGCCACGTTGGTCCCAGATTTATTTCATCCGTCACATCCAGGCGCTTCTTCGGTCGAAATGCGTCCGTCCAACCGCCGTTATTCTTGCGCTGCTTTTCCTCGTTCCTATGGTTGCGATGGCACAGGGTTCACCGTTCGACACCGGCTTTAACGCAATCCAAAGCCTTTTCACCGGCACTATCGCGAAGGTTGCAAGTCTGGTTGCAATCGTGATCGGCGGCTACGGCTTCGCGCACGGGGAACCCGGTGCAAAAAAGGCGCTCGCCGGCGTCGCCGCCGGAACGGGCATTGCCGTTATGGCAGTGAATGTCCTGAGTTGGCTCTGGGGAGTATAGCGGCTGTTTGTCGCTCTGCCCGCGATCCCGTTGCGTGCCACGCTGAAACGAGAACAATATGCCCGACAAAGCACAGCACAAACACCGCACAAATCGAGTGTTCAAGAGCCTGCATAAGCCGCTCACCTATTTGGGCGTGGAGCGGACGCTCTTCTACTTTGTTTGTGTGAGCGCCGTGGGCGCCTTCAACCTCTTCAATTCCATCCTCGCAGGTATCGCCGTCTTCATTGGCGGCTTTGCCTTCGGCCATTGGGTGACGAACAGCGATCCGGCATTCCTCCGCATCCTCGCAAAGTCCGAACGCTACAAGCTGCGCTATGACGCCGCCAAACAGCAAGTCCCGCGTGTGGAGGTGATGTGATGCTGCGTCTCGATAAAGTCATCAAGCCTTGGAAAGAGAGTGCGGCTCTCAACGACCACATCAACCTCTATGGCTTTTGGAACGAGACGGCCTTCCTTACCAAGAGCGGTGATGTCGGCATGATTCTCAGCGTTCCCGGCGTGGACTACGAGAGTCTTGATCGCTCGGAGCAGGAGTATGCGGTGAAAAGGTTGGAAGCAGCGCTGAAAGCCTTTGGCCCAGGCTTCCATGTTTACCAGTACCTCTTCAAATCGAATCGCCCCGACATCCCGTTCGCAACATATGACGACCCCATTGTCCAAGCGGCGATTGACCAGCGACAGAAGTTCTTTGAAGCGAAGCGCGACCATCTTTATCAGGTTGAAATCTTTTACTGCATCCTGCTCGAAGGCTCCCGGTCGAAGACTGGCGTGGGTATGGCGTTAGCTCGCCTGTTACGCGATCCAGAGGGCGCGATTGCCGAACTCAAATCCCAGTTCACCAACGACAGCATGAAGAAGTTGCTGCGGGCACATATCGAACGGGATCTTCAACGGCTCGACCAGCATGTGCAGGCATTCGCTCGGCAGCTCGCAGATTTCATGCGAATCGAGGTCTTGAATCAGCAGGGGCAATTCACCTTTTTCCGCCGCTTGCTGAATTATGACGACTGGCGCGTTGCCGGCAAGCCGCAGTCCACCCAGTTTCTCGACTATCAGGTGGTCAACTCCGACATCGAAGCCGAACGCGATCATCTGCGGGTAGGCGATCACATCGTCCGCGTGCTGACGATGAAAGAAGCCATCACAGAGACCCGGCCCCTGGTGCTCGATGCGTTGCTGAAGATTCCGGCCAACTTCTACGTCGTCACGGAGTGGACGCCGCTCCCTGCGGACAAGGCCCGCAAAGAAGTGAACAAGCGCCGACGCCACTTCAATATGTCCAAAACAGGGTTTGTCTCCCAGATGGGCAACGACGCCACGAAGACGAACCCGCGCGACGTGCTGGTGGACGAGTCCAAACAGGCCGACATTGAGAATCTTGGGGATTGCCTTCGCGCTCTCGGTGACGGTCAATCGCTGGGAGATTTCTCGCTCACGATTGTGCTGTATGGCCAGTCACGAACGGGACTCGATCAGCTCGTGGCCGAGTTTAATGGCGTCTTCACCAACGCGGACGGCAATCTGTTCGCGGAAACCTACAACCAGCTCAACGCATACTTCGCCACCGTGCCCGGCAACTATGCGCTGAACCTCCGCAAACTGTATCTGCTGAACACGAATTACGCCGATTTGTCTTTTCTGTTTACGATCCTTCCCGGCGAGAAGACGAACGCGCATCTCGGCACGGAGTACCTGGCAGTCGCTGCATACCTCGACGCGACCAGCAAGCACTTGTACACGATGGAAATCCAGGGTGTCTGGTGGTTAAACCGTGCGCTCAGCCTTTCGTTGAAGCTCCGCGACGAAAGAGCCACGCAACAGGTGGTTGCGTCCATCCTGGAGTTCCGCGACAGGGTGGCTGAGCCCACGCGCTCTGGGGTCTGGACCTTGCCCTTCGATACGCTATATGGCAAAAAAGGACTGTTGACGCCGGGACAGGAATCAAAGGTCATTGCTGACTTGGAAACGATGCTGGCACGAACCTCAGACGCCAATGTGCCAGACGGTTTCGATCCCCACGGTGCCGAAGCGGCAGCGGATCGCCTTGCACAACACTACAGACGCCAGAATGACCGAGGCAACGTTCACCGGGTCATCAGGACGTACGGGAAAGCGTTCGAGAATCTATCAAAACAGGCGAATCCCATGTTGGCAATGGCCTGGCTTCAGCCTGTAATTGAGAGATTTGAGCAAGAAGGCATGAAAGAAGAGGCCGAACGGCTTCAGCTCCTGTATGCCGAGAAGGGAAAGAACATCAAGGATGATCTAAAAGAGTATTCCACACGAGTCGAGTTGAAGAAGGAGGAACTTGATGAGCAAGTCGAACAACTCGTTGGAAGTGGAGACCTCAGTACTTCCCTGCAAAACATTGCCCAATTCTTCATTCCGAAAACAGACCACGCCAGGAAGCTGCTTGAGCAGATGCGAACCGATGCGCCTCTGCTGGGAGCTTTTTCGATCAAGATCACTGAGAGCGACGGCCACACTAGCGCAAAAGTCGGATCGCTTGACAAAGACCCCGAGGGAAGACTTCACATGCAACTGGGGCAAACGATGGCCTTCTACCAGCCCATTCTGGTAATCACTCTAGAAAGGATGCGCGAACGCTACAAGCCCAAAATAGATGAGATTTTCACATTTCTCCACCTGTCTCCGCTTTTTGTTGACACTGAAAACGGGCTGTTGCACGACGGGCTTGAGGCCTACGAGAAGGAAGACTTTGTCAAGGCCATACACATTCTCGTGCCCCAGGTGGAACATATACTCCGCGGTTTTCTCGCTATCTTAAAAATTCCGACATTGAAGACAGTGAGAGGCCATCCCGGAATCATGGATGCGAAGAGTATGAACGACATGTTAAGCGACGAACGGGTGCGAAAGGTCTTGACTGAAGATTTGTGGAGATACCTAACTGTTCTCTACATAGAAAAGAAGGGAGGACTTAACCTCAGGAACGATCTAACCCACGGACTTCTGCGTCGCGATGTCTTTAGCAGATCAACCGCTGATCGTGTGTTTCACAGCTTGCTTGCGTTAAGTCTTCTCAGATGACACTACCGCGATTTCAGAAAGCCCGGACTGGGCATCCGGGCTTTTCTATTCCTACTACGCGAGCAATCGCCTTCGCAAATCCTTTCGTGCAGCCATAGCCCCCGCTTCCAAGAGAGCGGTAAAGCTGGTCAACCCGCGTCGGTAGGAGGCCGGCGCGGATTGATCGCAGTGACTGGATAGAAACGCTCTCCGAAGCGAACGGCGCAACCGAACAGTGTGGTCGAAGCGAATCAACCGGACACTTGGACCGATCCCCCACGACGCTTTAGAAGAACGATCCAATTATTCCAATAGCGGTGCCGACATCGTTCAAAATGCCTCCGACATCGTTCCAAAAGCCGCCGCCGCTGTTAGCGTTGTTGAGCTGATTTTGGAGGCTACTAATCTGCGATTGTAGGCCAGCAATGATCGCATTCGCTTGCTGCCAAGCATCTGCATTCCCTTGCGCGTAGCCATCTTTCCATCCGGCTGCGTAGCCTAACTCATACCCATCACGAAATCCATCAGCGTACGCCAGATTGTAAACTTGGCCTGCTATTTCCTTATAAACGACATTTGCGGCCTTGGTCAGCCCTTCACGGTATCCTTCCATCAGATTGTAGTAGCGGGCCAGCAGCAATTGCTTCTGTGCTTTCTTGAGGTGGCTGTTCTGAGAGACAGCGTAAAACTCGGCCTCCATGACGTTCCCAAAACTAACCACAAATTGTTTTCCTGCGCGAATTGTGTCCGTACCAGCTGCATTCTGAAGCAGGTCATGCGCATAATTCGCCCCGGGTGTCAGTGGAGGCGGATTTGTGGTAAGCAGACTCACAATCCTTTCGTTCATCGCTTCGCCGCTTAAGTAATTTAAGGTGAATCCCGTCAGTGTCCCCAACTCTTCGAACGTGTAGCGGTAGTTCAACAAGCTCCAGGCGTCCTTCTGTAGTTGATGGTCTGCACTGTCGGCGCTAAGCAGTTCGTCAGCCGCCTTCCAGCCGAGCAACATGCCTTGTGAAGCTATTGGCTGTGTGGCAGTGGAGAGTGCGATCGCAGCGTCCAGACTCGTTATGCCTGAGCCTTGATAGGTCGATGGCGTGCTGAATTGCGCAAAGGCCGCGGAGTTCGCCTTGAACTTGCCGTTGAGACTTAAAGATAAACCTTTCATTCCGGCGTAGTTATCGTGACCCGGAAGCTGAGCTGCCGAGACGTATGCATTGAGCACGAGGCGAGTCACAAACCCAGATGCAAACTCATGTTGTACGTTGCGCGCAACCGCGACAGGTACGGGCGAGCCGAATCCATCAAGTACGACGAAGATCGTATTTTCCGGTGTCGGCGTAAAGCCAGCGCCGATAAAAGGGGCATTCACGCTTTCAACTGCGATTCCCACATCCGGAGTCACGTTGTAGTAGTTGATATGAAAAACTGTGTTCGGATGGATGAGTACTCCAAGATTCTTTGCTTCCTGGGCTACGTCGATCTTCCAGGGCATCCATGTGAAATAGGCTGCGTACTCACCTTGTGCAGGATGCCACTTTGCCATCAGATCATTCAGGGTGGCCCTGATTGCGGTTGCATCGTAGTCTTTGGCAGGCAGGACAGGGAGACCGTAGGTCCCTGCGCCTTTCTGGGCAGCATTCAGCGCAACTGCCTGTTGTTGTAACGACAAAAAATGATGACTTGCCGTTTGGGCAGGAACCTTGACGGTGCCCGCCGCAGTGAACTCAGCATCTCTCGGAAGCGGAGTGTGTGTCGTCGATGGATTCGGCGACTGCGCGTGTGATTGTGGCTGATAGGCGATCGTCGCAAGAAAGAGAAGAGTCAAAGCGACGTACGTTGTGTGGTATCTGCTAGTCATTTGGTTGTTCTCCTCGTCGCTAATTCCTCGCCTCTAGCTGTGATCCTTCAGCCAGATTGCGATTCGCAACATCAATTAGCGTTACAACCCGTATGACGAGAAAGAGTCCCAAATTCCTTTTCTTGAGGTTATGAAGCGTCCGGTCGAAAAGAGCGCTTCCGCAATATTTAGCGAAAAGCTGCATGGCCGCCATTGTTGGCGGCCAATGAATCGGTGTCGCTGAGGATGGATTGTTGGCGGGCAGAGAACGCGCATCTGACTTGCGCAGGATTGTCGCTGACGGTTCGGGCCGCTTGTAAGCGTATTGGCTTGGTCACCACCAAACGCGAATAGTTGCATCCCGAAGATCCACAGGCCGTATTCTGCCGTTCTACCCTAGTTGCCGCCGTTGAATAGCTTCGCCGGGTTCAGGTTGGTCCCGAAAAAGAGCTGGATGACATGGGGGCCGCCGTTTATCCCGCCGCTGTATTCCATGCCGAGAGTCAGTTGAGTGTGATTCGTGCTGCTGATCTCCGGGTTGATATAGAAGCGAGCCACATAGCGGTTCCGCGTGTCGAGTTGCGGGTCGGCGGCCATGAGCTGCTGAAGACCTCTGTTGTTTTGGTATCCCCCCTCAAATACAAGCAAATTCGACGCATTTTGAGTATTAGCATTTATCAACGTCTTGTTATGACCGAGCTGCGCCAGCCTGAAGTGGCCGGTGGTCTCATAGAAGCCTACTGCATCATGGGGATTTGCCGAGCTAAGATCGATGAAGTTCAAGCCGCCGTTTTGAACGACCTTGTTGGTCGGAATCAGATATTGGAACGAGCCGCGAGCACCAAAACCAAATTCGCCAAAAATGCCCTGGCCTTCGACTGCTGTTGTCCAGCCTAGTCTTGTTCCCAACTCAGCCACAAAGGCCTGCTGCGGAATAGCAGATGTGCAAGTGGCGGTCGATGTCGAGGTTCCCCCAGGACACGTGTTCCCGGAGCTTGGCTGCACGTTGGTGGAAGTGACAACCTGCGTGTATCCAGTCTTGAAGTTTATATGCCCGGCGAGATGGTCCGTCCAGGAGTTTTTCAACAAAGCCTCCTCAGTTTTCTGAGGATCAGTCTTGGCTTTCAGGAGCAAACTTGCTAGGAGCGGATTTGCTGGAAGTTGATGGGCATGGAGTTGCTGTGCTAGAAATCGCTTTTGTTGCCGATTCTTAGGTGCGTGCCATTGATAGTCAAGTTTCACCATAATGTTCGGTGTGGTGTTGTTGTTGCTCTGGCTGCTGCTGCCGGTTGCACTCGTGGCATCGACCTCCCATAGGAGAGCGCACTCTCCCGTCGTAAGGGCTTCCAGACAGGTGGAACTCACAACTCCCGTGTTGAAAGTCAGACTCGCGCTGGGTCCATTCGTAGTTTGTACCCACACTTTTACTGTTTGGATGGCGGTCGCCGGGTCTTTCAGCTTGAAAGTGGCGGTTGCAGAGACGCCCCCCGTCTGTTTCAGCGTGGAGGCTACGGTACTGGGGTCTATCACGCCGGAAGGATCAAACCCTAGCGTCATGTTATCGGCAAAGCCGGTCCCAGTTAAAGTCACATCGACGGTATCGCTCGTGAGGACTGTTCGGCCGGAGGGGGTCATTGCCGTCAGTGTGGGTGAAACTTGGGCGCCTGCGCGCCCCGTGAAGTACAAGAACAACATTGCGATAGCAGCTACCGCCCGAAAAGTCCCGTAACGAATACGCACTCCAGAGCTAGACGCCATAATACCCTCCGCGCAAAGGCTTTTTGTGGATTCTCTGCAACTTTATCGATACAGCTCCACGACTCTTGATACGACAAAGGTCCGAATAATCCTTTTTGAGGCAAGCAGCCGGGTGTCAGTGAGACTTGAGTTATCCAAATCGGCGACTTGGCCCCCTCTAAGCGCCGTCCATGCTGAGCGGTTTCCAGTGTCCGTTCGTGTAGAATGCTGCCACCGTGCTGCGGGGTGGTGTTGACACGCCATTCGTCTATATCTGTGGAGGGCTTGATTCGTGCTTGCGCCGACTCGAACGACGGCGCGGCGTGGGAAGAGTTCGTCTCCCGGTTCCATCGGGCCATCAGTCTTTCGATCATTCGCACATCAATTCGATGGGGCCAAGCTCCCCAGCAGGTCTTGGACGACCTGATCCAGGAGACCTATCTCAAACTGTGCGCTGATAAATGCCACCTACTATTGGAATTCGCGCTCCAGCATTCTGAGGCGGTTCCCGGATATATAAGGACGGTCGCAGTCAATGTCGCTCACGATTACTTCAAGTCGCTTCATTCGCAAAAGCGAGGATCGGGCGAAGTAGGCCAATTTCTTGAAGACGCGGAGCCAAAAGCAGAAGCTGGCAGTCTGGGCGGCCAAGAGGCTATGGAACGCGAAGTTCTTCTCAAACAAATCAATCAGTGCCTGGAAACTTGCGCTGAGGGGCCCGATCGCGAACGGGATCGGCTCATTTTTTGGCTTTATTACCAACAAGGCATGAGCGCCAAGGCCATAGCAGCTCTACCCACGGTGGGGTTGGGGTCAAAGGGTGTGGAGAGTGCAATTCTTCGTCTGACCCGCTCGGTCCGTGAACAACTTACAGCGCTGCGACCTCAAACCTCGGAATCACCGCGGTCTGGCGAAAAAGGATTTCGCCCGGCAGAATCGTATTGATAGGAGAAGCTGGTTTTGACACGGCCATTCGATAAACATCTCGATAGCGACGAGCTTAATGGGCTCGCTTCGTCGTACGCGCCAAGTGTCACGGATTCTGGGAGACTCTCGGAGCAGGCTCTGGGGGAAGCCCAGCGCCACGTCGAGTCTTGCCAGGACTGCAGCCGAAAGGTGCAGTTGCACAAGTCTGTGCAGCGCGAGATTTCACGTATGAGCATGCCCAGCGATTTGCGACCGGGTCCTGGTTGCGTTGAGGAGACTGAGTGGCTCAACGTCGCAGCAGGTCTGCTGACGGAAGCAAAGACGAGAGAACTGATGAAACACGCTGCCCAATGCGGTCACTGCGGACCTCTGCTGAAGAATGCGGCGGAGACGCTGTCGGACGAAGTAACACCCAGCGAAGAGACACTGCTGGCATCGCTAAGCAGTGCTCGTCCGGAGTGGCGGCACAATATGGCTACGACGCTTCGGGGCGACTTGCGAAAACAGCAGCAGAAGCCTTTGTGGTGGCGGGCGATGTT
>DATBZH010000067.1:0-3775 GCA_036513255.1 Candidatus Sulfotelmatobacter sp. | reverse complement strand
GGATTAAATGGATGACCGATCACGCAGCGTTCGGGATGCTTACACGCCGATTGCATCACGCTCATGGTCAGTCCAGACGAGCTCGATGCGATGATCGAATCGGGAGGAGTAGCCGCGTCCATATCCGCGAACAGCTTGATCTTGAAGTCCTGGCGTTCCGGCCCGTTCTCCTGGACAAAATCCGCATCCGATAGCGCCTTCTTCATATCGAGCGTGAACTTGAGGTTCTCTTCCGATGCGTTTGGTGAGAGCCCAATAGCCGTGAGGTCCTTCCAAGCGGCATCAACGTACTGACGCAGGTTTGCTTCCGCGTTCGGCGCTGGGTCTGTTGCGGTGACGTTGAAACCACGTGCCAAATACAAGGCTGCCCAACTCGCGCCAATCACGCCCGTACCCACGATTGCTATTTTGCGAATTTCCTTGTTCTTTGCCATATCGTTCTCCTTGAGTTGTGTTTCGTTCCAACTAAAAATTGCTCGCTCGAAACTCCTAATTGCTTGCGACCGCCGCTTTGGTGGCGCTATTAGTGGCTGGCGTCCCAGGTTCCGGACCGTGGTGATCTACGATCAACCGGCAACCTCGCTGGCCAGTCACGTAGGTCCACACCCATTGCAGGAAGACAGTTAAGCGGAGACTCGATGTCGCCAGAAACTGCAGATGGACCGCTGCCCACGTGAGCCAGGCGCCGAATCCGCTGACCTTGACTTTGCCGCTTTGCAGCACCGCAAAGCCCTTGCCCACCACCGCCATGCTACCTTTGTCAAAGTAGCTAAATGGGCCTGGTGCGGGTTTGCCCACGATGCGGTTGTGAATTATTTTTCCCGCGTAGCGCCCTTGCTGCATCGCCACTTGCGCGACGCCCGGCAAAGGTTTGCCGTTTTGATCGAGGGACGCCGTGTCCCCGATCACGAAAATCTCGGAGTGCCCTGGTACCGTCAGATCATTCTGTATTCGCACTCTCCCGGCGCGGTCTGTCTCCACTCGCAGCCACTTGCCTGCGGGTGAGGGAGCCACACCGGCAGTCCAGATTACGGTCTTGCTCGCGATTCGTTCGCCTGCCACGACGATGCCGTCTGCATCAATCTGATCGACGCTATGTCCCAACCTGACTTCGACGCCCAACTTCTCGAGGCGTTGCGTCGCGGCTTTGGAAAGTTCTTCGGAAAAGGGCGGCAGAACGCGCGGGGCCATGTCCACCAGCACAATGCGAGCAGTAACCGGATCGATGCGCCGAAATTCCGATTTCAGCGTGCTGCGCACCAGCACGGCGATCGCGCCGGCCATTTCAACGCCCGTCGGACCAGCCCCCACTAGAATGAAAGTCAGCAAGTCGCGGTGGCGCGCAGGATCCTCTTCCGCTTCTGCTTGTTCAAACGCTTGCAAGATCTTGTTGCGGATCGCCTCCGCATCCGCGAGGGTCTTTAGCCCTGGTGCAAACTTCGCAAATTCGTTGTGGCCGAAATAGCTGTGACTAACGCCAGTAGCCAGAATCAGGTAGTCGTACGCAAGCGGAACACCCTCGCGGTCTGCGTCGCTGACGAAGACGCATTTCTGGGTCTTGTCTACTCCCGTGACTTCACCGAGGATCACCGTGGTGTTTTTCTGATTCCTTAAAACCGCGCGAATCGGAGTACCGATCTGGCCCGGAAATAGAGCCGACGTCGCCACTTGGTAAAGAAGCGGTTGAAACAGATGGTGGTTCGTGCGATCGATCAAAGTAATTTCGGCGGGCGTATTCTTCAGAGTCTTGGCGGTCGCTAATCCACCGAACCCCCCGCCAACAATGACTATCTGTGGTAGCGCCATATATTCCTCGAATCAAATTCAGCCAATTTGAAAACGAGAGCATCCGCAGGGCCGGACTCTCAGCTTCCATATTTGACGGTGTTCCCAACTCCAGATTGTTTCGCCATGAGTCGCCCCTCGACCTGCTTCAGTCCGCCGCGCTTGATGCCTGTTGCCGCGGGGGAATCGCGCCGCTAAGACGCAGGCCTTCGATGTCGTGCGTCGTGAAGGCAAGCTCTTTCAGCACTTCGTCGTTATGCTCGCCGATTCGCGGCGCGCGCTTGGCAGGTACTTTGGTGATACCGTGCACTTGAATGGGACTGCTGATGGTCGAAGTCAACTTCTCTCCGGCTCCTGCGAGCGGAACGACAATGTCATTCGCTCGCAATTGCGGATCATTAACAGCTTCTTGCGGGTCACGCACGGCACCGAAGGTGACGTGCGCGCCATTAAAGACTTCATACCAATGCGAGATAGGCTGCGAACGGAAGATCTCATCGAGCATTGCCGTCAGTTGTGGCCGGTTCTGCGTTAGCTTGGCAGAATCGGAGAATCGCGGATCCGTCAGGATATCCTCACGACCTAGTGCTTTCAGAACCGCGGCGACCTTGTCCGGAGTAACTACGAGAACGAACCAAGTGCCATCGGAAGAACGATACACGTTCAAACCTGCATTTGCGGGATGCGCTCGATCGTGCAGCCCATAAAAATTCGCACCGCAAAGAGCAGCCTGGACAAAGACGCTGGCCGACCAGATACCGGCCGCGAGGAGCGAAGTCGTGACGTAGGATCCTTTGCCGGTGCGTTCGCGACGATAAAGAGCGGTCACAATCGCGGCATAAATGACGACCGCAGTCGCATTGTCACCGCTACCTGATACCGGCCAGGTCGGCGGCGATCCTGCATCGCGCGTCATGGATAGCAAACCGCTTCGCGCCCAGTACGCTGTGAGATCGAATCCCGGAAGATCGGCGTCCGGACCTTTCTCGCCGAAGCCGGTGAGATCCGCATAGATCAGGCGCGGATTCCACTGCGCGACATCGTCATATTCGAGCTTCAATTTCTTGCGCGCGGGATGCGGTGTGTTGACGATGAACACGTCCGCCCATTTGGCCAACCGCTCGAGAACCTGCTGCGCGCTCGCAGCTTTCAGATTGAGCGCAACGCCACGCTTATTTCGATTAGCCAATTGGAAGGGATAAGGTTCTTCCGAATGCGGCTGGGGCGGGATCTTCTGCCCGCTTCTCCACAGCTCTCCGTCGGGTGGCTCGACTTTGATGACATCGGCGCCAAAGTCGGACAGGATCGTCGCTGCTCCGGGACCCGCGATAAAGCTGGCCAGGTCTACGACCTTCAAGCCTGAAAAAATGTTCTCCTCTGGCATAACATCTCCTTCTCGTGAAATCGAGTCAGCGCGCAATGACCTCTTAAGATTCGTTCTGCACTGTTTCGGGCGCTGCGTTAACGACCCTGGAATTTCGGCGCACGTTTTGCCAAGAACGCTGATGTACCTTCCTTCTTGTCTTCCGACCCCACGCAGATCCCAAATAGCGACGCCTCGATCAGTAAGCCTTCCGACACGCTTGCATCCAGCCCTTTGTTTACCGCATCGATCGAGAACTTCACGCCGAGTGGAGCATTGGAATTGATCTGATTGAGGATGGCTTCCGCTCGCGAGATCAGATCGGTTGCCGGCACTGCCTCATTCACCAAGCCGGTTCGATATGCCTCTTGAGCGCCAATGATTTCGCCGGAGAGAATGAGTTGCAGCGCCCTGCCCTTACCGATCAATCGTGGAAGACGCTGCGTTCCACCCGCGCCGGGCATGATTCCGATCTTGACTTCGGGTTGGCCAAATTTGGCAGTGTCGGAAGCGATTCGGAACGTGCAAGCCATGGCCAGCTCACAGCCACCGCCGAGGGCGAAACCGTTCACAGCAGCAATCACAGGTTTGCCAAGATTTTCGATCAGCTCAGTAACGCCCTGCGCA
>DATBZH010000066.1:0-15491 GCA_036513255.1 Candidatus Sulfotelmatobacter sp. | reverse complement strand
TGCGAAGCCTGCAAGGGAGGCAAGTTCCGGCGAGTTGTCCAATCAAAGTGCTATTCCGGCACCGGCGCGCGGACCCTGTTGATGGCCGAGGCCTACCTTCACAAATGGCTGGGCACCTACCGGAAGTGCGTAGATTTATTTCTCGCACCCAGCCAGTTTGTGCGAGACAAATTTGTCGAGCACGGTTGGGACGCCAGCCGGTTCGAAGTGCTGCCACACTTTCAGAACGTTTCTGTGGCCCCAAGCGGCGCGGACCGAGGGGCTTCCTTACTCTACTTCGGCAGATTATCGCCGGAAAAAGGCGTGGACGATCTCTTGCGCGCCATGAAGGGTGTTCCGCATATGCAGCTCACCGTAGCGGGCGATGGGCCGCAGCGAAACGATTTGCTGAACTTGACGAAAGAGTTAGGCCTAAACAACGTGGAGTTTGTGGGACAGGTGCGCGGAGCTGATCTGGATGAACTGGTTTCGCGCTCCCGCTTCACGGTACTGCCGTCTCACGCGTACGAAACCTTGGGCAAGACCATCCTCGAATCCTACGCGTTGGGCAAAGCGGTTGTGGCTTCCGACTTAGGCTCACGGCGGGAACTGGTTCGTCACGGCGAAACAGGGCTGTTGTATCCGACCGGGGACGTCAGTCGTCTGGCTGAGGCCATTGAATCCCTCGGCTCAAATCCGAGATTGGCGGAACAGATGGGGCTGGAAGGGCGCGAGTTAGTGCGCCAGAGATATGGACCGCAGTGGCACTACGAGAGCCTGCTGAAGATATATGAGCGGCTTACAGCCCGGAACAAGATTGTTTCCAGAGGCAATCTCGTTAGGACCTCAGCCGCGCCTCCGTGGGAAAAAAGTCGCCGGCAGAACCAAACCTGGACCGGGAGCATTGATGAATCCGCGGTGCCGCAAACCCGCAAGCTGAGCGTCGCATTCGTCGGTGGACGGGGAGTGATTTCCAAGTACAGTGGAATCGAAGCGTATTACGAAGAAGTGGGCCGCAGACTGGCGAATAGAGGTCATGAAGTAACAATTTATTGCCGCAACTATTTCACGCCCGCGATAGCGCAACACAACGGGATGAAACTGAAGCGGCTGCCCACGATCCGCTCCAAGCATCTGGAAACGCTTGTTCACACCCTGTTCAGCACAGTGCACGCGGTCACGCAGCCTTGCGATATCGTTCATTATCACGCGCTGGGTCCGGCGCTGTTTTCCTTCATTCCTCGGATGTTTGGCAAGAAGACTATCGTGACCGTGCAGGGCCTCGACTGGCAGCGCAAGAAGTGGGGGCGGCTGGCATCAGCCGTGTTGCGCATGGGAGAGCGAGCTTCGGTAATCCTGCCTAATGGAACTATGGTCGTCTCGCGAGCTTTGCAACAGCATTACCGGGAGGAACATGGTGTGGAAGCATTCTATGTGCCCAATGGGGGAATCATTCGCGAACGCCGAAGGCCGTCGGCCATCTTTGATTGGAATCTGGAACCGGGGAAATACATTTTGTTTCTCGGAAGATTTTCGCCGGAAAAGGGATGCCATCTGCTGGTTGAAGCGTATGAAAAACTCAGCACAGATGTGAAGCTGGTAATGGCAGGCGCATCAAGTTATTGCGACGCCTATAGCCGCGAATTGCGCACTCACGCCGGCGAACAAATCAAGATGCTCGATTGGGTATCGGGCGAAGTCCTTGATGAATTGCTTACCAATGCGATGATTTTTGTTCTTCCCTCCGATTTGGAGGGGCTATCGCTGGCTTTGTTAGACGCGATGGGATCGCGCCTTTGCGTTGTGGCCAGCGATGTTCCCGAAAACGTGGAAGCGGTGGACGATGCAGGCTTCACCTTTTTGCGAGGCAACGCGAACGATCTGGCCGACAGATTGCGCTTCTTGATTGCGAATCCGGCCGTGCGAGAAGCGGCAGGAAGGATGGCACAAGACAGAGTCCGGGAGCACTATCTGTGGCCAGACATCGCCACTGATATAGAGAAAGCGTATTTCAAAGTAATGGACTGGCCGGCCAAGGATATTCCAAGGACAGTGACTCAAAGAAAGAAACCGAACTCCAGCGTAACGACGCCTATCGTCAACCGAAGAGTGGGATAGCGCTGGCGCGATGTGACTGGAGCTTAGGCCCGCTGCCCCGTGACAAATTTTACTTCCACTTGCTTGCGGTCGTCGTCGGAGACTCTGAAGAAATCGCGCCGCTTCAAGCTCATGAAGCTGGCCACGAAAACTTCCGGGATCTGTCCGATGCGCGTGTTGTAAGTATTGACATCGTCGTTGAAGAACTCCCGCCGGTCGGCGATGCGCTCTTCCAGTTCGCTGATCCGGCGCTGCAGCATGAGAAAGTTTTCGTTGGCCTTGAGTTGCGGATAATTTTCCGCCACCGCAAACAAACCGCGCAGCGCTCCCGTCATCATGAGATCGGCGGTCGCCTTCTGACCGATGCTGGCCGCATTCATTGACGCCGCTCTGGCCTGCGTCACGGCCAGCAACGTCTGTTGCTCGTGCTGCATGTATCCTTTGACGGTCTCGACCAGGTTGGGGATTTCGTCGTGGCGCTGTTTGAGCAGCACATCAATGTTCGCCCAGGCACGGTCGTTGTCGTTGCGCAGGCGCACCAATCCGTTGTAGAGAATCACGGTGTAGGCCAATACGCCGGCCACAAAGAGAAAAAATGCCAGTCCGCTAACCATGCTGCTGTCCATCGCCGCTCCAAAGATCGGACTTCAGACCTTAGACCTCGGACTTCGGGCCAATTGTGCCACAGAACCTGAAACCTCAGGATCACTCCACGACCTTCGCGAAATCAGAACTTTCAAAAGTGAAGCAGGAGACACGCGATGCAGGCAAGTAGCAGAGCGGCTTCGGACGGGAGAATGGACTGCGGACCTCAGCCGTCGGACCTCGGCCTCACTGTTGAGCCGAGGTCCGAGGTCTGAGGTCCGGGGGTTTAGCTAGTCTTTGTTCGGCTTTTTAGGCGTCAGATCACACGCTTGCTTCACCTTGCCGAGGTCCAAGCCGCCCGGCGAAAACTCCACGATCTGCGGCCCGGCGGCGCCACGGGTGCGGACTTCCACTTTGAAGACCTGAGCGCCAATCATGCCGCGGGTCGTTCCTTTGTCCATGGAGAGGAAATGACCGCGCACCCAATTCCACCCATGATAGCTATGCGTGTTATCGATGCGAACCATGACCTCCATTTGAGGCTGTCCCCAGAAGCCAGGACGATTCGGCGGAGCAAGTCTTGCTCCAGGATTGAAGTCCGCCAGACTAAGCTTGCCCGCGCTGCAAAACAGTTCCACCCGAGGTTTGTTGTCGGGATCATCGCGTAAGTAATTGTCCGACAACAACTCGAAGCGAGCCTTCTTAACGCCGGTCATTTTGTCGGTCGATTGGAACTCCATCCACTTTCCGCCGACGCTAACGCCGTCGCTTTCATCCTGATAAGGGCTCATGGCTCCACTTTGCGCAGCAGCCGTCAACGCGGTCACGCAAACCAGAATGCTGGTCGCAAACAATGCCTTTGCCGACAAGAAACGCGCAAACGCGCGTTGAAAAAAGGGTGTGTACTTCAAGATCGCCTCCCGGTACAGATTCCTACCTATATTGAACCCGAAAGGCGGGCAAAAAGTTGCATGAAAAGATACTGTCCCGGCGGATTCAGTAATTAAGGCAGCACACTAAAGGATTGCGTCGAAAGTAAGTTATTTGGACGCAGATGGGAAAAGCAGGCTGTTCCGCTTTTCCCACCTGGGCGTCATCCGCAATTTAGTGCGTGTCCACCCTTAGGTCGATATAAACCTGGGAGCGGTCATCGAACTGGCTCACTGATTTGGGATCGCTCTTGTGGCCTTTGTACTGGGCGTACACTTCATAGTCCACGGCATTGAGCAGGGAAGGAAAGCGGTAGGTTCCATCTTCTCCGACGATGTAGGTTTTTACCGCGCGGGTGCGCGTATTGGTCAAATAAACCACCGCATTAGGCAGCGGATTATCCTGATGATCGAGGACCTTGCCAAAAAGCAGGCGGCCAACGGTCTTTTCCTTTTTGTCAGGAGAAGCATTGGCGACAACGGCCATTGCCATCACCAAAATACAGACTACAATTATGGGCTTGGCCAAAGATCGTGTGGGATACATAACTGGTTTATTCTCTCATGGTCACACCGCAAATTCAGGCCTGACCGCTGCTAGATCTCTTAGGGCGATGCAAACGCCAGATGCAATCCGATATCGATGCGCTCATCGTTATCCACATGAACGGGCACTTCCTTTACCAGATGCAGCGACTTACCGTCCGTTGTTTTGACGCCTTTCAGATCGGCCCAGACAATGTAGTCGGCCTCGCCGGCCGGAAGCCGTTGCGCGAACTCACCGTTGTGGTCGGAAGAAAGCTCCCATTTTGCCTTCTTATCCTGTGCCCGGCGAATCTTTACTCTGATCCCATAAATGGCGTGATCGTCAGGTCCCCAGACCGTTCCAACAATTAAGGCGTAAGGGTCGTTTGGCTTGAGCCGCTTCTGAAAAGCGGCACAATGAGCGGGAGCCGGAAAAAGTTGAGGAAGAACGGCAAGCAGCAAAAGGAACTCAACCGAAGAGCGCAATAAAGGCCAGCGTCTAGGAGTCCTCATCTTCGCTTTCTTCTTCCTCTTCGTCATCGTCCTCGTAACCTTCCTCCACGGGTTTGAGCTCCAGCGGAACCGCAGTCACCACCTCAAAATCGGTTCCGCACTCCGGGCAGGAAATAACTTCTCCCTCGTCCACGTCTTCCTCTACCACATCCAAATCGGTTTCGCATTCAGGACATAAAACCATAAAGCCTCCGTTCCCCATTAGAGCCTCCTGTTAATATTTAGATTCTCCGCCGCCGGAGGTCAAGGGCTACCACCGGGGAAGGGATTGTCCTTGGTCGGCGGAATGGTCAATTTGGTTGTCCCGAATCGAATACATATGCACACTCTGCGATGGCTGCTGTGGACACTGATCTTCTCCTCGGTATCAATGGCCGGCCTGGCCCAGGCACCGGCCAACTCGGCGCCGGAGACAATAAGAGATGTTCCAGTCGATCCCCGGATTCAAGCTGCGCTGCGCCAGATTTCCGCGCAGCGTATTCAAGCGAATATCGAAAAACTGGTCAGCTTCGGCACGCGGTCTACTATCTCAGCTCAGGATCCGCAATCGATTGCGTCGGGCCGCGGCATTGGCGCCGCGCGGGAATGGATCAAGGCGCAGTTCGAGGCGTACTCCAAAGATTGCGGCGGCTGCCTGGAGGTAAAAGAGGACACGTTCACCGAACAGCCTGCCGAACGGATCCCCAAGCCTACGCAACTCACAAATGTGTATGCCGTGTTGAAAGGCACAGACCCGGAAAACAACAAACGCATCGTGCTGGTGACCGGGCACTACGACTCTCGCAATAGCGACACGTTTAATATTACCGACGATGCTCCCGGCGCGAATGACGATGGCAGCGGCACGGCCGTCAGCCTGGAGTGCGCCCGCGTGCTAAGCAAGTTGAAATTTCCGGCGACGATTATTTTCCTGACTGTTGCCGGCGAAGAACAAGGACTGAACGGCAGCCAGCACTTCGCAAAGATGGCGAAGGAGCAAGGCTGGGATATCGAAGCCGCTCTCAACAACGACATTGTGGGAGGAGACAAGAGTCCGGAGCAAGACCATTCCGTTGTGCGGGTATTTTCTGAGGGCGTGCCGGCTGCCGCGACGGACCAGGACATCCACCGCATTCGCGGCCTCGGCGGAGAGAGCGATTCGCAGTCCCGGCAACTGGCGCGCTATATCGCGGATGTCGGACGTGCCTACGACACGGGCGTCAAGCCGATGCTCGTCTTCCGGCTTGACCGATACCTGCGGGGTGGCGATCACTCCGCTTTCAACCAGCAGGGATTCACGGCCGTACGCTTCACTGAATTTAGCGAAGACTTTCATCATCAGCATCAGAACGTGCGCTCAGAAAATGGAATCGAATATGGCGATTTGCCAAAGTTCGTGGACTTTGATTATGTGGCGCACGTAGCCAGAGTCAATGCCGCCACTCTGGCGTCGCTCGCGCTGGCTCCGGCTCCTCCGGGAAATGTTCACTTACTTACGAAGGATTTGGAGAACGACACTACCCTGACTTGGACTCCTTCGCCCGGAGGTCTGGCGACAGAGTATGAAGTCGTCTGGCGCGGAACGACCGGCCCGGAATGGGAACACGTACAAAAGTTTGGTAACGTCACTCGCGCAACTTTGAAACTTTCGAAGGATAATGTCATCTTCGCAGTGAGGGCGGTGGACCGTGATGGTCATCGCAGTTTGCCGGTAGTGCCTACTCCGGAGCGCTGATGAGCCGCCGGACAACCTGATAAGATGGCTTAGATACGGCAGCTTAGATAGCGCGCCAGATATAACAACGATTTCCTTCCCCGACACCTGACTAACGACGCATGAGTCCCGGACGTTCCATGACGCTCAGCTTTCCACCATTTACCCGGTGGGTGAAGCGTCTCATCATCATTTGCGCGGCGGTATATTTTCTCCAGGTCGTGTTGGGGGCGGTCGCGCATCAAGTCGCCCGGGATGTCGAGGTGTATCTCGGCCTGGTGCCCGTACTTGTGCTGCACTATGGATTTATCTGGCAGCTTGCAACCTATTCTTTCCTCCATGCCAGCGTGAGCCATCTCCTGCTGAATATGCTGACGCTGTGGATGTTCGGATCGCAGGAAGAACAGGATTGGGGCTCGCGGAAATTTCTTGAATTTTATTTTTTCTGCGTCGTCGGCGCAGCGCTGGTAACCGTCGCGGTTGCTTATACGGGACTACCTGGCGCATCTCCAGGCATTCCGACCATTGGAGCTTCGGGAGGAATTTACGGATTGCTGATCGCCTTCGGCATGCTTTATGGCGACCGGGAAATTTATCTCTTCCCGTTTCCCTTTTCGATCAAAGCAAAGTACCTGGTAGGCATCATCATCTTTGTCGTTGTGATCGCGACATTTCAACCCTCTCAGGGCGGCGTAGCAAACTTCGCGCACCTTGGTGGCCTGCTGTTTGGCTTCCTCTACATCAAGTTCATGCCCAGCCGCGGATTGATGTTCGGGGCTTCAGAACGCTACTTCAACGTGCGCAACTCGTATTACCGCTGGAAGCGCAAGCGGGCGGCAAGGAAATTTGAAGTCTACATGCGCCAGCACGACCGCAAAGTGGAGTTCGACGAATACGGCAATTACATTCCACCGCCGGACGATAATCCGCGCAAAGGCAATGGCGGCTCAAAGTCGGGCTGGGTGAACTGAAAAGGCCAGCTACGGATTTTCGCGGATCGCACGGATAAAGCTAAAGAAAACGCACAGCGGTTGCCTGAACTTTTAACGGAGAAACTGTCGGAAGGATTCCACTATCTCTTTCGGCAAATCCTCGCGTCGCGCTTTTCCCTTGAATCCGAGATCGTGTCCCGCACCTTCGATGACCTGCAGCTTCGTCTTCGCAGGAATCGACTTCAGCGCCTGCTCGATTTCCGCGATTGAGCCGAAGGGATCGCTAGTGCCCTGTACGAAGAGTGTGCCTGTCCTCAAATCGGTGAAGTGCTGCGTGCGCAACTGCTCCGGCTTGCGCGGAGGATGCAGCGGGTAAGAGAGCAACAGAAGGCCTGCCGCCAGCTCTGGAGCTTCCGCGCACAACATGCTCGCCTGCCGCCCTCCGTAAGAATGGCCGCCGAGAAAAATGCGGCCGGTGGCGAATTTCTTTATCGCTTCAACTGCATTTCTTAGACCGGCGCGGTCACGCATGGCATCGCCTGGGCCCGGCGGGCCATACGGCCTGGACTGGCGAAAAGGAAGATCGCAGCGCAGCACGGAGAATCCGGCGTCACAAAAGGATTCTGCGAGAGCCGCCAGTAATGGCGCTTGGGCATTCGACCCAGCCCCATGGGAAAGAACCAGGCCGTCGCCGCCGGCGGCTTCTGGGACATGCAGAAAACCGCGCACTGGGGGATCAACAGAATCGTCCGAAAACGCGCGCACTGTGCCGGGAGACACGACGATTATTCGGCCCTTTCAGTCTTCACTGCGCGAAGCGTCTCATATACCTTCACCGTTTGAATTTCGTTTCCCAATCGCGCCCAGCACCGCAGAACATCAGGGTCTTCCTGCGCGGCGCGGCGTGACTCCTCCGAAATCCAGTACCGCAGAAGAACATAGTGCGCCTCGCTATCGCGGTAAAGAAAGTCGCGGCTGTAGCCCTGCGCCGCGAGAATGGCGATCAACTCCCGCACGGTCGCGAGTGATGCGGCCTCCATGCCGGCCAGCGGCTCCCAGATGGCCACGGAGAGAATTTCCTGGGGCATATTGCGCGATTATAGCGCCGGGCGGCGAGGGGCGCGGATTTTCTTGCTGGGTTTCGCCGCTGATGGTTTGAGCGCGGGCAAAGCGGCATTGGCTTCCTCAGCGCTGACCAGGTGCAGGCGCATGAAATTCGTCGATCCCGATGCCTGGCGCGTCCCCGCAACCACTCCGAGCACGTCGCCCGCCTTCAACAGGCCGGCACTTAGCAGTTGCCGCTCCGCCAAACTTACCATCTCTTCGGCCGAGCGCGCCTGGCGGCACCGCAACGGATGCACTCCCCAATAAAGATTCATGCGGTGAACGGTCGAGGCAATATAAGTGAACGCATAAACAGGCGCGGGAGGCCGGTATTTGGAAATCATCCGCACGGTGTTGCCTGTCTCGGTAAACACCGCAATGGCGGCCATAGGCAGATCTTTGGCGGCATTGGAGATCGATTCGCAGATCGACTCTGCGATGGAAAGACCGCGATTCTCGCGGCGGCGACGCGTGTTGGTGAATTCGATGCTACTCTCGGCTTCGATGACGATGCGCGACATCATGGCCACCGCCTCACGCGGATATTGTCCCGTCGCGGTTTCGGCGGAGAGCATGACCGCGTCGGTGCCGTCAAAGATCGCGTTGGCCACATCGCTGGCCTCGGCACGCGTAGGACGGGGATTTTCGATCATCGATTCCAGCATCTGTGTGGCCGTAATCACCGGCTTCCGCCATTCCGCGGCGCGCTGAATGATGTGCTTTTGAATCACAGGGACTTTTTCCGGCGCCATTTCCACGCCGAGGTCGCCGCGCGCGACCATCACTCCGTCGGCCGCCTCAAGAATTTCTTCCAGGTGATCGATGGCTTGCGGCTTTTCCAGCTTGGCGATCACTGGCGCGTCGCTCTGGTAGCTGGCGACGATGCTCTTTACCGTCCGCACGTCTTCGCCGGTGCGGACAAAAGAGAGTGCAACCGCATCGACACCATGTCTTAGTCCAAACTCCAGATCCTTGCGATCTTTTTCCGTGAGTGCTGGGATGGAAAGCGCAACTCCCGGAAGATTGATGCCCTGGTGCTCGCCCAGCCAGCCGCCGTTCAGCACATCGCAAACAATATCTTGGCCGCGGACGCCCCGCACCCGCAACTCGATCAAACCGTCGCTAAGCAGAATCCGCGCGCCAGGTTCAAGTTCACTGGCCAGGTCAGGAAACGTAGTGGAAATTCTTGTGGATGTGCCCGCAATATCGCGCGGCGTGATGACGACCGTGGACCCGCTTTTCAGCAGGGCAGGTTCGTGGCGTTCCAGGCGTCCAGTGCGGATCTTTGGCCCTTGCAGGTCTTGCAAAATGCAGACGGTTCGGTTTTCATACTCCGCGGCGCGGCGGAGGCGGTCGATGTTGCGTGCGTGATCTTCATGCGAACCGTGGGAGAAGTTAAGACGGGCCACGTCCATGCCGAGGCGGAGCAGGTTGCGCATGGCAGCTTCTGAGTTACAGGCGGGGCCGATGGTGCAAATGATTTTAGCGCGGCGGAGGGAGACTGCCCTAGGCGAAGAGAAAGCTTCCGCCTTGTCCTCGTTAGTTATTTCCACCTTTTGACCCGTCAATTCTTTTCCTGAATTGCGCCTCTCGTATAGTTTCGCCCTCGTAGATAGGGCCAGTCTCAGGATTGACAAACCACGAAAAGCGCCCACCGTCTTGTCGCCATCTCTGGGCGTGCTGGCCAAGAGACTTCTTAGCGAGTCGAAATACTCCATCTGCCCAAGCGAGGAACTCTCTTCGTTTTGGAACGATCATGTCTCCAACCAAAAGGTCATTTTGAAAGTAGAGACGTCCGCGTACGAGCACGTTCCCGTCGAACTCGCACCCCGCGAACTTGATCGCCTCGGACTCCGTTTCTACGCTCCAATGCGCACGGGTCGGAATGAAGCGCATCTTAATGTCCGCTTCTGCTGGCGGAACGATGTAACAGTCTACCCGGGTTGATGCTGTTTTCAGCATTAAAGGATCGTTACGCAAAGGCGATTCCAATTGTATTGGAAACGGCCTGGAGGAAGAGGGCTCAATGAGTAGAACACCTAGTTGGGATTTCAAGGTGTCAATCAGGGCTTCCACGTCGGCAGGTAACAGATAGACTTGGAATTGCCTACTCATCAATTTTGGCGATCGCCCGGTGCAGGGTTTTACTTTGCTTTCGGCCCGCTAATTGCAACCAATTCTTTTCCCAGCATGGCCCGGGGAAACAGCATGGCATTGAACTCCGCGCCGACCAGCACAACAAGCGAGATCAGATACATCCACACCAGCAAAGCGATGGCTGCTCCCAGCGATCCGTAAATAATGCCGTAGTCGCCGTAGTGCCCCAGATACCAGCGAAACAACATGGTGACGGAAAACCACATTGCGGTGGCCAGGACCGCGCCGGGCATGACGCTATGCCAGGGCTGCGTGCGCGGCACAGCGTTGTGATAGATCAGGGCGACGACCGCGATTCCGGTGAGCGTGGCAATCACCCAGCGCAACGAACTCCACATCAGCAAAATGTAGGGGCTGAATTCGTGCGCGGTGTAAAACAGAATTTCAGTTTCGATCTTGCTGCCCAGCGCAACCAGCAGCGTGGCAAATGTCATGGGAAGGCCGGCGAGAACAACTAACGCCAAGGCGATCACGCGCTCTTTCACCAATCCCCAGGTTTTCGGAAGATCGTAGCAGCGGCGAAAACCCTCCATCCACGAAATCATGACGCCGGATGCGGTCCACAAAGTCAGCAGTGAAGTGCTAATGAGCAAACCAATCGTCCGCTTCCCACCGTCGTGCAGATAATTCACCGCCGTGTTGCTCCCTGCCGGCATGATGCGCGAGAGCGCATAAGAAATTTCCCTCAGATAGGGCTGTCCTTTGCGCCACGTCGCCAGCAACGATCCGACAACCAGCAACGTCGGGAAAAACGTAAGAATGGAGGAGTACGCCGAGGCCTTCGCGGTGGCGAAAGCATCGTGCTCAAAAGCACGCCAAAAGGCCCGGGCCAGGAGGGTGAAGAAGCGAAACATTCTCTGCCCTAGATTAGGGCCGGGCGGCACCGGGCGCAACGACGGAAGTTCGCCGGGTTCCTCGATGTACACAGGTTGGGCATTTGCATGCATAAGCGCTAAAACGGAATGTCCTCGTCGGTTATCGGGCCGCCCGAGGTCGCGGGTGCCGGGCCGCGCCTGAGGACGAGTTCACTCTTGTTCTGCCTCAGCCAGTCGAGACCTTCTCTCCTTAGCTTAAATACCGGGTAGGGATCCCCGTTGGGATCGAACGCTTGGGATTGCTCGACGAATTCTCTTTCTAGAAGCTCGGTCAAAGCGAGGTTGGCTGCGGCTTTGGTGAAGCCAGCCTTGCCCATGTCCCTTTGCAACAGATGGGCTGAGAGACCTGGATCGGCATCGTACTGATACTCAAACAATATCGTTAGCGCCGTAAACTCGTGCGGCGCAAGTCCTTGCGTCTCCGTAAGTGCTGTCACAGACCGAGAGATCGACTTCAGCTTCGCCTCACGCGAAACAACCGCTCTCAATCTTTCGGTAATTTTGGTTTCGAGATTTGTGAAGTCGCTCTTTGAGCCAACCTTGTACGTGATGATCTTCAGATGGCTGACGTCAAACGGAAAGGGCGTCGTTCGCTCGTCAGAGCAGCAGACGCAGAACGGCAACTCGGCAGCCATTGCGCCCCCGAGTTCGTACCAGACATTCGGGTTGTCTAAGGTAATATCAGCTAAGAAAGCGTCCGCTTCTGCCATTCCTGACCTTATTCCTTCGACCAAGTCATTGACTGAAGGATCGCGATCTACGCGATACGGTTCCAACTCGGATGCTTTGATAGCTGGCTCGAACACGTCGTCGTACCTCTTGTCGAACTTGTCGTTGTCGAATGGCTGAATGACGAAACAGCGTGCCATAGCCTACCCTCAGCGAATCGCCAGCCAAATATTAGACGCCAAAAATAGGTTCGGGGGCGAACGAATTCGCCCCCGAGTTTACTGTAGATTTGGCTTATTCCGCAGCCAATTCTTCGGTTTCACCCTCGTGCCGCATCATCTCCAGGGCGCGTTCGGCTTCTTCGTAAGCCGCCGAAACTTCCGCCTGCACCTTGGCCGCCGCTTCTTCCATTTCCGGTGACAGGCGCACGTTGCGGTAGTATTCCATGCCGGTTCCGGCAGGGATGAGGCGTCCCACGATGACGTTCTCTTTCAGGCCGCGCAGGTGATCGACCTTGCCGTTGATCGAGGCTTCGGTGAGCACACGCGTAGTCTCCTGGAACGACGCCGCCGAGATGAACGAATCGGTGGAGAGCGACGCCTTGGTGATGCCCAGCAGCAGCGGTCTTCCGGTAGCCGGCTTGCCGCCCTGCGCAATCACCCGCTCGTTCTCTTCACGGAACGCGAACTTGTCGAGCTGTTCTTCGAGCAGGAATCGCGTATCGCCCACGTCTTCGACCTTCACCCAGCGCATCATCTGGCGGACAATCACCTCGATGTGCTTATCCGAGATGTTAACGCCCTGCAAGCGATAGACTTCCTGGATTTCGTTGACCAAGTAAGACTGCAGCTCTTTTTCGCCGAGCACGGCCAGAATGTCGTGCGGGTTGAGCGGGCCGTCCATGAGCGGTTCGCCCGCCTTCACGCGCTCGCCTTCTTGCACGTTGATGTGAACGCCCTTGGGTACCGAGTATTCCTTTTCGGTGCCATTGTCGGCGACCACGTAGATTTTTCTCTGGCCCTTCGAGACCTCGCCGAACTTGACCGTGCCATCGATTTCGCTGATGACCGCGGTTTCATGCGGCTTGCGGGCTTCAAACAGTTCGACCACACGCGGCAGACCACCGGTGATATCTTTCGTCTTGGTCGTCTCACGCGGGATCTTGGCCAACACGTCGCCCGGTGAAACCGCGTCTCCATCCTGAACCATAAGGTGGGAGCGCGAAGGCATCAGGTAGCGCTTGCTGGCTTTGCCCTTGATCACGATCGCGGGCTGGCGCTTCTCATCCGGAGAATCGCCGACCACGTGGCGCGACAGACCGGTGACTTCGTCGACTTCTTCATGCAAAGTCACGCCTTCCTGCAAGTCCTTGAACTGCGCCGTGCCGCCGATTTCCGTCAGGATGGCGAAGGTATAAGGATCCCACTCGACCATGACCTGGCCCATCGTGACTGCATCGCCGTCGTTGACCTTGAGCTTGGCGCCGTACACAACGGAGTAACGCTCACGCTCGCGGTTCTTTTCGTCCACGACCGCGATCGAACCCTGGCGGTTCATGACCACCAGATCGCCCGACTTCGACTTGACGGTCTGCAATCCGATGAAGCGCACGTTGCCGGCGTTCTTGGCATCGAGACGCGACTGCTCGGAGACTCGCGACGCCGTACCGCCGATGTGGAAGGTACGCATCGTGAGCTGAGTTCCCGGTTCGCCGATGGACTGCGCCGCGATGACGCCGGTCGCTTCGCCCAGTTCGACGAGGCGGCCCGAAGCCAGGTTGCGGCCGTAGCACATCACGCAGACGCCGCGCTTCGATTCGCAGGTCAGCACGGAGCGAATTTTCACGCGCTCAATGCCGGCAGCTTGAATCGCAATCGCGAGATCCTCGGTGATCTCCTGGTTGATGTCGACTATAACGTTGCCGTCGTAGTCTTTGATCTTCTCAAGCGACACGCGGCCGATGATGCGGTCACGCAGCGCTTCGATGATCTCGCCCGCTTCCACGATGCCGGCCACATAAATGCCGTCCACCGTCTGGCAGTCGTATTCGCTGATGATTACGTCCTGCGCCACATCAACCAGCCGGCGAGTGAGGTAACCGGAGTCGGCGGTCTTCAATGCCGTATCGGCCAGACCTTTACGCGCGCCGTGCGTCGAGACGAAATATTCGAGCACCGTCAATCCTTCACGGAAGTTGGCCGTGATCGGCGACTCGATGATTTCGCCCGAAGGTTTCGCCATCAAGCCGCGCATGCCGGAGAGCTGGCGAATCTGCTGTTTCGATCCGCGAGCGCCGGAGTCGGCCATGACGTAAATCGGGTTGATGAAGCCTTCCTTATCGGCGCGCTGCATCTGCCCGAACATCTCGTCGGCAACTTTTTCCGTGATGCCCGACCAGATTTCGATGACCTTGTTATAGCGTTCGCCGTTGGTGATGGCGCCGTCGAGGTACTGCTGCTGCACGGCGACCACCTGCTTTTCCGCATCCTTGACCAGCGTCTTTTTGCTGTCGGGGATGACCATGTCGTCGATGCCAATCGAGAGGCCGGCCTTGGTCGCGAACTGGAAGCCCAGCGTCTTGACCTCGTCGAGCATCTTGACCGTGGTCTCAAGCGCGAAGCGCAGGTAGCAATAATTCACCAGCGCGCCCACGCCTTTTTTCTTGAGCAAGCCGTTGATGTAAGGCATGCCCTCCGGCAGATGATCGTTCAGGATCGCGCGGCCCACCGTGGTGTTGATGAACGTACGCTCCACCTGAACCGGTTCGGTGTGAATGATGTCCTGATCGTCATACGCGGTGGTCAGGTCGATCAGTTCGCCCGAGTAGCGGAGGCGTATCGGCGAAAGCGTTTCCACTTCGCCCGCATCCTGCGCCATCATTACTTCTTCAACGTTGGCGAAGGCGCGGCCCTCACCTTTCGCTCCGGGCTTGCCTTTGGTCAGGTAGTACAGCCCGAGAACCATGTCCTGTGTAGGCACGGTGATCGGCTGCCCGGATGCAGGCGACAGAATGTTATGTGAGGCCAGCATCAACACGCTGGCTTCGACCTGCGCTTCCGGAGACAGTGGAATGTGAACCGCCATCTGGTCGCCGTCGAAGTCGGCGTTGAAGGCCGTGCAGACCAGCGGATGCAACTGGATCGCCTTGCCCTCGATCAGCACGGGCTCGAAGGCCTGGATGCCCAGGCGGTGCAGCGTCGGGGCCCGGTTGAGCAGTACCGGATGCTCGCGGATGACTTCCTCGAGTATGTCCCAGACCTCCGGTCCCTCGCGCTCGACCAGACGCTTGGCCGCCTTGATGGTCGAGGCCTCACCGCGCAATTGCAGTTTGTGGAAGATGAACGGTTTGAACAGCTCCAGCGCCATCTTCTTCGGGAGCCCGCACTGGTGCAGGCGCAGCGTCGGCCCGACGACGATGACGGAGCGGCCCGAG
>DATBZH010000065.1:0-87792 GCA_036513255.1 Candidatus Sulfotelmatobacter sp. | reverse complement strand
AAGATGCGCGAATGCCCAGCTTATCTTCCTTTTTGCCGACGCTGAATCCAGCAAAATTGTTCTCCACTAGAAAGGCCGTAATACCTTTGTATCCTGCACTCAGATCGATTGAGGCGAACAGCACGAATAATCCCGCCTCTTTCGCATTGGTGATCCACAACTTGCGCCCGTTGAGAACATAGTCGCTGCCCTTCAACTCCGCGCGTGTCTGCAACCCGAACGCGTCCGAGCCCGAACTTGCCTCGCTTAACGCATATGCGCCGACGGTATCGGTGGCCATCCTGGGCAAAAATCGCTTCTTCTGCTCGCCGCTTCCCCAGCGCAGCAATGCATTGTTGACCAGAGTGTTCTGTACGTCGACCACAACTCCGGCCGAGGCATCCACGCGCGAGAGTTCCTCGACCGCGAGGATCGCCTCGAAAAACTTCGCGCTGCCTCCGCCGTATTGCTCAGGAATCTCAATGCCCATCAGGCCTAGCTGGAAGAATTCGTGGAGAAGATCTTTTTCGAACACGCCCTTCTCATCCATTTCCTTGACCAGGGGACGGATCTTGTCGTCGGCGAACTGGCGGATGTTGTCGCGAAAAAGAATTTCGTCTTCTGTGAGCGTGGTCAGCGGAGCGGGAGGAGTTGCCAGCAGCGCGGTGTCAGACATGGGCACCTTCAGGTTACGGAATGAGGAAACTCTAAATTCTAGCACCGCACGTCGGACCTCGGACGGCTGGCATCAGACCTCGGACCTCGGACTCCAGATCAGCGCCGACGTCTTAAACACTGCCACGAAACCTTCAATCATAAAGGCAAAGCTTCTCAGAAGATTGAACGGTCGTGAAGTCCGAAGTCTAAGGTCTAAAGTCCGAGGCCTGCAATTTCACTCCAACTCGGCTCTAATAAAGTATTCTTCCGCCGACGCGTCGTGGGAGATGTGGAGAATGTTCGGCTTGCAGCAAACCTGGCAGTCTTCGACATAAGACTGTGAGCGCCCTGCGGATTCATCCACGGTGGTCGTATTCCACTCGCCGCAGCCTCCACATTGAAAGACAGATTCCATTACGAAATTATCTCTCAACTAACGGGTCTCGCGGAGCGCGCTGGGTTTTCGCATCGCCCGGTCAGTTCACGGTTGGTGTATATTCCTCATTTCTGCTGGGAGAAGCCGGTGTTACATGTACTCCTGGCCTACAATTTGGCGGCGAGATCGCCAAGATGATACCCAGGTACGATACGAAGCCGCTGGGGCCGCCGCCCCGGCGAAGCTGATGGACAACAGCACAAATTTCTAATATCGAGGGAGCACATGATCTCGCGGAGAAGGTTTCTGGAAGTTGGCGGTGCAGCGGGCGTGGTGGCGGCTTCGAGTCCGTTTGTCGCTGCGGAGCCACAGGAAAAATCCGATGCGTCTCTTCCCGAATCCCTTGCGCGGCTGCAATCGCGCAAAGGCGAAGCCGTTCCCATCACGCGAGAGGAACGGCAGGGGCGGCAGGAGCGCGCCCGCAAGCTGATGAGCGAGAACTCGCTCGACGCGATCGTGCTCATGGAAGGCACGTCGCTGAAATACTTCACCGGGATTCGCTGGTGGGGCGGCGAGCGCCTGTTTGCTCTGGTGCTGCCTGCGAAAGGCGCAGCATTCTATGTGTGTCCCGCGTTTGAAGAGGGAAGAGCGCGGGAGCAGATCGCCAACTCGCCGGATGGCGAACACGCGGATGTGCGCACGTGGCAGGAAGACCAGAATCCGTATCAACTGGTGGCGCAGGGATTGAAAGAACGCGGAATGGCCACGGGAAAGCTTGGAATGGAAGAAACGATCCGCTTTCTTTTTTCCGATGGAATCGCGAAGGCATCCCCGCAGGTGACGGTTGCCAGTGCAACTCCGGTGACCGCCGGATGCCGCATGATCAAGAGTGCGAATGAGATTGCTTTAATGCGACTTGCTGCACAAGTCACGCTCGCCGTCTACGAAGCCGTTTACCACGCGATGCGCGAAGGCATGACGCAGCGGCAGGTAGAAGATTTGATCGATGCGGCGTATCGACGCATGGGCTTTCCCGGAGAAGCGAGCGTCGAGGTTGGCGAGTACACGGCGTATCCGCACGGATCGACGACTCCGCAGGTGATCCACGAAGGCTCGATTGTGATGATTGACGACGGCTGCACTGTCGAAGGATATCAATCGGATATCACGCGTACATTCGTACTGGGCAAGGCTTCCGACAAGATGAAACAAGTCTTCGACATTGTGCATCGCGCGCAAGCTGCGGCGCTGGCCGCGGCGCGTCCGGGAGTGGAATGCGGCGCAATCGACACAGCAGCACGCAAAGTCATAACTGACGCGGGCTACGGACCCGATTACAAATACTTTGCCCATCGACTCGGCCACGGTATGGGGATGGACGGTCACGAGTGGCCTTATCTGGTTCGAGGCAATACGACAAAATTGCAAGCGAACATGACGACCAGCAACGAGCCGGGAATCTACATTCGCGGTGAGTTTGGCGTACGCCTCGAAGACGATATGCACGTCACGGAAAATGGCGCGGAGTTGTTTACGCCGCAGAGTTTGTCGCTGGAACAGCCGTTTGGGAGTTAGATGTCGGGCATCAGACGTCAGGCATGCCGAGGTGGTCCCAAGCGTAGTGTGAGTCTAAAAACTAAAGGCCCGAGGTCTGAGGTCCGAAGTCTAACGCCCGGCGTCCGACTCATCCAAACCGCTGAAAGTGCGGCCAAAATTCGGGCCAGGGCTGCAGCAGGTGGTGGCACAAAGAAATGTCTGCGTGGTCGCGGCTCTCTTCGTTGACTACGCCGTATGGGTTGGGGTTATGCGCTACAACTTCGCAGCGTTCGAAGTGTCTTTTCAGGAAGCTGTCGTCAAGACCAATGGCGATTAAGGTCTGCGGCTCGTTTGCGGGATATGTCCGATACCAGTTTGAATTTGTTCCACTGATCGCCGCCGGAAGCCCGTACTTGGGGCCGAAGAGATCGATGGCGCCGGCCTCGCCGTAATTTCCGACGATGATTCCGGTTCCACTGCGTTCGTCCGCTGGGAAGCCGTCGTAGATTTTCGCCACCGTCGCGACCAACTCCGGCCACCCGATTTCTTCCACGAAGTTATCCTGCACCTTCGCGGTTGCATTCCAAATTGCAGAATTGATCGGTGTTATCGGAGTGAATAGTGCGAACGAAGCGGCCGCGCTCAGCGCTACGAAAACCCACGTTATTCCCTGGATCGCCAGCGACACATTTCGCGAGCATGCGGTGACCCAGCGTTCCCACACTACGCTGCCCGCAGCCAGCAGTACTGGATAGACCGGGCCGATATAATAAGACCGTCCCTTGGCCACCGCGAACAAAAGGAAAGTCAGAACGAACATCCAGCCGAGCAGCCGATACTTTCGCCCGGCTACGGTGAAGTAAAACCAAAGGCCCATGAAAGCCAGCGGAGTCAGCAGCGCACTCACGCAGACATAGAGTTGCTCGTAGAGGAAGCCGCGGGCGCGGCCCTGGCGCACGTCTCGCGCGTGGATGTGCTGCAGGAAATCGAGCGAGATGAAATTATGCCGGATTTGCCAAATCAAGTTTGGCAGGAAGATGAGCAGGGAAATGGCAACCCCAGCCCACATCCACGGGCTGAGCAGATGTCGTCTTACATTTTTCCTAAATTCCCTGTCGAATATTCCGGTGACGATGACTCCGGCGACAAGGGCCGTGATGAAAAACGCCATCGTGTATTTGGTCATCATGCCCAGGCCGATGGCGACGCCGATTGCCAGCCACCATCGCGGATCATCGGTATTAAGAAGGCGCATGAGGAAATAAGTCAGCAGAACGCACCAGAGATAATCGAATGAAACGTATTGAAGAACCGTGGTCTCAATGGTGACGATGGGAACGATTGCGACTGCGAGCGCAGCTAAGACTTGTGCCCGCCTAGAGCCTCCGAGTTCGTGAGCCATCAGGCCCGAAAGCACCACAACCAACGCGAGCGCGAGAGTAGGGATAACGCGCACTCCGAGCGTCGAGATGCCAAATAAAGATAACTCCAGCCGGCCAAGAGCGGGAGTGAGCGGCGGATAGGCGACGAATCCCCAGTCGAGATGAAGCGCGTCGTTTAGCGTGGCGAGTTCGTCGCGGTGAAAACCGTAGGGGCCACTGGTGGCGAGGTGCAGCGCGATGAAGATTACCGCCAGAAGGATGAGGATGCCGAGGTCGGAACGGGGCTTGGCCATCGTCTGCATGAGTGGGAGGTACGTGAGCGTGGAAGCGAGAGTTCAAGTCTTCTCACCCCGCATCCTGTGACTATCTCGGTAAACAGCCGGTCTGCGACCGGCGGACGGCCGAGGGCGGCTGTCCGCACATAGTTCATCCCAGGTCGTCTGTCATGCTTACCAGCGCAGTTTGTTTAGATAGTCATAACTCTTCGTAATGCTGTCGAAAGGATCCGCCGGCTTGTCGTGTTCGACGATGTAGTACTTGATGCCAGCTTTGTCGGACTGGGCAAAGATGCGCTTCCAGTCGATGAGACCGTTGCCGACTGAGGTCATATCCTGGAGCGAATCGCCGAAGCTCTGGCTGCCGGCCTCGGAAATTTTCGGCATCTTTTTAATGTCCTTAACGTGAACAAGTGGGAACCGCCCCGGATACCGATTGAAGTATTTCACTGGATCCGCTCCGGCGACAGTGATCCAGCAGAGATCCAATTCCATCTTCACTAGATTGGGGTCGCACTCTTTGAGAAGCTGGTCGTAGGGAAGCTTGCCGTCTACCGGCAGAAACTCAAACCAGTGATTGTGATAAGCGAACTGTATGCCCGCCTTCTTGCTCGCCTCTCCGGCGCGATTGAAAGTCTCGGCGGCGCGCTTCCAGATGTCCGGCTGCTTGCGCAATTCTTCGGGAATCCAGGGGCAGACAATGTATTCCTGACCGATAATTTTCGCCGACTCAATCTGTCCCGGCCATTTGTCCTCGCCAAGAACGTCGTACTGGACGTGACATGACGGGGAAGTGAGGCCGTGGCTGTCGATGGCAGCGCGAACTTCTTTCGGAGAATGATCGAAATATCCGGCGAACTCGACTTCCTTGTAGCCGATGGCAGCGACTTTCGCTAACGTGCCGTCGAAATCAGCCTTCATCTGGTCGCGAACCGTATAGAGTTGCACGCCGAGGTTATGAATTTTGTGATCGGCGGCGGCCCAACCAAGACGTCCCTTGAGCATCGCAGCAGCGGTGGCGGCGGTGGCAGTCGTAAGGAAAGTGCGGCGGTTCATGGAGAATCCTCCGGGAGAATCGATTTGGTACAAGCGTTAAGGGTTCGGGGAGCATTATACGCAGGCATGACGATGAAGGTAAGGGCTTAAAACGCGGTTTCAAAGAATTAAGAAGCGGGAAACAGTCACAGGAAAGTGACGGCAATTCCGCACTGAACTTTTCCTGCCGCGCTGAAGTTTTTATTTCGAGTCCTCGACCCGCAAATTGTTCGTTACAGAAAAAATTCCGGAGACGCCGTTGGCGCGAATTCCGGCTATGTTCTTGTCGCCCTCACTGTCGACTACGCCCTCCAGGTTAACGTGGCCGTTCTTAACAATGATGCGAATCGGCTTCTGCACGCCCAGAGCGTATCGTTGCAGTGCAGGGTATCCGTAAATTGCACGGAACAGCCGCATGCGGATGCGGTCGTCCATAGGGGAGGGAGGAAGAACTTCGATCTGATTGTCGACGCTTTCCACACCTTCAATATGCTTGACGGCATTGCCTGCATCAGATTTCAGTGTTGGCCTCACGACTTGTCCAAGGAGCGTGACGGTCGAACCGTCCACTTTAAAAGCGATATTGTCGAAGACTCCAAAATACGGCAGCATGAGAAGCTCGTGGCGAACTTCGCGCTGAATTCGCTCCTGCGAGCGAGCGGTGGGTTGGTCTCGCTGCGCCATTTGGTCTTGAGCTGTGGACAAAGTGGCGAATACGAACAGAGCGACAATCGTGGCGAACAATTTGTGTTTCATACGTTCTACGTTCTCCTTGTCCTTCTTGCTTGCCGCGATAGCGTTAGTCACGACAGCAACTCGATGCTGCGGACGCGAAGCACACCCGTCTTCCGGTCGAGCGTGCCCGTAACCTTTACATGCTTGCCGACATATTGACCCGCTGTTGTCTGGTCGTCTAATTGGTAGGTAACACTGTCGGATGTTTGCAGAACATATTTATTATTGACCTTGGCGATCGTTCCGGAGATGCTCTGCGATGTGGTTTGCTGAGTTTCAGGTTCCGGTTGCTGCTGCTGCGGACTCGGCTGCGCTGACTGATCTTGCGGTTGTTGATTCTTCGAACTCGGTTGCGTCTGGTCGGGCCCGGGGATGGGCTGCGGTTTTTGCGGAACCGGTTCGGGCTTTTGCAACGCAGACCAGGCGATCAATTGCGGTCCGATTACGCCGTCACTCTGACCAGGCGCGGGATTCGCGGGCAGTAGTTGCGCGAGCGTAAATGTTGAGGCGAAGAAGAAGGCTAGCGACAGCAAAGTCGTTCGTTTGACACAAACTCCAGTCATAAGGCACCTCCGGAATAACGACTCGCCATCATGTGGAACCCAGCGAGATTTTTGCATTGATCGCATTAGTATTGATTGTTATTTCCAGGCGAACGCTTGTCGCTCGGGCCTATCCTGCAGAATGGCCTACGGTGTTTGATGTAGAACTCATTTCGCGTAACAAATGGAATTCGGTAAAGTGAAAGCTCGAACGAGGGACGATCCGTGGCCCATTTGACTCCTCACGATGTGATGACCATGTTTCTGGCGCTGGCAGTCCTGCTAGGTTGCGCCAAACTAGCGGCTGAACTCATGCAGAAAATCCGCCAGCCTTCCATACTGGGAGAAATCGGGGTGGGGATTTTGCTAGGGCCGACTGTGCTGGGCCATTTCCGGCCGCAACTTTACGCGACATTGTTTCCAACGACCGGGCCCATGCCCGTCGTTCTCGATACGGTTACCACGCTGGGAGTTGTTTTCTTTCTGCTGACGGCAGGTCTGGAAATCGACTTACGCAGCATCTTCCGCCAGGGAAAGAGCGCGCTGCTGGTCAGCATATTCGGGGTCGCGGTTCCTTTTGTTGTCGGCTTCGCAGCGGCAGGAACATTTCCTACATACATGGGTGCGGAAGTGGGCGCCGACACTCTGATCTTTGCCCTGTTCGTCGGTACGGCACTTTCGATTTCGGCGTTGCCGGTGATTGCCAGAATTTTGATGGATCTCAATCTTCTGCGCACCGAGATGGGAACCGTCATCATTTCGTCGGCCATGTTCGACGACCTGGTGGGATGGATTTTATTTTCGTTTGTGCTGGGAATGCTTCACCCATCGGCGGGCCAGAGCGTAGCGGACGCTACAAAACACACGATTATTCTGGTGCTGCTGTTCGTGGGTCTAATGCTGACTGTAGGCCGGTGGCTAATCGACAAACTGCTGCCGATTCTGCAGGCGCACACTTCGTGGCCGGGCGGAGTGCTGGGTTTTATTTTTACCCTTACGCTGGCGGGAGCGGCGTTTACCGAATACGCAGGAATTCACGCGGTTTTTGGCGCATTTATCATCGGCATCGCAGTTGGCGAATCGGGGCACCTGCGGCGGCGTACGTCGCAACACATTCACGAGATCGTGACCAACGTGTTCGCGCCTTTTTTCTTCGCCAGTATCGGCCTGCGAACCGACTTTGCTTCCAACTTTCACCTGGGTTTGACCGTCACGGTGATCGGCGTGGCTTGCGTGGGAAAACTGCTGGGCGCGGGTTGGGGCGCGCGATTAGGGGGCATGGACCGCAACTCTTCATTTGCCGTTGGTTTGGCTATGAATGCGCGCGGCGCGATGGAGATGATTCTCGGAATTCTGGCGCTGCAAGCGGGTCTGATCAAAGAGCACATGTTCGTGGCGCTGGTAATCATGGCGCTATTCACGTCGCTTCTGTCGGCGCCTGCGATCCACTTCTTCGTCAGTCGGCGAAGAAACCTAACTTTAAAAGATGTCGTAGAGAGTCGGCTCTTTCTGCCCAGCCTGACATCGACGACTCGACGGGGAGCATTGCACGAAATGTGCGAGGTTGCGGCGGAGGTTGTCAGCAATGCGCCAGAACGCTTTCTGCGCATCGTCTCCGAACGGGAGCGGGTGCTGGCCAGTGGATGGGAAAATGGACTGGCGATTCCTTACGCACGCATCAACGGGCTGACTCGGCCGCTGGTGGTGGTAGGCAAATCCGCGGCGGGCATTGATTTTGACGCGCGCGACGGCAAGCCCGCGAAGCTGATTATTTTGATCCTGACAGGGGACAACCAATCGCAATTAGATTTGCTGGGGGATGCGAGTGAATTATTCGGCCAGAAAGAGGCGGTAGACCGGGCGGTGGATGCGAATAGTTTTGTAGAACTGGTTGCGGCCTTGAACGCGCCGGTGCAGTGAGCGGTGGGGGAAGGGCTACGTGCTGGGTCCGCTCACTGCATCGGATGAAAGCCGCTGTGCGCGACTTATTTCTTCAAGAATGCTTTATGCGACTACGTTCACGCCGCTCGACGATGTGGAACCGGTTACACCCGTCGGACTGGTCGTGGTGGATGATGTTGGCGAACTGGACGAGGTGGACAGGGTAGATGGATTCCCGAGATTGAGAATAATCTGCTCGTTGCTATTTTGTGCCAGGTTGAAAGTGAGTTGTTGAACGTTGGGGTTCTGTTGGGTGCCTACACCGATTGTGAGTTGTTCACCGCTGTTAGTGTTGTTCAGGCTAATGGTAATTTCTTCCGGATTGGCGCTGCTCCCTGAATTATTAGCGAAATTAATAGCGATTTCTGGACCAATCGCCCCACTGGCCGTCGGTGTCGCGGTGACGGCGCCTGTGGGCGTGGAACTGGCGGAGCTTGACGTTCCGCCTGCCGCGGGTTCGCTTATGTTAATGATCACGGACGGACCGGGATCGAGGACGGCGTGACCAGATTTGAAAGTGGATTGAAGCTGGGCAAATGCCTGCTGCGCGCCGGCGATGTCGCCGGATTGCAGCGCCTGGCCGATGGCGGTGAAATCCTGCTGGCGTTGGTTTACAGCAAAGGCGTTGCCGCCAGCAAACGGGCCGTTCTGAGCTAAATTTTGAATGGTGCTGAAGTCCTGTTGAGCGCCCGTTAGATCGCCGGACTGAAGCGCTTGCCCCAATTGCTGCAAGTCGCTTTTCCGGTCCTGAAAATACTGTGCTCCCTGGACGAGAGAGCTGCTGGAAATACCTGCTGTCGACATGAGTGTCTCCTAAGAAATTGGCTGTTCTTACAGGGAACCTGTCAGAATCCCTTGCAATATGCATACCTGATCGACAACAAACGCAGAAACTTTAGAATTTGCAGGCTTAGATTTTTTTGGCAGCGGCATGATTTGCCTAACAGCGTCGAGTCTTGTGGCTGCGAATCCGATGGAGATGCTGAGTCAGAGCAAAGGCTCCGACAAAGAGACGCTGAGTCCAGACTGTGCGAGTGCGGCAGAAGGATCGATCAAATGAATGTTGGAGCAGTTGTTCAAAATCCAGTCTGCCCCGGCGGCCCGCAACGCGGGACCTAGCGACGTAGTTTGAAATGCGATCACGCGGCTGCCCGCTGCCTTGCCCGACAGTATTCCCGCGGGCGCGTCTTCCACTACGATGCATTCGGCAGCGGGAAAACCCAATACTGACACGCCTTTCAAGTAAGGCTCAGGGTGCGGCTTGCCGTGGACGATATCGGTGGACGTGACCAGGTTTGCCGGCAGGGGCAATCCGGCTGCGCGAATCCGAACCTCGGCCAATGTCCGAGTGCAGGAGGTCACGATGGTCCAGCGCTCCGGAGGCAGGCTGGACAACAGATCGAGTGTGCCCGGCAGGGGAACGACTCCCTCGATGTCTTCAATTTCACCCCGCTCAACTTTTTTATTTTCGGCTGCGTGGTCGGCGTTGGGAAGATATTCGCGCACAGTCGTCAGACTTGGGCGTCCGTGCGCGCGTGCGATCACTTCCTCCGGATCGAAACCATGCTCGATCGCCCACCGCCGCCAAACACGGGCCACCGCCGGCGTGGAATCGACGAGTACACCATCCAGGTCAAAAAGAAAAGCGCTGCAATGGACGGTGACGATCTCTGCTCTCAACGTGGTTCGATCGGAAGACTCCATGATTTTATTTCGTGGCGTCATTCGTTGTGGCATTTGCGGGGCGCGGCAAGAAACGCCGAATTCCCAGGTCATATGCCGCTGCACCGGCCAAGCCTCCCAACAAAGGTGCAATGATCGGAATCCACCAGACATGAGTTCCGTCGGTCAGACCATTGTTGCGAAATCCCGCGACCGCTGTAAACAGACGAGGCCCAAGATCGCGGGCGGGATTAATCGGATATCCGTGCATGCCGCCGAAGCTCATGCCGATGGCGACGACCACCAAGCCGATCATTACCGGAGCGAGGTTGGCTCCCGGCGGCGAATTGAATTCGTCGGTAATCGCGAAAATCAGAAGAAGTAAAAGCGCGGTTCCGATCACTTGATCTAGGAAGCCTGCCTGCGGCAGCGCCGGGAAAGCAGGGAACGTGGTGAAGACTCCGGCAGAGTGGTCGAGCAGAGGATCGAATTTCCGGAACGCGGGCAAGTAGTTCCAGTACACCAGGGCCGCGGCGCAGAATGCGCCAGCCGTCTGCGCCAGAGAATAAGGAAGCACCTTGATCCAGGGGAAACGCCGGAACACGGCAAGAGCCAGCGTCACCGCCGGATTCAAATGCGCCCCGGAGATTTTCCCCGCGATGTAAATTCCCATGGTGACGGCCAATCCCCAGCCGAGTGTGATGTTGGTGTAGCCGCCGTGAATAGTTTCGCCCGTATTTCCGTTGGGGAAAAGAACCACCATGGCCACGACGCCGGTGCCAAATAATATCAACACGCAGGTGCCGAAGAATTCGGCAACCAACTCAGCCCACAATCCTGGCGCGAAATTCGTAACCGCCGGCTTCGTCATCTTAGAATTCACGTCGTCCGAATTCACGTCTTTCGAATTCATGGAATGCTCCCCTGGCTCGAAGAGCAAGAGCCAGGCCGCCGAGTAGTCTAGCAGGCCAATCGCCAGTTCGACTGCCAGGATCCACTTCCGTCAATGGAGGCGGCAAAATACACCGACCGTTCCGCCGGTTCACTCCGGCATGATTTCTCCTCTTGACAATCCAGCGCTGGTCCGTAAGATGAATACATATTTATTCACTCCTATGAATAATTATGCATGATGAATAAAACTTTACGTCAACGGTCGATTCTGGATGCGCTGAGGCTGGGACCCATCTCCAGCCAGGAAACTTTACAGCGCGCGCTGCGCAAGCGGGGATTCAAAGTAGGGCAGGCTACATTGTCGCGGGATATTCGCGAGCTGAATTTGAGCAAGACCGGCGGCGGCTATGCCTTGCCCACCGCCGAAGGTTCCGCAGGGCTGGCGCTGCCTCCGATTTCCCGGCTGGTGCGGGAATTCGTACTGGAAGTTCGCACTGCTCAGAATCAACTCGTCGTCAAGACGATCGTGGGCAGCGCGCAACCGGTTGCTGCCGCGCTCGATGAAACCGACTGGGACGAAGTCGTCGGGACCATTGCGGGTGATGACACGATTCTGATTGTTTGCCCAGACAAAGAGGCGGCACGCGGGCTAGCCAGCCGTATCGAAGGGATGCTGAATTGAGGCCGACGAAACTCAAGACGGCGGTGCTGGGCGCGACAGGATATTCCGGATTGGAGCTGACCAGAATTTTGTCGGAACATCCGCGCCTGGAAAAGCCGATGCTGATGCGGCGAAATGGAGATGGCGGAGCCAGTGATCTGGCTGACGTATTTCCTGCGATATCAGGCAACGGCGGCTATCCTTTGCATCCATTCTCCTGGGACTCGCTACAGGAGCGGGGAGTGCAACTGCTTTTTCTTGCGACTCCGCACGAAGTTTCGCGATCGCTGGTGCCCGAAGCGATTGCACGTGGCTTGCGTGTGGTCGATCTCAGCGGCGCCTGGCGGTTGAAACAAGAGATTCACCGCGCGGCGTACGGTTTTCAGGATTTGGATGCGAGCGCAGCCGATGAGCTGACTGCAAGAGCGATCTACGGAATGCCGGAGCTGCACGGCGACGGCATCGCCGGAGCTCAGTTGGTGGCGAATCCCGGCTGCTATGCCACCTCGATCATTTTGGCGCTTGCGCCGTTGCTGAAAGCGGGCTGTCTGGATCGGGGACACGGGATCGTATCCGATTCGAAGTCCGGGGTTTCGGGCGCGGGAAAAGAGGCGACGGCGCGGACTCACTTTGTTTCGGTCGCCGACAATTTATCTGCATACTCGGTCTTCAACCACCGGCACGTAGGCGAAATCGTGGAGCAACTGGAGTTGAACCCGCAGGAGTTTACCTTTACTCCGCATCTATTGCCCATACCGCGCGGAATTCTCTCGACCATTTATGTGCAACTCAGCTCGAAGATGACATCGCTCGAAGTGGAATCTTGTTTCAAGACTTTTTATTCAGGGAAGCGATGGATTCGGATCTTCGCCACGCCCAAGCTTCCGGAACTGCAATTCTGTCTGCATACAAATTATTGCGATGTGGGCTTCTGTCTGGATGCGGAGGGGCGGCGTCTCGTGCTGATTTCCTGCATCGACAACCTGTTAAAAGGCGCCGCGGGACAAGCGGTGCAGAACATGAATCTGATGTTCGGATTTGGCGAAGGCGAAGGCTTGCAGTGACGATTGTCATAAAAATAGGGGGCGCCGCGATTGAAGAGCCTGGCATTTTGCGTGTCTGTGCCGAGGCTGTAGCGCAGCTAGTGCGCCAGGGCCATCGCGTGGCGATCGTTCATGGTGGGGGTAAGACGCTGTCGCAAACGCTACAGCAATTGGGAATCAAGACGGAATTTGTCGACGGATTGCGCGTGACCGACGCTGCAACGCGCGACGTAGCGCTGATGGTGTTGGCCGGACTCGTCAACAAAAAGCTGGTCGCAGCGATTCAGGCAGCGGGCGTTTCCGCGCTTGGCCTTTGCGGCGGCGATGGAAAGATGTTTCGCGCGCACAAGAAAGAAGTGATTGGGCGCGATCTGGGGTTTGTTGGCGAGATCGACAAAGTCGATTTGCAGTGGCTGGAAGCGATTTGGAATCGCGGCGGAGTCGCGGTGTTGGCTTCCGTGGCAATAGGCGAAGACGGCGAGTACTACAACGTCAACGCGGATGAGATGGCGTCGGCCTGTGCCGCAGCGTGCCGAGCCGCGATGCTGGTCTTCCTCACAGATGTCAGCGGAGTGAACGATGCATCTGGGCGCGTGATTCCGTCATTGAGCACAGACGAGATCGCCGCCCTGGAAGCGAATTCGGTCGTCAGCGGCGGAATGCTGCCGAAACTCCGAGCTTGTTCTTACGCGTTGCAGCGAGGAGTGGGACGCGTGCGAATTCTGGCCGCGACGCAGGCGGACTTGTTGCCTAGTCTTCATCTGATTAAGGACGTGGTTGGAACGGAAGTGATCCGCGGCGATTTCCATCATCCTGCCGATGTCATGAAAGAAGGAGTGAGATTTGAATACTCAACTGCAAAATAGGACGCCGGTTGCACCAGAGGCCTATCCTGGTGCGTTTTGGTGTCCTGATCTGATTTCCACTGCCGATCTCGGTCCGCAGGGCGTCGAGGCGGTGCTTCATCTCTCGGGACTCATGAAGTCTCGCCCATCGGTGTTTCAGCGGACGCTCGCCGGGAAACAGATGGTTATGTTTTTCGAGAAACCTTCTTTGCGCACTCGGCTCACGTTCGAAACTGGAATGTCGAGCCTCGGCGGCACGGCGGTATTCGTGGATCAGACACAAGGCCGTCTCGACGCGCGCGAGAAGCTCAGCGACATTGCGCATAACCTCGAGCGCTGGGTGGATGTGATCGTGCTGCGCACATTCGCGCAAGAGACGATCGAAGGCATGGCGAAATATGCTTCGATTCCCGTGATCAATGCGCTGAGCGATCTGGAACATCCCTGCCAGGCGCTGGCGGATTACTTCACACTGCAAGAGCGCTTCGGAGATTTGCGCCGCGTGAGTCTCGCGTATGTCGGCGATGGCAACAACGTGGCGCATTCCTTGCTGCTCACGGCGGCATGCCTGGGATCTTCGATTCGCATCGCTACTCCCGCTGGATACACGCCCGATGCACAGATTGTGGCCACCGCAAGGGAAATTGCAAAGAAGACAAACGCAAGGATCGAATTGTTTACTGATCCGCGCGCGGCTGTTTCTGGAGTCGACGCAATCTACACCGATGCCTGGACCAGCATGGGTCAAGAAGAGCAAGCGCAACAGCGCGCCAGCATATTCCCGCCCTATCAGGTCAACCGCAAGCTCATGTCGCTGGCCGTACCGGGAGCCGCATTCATGCACTGCTTGCCTGCACATCGCGGCGAAGAAGTTACGGATGAAGTCATGGACTCCGAAAATTCCCTGATCTTTGATCAGGCAGAAAACCGACTTCATGTGCAGAAGGCGATCCTATACTTGTTGTTGGGGGGTGCCGTTCGCCTGCCCGCAAGGAGCGCTCATGCCTGAGAAAGTCGTACTCGCCTATTCTGGAGGCCTCGACACTTCGATCATCATTCCGTGGCTCAAAGAAAATTATTCTTACGATGTGATCGCGATGGTCGGAGACGTTGGTCAGGGCGATGACCTGGACGCTGTTGTCGAAAAAGCGTACGCCACCGGCGCGAGCAAAGTCGTCGTGGAGGACTTGCGCGATGAATTTCTAACTGGCTATGTCTTTCGCGCCCTGAAGGCGGGAGCCGTTTACGAGCACAAGTACTTGCTGGGAACTTCGCTGGCACGGCCGGTAATTGCCAAGCATCAGGTGGAAGTGGCTTTGCGCGAAGGCGCAACTGCGGTCGCCCATGGATGCACGGGAAAAGGCAACGATCAGGTACGGTTTGAATTGACCTATCAGACCCTCGCGCCCGAACTGAAGATCATTGCGCCGTGGCGCGAGTGGACGTTGAAGTCGCGGGAAGATTGTCTCGACTATGCTGCGCAGCATGGAATTCCCGTTGCGGCGAGCCGCGAGAAGATTCACAGCCGTGACCGTAACCTGTGGCACATCAGCCACGAAGGCGGCGAGCTCGAAGACGCGGCTAACGCGCCGCTGCCCACAACGTGGCAAATCACTCGCTCCCCGCAAGAAGCTCCGGATAAAGAAGAAGCGGTACGCATTGGTTTTGAGAAGGGAATTCCGGTTTCCGTCAACGGAATGAATCTCGACCCGGTGGCGTTGGTCGAGTTGCTCAATGAGATTGGCGCGCGCAATGCAGTGGGCCGCGTCGATCTGGTCGAGAACCGCTTTGTCGGAATTAAATCGCGTGGATGCTATGAGACTCCCGGCGGAACGCTGCTCATCGCGGCGCACCGGGAGTTGGAAGCTCTGTGTCTGGAACGCGACCTCGCGCATTTCAAACAGCACGTGGGTCTGAAGTATGCGGAGCTGGTTTACTTCGGTCTGTGGTTTACTCCGCTGCGCGAAGCTCTCGATGCGTTCGTGGACAGCACGCAGAAGGAGATGACCGGGGAAGTAACGCTTTCTCTGTATAAGGGAAATGTTTCGATCGTCAGCCGCACGTCCGAGCACTCTCTGTATCGCACCGATCTTTCCTCCTTCACCATGGACGAAAGCTATGACCAGAAAGACGCTGCCGGCTTCATCCGTATTCTCGGACTGCCCTCGCGCTCACGCGCCCGGTCGCGACTGGAGGTCACGCGATGAAGATGTGGTCGGGAAGATTTCGCCAGTCGCTCGATCCCGAATTCGAACGCTGGCAGCGTTCGTTTGCGTTTGACCGCAGGTTGCTGCGCTACGAACTTGCCGCAAGCAACGCGCATGCCCGGGCGCTGAAGACTGCGGGGATTCTTTCGTCCGATGAACTGATCCAAATTCTGCAAGGGCTGGAGCAGATAGGCAAGCGAGCGGTAGAGTCTCCGAAATTCCTGGAAGATCCCGAAGCGGAAGACGTGCATCATTTCGTGGAAAAGCAACTGGCGGCTTCGATCGGTGAAACGGGATACAAGCTGCACAGCGGCCGCAGTCGCAATGAGCAGATCGCCGCCGACCTTCGGCTCTATGTACGGGCGGCGATTGACGAGTTGCGTGAACAATTGGCGGAGTTGTGCGGAACCTTCATCGGCCGCGCAGAAACCTGTGGCGAGGCCGCGATGCCCGCTTATACACACCTGCAAAAAGCCGAGCCGGTGCTGGTGGCACACTGGCTGATGGCGTATGTGGAAATGTTTCTGCGCGATGCCGCAAGGCTTGCCGATTGCCGCGAGCGATTGAATCTGTGCCCGCTGGGATCGGGAGCGGTCGCGGGAGCGATTCTGGTCCTGGACCGGGAGTTTATTGCTAGCGCACTCGATTTTGACGCACCCACCACAAACAGCGTGGATGCCACTTCCGACCGCGACTTCGCACTTGAGTTCGTGAATGCGCTCTCCATTCAGGCGATGCACCTGAGCCGCTGGGCGGAGGAGATGATTCTGTTTTCCAGCCAGGAATATGGCTTCATCAGTCTGCCGGAAGCATATTCCACCGGCAGCAGCGCCATGCCGCAGAAAAAGAATCCCGATCTGCTCGAACTGGTTCGCGGCAAGAGCGGCCGCGTCATAGGCCATGCCACTTCATTATTAATCACCATGAAAGGACTGCCGCTGGCCTACAACAAGGATCTGCAGGAGACACAGGAGCCGTTGTTCGATGCTGCCGACACCATGCTGGCCTTGCTGCCACTCGCCACGGGTTTGATGAAAGAAATGACTCTGGACTTCGACCGTATGCAGAATGCGGCGCAAAGCGGATTCATGAACGCATGGGCCGCCGCAACCTACCTCACTAAGCGGGGCGTGCCTTCGCGGCTAGCGCACGAGCATGTGGGTAAAGCGGTGCAGGTCTGCATCGGAAAGAAGTGTGAACTTCAAGATCTTTCGCTCGATGAGTTGCGAGCGATTCATCCCGCTTTTGCCGAGGATGTCTATGCGTTCTTGAGCCTGGCGTCCGTCCTTGCGATTCACGACGTGCCGGGAGGAACCGCGCCCAACCGTGTGCGGCAAGCCATTGCAGCAGCCAAAAAGAAAATCGAATCGCTTCGCGAGGAGGTCCATGCGCACGCGTAAAGCAATTTTGCCGGATGCGGAAAAGATTCACGGACTGATCGCGGGATATTCGGGCGATGGCACGCTGCTGCCCCGCACCTTGCCGGAAATTTGCGAAAACGTGAGGGATTTCGTGGTCCTGGAAGACGAAGGGCGAATCATCGGGTGCGGTGCGCTTCATCTATATGGCACACATCTTGCCGAGATTCGTTCGATCACGGTCGCTCCGTGGGCGCAAGGGCGCGGCGGCGGCGGATGTCTGGTCAAAGCGTTGATGGCGGAAGCGAAACGGCATCGGGTGAGTTGCATCTGCCTCTTCACCCGCACGCCGGAATTTTTTGGGCGTCAGGGATTTTCCGTGGCGCAGCGCGACGATCTTCCCGACAAAATTTACAAAGACTGTCACGCGTGTCCCAGGTTCCATTGCTGCGACGAAGTGGCGATGGTGCGCGGCGAATTGCCGAAATTTGCCATCTTGCCGGAGCCCGCGAATTGGCTGGTAAAACTGCAAGTATGAGTGCGGCGCATTTCCAGAAGAAAAACCAATCCGCGCGAACAGAAAACAGGCATGTCGCCGCGGTTAGCACGTGCTAACTTGCAGATGTAAAGGTTAAGAGGATAGGTTCCGATGAAAACGTGTCAAAATCCGCAGTGCGTGGGTCACGGCCGTGTGATCTACACCCTGGCCACGCGGTGTCCTTTGTGCAAATGGGATCTCGCCATCGGATCGAACGCCGTCAAGTCCTCAGCCCCGCTGCGGGCGAATCAAGCTGGGCAGTCTGCTTAGTCCTGCGCGGGAAGATTTCCTCGACCCATCGAAGCCCATTGCCGATGCAGAAAGCCGAGCCATTCCTCGCGATTGCGAAATGCTTCGGTTCCTCCGGCCTTCGTCACGGAATATGCAGCCGCGGTATTAGCGAAGGCGAGACAGTCTTCCAGCTTCGCTCCGCGCAAGTAGAGATAAATGAAGCCGGAGTTGAAAGTGTCGCCGGCGCCGACATCGTCGACCATCTCCACGGCTGGTGGAGCGAGATGCCACTGCTCGTTTCCCGTGCGGCAAATGGCGGGTCCCGATCCGCGTTTCACGACGATTATTTTCGCCAATCCGGCCAAGAAATTTAGCGCTTGCGTGAGATCGTCCGTTCCCGCGATCTTCTTCGCCTCACGTTCATTGGGAAAGACGAGGTCGACATATTTCAAGACTTCGTGCAGATCTTGTCCCCATTGATTTTCCGGATCATCATTCGTATCCAGAGAAGTCGTGAGGCCCGCTTCCTTGGCTTGCCGAAAGAGGTCGAGGATTCGCGGACGCAAAGCGCGGTGCAGAAAGAAGGAGGAAAGATGCAGATGCTGGGCTCCGCGAAGAAAGTGCATGTCGATGTCGGAATACTGCATCTCAAACATCGTTCCCGGATATGTCAACATGTACCGCGATCCCGCATGTGGCAGGACGATTGTAAGGCCGGTAGATGTGCCGTCCGTACCTTGCCTTATGCGGGTAGTATCTACGCCTGCGGCAGAAAGTCTCTCCACGGCAATTTTGCCGAGAGGATCGCTGCCGATCTTCGATATCAGACCCACCTTTGAACCCAGCACTTGCAGGTTGTGCGCGAAGATTGCCGAAGAGCTGCCGAGCGTCAACGCCATGCCACTCGCCAGCAATTCCACGTCCGGCAAAAGCTGTTTCGGCAGACCGTATAAGATCAGGTCCAGATTCAGCTCGCCGACCACACAGACCTCAATCACGAAGTTGTCCTTTCTCCCAGTCGCGCCGGTTTTTGGTAGCGAAACCGCTCAGTGAAGAAGGAAATCGCCGAAGGGAAGCAAGCCTGACCAATACTACTCGACACCCAATTTCAAGAATAACATCTCAATCAGAGCGCCGCAGATGACTCGTGGCGGCGGCCTAGCAGGCGGTATTGCGGAATCAGATGAGCGCTGCTTCGGTGTTCGTGGAATTATTCGATCGATTATCCTGGCAGTCTGAAATGGTGGTAGGCGTCGACTGCATCAGATCCCAGGAATATTGAACCTGTTGTCCACACCGCAGGCAGACCTGATACGTCTGCCGTTCGAGCGTGAACACGCGGCTCAGTTCCCTGTGATGACAGCCAAAGGCGAACTGAAACATCTTACGCGAGAGTTTCATAGATACTGCCCTCATTGGCGGCTATCGTTACTTCGATTGACATCAAAGCATTCAACTTGAGATCGCGCACTGGCCCGAGCGGGGGCAATTGAAAGAATCGGCAGCTCAACGATAAACATTAATCGCGTTGCGGTTCGCGCAGCCAAAGCAGGAGGCCTGAACCGTACGGCCCAGCGACCAGCGCGCGTGGGCGAAACTCAATTGGGCAGTGCCATGGAGGGGTCGGTGAGAGCGATCAATTTTCCCGGTGGGTAGTCTTCCTGGCTGAGAAACGTGTCGGGCTCGGGATTGACGATGGTCAACATTTCGCCGCTGCAAACTCCTCGCAGAAGCAAGCGGTCGCCTTGAACAGCCACCACGCGGTATTTCTCGTCGAAGATGGAGTTGCTTGAGGCGCTCTTCACCTGATCTTAGATGCTCACAATCCTCCCGGCGATGCTCGCCCCTCGGTTATTGAAACTAAGAAAACACATCATTCACTCCGTATTAACAATTAACCAATATCAACGAGAAGATGACAATCAGAACTGATGCCGAACGTAGGGGCGTGCATTCGAGCTGTTTCTCCGCAACTCCGGCATGCAGGGTCGCATCTTAATTTCGCGCAATTTGCCGATGGCGAACCTGCCTCGGCCTTGCGCACCAGATTCTTACTTCATTGCCGCGAAGGCAAACAACTCCGGTAAGTTAAATGCTTTTTGCGCCTCCTGGCCCGAGATTGGCCGCAAAACAAAACGCCCCAGACTCGTTCGAGTCGTGGGACGTCCGTTGATCAGCCCTCCCCCAAGTGCTGCTCAAGAAGCAGATTAACGCGAGGCCGCGAGCAGGTGAATGGCACTTGCGTGCCATCTCCGCTGCGGCCAGTTCGCTCAATTCGCCTTCAGTCCACGCTCCCAGGGCCAAATCACAAGAAAGTTCTACGTTTACCCCGTTCCAATCTGTCCAGTCCCGTCTAACGGGGAAGCACCATGTTAGGCTTTTGCAAGACCCTATGCTGAACGCCAAGGTGATTGGCCGAGTCTTCAAAGCATTTCAGTATCGCGATTTCCGTCTGATGTGGGTTGGCGCCTGCACTTCCAGCATAGGCACCTGGATGCAAATTGTGGCGCAAGGCTGGCTGGTATACCGGCTCAGCCATTCGGCATTTTTACTGGCCCTGGATCAGTTTCTCGGCGGCATTCCCATCTTTCTGTTTTCACTGATCGGCGGCGTCGTGGCCGATCGGGTGGAACGCCGCAAAATTCTGCTTAGTTCCCAGTATGTGCAAATGGCCAGCGCTGCGGTGCTCACCTTTCTGGTGGCGACCGGCATGGTGCATGTATGGCACATCCTTTGTCTTTCTTTTATTTCCGGTTTCGCGCAGGCTTTTGGCGGTCCCGCTTACCAGGCGTTGATCCCCACCTTGGTCGACAAGGAAGACATGCCCAACGCCATCGCGCTGAATTCAATTCAATTCAACGTGGCGGTCATGGTGGGGCCGGCGCTGGCCGGACAAGCTCTGGCAAAGCTGGGAGAAAAGTGGTGCTTCGGGCTGAACGCGGTTTCTTTTCTTGCGCCTATCATTTCGCTGTCGATTATCAGCACGCGCTTCCTTCCACTCAAGACTACGGAGTCGATGCTGGCGAGCCTTAAACAGGGCATTCGATTCACCCGCAAGCAGGGGTCGATGGAAGCGCTGATCGTGCTGGCCTTCTGCATGACCTTCTTAAGCATGCCGATGCGCACTTACATTCCAGTGTTCGTGAAGGACATTTTTCATCGCGGCCCGGAAACCTTCGGTAATCTGCTCGCGCTGATGGGAGTGGGATCGATTTGCGGTTCGCTGGGCATTGCCAGCGCGGGGAATTTCAAGAAGAAAGGGTTGGTTGCTCTAGGCGCGCTAGGCTGCCTGGGGGCGGGGATTTCCGGGTTTGCCCTTTCGAAGTCGCTGCCGCTGAGCGAGAGCCTTCTCATCGTGGTGGGCGCATCGATGATGGCGGTTTTTGCCACGGTGAATTCGCTGGTGCAGTTGATTACCACCAACGAAATGCGCGGGCGCGTAATGAGCGTCTACAACTTCGCCTTTCGCGGCGGCATGCCGATGGGCAATCTTCTCTCGGGTTGGCTTGTTCCGCTGTTCACCGCCCCGGTGGTGTTGGGCGTGAACGGATTGCTGCTTATGCTGTTGGCTCTTTACTTTGTGGCGGTCCAGCGGCGGCTGGCGGCGCTTTGAGAAGCGATGAGTCGGCTAAACCGCGCAGCAAGTTCACCAGATTTCTAACTCTTTCTTCAAACGCCGCGGCTGGAAAGCTGGATGCAGCGGCATCGTTTCCGTGCGCAAGACGATTACTTTGGTCCGCCGATCTGGGATGAGAGGTTCCAACGGAGGTATGAAACTCCTGAGCCAGGGTCGTCCGCGCAATGCGAACAACATTGTCCGCAATGATGCCGCCACAAGGCATCACGAGAATCCGTCCTCGCGATAATTGCACAAGCCGGGCCAAAGTCGAAAGCGCGTCCATGGCGCTGGCTTCGCCTCCAGAGGTCAGGATGCGTGGTGCACCGGTTTGAATAACGTCTTCCAAAGACGTTTCCAGGTTGTGCGAGGCGTCGAAAGCCCGATGGAACGTTACGGGCAAAGGATTGGCCAACTGCACCAAGGCTTTTGTCTGCGCAATATCGACGCGATTGTTCGCATGCAACACGCCCAGGACAATGCCATCCATTCCGACTTGCTTGGCCGTCTGGATATCGCAGCGCATGATCTCGAGCTCATGATCGGAGTAACAAAAATTGCCGGGTCGCGGACGAATCAGAACGTGGATGGGAAGGTTCGCATGACGGCGGGCGGTCTGCATGAGGCCCGCGCTGGGAGTTATTCCTCCAGACGACAAATCGCTGCACAATTCAAGACGGTGTGCGCCGCCGCGTTCCGCCGCGACGGCGTGGTCCACCGATTCCACGCAGACTTCCAGAGTAGGCTGATTGGGCATGAACTGAGAGTGTGAAGAACTTGTGGAGCCGCTATTTACGTTGTTCGTTCGATAGCGGCCCGCTGAGTTCGCTGCTAGAAGCTGTAATGTAAGCTGAGTTGAATCTGGCGCGGAGGAGAGCGTACGCCGCTGATCAGACCAAAGCTGCTGTCGGTTATGTTGTTATCGGGGTTTCCGTAGCTCGCTATGTTAAAGATATTGAAGAAGTCAGCCCGGAAGCCCAGCACTTGCGCTTCCCTCCTCAGATGAAAGTCCTTGAACAAGGACATGTCGACCTGTCGATAACCGGGTGCTCGCTCGCTGCCATTATGCGCTGTGCCGAAAGTGTTATTAGCCGCTATGCCATAGGCGCAGGCTCCATTAGCTGGACAGAGGGCGCTGTTGGCCGCCGATGGATCGGTACCCCACCAATCCTGAAGCGAACGATTGTGGATGATCATTGGGTGATATTGATTCGCCCGGCTGAGGCCCCATCCGGCATTCTGGGTATTGCTCTCGTCCGGCCCAAAGATTGTCACCGGGAACCCGGAGTAGAGGATGGCTGTGGTTGCGAGTCTCCATCCTCCCAATACCGAGTCGACTAGACCGTTCGCATTCCCTCCGTAAGCGCGGCCTTTGCCGAAAGGAAGGTCGTAGACTCCCACGAAGTTCATGCTGTGGCGGATGTCCATCGCGGAAGGCCCCCAGTCGGCCATCAGGTCATAGCCGTTCTGAACCGAGAGTCCGTTCCAGCTATTGTTCGCCTGTGCGCCAACCGCGTAATTGCCCGACGAGTCGGTCAAGGATTTTGCCCAGGTATAGTTGAGGGTATATTCCAAGCCGTGATGGGTTCGTTGGCGCACCGTGAACTGGCCGGAGTTGTAGTTCATTCTGCCTTCCGATTCCGTGACGAGAATGGGGCCGCATTCTCCTACGAGCGCGAAATAGGGGGTCTGGTCAGCTGGCGGAATAACGGCGGCTCCGCAATTGCCGCCGAGGGCTTGCGCCTGGGCTGCGGTAAGTTGATTTCCATTTCGATAGTCATCTAGATGGTCGCCGTTCTGACCGTGGTAGCCCATGCTCACCGAGAGCTCATTCGTGATCGCATGCTCGACGGTAAGGTTGTATTGCTGAATGAATGCGGGCTGGGTATTCTGCGGCCAAACTGAATAAAGGTCGTAATTGGGATCCGACCCAAAGGGCTGGCTGAAAGCGTTTGCAACCGTGAACGGTGTGCCACCGGATGTCATCGTCGGGGCCGGCGCACTCTGATTGATTGCCTCCGTAAACGGCGGACTGGACGTCAGGCGCTGATTAAAGGAATAGCCCTCAAAAAAACTGGAGATGCCATAGCCACCGCGAACTACCGTCGTCGGATTCAACTGGTAGGCGAAGCCGAGGCGCGGCATGATCTGCTTGTAATTGGCGTCATAGCAAGCGTGCGTATGGCACACAATCGACCCTGGTACCGCTCCAGCAGGCACGTGTCCTGCGTACTCCACTGTCCCACCGGGGAGGACGTTTGCGGTCTTGTCGTTTTGTTCATACCAGGGCTGGTCGAATTCGTAACGCAAGCCGAGGTTGAGCGTCAGCCTTGGAGTAATTTTGTAATCATCCTGAAAGTAACCAGCGACGCGCCATTGCCGGTTGCCTACCTTGCCGAGAGGATTCGCGAGCGAGGTGCCGAAAATCCGGCCAAGAACAAAGTCTGCCGGCCCGTACCCCGCGCCATTGGCCGCATTTAGGTTTGCCGTATAGACACCCGTGTACTGAAACTGCCCAAGAAATCCAACATTGCTGGCGTTGAGGTAATTTTGTTGATAACGCGTCGCCTGGACGCCCATCGTTAACAAATGGCGGCCGCGCTGCCAGGTGAGAGCGTCCTGATAGTTGAAAGTGTTATCGGTAAACACCTGCGGACTGGCCTGCGTACCAATATAGCTGGCATTGTTGCTGATGTTCTGGCCGGTAAAACCCTCATACTGTTGGGGGAATGGAAATGTGATACCGACCTTCGACTCACCGTTTAGCCCGAATAGGCCAGTGGGATCGCTGGGCACGCCATTATTCCAGCGGACACGGGTAAAGCCGAGGCGCGCTTCATTGACGATAGCGGACGAGAAAGTATGAACCCAGCTCGCCCCACCAATTTTCGTCGGATAGGTATTGTGCGCCGGGAAGGAGATGGGAAGAATCGCGGAAGTAAAATCTGCTCCCGTTCCTTGGGAATAGAAACCACTGAACTTGTTCACGTTGCCAGGAGTGAAATCGACCTTGAAGTCTTCCTGGTTGTTCTTGACGAAGCCATTTTGCGGTCCGACAAAGTTATTTTGGATCAATCCATCAGTCGGCGCTCGATTGGGCGCGGGGTAGATCCCGGGATTGGCGGCAAGAAACTGCGCGATCGGACTCACCACCGGTATTTGGTTGTTCTGGTAGGGAGCGAAATTGTTTTGCGTGTCGTAGAGCTGGATGTTCTGGGCCGTGAGAGCGGAAAAATCTCCCTTCAGCATTGCTGGCGTGAGAACGCTGGTCTGCTGGAGCGGCTGGGCTTGATGCTTCCGAACGCCTTCATAGTCGCCAAAGAAAAAGAGTTTATTCCGTACGATAGGACCGCCCAAGGTTCCACCGAAAATGTTTTGAGTGTATTTCGTTATAGGGCTGGCAGGAGTTGACGGATTGCACGCGTCGCAACGGGCAAGCCCGTTCCCCCAGGAATTGGCATCGAGATTCTGGTTCTCCAGCAGGTCGTACGCGGATCCATGAAAGCCATTCGTTCCGGATTTCAGAATGGTCACGATCTGACCACCGTTGGCATTTCCATACGACGCGTTTGCATTGGCGGAGACCACGCGCAGCTCGGCGATGGCGTCGGGCGCGGGATTGTAGCCGATAAGATTGTTCTGCGGTTCATTGTCTTCGGCACCTTCGAGCATGTAGTTGTTTCCCTGCTCGCGGTTGCCATTGATCGACGCTATACCGCTGTTATAAGTGTCACGTTCGATAGCATTATTCCCGCCCATGCCCGTGGGATCGGTGTCGACGGCGCCGGGCTGAAAAAGCGTGAGCGAGGAGAAGTTCCGGCCATTCAACGGGATGTTTGCGATTTCATTGGTGGTAAGCGTATTTCCCAGGGTTGCGTCAGTGGTGTCGAGGATGGGATGAACATTCGACTCGACCGAAACCGTGGTGGAGGCTCCAATTGTCATCGTGGCATTGATCTTTGCCGTCTGGTCGATTTCAAGGGCAAAAGGGGCCACCGTTTGCTGCGCGAACCCCGCTGCTTCGATCGCGACGGTATAAGTGCCGATCGGCAAAAAGCGGATTGTGTACACGCCAGAACCATTGGTTTGACCCGTTGTCTTCACTCCGGTTGCCGTATTTTCAGCCGTAACCGTCGCGCCCACCACCACAGCGCCGCTTTGGTCGGTTACCTGGCCCGTGACGGAGCCGGTTACGGTTTGTCCCCACGCGCAGGTTAGGCACAGTGCGGCCACGAAGAAGTATCCGGCAAGATAGCGGAAGAGATTTTTCATACGAGAGTCACTCCAATGGGTTCTGACCGGGTTCGAGCCGCCGGAGAACGGAAAACTTAGCAGCAAAGAATCTAAGGCTGGACGAAGGGTCGTTGTCAAGCAGAAAATGATTGATATGGCACAAAACGATCATATAATTGATCTCTTCGCGCAAGCCGTTGCTGATTATTGAGCGTTTGGTTCGTTTCTCGCAGTCAGGGGTCTCAACGATATTGTTCGCCTGCTCGACGCCGCAGCAATGGTAAGCTTCTGCGGTGTCGGAAGGCTCCAAACGCGCCAGTATCCACATCCCATTGGTTCGACAACGCCCGATCATGTCTGTTCGCCAACAACATCGTGATGACCGAATTCTGAAGCTGCTTCTGCGCAAGGGCTCGGTAACGGTGGAAGAACTGATCGCTTCCTTGGGAGCATCAGCTCCGAGCATTCGGCGGGACTTGACGCGGCTGGAAGCCAGGGGATTGATCCGGCGCACCCATGGTGGGGCGGCGCTCGTCCAGGAACTGCTTTACGAGCCGTTTCGCTACGACACAGCATTTCAGACTCGCGAACATCGATTTGTGAAGGAGAAGCGGCACATTGGAGTGGCGGCGGCCGAACTGATCGCAGAGAAGGAAACGATTGGCCTGACGGCCGGTACCACCACGACTTGGGTGGCGCGGAGCTTGCGGCATCGCAGCAACCTCACCGTGGTGACCAATGCTGTGAACATCGGCATGGAGCTTTGCAACATGCCCGGTCTCAAGATCCACTTGACCGGAGGCTATGTTCATTGGCCGTGGTCGTTTTCGCTGATCGGAGCTGCGGCCAATAACTTTCTTGGCGATAGTTTTCTCGACAAGCTTTTTCTCAGCGTCTCCGGCATAGATTCCGAACGCGGCACCACAACGAACGAGTCGGATGAGGCCCTCACGTTTCGCGCGATGGTCAAACAAGCCAAGCAGATTATTGTCGTGGCGGATTCCAGCAAGCTTGGTGTCGTTACTCCGTCGCTGATCTGCCCCATTGACGATGTGGATGTGCTGGTAACGGATGCCGGCGCTTCCGACGAGATGGTCGAGGGATTTACCCGGAAAGAGATTAAAGTTATTCGAGTCTGAAGGCTGGGCGGAACGCTGATTTCGGGCTGTTTCCGGAATCACCAGGTAGGTTTGGACCCCGAATATAGTGAATTACAATACATCCAATCGGCGTTGTGCCGCAGTCTTACCCTAGGGAGGATGATACGGACGGCGGAGCTTGTCGAAGCGCTCATTTCGAACCTCCGCGCGAGATCTGCGCCAGCGTGAGTGCGTTTTGATCTCAACCCTTATGTGCTCCAGGCATTGTCGGACAGTAGCCCCGGCTGCAATGTTGTTTCTGCTGCTGGCGGGGTCAGTAAGCGGTCAAAACACGACTTATATTTCTCTCGATCAGGCCATCGATTTGGCGCTGGCGCACAACCATTCCATCAAGGCGCAACGGACCTTGATTTTTCAGAATCAGGCGCAGGAGATCACTGCGAATTTGCGTCCTAACCCGACTTTCGGCGCTGATACCCAGTTCGTGCCGTTTTTTAGCCCGCAAGATTTTTCCGGCGAAAATCTAAACGAGACCCAGCAATTCGATATCGGCATCGGATATCTCTTTGAACGCGGTCACAAGCGGCAGCGGCGTCTGCAAGCCGCTCGCGATCAAACGGCCGTGACACGCGTACAAGTCACTGACGCCGAACGAACTCTTGCTTTCAATGTCGGGCAGCAGTTTGTCAGCGTGCTGTTGGCGGAATCGACGCTTCAGTTCGCGCAGCAGGATCTGAAAAGCTTCCAGCAGACGGTCGATATTGGCGAAACGCAGTTCAAGGCCGGCTACATCAGCGAAGCGGATTACCTAAAGATCAAGTTGCAGCTCTTGCAGTTCCAGACTGATGTGTCTTCTGCCCGGCTGGCGAAGGTGCAGGCGCTTGTGGCCTTGCGCGAATCCCTGGGCTACGATGCCGTACCCGCCGATTACGACGTGACGGGCGATCTCGCTTACCTGCCTCTCAAAGGAAATGAGGAAGACTTCCAGTTGAAAGCTATACGCGAGCGTCCTGACTACCGTGCCGCTGAGTTGGGCATCACCGCCGCGCAGAGCCAAATTCTGCTGGCTAAGGCGAATGCCAAAGTCGACGTGAATGGCACTTACGACTTCACGCACGTCTCGGGCGAGAACACGGCTTCGATCTTCGCGAATTTTGAGTTGCCGATCTTCAACCGCAATCAGGGGGAAATCGCGCGCACGGGTTACGCCCTAACGCAGGCGCAAGAGCAGCAACAAGCGGCCAGTGATACCGTTCTTTCCGATGTTGCCAGTGCTTATGAGGCGGTCAGGAGCAACGACGAAGTGGTGCAACTTTATACTTCCGGATATCTCAAGCAGGCACAGGATTCGCGTGATATCAGCGAGTATGCATATAAACGCGGCGCAGCCAGCCTGTTGGATTTTCTAGATGCAGAGCGCAGTTACCGCTCGGTTCAATTGGCCTATCGGCAGGCGCTGGCCTCTTACATGACCGCGCTGGAGCAACTCAAAGAAGCGGTAGGAACGAGGAACCTGCCATGATCGCGCGCAGACATTTCCGGGTACAACTGATCACGTTGGCGACCGCATCGGCGATCATGCTGCTATTTGCCGGTTGCGAAGGTTCAGGATCGAATGTGGCCGCTAATTCCGGTGGTGCGAGCAATCCAGACAATGCGGTACTGTTCACCATTCCGCAAGACCAGATGTCGCATGTTCAGGTTCTCACCGTTCAACCTACAACGCTCACTCGATCACTGCGCTTGACCGGCGCTGTGGCTTACAACAGTTTTCGAACCACGCCGGTGATCACGCAGGTAAGCGGCCCGGTCAGCCGGGTTGTGATCGTACCGGGACAGAAAGTAACTCAGGGCCAGCCCATGTTGTACGTGGCGAGTCCGGATTACTCGCAGCTGCGCACGAATTATTTGAAGGCGAAAGATGCATATGCTCTCGCACAGAAAGCTTACGCCCGTGCCCAGGACTTGTATCAGCACCACGCCATCGCCGAACAGAACCTGGAGCAGGCAGAATCCGTGGAAGTGCAAGCGGGGGGCGATCTCGCTGCTGCGCAGGCCGCATTGAAGGTTATGGGCATCACCGATCCAGATGCGCTGGTGAAAGAGCCACCGTCATTCGAAGTTCCGGTGAAAGCGCCGATCGGCGGTGTAGTCGTCGAGCAGGATGTCTCGGCTGGGCAACTGATTCAGCCCGGCACGACCCAATGTTTCATGATTTCCGACACAAGCACGGTGTGGGTATTGGTCAACGTCTATCAAAAAGATTTGCCCTACGTGCGCGTTGGAGATACGGTCACGATTCAGACGGACACTTATCCAGATGTTTTCCACGGGCGCATCGCTTATGTCGCGGCCTCGCTCGATCCCAGCACGCGCACGCTGCAAGCGCGAATCGAGACGCCCAATCCTGGCGACAAGTTGAAAAAAGATATGTATGTGATCACAACGGTAAATGCGGGATCGATTCGCAATGCCATAGCTTTGCCGGACGCTTCCGTTCTGCGCGATAACGAGAACCAGCCTTTTGTATATGCTGAGGCGTCGGCGAATCAGTTTGGCCGGCGCTCGGTGACGCTTGGCGAAAGCTTGAATGGACAAACGGAAATCACCAGCGGCCTGAAAGCTGGTGACAAAGTCGTTGGAAACGGCAGTTTGTTCCTGCAATTCGCCAATTCGCTACAGCGCTAGAAGTCCCGCGCAAGATTTGAACCAGCTTCAGGTTGTCTGGCACGGATAAGGATAGTGACCACCACACCGGAATGATCCACCGAATAGTCCAAGCGGCGCTGCGGCAACGATTCCTCGTGTTGATGCTGACCGCTTTCATCACGGTCGGCGGAATCCTGTCGTTTCAGCGGATGCCGGTGGACGCCTACCCTGACCTGTCGCCTCCGCAGGTCGAAATCATTACGCAGTGGCCTGATCACGCGGCCGAAGAAGTAGAGCGCCTCGTCACGCTTCCTCTTGAACTCGAGATGAACGGCGTCCCGCACATGGCGGTGATGCGGTCCATCTCGCTCTATGGTTTGTCCGACCTCATCCTCACATTCGAGGACAGCACCAACGATTACTTTGCGCGGCAGATTGTTTTTGAGCGGCTGGCGCAAGCCACGCTGCCAACCGGTGTGACGCCGAGCCTCGCGCCGTTATTCAGTCCGAGTGGTCTGGTGTATCGCTATGTGCTCGAAAGCCCCGACCGCAGTCCGCAGGAACTCAAAACAATCGAAGACTGGGTGATTGAGAGATCGTATCGGTCGGTGCATGGTGTAGCCGACGATTCAGGCTTTGGCGGCACGGTGATGCAGTATCAGGTGCTGCTCGACCCGGCCCGCATTTATGGCTATCACCTCACAATTCCGCAAGTCACGGCTGCGCTTGCGGCCAACAATTCCAACGCGGGCGGCGGCTTCTATTCGCAGGGCGGGCAGTTTTATTACGTTCGTGGAATCGGCCTGGTAAAGAACACGGATGACATTGGCAACATCGTCGTGGGCGCCAATAAAGGCGTGCCCATCCGCGTGCGCGATGTCGGAGATGTCACTATCGGCCACGCGCCACGGCTCGGCGAATTCGGTTTCCAGAAAAATGACGATGCGGTTGAAGGCGTCATTCTCATGCTACGCGGCGAGCAAACGCAGAACGTTCTGAAAGGAGTGGAAGCCAAGACCGAGGAACTGAACCGCCAGATTCTTCCGCCTGACGTCAAAATTCATCCTTACTACGATCGCAGCGAACTAGTCGACCTGACCACCGACACAGTGGAAGCGAATCTGCTTCGCGGCATGGTGCTGGTCTTGATCGTGCTGATTTTCTTCCTGGTGAGTTTCCGCGCCGCGGTGATCGTTGCTGTCACCATCCCATTGTCCCTGTTGTTTGCTTTCATTGTTCTTCACGCGCATGACGTCGCCGCGAATTTGCTTTCCATTGGGGCTATCGATTTCGGAATTGTCATCGACGGCACCGTGGTGATGATTGAAAACATTTATCGCGAACTGGCGCTTCGGGAAGGACAACAATACAACCTGAACGAAGTCATTCTTGCCGCCGCGAAGGATGTGGACCGCCCCATCTTCTATTCCGTTGCCGTCATCCTTGCCGGCTATCTGCCGATTTATGCACTCAGCGGGCCTTCGGGAAAATTGTTTCACCCGATGGCCGAAACGATGTCCTTCGCCCTGGTTGGCGCGCTGATCCTGACGCTGACGCTGATCCCCGTGCTTGCCTCCTACTGGTTCAGAAAAGGCGTGCACGAAAAGCCGAATCGCGCCTTCGAATGGATGAAGCGCAAGTATGCTGGTCAGCTCGATTGGGCGCTCGACCGGCCCAAGACCACCGTCTTGATCGCGACTCTGATCTTCGCCGCGGCGCTTCTGCTGGTTCCTTTCATCGGCGGCGAATTCATGCCTCACCTCGACGAAGGCGCGCTCTGGGTGCGGGCCACCATGCCCTACACAATTTCCTTCGAGGAAGCCAGCAGCATCGCTCCGCAAATTCGCGACATTCTGATGTCGTATCCGCAGGTCACGGTGGTCGGCTCAGAACTCGGCCGGCCCGACGACGGCACCGACCCCACCGGATTTTTTAATTGCGAGTTCTATGTTGGATTGAAGCCGTACAAAAATAAAGCCTGGACCGGCGACATCAGCGAGAAAAAACAGCTCATCGAATCGATTAATAAAAAACTGACCGCATTTCCCGGCATTATTTTCAATTACACCCAGCCGGCCGAAGACGCCGTGGACGAAGCGCTCACCGGCCTTAAGAGTTCGTTGGCGGTAAAAATATATGGCGAAGACTTGAACATCCTCCAGGACAAGGCCATACAAATCAAGAATGAATTGGCCAAAGTGCCGGGTTTCACCGATCTCACCGTGGTCCGCGAACTGGGCCAGCCCAGCCTGCTTGTCGATGTCGATCGCGATAAGATCGCGCGCTACGGAATCAACGTTGCAGATGTGGAAGCCGTGATCTCGGCAGCGGTAGGCGGGCAGGCCGTCACTCAAGTAATTCAGGGCGAGAAGCTGTTCGACCTTGTAGTACGCATGCAACCGCAATTTCGCAGCAGCGCGCACGAGATTGGGAATCTGCTGGTTGGCACGCCGGATGGCCAGCAGATCCCGCTCAGCCAGCTTGCCAACATCAATCAGGGAAACGGCGCATCTTTTATTTATCGCGAAAATAACTCCCGCTACATCGGAGTGCAGTACAGCATCGAAGGACGTGACCTGGAGCGGGCGGTGCGCGACGGCCAGGCAGCAGTGCACAAAGTCGTGTCTCTACCACAAGGCTACCGGATGGAATGGGGAGGAGAGTATGACCAGTTTCTCGCGGCGAAGTCACAGATGTACTTCATTGGCCCGCTCGCGGTGGTCCTCATCTTCATGATCTTGTTCGCGCTCTACGGAAATTTCAAATTTCCTTTTACCATCGCGCTGGGCGTGATCATGACCGAGCCGGTGGGCGCGCTGGTCGCGCTGAAGCTCACTCATACTCCCTTCAGCGTTTCCTCGGTCCTCGGCCTTCTGGCGCTGCTCGGCGTTTCAGTCGAGACCGCCGTCATCCTCGTCTCCTATATCAACAAACTGCGCCAGGAAGGATTCGACATCCGCAGCGCCACGCGGGAAGCCTCGCTTCTCCGCCTGCGCCCTATCATGATGACGGCGCTGGTTGCCTGCCTTGGATTACTGCCCGCTGCGCTGTCCACAGGTATCGGATCCGATACGCAACGGCCATTCGCGATTGTGATCGTGGCCGGTCTCATCTCCCGCCTCTTCATCGGATTCTTCGTCAATCCCGTGCTGTATGAGATGGTTGCCAGTGAGGGCGATGTTTTGCAGGTCTAGACGAAAACTTTCCAACCGAATATCTTGGGGCTAACGATTGACGATCACCGCGCTCAGATGTATGGATCGAGTGTAGCGCGCGGTGCATCCAAAGCTCATTCGTTAGATAATCAAAGTGAACCCAGATCATGCCGAAACCGATATTACTCAGTGTCGACGATGACTCCGACGTGCTGCGGGCCATTGAGCGCGATTTGCGTTCGCAATACGGCGCGGAATATCGCGTAATGGCGAGCGATTCTCCCGAGGCAGCCCTGGATTTGTTGAAGCAGCTAAAAGTCCGCAATGACAGTGTCGCCCTGCTTTTGGTCGATCAGCGCATGCCGAAGATGGATGGAGTTGCGTTCTTGCAGGAGGCGATTCATGTCTTTCCCGACGCAAAGCGCGCGCTGCTTACCGCTTACGCCGATACTAGCGCCGCCATCGGTGCCATCAATCAGGCCAGCATCAACTACTTTTTTCTCAAGCCCTGGGATCCGCCCGCGCAAAATCTCTATCCGCAATTGAACGATCTGCTCGATGACTGGCAGGCTTCCTACCGGCCGGCATTTCAGGGCATTCGCGTTCTCGGCACGCGGTGGTCGCCCCGTTCGTATGAACTGCGCGACTTCCTCGCCCGCAATCACGTCCCGTATCAGTGGATTGACGTGGAAGTTTCCGTCAATGACTCGGAAACCAAACGTCTGCTGGAGGCTCTGGGACCGGACGCGACCAGTCTTCCCGTCGTGCTGTTTCCCGATGGCACAAAACTGCTGGAGAGCTTGCCCGCGGATGTTGCGCAAAAAGTCGGCTTGCGAACACGCGCCCAGACCAGTTTTTATGATTTAGCGATCGTCGGCGGAGGGCCGGCGGGATTAGCCGCGGCGGTGTATGGCGCGTCGGAAGGGCTGCACACGGTGATGATCGAACGCGAAGCACCCGGCGGGCAGGCGGGCATGAGTTCGCGTATCGAGAATTATCTCGGATTTCCAGCCGGTCTCAGCGGCAACGATCTGGCGCGGCGTGCAGTGGTGCAGGCGCAGCGATTCGGAGTGGAAATTTTGTCGCCGCAGGAAGCCGTCGGCGTGCGAACTGAAGGCTCGTATCGCATCATCAAGATGGCGGATGGCAATGAGCTTTCCTGCCACGCTTTGATGATCGCCAGCGGCGTGCAGTGGCGGCGGCTGGAAGCGCCGGGAATTGATCGACTGCAAGGAGCCGGCGTCTACTATGGTGGCGGCTCAACCGAAGCGCTTTCTTGCCAGGACGAATTTGTCTATGTGGTGGGCGGGGCAAACTCAGCCGGCCAGGCCGCCATGAATTTTGCCAAGTATGCGCAACGCGTTGTCATGGTCGTACGCGGCAGTTCTTTGGCCAGCACCATGTCGCAATATCTGATCGACCAGATAAAAGAGACACCCAACATCCAAGTCTGGGCAAACGCCAGTATTTCCGAGGCGCACGGTGAGACACACCTGGAAGAGATTTCGGTCCTTTGTTCGGATTCCAACAAGATCGAGCGCGTGTCGGCGAGCGCCATGTTCATTTTCATTGGAGCACTGCCGCGCACTGACTGGCTCGCCGATCTTGTCGAGCGCGACGAACGCGGCTTCCTGTTAACCGGCCCTGATCTTATTCGTGACGGACAGCGCCCGAAGGGATGGACACTCGACCGCGATCCGTTCCTGCTTGAGACAAATATCCCCGGCATTTTCGCTGTGGGCGACGTTCGCCACGGCTCGGTCAAGCGCGTTGCATCGGGCGTGGGCGAAGGATCTGTTGCCGTGCAGTTTATCCATCAGTATTTGAGCAAGGTATAAATGGCAGAAAATTCGGAATTACTTCGCGTTCCCGCGTTTGCGGATTTACCCGACGATCAGATCACCTGGTTTCTCAGCCAATCACGGGAAGTGAACCTCAGCCCCGGTGAGATTTATGCTCGCCAGGGCGATCCGGCGGATGAGATGTCTGTGGTTCTCGAGGGACAATTGGAAGTGCGGGGCGAGATCAGCGGAGAAACCATCGTTATCCCCATAAAGGCGGGCGACGTCACGGGAATTCTTCCGTTCTCCAGAATGAAGCAATACACGATCAGCGGAAGGGCGATCACCGCCAGCCGCCTCTTACGATTTCCGGCTGCACGTTTTCCTGAGTTAGTGCAGAAAATGCCAGAGCTGACGCAACGCCTCGTGGGATTGATGTCGGACCGTATCCGCGAAGGCACTCGCATTGAACAACAGCGAGACAGGTTGGCGGCCTTGGGTAAGCTCTCTGCGGGGCTGGCTCATGAACTCAACAATCCGGCTTCTGCCGCCAAGCGCGCAGCCAGCCGCTTGCGCCAAACCCTGAAGCGCATCAAGGACGCGAGTCACGACCTCGGACGCCGCGAAATTACCCCCGCGCAACGATCGGAACTTGAAAAGCTGGAAACCTCGCTGCTGCAAAACGAAGATCCTCCCCCCGATCCCCTGACGATCAGCGACTTGGAAGAACAGTTAGACACATCTCTGCGCAAGCACGGGATAAGCGACCTGTGGCAACTGGCCGCCGACTTGGCCCGCAAAAACGTGAAGCCGGAGGTTTTGGAATCTTTATTCTCCACTTTGGGTGACGACACCGCCCGCGCCGCCCTCGTGAGAATTGCCGCTTCTCTAGAGATTTGGACCATGCTCGCCGAAATCGAGAGCAGCACCTCGCGAATTTCCGATCTGGTCCTCGCCATCAAGGAATACACCTACATGGATCAGTCGCCGGTGCAAAACGTCGATATCGTGAAGAGCCTGGAGACCACGCTGACGATCCTGAATCACAAGCTCAAACATGGAGTGGACGTGAAGCGCGACTACCAAAAAATTCCGCTGATGGTGAATTCGTTCGGCAGCGAACTCAATCAGGTCTGGACTAACATCATCGACAATGCCATCGGGGCGATGGGCGGAAAAGGCGAACTTCGCATTCGAACCTATCGCGAAGACGATTGCGTAGTTGTTGAGATCGGTGATAACGGTCCCGGAATTCCGCCCGACGTCAAACCGCACATCTTCGAACCGTTCTTCACGACCAAGGGAGTGGGAGAGGGAACGGGGCTCGGCCTCGACACGGTTCAGCGCATCGTGAAGAAACACAGGGGCAACATCCAGGTCAATTCAAAACCCGGCGACACGCGCTTTCAGGTCTGGCTCCCGCTGGCTGTGTCGACGTAGAGTTTGAGAAAAATCACGAATCATGTTAGGTAGGGACGCTAAAATCTCGCGTCTGTTTCGCCGTATCATTTAAAAATTGAGCGTATGGGGGGTGTCGTGGCAATCGCAAGGAACAGAAAACAAGGGATAGCAAAGCTCATCACGATGTAATCAGCGTGCGGACGTTTTGATTGTCCATCACACGCTAAGCCCAGCTACATATCCGAGAAGAAGCCCTGCAAAGATCGCACCAGCGCATCGGCAAGGATCTTAATCATAGCGGCCTTGTTAAGCCTTCATCCATGCCTTTTCCATTCGGACACGAGCGAAGCAGCGAAATCAAACTTTTTCTCAGCGAGCGCAGTTTTTCACTGGCCGTACTAGCGCCGCCTGCGAAATTGTTGAATCTAGACCGCTCGGCAAGGTAGTTGTAGAACTTTAAAGTCTAGACAGTGAGGTGGCAAATGGAGACAGTTCAGGAAGTAACTAAGAATTTGCGAATCCCACGGACGTCAATTCACCGCGTTGAGGCAAACGGCGTCAAAATATTTTATCGAGAAGCGGGTCCCAGGAACGCTCCTGTCATACTTTTGCTTCATGGCTTCCCGACATCGTCGTTTCAGTTTCGCGAATTGATTCCTCGCCTGGCTGACCGCTATCGGATCATTGCGCCCGACCTTCCGGGATTCGGTTTCACCGAGGTCCCAACTGAACGCAATTACGAGTACACTTTCGACGCTTTAGCCGAAAGCATTTCAGTCTTCACGGACGCGCTCGATCTAAAACGCTATGCCCTCTACGTCTTCGACTATGGCGCACCGACCGGGTTTCGCCTGGCGATGGCGCGCCCCGAGCGCATTACGGCCATCGTGTCGCAGAACGGCAACGCATATGAAGAGGGCCTGGGAGACGCGTGGGCTCCCATCCGGCGCTACTGGAGTGAACCCGCGACCGCAAATCGCGAAGCCATTCGCAAGGTCTTAAACCTGGAAGGCATGCGCAGGGAATATGCCTCAGGCATTCCCAATCCGGAGGTCATCGCGCCGGAGGGATACACGCTCGATGCTGCCTTGCTTGCACGCCCCGGGAATGTGGACATTCAGCTGGACCTCTTTCTCGACTATGCCAACAACGTAAAGCTCTATCCCGCTTTCCAGGAATATTTCAGAAAATGGAAGCCACCCCTATTTGCAATCTGGGGCAAGTACGATCCGTATTTCATTCCCGCCGGCGCAGAGGCCTTTCGGCGCGATAACCCGAATGCAACAGTGCAGTTTCTGGATACAGGCCATTTCGCCCTCGAAACGCATGTGGAGGAGATTGCACTGGCCATGAAACAGTTTCTCGCAAGCCAGTTAGGCGGGATGAATGGCGTGGAAGCTCAGCAATAGGAATCTGAATGTAAGCAGGAAGAGTTGGAGACGAAAGGAAATGAGACTCGATAGACTTGTTCAGAACAAAATACGCTAACAGGAGAAAAAGTATGCCGACGATTACCACCAAAGATGGCGCACAGATTTATTACAAGGACTGGGGAAAAGGCCAGCCCATCGTGTTCAGCCATGGATGGCCGCTTACCGCGGACGACTGGGACGGACAGATGTTGTTCTTCGGCCAGCACGGCTACCGCGTCATCGCGCACGACAGGCGGGGCCACGGCCGTTCCACTCAGACCTGGGATGGCAACGACATGGATACCTATGCCGATGATCTCGCGTCACTCACGGAAAAGCTCGACTTGAAGAATGCTATCCATGTCGGCCACTCCACCGGCGGTGGGGAGGTGGCGCGTTATATCGGTCGTCACGGTTCCAAGCGTGTTGCAATGGCCGTGCTCATCAGCGCCGTACCGCCGCTGATGGTGAAGACGGAAAAAAATCCCGCGGGTGCTCCTATCGAGGTGTTCGACGGACTGCGAGCTGCGTATGTAGAGAATCGGCCGCAGTTTTACAAGGACATCACTCTTCCGTTTTACGGGTACAACCGGCCGGGCGCGAAGATATCGGAAGGCATTCGGGAAAAATGGTGGCTCCAAGGAATGATGGGCGGGATGAAGGCGGGCTACGACTGCATCAAGGCCTTCTCCGAGACGGACTTCACCGAAGATCTCAAAAAGTTCGACGTGCCAACTCTCATTCTTCATGGCGATGACGATCAGATCGTGCCGATAGGCGCCGCGGCCCTGCAGTCTGCAAAGCTTGTGAAGAATGCGACGCTTAAGGTGTATCCTGGTTTCCCGCATGGGATGCCCACAACCAACGCAGACCAGATCAATGCCGATCTGCTCGCGTTCGTCAAGCAAAGCCAAGCAGTGGCAGCTTAGAAATGACCCGGGCCTTTCGCCAACGCGCTCAAAGATGTGATCGCCGATTCAGGCAATTATGACAATGTCGCCGCGATTGCGGGCGTTTTGCCATCATTTTCGATCTCGGCGATCATCGTTAACGACGCAGCCGCCATAGCCGGTCCACCTGGCAGAGCACCAGGGCCGGAATGAAGAGTGATAGCAAAAAGAAGCCACGACCATTGGCCGTGGCTTCCCCTTTAACTTGCAGCTGGTTCTGTACTCCACTTCCGATCCATAACGAGTTTTCGATCTCTCGTCATTGGATGAGTTCAACTTCCTGGCACGGACTAGAAGTTGAGCTTCATCGTTAGCTGAACCAGCCGCGCTGAAGAGTCTCCTCCCAGGAATGACCCCAGAATGCTGGTCGGAGTGTTCACCGTATCCAGAACATGTCCGAAGCTCCCGCTGTTGATGTCATTCACCGGGCTCTCGAAGTTGGGGTGGTTGAACAGGTTGAAGAACTGCGCACCAACTCCAAACTTCGCCGACTCCCAGCGCGGTATCTGGGTGTACTTCATGATGGTCATATCGGTGTCGAAGTAATGGGGACCGAAGAATTGGTTGCGGCGCTGATTCATGGTTCCGGAGAGCAATTGCCCCGCACCCGGTCCGTTGACTCCACCCGTTGCGATATCTGGAAACAGCGACGGCGACAGGCAAGGCCCCGATGAAACGCTGCTCGGGCTGTTGCAGTGCGGCGTCGACGACGGCCCGTCATAATTTGCGAAGGCCGGGGACTGAAAGTTAAAAGCGCCCAAGCCTGCTGACGTGCCGCTGTTTAGAATCGTGTAAGGCAAACCGCTGCGGGCGAACAGCGTCCCGGAAAGTTGCCAACCCTTCAATGCAGCTGTGGGCCCTTTCGGAAGTTCGTAGACGTAATTCGCGCTTAGATAGTGCCGAGTGTCGTAATCGGCATTACCGTAGTTGTATTGGCGAAGGTTGTTGTCATTGATCGGGAAAGTAATGCTGCCAAGTCGGCCTACGCCAGCGTTACCCGAGATGAACTGATTGAAGCCGCCGTTGGAAATCTCATCCAAGGCGTGGCTCCAGGTGTAATTGGCCTGAAGTTGCAGCCCATGGCTAAAGCGGTGCTGCGCCGTGAACGAGAGGCCGTTGTAATTGGAGACGGCCACGGTTTGGACTTGCTCCACCCCGCCGAAGCGCGAATCGGGCACGCTCGCCGGCAGGCCTATAAATCCGGACGGGCAAACAGACGGAGGACAATAGGCGTTTTCGTTGTTAAAAAGGCCAGTCTCGTGATAGCCGTGGTTGCCTACGTAGTTGACGGTGACTGAGGTGTTGTTGCCAAACTGGCGCTGTACCTCAAGGTTCCACTCCCAGTACCGCGGAGCCTGAATCGCATTGGCGTTAGTGAACCCCGGCGGAGCAAATTGGCCGCCGTTCGCTGCCGCGTTGCTGGCAATCTGAGCCGCGGTCAGTCCCTGCGAGAATCCCGACTGTATTGCGGCATTCGTGACAGCGGCGCTATTCCACACGTTGCCAGAAAATCCGGCCAGACCGCCGGCCGCAACTTGTGTTGGCGCAAGATTGCCCACAATATTGAACGGGAAAATATTGTATACCGGAGAATTCTGGGACAGACCATCGGCAATCTGGCCCGGGAATGTATCCATGAACAACCCTACACCGCCGCGGATCACAGTCTTCGTTGACCCAAACGGAGAGTAGGAGAAACCAAAGCGCGGCTGCCAAGCTATCGTGGTAAAGCTCTGCATCGCCTGGTGCTGTCCGGTCTGGATGACCTGGTTGTAAGGGACGGTGGGATCGTGATCGATGTCGGAGAACGGCGACGAAAACCTGGCAAAGCAGTTGGCCTGGCAGGTGGGGATGGAATTGTGGTCAGCTCGCAAAGCAAAAGTAAGCTTCAGGTTGCTCTTAACCTTCCACTCGTCCTGAAAGTACCAACCCAGTTGATAGAGCTTAATGTTTTGTTCCGGAGCGGTCTCGAAGCTCTGCTGCAGGAGGGTAATGTCGTTGGGAGTAGTTCCAAAACCACCATAAGCGAAAGCGTTTAGCGATAGCGGCAGAACGATACCAGCGGTGTTGGCGCCGTAGTCGTGATCGCTCACGAGGTTGCGGTGGAAATACACGCCCAATTTCACGGTGTGCTGGCTGCCGAGGCTATAGGAGTAATCATCGACAAATTGATAACCGGTCACGTTACGTCCCTGCGGCCAGTCAACGTCATCGCCGCCCAGGATGGTAAGAGAGCCGTCGTTAACTAGCATCGTGCCGTTGGGAAACGCAGCCAGCGAAGCTGCGCGGTTCGCGTTCGAGAAGATCGCACTGTAATACTGGTCAGAGATGACGAGGTTGTTGGCCGCTTTCGCTCCAAAAGCGCGATTCCAGCTGACCTGGCCTTGATACTCCGGCTGAGTGCTGTACGCATTAAAAAGCGGATTGATCTGGTCGGTAGCGGTTGCTTGAACGCCTTTGTCCTCTTGCAGGCGCACAAAGATCCGGTCATTGTTAGTGACGTTGAAATCGAACCGGCCGGAGGTCAAATACTCGTGCGTAAAGTTAGATGCGGTTCCGCGCCATGATTGCGCGCAAGGGCTGGCGCCTGCGCCGAAAGTTCCGGCGGCGTTGGCATAGGTTTGACCTTGACAGCCACTCTGATCGCTTGCGGTCGGAACGCCTGGCACTGCACGGGAGATGCCAATTGCGTTGTTGTAAAGGCCAAACATCTGCTTGTAGAAAGGAACCGATTGCGAAAGGCCTATACTGTTGAGGTTATCCGTGATGAAATTCTCAAACCCCTGAGTCGGAGTGATGACTTGCTCGCTCGTGGGCAAAATGACCCGCAAGCCTTCATAGTTCCAGAAGAAAAACGCCTTGTCTTTTTTGATCGGTCCGCCAAATGAAGCAGCGTACTGGTTCGCATTTACGAAAGGCCGTGGCGAGTCATTGCCGACGTTGAAGAAATTGTTGGCATTCATGGCTCGGCCATCCCACCAGTAATTGGCGTTGCCGTGCCAGTTGTTGGAACCGGACTTGGTGATGTAGTTCACGTTCGCGCCCGCGAAACCGCCGTACTGGCCGGAGTAACCATTGGTCACGACCGTCGCTTCCTGTACTTCGTTGTTACCCAGCAGCAGGTTCGTAGCGCCCGAGTTGTTCACATTCAGGAACGGGTCGTTGTCGTACATTCCATTAAGCGTGAATAAATTCGAAGACGCTGAGACGCCAAAGCTTGCGAAGTTCCCGAAGCCCATGCCGGTGTTCATCACTGAACCCGCGGCCGTCTGGGCAACAAAGCTCAGGTCGTTCCCAGGGTTCGGCACTTCCGAGATTTCTCGTGCGTTGAAAGTCGTTGAAATCTCGGAGCTCTCCGTTTGCAGCAACGTAGCCTCGCTCGTGACTTCCACCGTGGTCCCGGCCGACCCCACTTCCAGCTTCGCATTGACGGTCGAGGTGGCGCCTACGCTCACCGTCGTCGTCAGAGTGGACGTCTTAAAGCTGGGAGCTGAAATTGTGATGGCGTACGTTCCCGGCTCGAGCAACGGGAACTGGTAGAAGCCCTGACCGTTCGTCTTTGTCGAATTGGTGAAACCTTTCTCAGTGCTCTTCAGATTTACGGTGATGTCGGGCAGAATCGCGCCGGTGGCGTCGGTTACTGTTCCGCTGATGGCGCCATTTGTTGTGCTCTGCGCCGCTAGCACGCCCGGCAGCAGAAGAGCCAACAGCACCATCAAGAAAAATTTGGTCGAGTTCAGTTGCATTGTTTTTTGTCTCCTTTACTGGCTGTGGCCGATGCATTCGCATCACCACCAGCGCCGGTATTTGAGGGCTGAGTTATGGTTCGACAGGGATAATGTGCGGTCGTACAACTACGAACGGCGTATAGACACGCTTAGGACTTGCGTTGGCGATGGCATTGCTGCGCAGCAACGGCGTCCATCTACCAGAAAAAGAATTTCACCGACCAGTGATCTACGGAAAAGGGGATAAACGCAGCACTGATATCTGTAACCTACATACTGGTTGGTATTAATTGTACATACCGGTTGGTATGCTACATGCAACACTCAGGCGGAATGGCCGCATCATAGGAGTCGGATCGTACTAATCTTGTGCCGAAGGGGGATGAATGAGCCAAAGGGCGCTCAAGATAATCGCATTGGGAAGTTCCGTGCTTGTGGCAGCGCTGGGTGCGGTGTCAGTGCAAGCGCAATCTAAAACCTCGTATCCCAGCATGGCCGCGCTTGACCGGTACCTGATGCCGGATCGAAATGCCGAAATAGCCCTAGCACGAAGTGCGGCTCCGGACTCCATATCCCGCGACGCAAAAGTTCTGGTTCTTGGGCCGCATGGCTATGAAACCGCCGTCGAAGGGAAGAATGGTTTCGTATGCGCCGTGGAGCGAGGCTGGATGGCTCCGTTCGACAATCGGGAGTTTTGGAACCCCAAAATTAGAGGCCCGCTCTGTTTCAATCCGCCTGCGGCGCATTCCATCCTTCCGATTACCTACAAAAGGACCGAGATGGTATTGGCGGGTCAATCCAAGGCTCAGGTCATGGAAGGAATCAAGATATTCGTCAAAAAAGAGCTGCCGGTCCTGGAGCCTGGCGCGCTGACCTACATGATGTCGAAGGAAGCGTATCTTACCGATGCCGGCGACCACAACATGGCCCATTTGATGTTCTATACCCAACTCATGGACGGCGCCGCTTTGGGCGCGGATCTGCGCAAGTCTCCCGTCATGCTGAATCCACAGTTCGCCCTGGAACGGATCGATGTATTCATGGTTCTTACCGGCATGTGGTCGGATGGAACGTTAGCGCCAGTCAATAATTGACGGCGCGCGAAGAGAAAAGGAGTTGCAATCGTGATGGGGCTTTCACCTCAATTACAAATTTCTACGGAAGGGCGGCCTTCTCGGATGCAGGAGCAGAGCCAGCCGTCGCCGCGGGTTGCCATCAAGGTAAAAGGAAAAATTCTCTTCATCAATCTCAGTGAAGTGGTTGTCGTTCAGGCTGAAGGGAATAATGTATCGCTGCAGCGGAACGGGAGTTCCTATTTGTTGCGCGAGTCAATTTCAACGGTGGCGGAAGAACTTGAGCCGCAGGGATTCATTCGGATCCATCGCTCGATTCTGGTGAACGCGTCTTTTGTGGAAGAGATCCAGCCTTACTCAACGGGCGAATATGGTCTCCGGGTGAAAGGTGGCAAGGAATACACGGTTACCCGCACCTACAAGAAGAACATCAAATCCCTCGCGGAATTCTGGTTTGGGGCCGGCGCCTTCTTCCGCGACTGACAGCGGTCGTTCCAGTGTGAACAGGGAACGAACTCTCCGTCGCTAAGGCAATACCAAGACGCTTGCAGGATCCTACCGCAGGGCGGTTATTCGCGGTTTGCCACTCGTCTCCGGCCTCGTGCCGGGCGTAGGGACTCGAGGTGACTGCTCACCCTTCTTTGGCCGGATTGCATCATCCGTGCATCCTGCGAATTCTTTGTTAAAACCACGTAACCCTCGTACGTCGCGATCAGAAACGTAGCCGTTTCATTCGCGTCTATATCATGGCGCACTAACCCGCGTTTCTGTCCTTCACGCAGTGCCCCTGCCACGGCGTCATGCCAGTCCCTAAAAAGCTTGGCCGTCCTTCTGCGGAATCCCTCATCAAGACCTGACATCTCTTGAGACAAATTAAGCAAGGGGCAGCCACGTTGAACGTCTTCTCTTTTCAGCGATTCGGACTGAACAATGCGGACCAGAGCGTCGATGGGGTCCTTGGCGTTCCGTAAAGGCTGCACCCACTTCTGGTGAAGGTCACTCGTCATGACCTCGTCCAGCACCGCATACCCGAGGGCTTCCTTGTCGTCAAAGTGGTAGTACAGCGCGCCTTTGGTGACGCCCGCCGCGGTCAAAATGGAATCCAGGTCTGCGCTCCGATAGCCAGAGCGGTACATCTCTTCGAAGGCAGCCTGCAACAGGAGCCCGCGTGTGCGCTCTGAGTTCCGCAACGTCGCCCCCCGGCGCTGCGGTCGTTTTCTAACAGCGGACATACCAATCAGTATGCACGTTCACGTGGAAGGTGTCGAGCCGAACGTTTTCACGCTCTGCTGGGTCGCCAAATCGACCAGGTAAAACCAATTTGACAATCGTCGTAACTGCAACAGTATGGCTATTGCGTATGCATTCCATTATTCCTACTGGCCCAACATCATCCGCATCCACGTTTTCCGGCAACAGATACCGCCAAGGCTTTCGTTTGTGGCAACGTTTTCAATTCATTGCTCAAAAGCTTTCCAATCTGGGCAATCGGTTCCGGCTGCAACATCTCCATATGGCCGCAAGCAATAGCAAAGGTCTTGATCTCTCCTTGAATATGGGGCCGCCACAAGCCCGCTAGCATCTCCTGGTCATGCTCGGTGGCGGCAACAAATAAAACTGCATCTCCGGAATACGAGAAGGATTGCGGTAGTAGCTGAAGTCTGACGTTGTTACCGACGATCTCATTGAGCCGGCCATATTGCTCAGGACGAATCAGGCTCGCCATGTCCGGATTCGCGGCAAGCATTCCCAGAACATATTCTTTGACGTAATTTTCAGTTTGCTCGTATCGGTCCGCGGGAAACGAATCTAAGAGTGCGAGAAGGCTGACCTCTTCACCAATTTGCTCCAGCAGTGATGCCAGGGCTTGTGCTACACATCCGCCAAACGACCACCCCAGAAGATAATACGGTCCATGAGGCTGTAGCTTTCGTATGTGAACCAGATATTCGCTCGCCATCTCCGCTATGGAACCTGGCAATGGCCCCGGATCGTTTAACCCGCGAGCTTGCACTCCATAGATGGGCCGAGAGGAATCAACGTGTTGTATAAGGGCGCTGTATCCAGAGCTCAGACCCAGGCCAGGATGTATGCAAAACAGAGGCAAACGGCTGCCCGATGTTCTGATAGGCAGAATCACCTCGTAAGGATCGGCCAAAATCGGGTTGGCCATCCGCGCAGCCAAACCGGCGACGGTGGGTGCTTCAAAGAGATTGCGAATTGAGAGTTCCAAACCGAGCGTGGCTCGAATGCGGCTGACCAGCCGAATGGCCAGCAAGGAATGGCCGCCAATCTCAAAAAAGTTATCGTCAATTCCCACGTGCTCCAGGCCGAGCACCTGATTAAATAAGGAACAGAGGGTTTCTTCCCGGATTGTGCGTGGCGCTCGATAGCTCTTGGACGCTTGGAACTCCGGATTCGGCAACGCTTTAACATCCAGCTTTCCATTTACCGTCAACGGCACCTTGTCCAATTCCACGATCGCGGCAGGCACCATATAGTCGGGCAATACCCGCGCCAATCCATGCCGCAAGACGGCAGGATCAATCGTCGCTTCCGGAGACGGAACCACGTAGCCAAGCAACTGTTTCTCGCCGCTCTTGCTCTCTCGCGCTATTACTACGGCCTGGGCTACTTCCGGATATTCCTTTAGAGCTGCTTCAATTTCTCCAAGTTCAATGCGAAAGCCCCGTATCTTCACTTGCTGATCGGCCCGTCCGCCGAACTCAAGATTTCCATCCTTGTTCCAGCGCGCCAGATCTCCCGTTTTGTACATCCGGCTTCCCGTCCGGACAAAAGGATCGGGGATAAAACGTTCCGCGGTGAGGCTGGGCAAATTCAAATATCCGCGCGCCACGCCCTCTCCGCTTATATAAAGTTCTCCCAGCACTCCCACCGGCGCTGGTTGCAGGTATTCGTTCAAAACGTAGATTCGGTAATTTGCCAGCGGCCCGCCGATCAGGCTTCCGGAAGATTCCTCCAGGTTGTTGCGCGTCACTCTCTGATATGTCGTGTGTACCGTGGTTTCGGTAATGCCATACATGTTGATCATTTGCGGCAAGCCGTCGCCATATTGCGCGAACCACTTTTCCAATCCCTGAAACTCGAGCTTCTCACCGCCGAAGATCACCGCCCTCAGCTTCAGTTTTTCTCCGAAGGTAAGCGCCTCACGCGCCGTCATGAAGTGCTGAAATGCGGAAGGAGTTTGGCTCAGGATGGTCACACCTTCGTTGTAAACCAGATGGCAAAACTCTTCAGGAGTACGGGCGACGAGGTAAGGAACGATGACAAGGCGCCCGCCGTAAATCAACGCTCCCCAGATTTCCCAGACGGAGAAGTCGAAGGCATAAGAATGGAACATCGTCCAGACGTCGCTCGGGTTGAAATGCAGATTTTCATCCACCGCGTTGAACAAGTTATGCAGGCTTCGATGTGTGACCACTACTCCTTTGGGCTTGCCCGTAGATCCAGAGGTGTAGATCACATAGGCGGCGTGATCGGGCGTTAGCTGCGCCTGAATATTCTCCGGACTCTGCTGCGCGATGGCTTCCCAATCTTTATCCAGATCGATCAATTGCAGGGAGGGTTGATCGGAATACCGATCCGCAAATTGCCGCCCGGTCACGAGGAACCGTATTTCCGCATCTTTCACTATCAACTTCAAGCGGTCATCGGGATAGGTGGGTTCCAGTGGAACGTAAGCGGCTGCGGCCTTCCATATCCCAAGCAGTCCGATCACCATCTCGATGGAACGTTCAACACAGATCCCTACTCTTGTTTCCGGCCCTACGCCTTGTCGGATCAAATAACGGGCCAATTGATTTGCACGATCATTCAGTTCTCTATAGTTCAGCTCCTTTCCTTGGCAGGTGACCGCTATTGCTCCCGGCGAATGCTCTGCCTGTTCCTCAACAAGTTCCGTCAGACAGGCAATATGTGGATAATCTCTGTGAGTCCGGTTCCATTCTTCGAGTATTTGCTTCCGCTCATTTACTTGCAGCAGGTCAATATTTCCGATTTCCATTTGCGGGTTTGCCGCAACTGCCTCAAGCACGACCTGGTAATGGCGGGCCATCTGCTCTATACGCCAGGGGTCAAACAGGTCGCGGTTGTAGATCCAGTCCGTCCTGATCTCCCCATCCTGCTCCTGCGCGTGTATTTCCAGATCGAAGCGTACTTGGATTTCGTCCCCCTCCACCGCTTCCATCTTCAAACTTCCTTCCTCTTCCTCCTCCTCCTCCTCTTCTTCCTCTACGGGCGGCGGCGCGCTCTGATACGCAAACATCACTTGAAACATCGGCGTCCGGTTCAGACTCCGTTGTGGCGCAAGCTCCTCTACCAGTCGCTCAAATGGCACATCCTGATGCTGATACCCCTCCAGCGCCGTCCTCTTCACTTCGCCTAGCGTTTCTGCAAAACTCTTCCCTCCATCCACCTTCACCCGCATCACCAGCGTATTCACAAAAAATCCGATCAATCCTTCCAGTTCCTCCTCTTGCCGGTTCGCGATCGGCGACCCCACCACGATGTCCTCTTGTCCGCTGTAGCGCGCCAGCAGCACCCCCAACCCCGCCAGCATCGCCATGTATAACGTCGCCTGTTGCTTCCGGCTCCACTGCTTCAACTTCCTCGTAACCTCCTCGCTCACCTTTCCCCGTACGAGCCCACCCGCGAACGTCTGCGCCGCCGGCCGCTTACCGTCCGTCACCAACTCCAGAGCCTCCGGTATCCCCGTCAACTGCTCCTTCCAATACCCCAACTCCCGCGCCAGCCACTCTGCCTCCATCCACTGCCGCTGCCATAATGTGAAATCCGCATACTGCACTCCCAGCTCCGGCAGCGGATTCTCTTCTCCCTTGCGGAACGCCTCGTACAACTCCATCAACTCCCAGTGGAACACTCCTTCCGACCACCCGTCGTACACGATGTGATGGAACGTCCGCAGAAAAATGTGTTCTTCTTCTCCCAGCTTCATCAGCTTCGTTCGCAGCAGCGGCCCGCGCTCCAGATCGAATCCCTTCTGCCATTGCTGCGCCAACGCGAACCTCACCTCTTCCTTCTGCCTCTCTTGTTTCAGTCCGCTCAAATCTTCCACCTCCAACGCGAGCCGCAGTTCCGGCGCAATCACCTGTATCGCTTCTCCTTCGATCTCCTCAAAATGCGTCCGCAGAATCTCATGCCGCTGCACAATGGTGTTGATCGCCTTCTCCAACGCCTGCGGATCCAGTGCTCCCCGCAACCGCAACGCCGCCGGTATGTTGTATTCCCGGCTGCTGCCGCCCAGCCGGTCCAGAAACCACAGCCGCTGCTGCGCATACGATAACGGCAGCCGTTCCGGCCTCTGCTGCTTCACCAATGCCATCCGTTCTTTCTCCCTCTTACTCAACCGCGGGCCCAACTGCGCCACAGCCGGCCACTCAAACAGTAGAGCGGGTTGCATCTCCACCCCCAGCGTCGCTCGAATCCGGCTCACCAGCATTGTGGCCAGAAGTGAATGTCCTCCGATCTCAAAAAAATTGTCATCGATCCCTACCCGCTCCAGGTGAAGCACCTCTGCAAACAACGTGCACAGAATTTCCTCCTGCGGCGAACGCGGGGCCCGCCGCTCAGACGAACCCATCGTCTCCAGCGCCAGCAGGGCTTTGCGGTCCAGCTTTCCCGTCGTAGTCAAGGGAAGTTCCTCCAGTCTCACGATCGCCGCCGGCACCATGTACTCCGGCAGATGCTGCCCCAACTTCCGCCGCATCGCGCCGCCATCCACCTGTCGCCCGTTCTTCGCCACCACATAGCCCACCAGACGCTTCTCTCCCGGAACATCCTCCCGCACCACCACTACCGCCTGAGCGACTTCCGCACAGGCTTGCAGCGTCGCCTCGATCTCCCCCAGTTCAATCCGGAAACCGCGAATCTTCACCTGATGGTCGCGCCGCCCGATGAACTCCAGGTTGCCGTCATTCCGCCACCATGCCAGGTCTCCCGTGCGATAGAGGCGTGATCCCGGCTCAGCCGAGAAAAGATCGGGAACGAACTTCTCGGCGGTAAGGTCTGGCCGTCCGATATAACCACGAGAAACTGCAGGACCTCCTATGAAGATTTCTCCGACAACTCCAGCCGGCACCAAGGTCAAGTTTTCATCGAGCAAAAAAACCTGACGGTCGCCGATAGGTCTACCAATTGGAATAGAACTGAGACGTTGAGGTTGGGGCGTAATGCGGTAACAGGTTGTAAACACCGTACACTCGGAAGGACCATAGCCATTGACGATTTGTGTTGCCGGCAATAGCTCGAGTGCTTTGTGAATATGAGCCAGGGAAAGGGCCTCGCCTCCAACCACCAGTTGCTGTAATCCTGCAAGCGCATGAAGATCGCTGTCGATAACGGAGTTGAACAATGCAGAAGTGAGCCAAAGAGTGGTCACACCATGGCGTTGGATGGCATGCCGAATATCGTCAGCAGTTGCGGATTCGCCAGCGTGCAAGACACATCTTCCGCCATGCACCAGCGCAGGCCATAGCTCGAGAGCCATAGCGTCCCACGAAATAGCAGAGTGCTGGAATAAAACCTGTCTTTCGTCAAAAGTAACGTAGTCCACATCGTACATGAAGCCCCTAAAGCTACGATGAGGGACCGCTGTGCCTTTAGGAAGGCCCGTGGATCCTGAGGTGTAGATGATATAAGCCAGGTTCTCCCCTGTAATCGCACTTTCAAGATTTCGTTCAGGTCGCCAGGCGATTTCCTGAGCCTCTGCTTCGATGTCTATGCAGCGCACTCCGGCGCGCGACCAAAGTCCTTTCAGTGTTGGTCCTGTCACTACCACCTTCACTCCTGCATCCATCACCATGTGGCGCAACCGCTCTTCCGGATATCTCTCGTCCAGAGGTACATAAATTCCGCCGGCTTTCAGGATTCCGAGAATTGCCCCTACCATCGCCAGGGACCGTTGCAGACAGATTCCCACCGCTGTCTCTTCGCGCACTCCCAGTTCCCTCAAATAGTGACCGAATTGGTTGGAGCGCCGGTTTAGTTCCTGATAGCTCACTGCCTCAGTCCCGCATACAATCGCCGGTTCTGATCCCCGCCTTTGTACCTGCTGCTCAAAAAGCTCAACCAAACTGCATTGCGGATGGTCCAATGGCTTAGGGTTCCAGCTTCGCAATTGCTGTTTTTCCTCTTCGGTTAGCAGCGCCAACTCACGCATAGGACGTCCCCCAAGCTCCATTACTTGTTCCAACACGCGAATGTAATGGCGAGCCATCTGCTGTATACGCCAGGGATCAAAGAGGTCGCGGTTATAGATCCAGTCCAGCCGGATCTCCCCATCCTGCTCCTGCGCATGCACTTCCAGATCGAAGCGTACTTGGATTTCGTCACCCTCCACCGCCTCCATCTTCAAACTTCCTTCTTCTTCCTCCTCCTCCTCTTCTTCCTCTACGAGCGCCGACGCGCTCTGATACGCAAACATCACTTGAAACAACGGCGTCCGGTTCAGTCTCCGTTGCGGAGCAAGCTCTTCCACCAATCGCTCGAACGGCACATCCTGATGCTGATACCCCTCCAGCGCCGTCTTCTTTACTTCTCCCACCATCTCCGCAAAACTCTTCCTTCCATCCACCTTCACCCGCATCACCAGCGTGTTCACAAAAAATCCGATCAGCCCTTCCAGTTCCTCCTCCTGCCGGTTCGCAATCGGCGAACCCACCACAATGTCATCTTGTCCGCTGTAGCGCCCCAGCACTACCCCCAACCCCGCCAGCATCGTCATGTATAACGTCGCCTGTTGCTTCCGGCTCCACTGCTTCAATTTCCTCGTAACCTCCTCGCTCACCTCTCCCCGCAATAGCCCTCCTGCGAACGTCTGCGCCGCCGGCCGCTTACTGTCCGTCACCAACTCCAGCCCTTCCGGTATTCCCGCCAACTGCTTCTTCCAATACTCCAACTCCCCCGCGAGCCACTCTTCCTCCATCCACTGCCTCTGCCATAACGTGAAGTCCGCATACTGCACCTTCAACTCGGGCAGCGGATTTTCTTCTCCCCTGCGAAACGCCTCGTACAATTCCATCAACTCCCAGTGGAACACTCCGTCCGACCACCCGTCGTAGACGATGTGATGGAACGTCCGCAGCAGTATGTGTTCTTCTTCTCCCAGCTTCACCAGCTTCACCCGCAGCAGCGGTCCACGCTCCAGATCAAATCCCTCCTGCCATTGCTGCGCCAACGCGAACTTCACTTCCTCCTTCTGCTTCTCCTCCTCCAGCCCGCTTAAATTTTCCACCTCTAACGCCAGCCGCAGCTCCGGCGCAATCACCTGCACCGCCTCTCCTTCGATCTCCTCAAAATGCGTCCGCAGAATCTCATGCCGCGCCACAATGGTGTTGATCGCCTTCTCCAACGCCTTGTGATCGAGCGCTCCCCGCAACCGCAACGCCGCCGGTATGTTGTATTCCCGGCTGCCTCCGCCCAGCCGGTGCAGAAACCACAGCCGCTGCTGCGCATACGATAACGGTAGCCGCTCCGGCCTCTGCTGTTTCATCAATCCCATAAGATCTTTCCCACTCTTACGCAAATACTTTACTTTGGATGCATTGCCGAACGCGGAGAATATCGTAGCAGTTCGGGAAGACTCCTTATTTCTCCACTCCGTCACTTTGATGTAGGTAATCGCAGTAACTCTGGTCGCTTCATACTTAAAATGCTGATCCCTTTGACCGTAATAGCAGTCCGTTGCATCTAATGACGTTCAGCAACTACAGCGCCAAGGCCCTGGCATTTATTTGCAGCACCAATGTATTGTGACTGTGTAGAAAGAAGTAATTGCCTGGAAATATGTGCAGGCTGAACGCAGCATGTTCGCGCCACACCTGCAGGAAATTAATCTAACTAATGGATAGGGAGACTGTTATGCCTGAGGAAAAAGAAGATAAGACTATTTATAAGGTTGTCCTAAACCATGAGGAGCAATACTCGATCTGGCCTGCGCATCGGGAGAATGCGCTCGGCTGGAGGGACGCGGGTAAGAGCGGTACCAAAGAAAAATGCCTAGCGTATATCAAAGAAGTATGGACAGACATGCGGCCGCTGAGCTTAAGGAAGAAAATGCAGGAACAGGGGCTGGGGTAAAGAATCAGCTGCTGTGTGGGATTCGTTCCCGAGTCAATTCAACCGGAGCCAGCACTGGTAAGAGCCCTTGATGCTTAGCGTCGTGACAGCGGTAATGGGACCAATTTACATAATAAGTCCCACGAAATTACTGCATAACAGTACTAACGGCTAACCTGTTCGATAGGCCGAGTAACCAGACTGACAAATTGCGCATTACTCCGGTGCCGACGATTGACAAAGAGATTTCCAGAAGACAATAATCTGGAAACCGTAACTCGTGGGAGTGTAAAGTATCTCGCAGCGTTCCAAGGACTTTATCTGCTCCTTCCCACTGAGGTTGTCGCAGAATGTCCTTGCTCTTTTTCAAATCACAAGAACTCGCACTTATTCGTGTGCTGGGCTCTTCGTCCTGACTGACTAATGCGCATTGCAACAGTCAAACATAAACCAGGTTAGAAACCGAAAGACAAGAGACAATTCAGGAAGGAAATTCTTATGGTTGGCGGACGTGTTCTTGACTCACTCAAAAATAATACTTTAAGGAAAAACCTGATTCACCACCGTTTTTTTGACGAGATTCGGACTGGGCTGCTTACCCGCAGCGATGTTGCAGTTTTTCTGGGACAGTGGTGGCATCCGCTGCATTATTTCCCTGATTTTCTCTCCCGAAGCATCGCTGTTGTTCCCAGGCTCGAAACCAGAACCGCCATTTGCGCAATCTTGTTCCAGGAACTTGGCGAAGGCGACCCGGCCAGGGCCCATGAACGCGTGTACCTGGAAACAATGGCGGCCGCCGGCTTTTCACAAAAGGAAGTAGCCGAAGCTCCGCCCTTTGAATCGACACGTAATCTTGTTCAAGGCTATGAGCGCGCCTCCACGGAAGAAACCAGCGCGCTTGGCTTCGTATACGGCACCGAAGTGGCCGATCTGGCAATGGTCTCAGGAATTGGCGCGGCAGTCCGCCAGGTAAGCGGACTGAAGAATCTGCCGTGGGTGGATATTCACGTTCTTCAGGAGCCAAACCATGTGGACAAGGCCGGTGACGCGCTGCAACCAGAGCTTTCGAGCGATGACTTCGAACGGGTGGTCGCGGGTGCCGAAGAGATGTGGCGCCTTTGGATTGGCTTCTTTTCCGAATTAAGCCACGTGTTCGACTCCAAGAACGCAGTTCAGCGAATCCGAGCCACAGCGTGAGGCGAGCGTAGGAAAACCGCTCGCGAAATCGCGAACAAGGTCGAAAGCGACACTTTCGTCTTCGCCAAGTTACCTCGTCTGTCTGTTCATCATTCACGTTTCTATGGTCATAAGCGTCTCATAGCATTTGCAATTGTGGGTTAGGTTCGGTTTGTCCGGAAGGGGTCCTGATCATAATGTCTTGGGGAAGAGCCGCGTTGAAAAAGGACCGCTTGGACGACGAAAGGGAACTCCTGCTTCGCTTGCTGGAGAAGGAGGGGCTCGGTCCTGTGAATGCCCCGGAGACAGATTGCGCGGCTCAGGAAATTTCCAGCACAAGACCCTCGGTGTTTCCGCTGTCCTATCCGCAGGAGCGCCTCTGGTTTCTGCAACGATTCGAACCTGAAAGTAACTTCTACAACGTCCTAGCAGTCTGGAGAATCCAAGGCGACCTGGATGTTCCCAGGCTGGAAGCGAGCCTGGAAGAAGTTATCTGGCGGCACGAAATCCTCCGCACGTGTTTTGTCCTGGCCGAAGACGAACAGCCGAGGCAGAAAGTTGTCCGCGAGAGGGTCCAGATTCGATTGCCTCTGGTGGATCTGAATGACGCGGATGTAAACCAAAAAGAAGAACGAGCGAAGCGGATTGTGGTGGAGGAAGGCGGCAAACCATTCGACCTGGAGCACCTGCCTTTATTACGCGGAGTGCTGGTGCACTTAGGAGAGAAAGACCACATCTTAGGTCTCTCCATGCACCACATCATCTGTGACGAATGGTCTACCAGAGTTTTGATGGACGAGTGGGGCGAGCTATATCAGACGTACACGAAGAACCAAGAGTCGCGACTGCCAGAACCGCAGCTTCAATATGGAGATTATGCGTTGGAGCAACGGCAAAGGTTGCAGGGAGGCAAATTCGAGCAGCAGATGGAGTATTGGAAAGAGCAGTTGAAAGGGATGCCGCACGTACTCGAATTGCCTACGGACTTCACGCATCCCCGACGGCAGACTTTTCGCGGCGAGACGGAAGGAAGAAAAATCTGCGCCGCTCTGTTGGAAGGGTTGAATGCGATCGGGAGACAGGAGAGGGCCAGCTTATTCATGACCCTGCTGGCAGCGTTTCAGGTTCTCCTGATGCGCTACAGCGGACAGGAAGATTTTGGCGTGGGCACCCCGGTAGCGAATCGCAAACGGAGAGAAACGGAAGGGCTGATCGGTTTTTGCCTCAACACCCTCGTGATGCGCGCGAATCTGCGCGGCGAGATGTCCTTCCGGGAGGTTGTGCGGCAAGCGCGGGAGGCGGCACTGGGCGGGTTTGAGCATCAGGACCTGCCGTTCGAAAAGTTGGTGCAGGAATTGGCCCCGGACCGCGATGTGAGCCGCACGCCGCTGTTTCAAACCATGTTTACAGTGCAGGGTGAAAGCGACAAGTTGAAGTTTGGAGAATTGCATGTGACAGATTTCAACCTAGACCTGCCTACCTCCAAGTTTGATCTCCTCATGATCGTGGCGGAGGAGCGGCAAGGTGCAACGGTTGAACTCAACTACAGCACCGACTTATTCGAGGCCGAGACCATGCGGCGGGCGCTGGGACATTACGAGACGCTGCTGCGGGCGGTGGTGGAGAATCCGGAGCGGCGGATCTGCGAACTTCCACTGCTGACTAAGCAGGAAATCGAGCAATTGCAGAATTGGAACCAGACGGAAAGAGATTACCGGCGCGACAAAGGCGTGGGAGATTTGTTCGAAGAGCAGGCAGCGCGGGTCCCCACTGCCCTGGCCGTGGAATGCCAGGACCAGGAGTTGACTTATGAGGAACTGAACCGGCGTGCCAACCGGCTCGCCCATTATCTGCGGAGTTCGGGGGTGAAACCGGATACGCGGGTGTGCATCTGCGTGGAGCGCTGCCTGGAAATGGTGGTAGGGCTGCTTGCGGTGGTAAAGGCTGGAGGGGCATGTGTGCCGCTGGATCCAGCATATCCGAAGGAGCGATTGCAGTTCATGCTGCAAGATAGTGGGCCGGTGGCGGTGCTTACGCAAAGCCATTTGCTTCCGCTTTTCGACGAAGTTAGGCGAAACGAAGTCAGGCGAGAAGAGCTGCGCGTGATTGATCTGGGAACTGCAACCGCCTGGAGCGGTCAACCCGAATCCAACCCGAAACACACGAACGTTAGCCTTGAGCATCTGGTCTACGTGATTTACACATCCGGTTCCACTGGGCAGCCCAAAGGCGTCGCCATGCCGATGCGCGCCATGACGAACCTGCTCACCTACCAGATGACACAATCGCCTTCGGGTCGACCGCAACGTACTTTGCAGTTCGCCGCTCTGGGGTTTGACGTCTCCTTTCAGGAAATCTTCAGCACTTTATGCGCCGGGGGAGCTCTGGTCCTGATAGATGAAGCCAAGAGACTCAATCCCACGGAGCTGGCGCGCTACGTGATCGAGAAACGCATTGAGCGCCTGTTTGTTCCATTTGTGGGGCTGCGGATGTTGGCCGAAGGCGTGGCGGAAATGGGAGCTGGTCTTAAGGAAGGAGGATGTCTCGATTGCGCGTTGCAGCACATCATCGTAGCCGGGGAGCAACTGCGGATCGACGAGAGAATACGGAGCCTCTTCAAGCGCCTGGAGTTTTGCAGTCTGGACAATCAATACGGCCCGACCGAAACTCACCTGGCATGCGCATTTCGTTTGCCCATTGGAAGTGAACTCTGGCCGGTTTTGCCGCCGGTCGGGAGCCCGATTGCGAACACACAGGTCTACATATTGGATAAGCACCGGCAGCCGGTTCCGGTGGGAGTCGAAGGAGAGCTGTTTATCGGAGGGGCGGGAGTAGCCCGAGGTTATTTGAATCGCCCGGAGCTGACCGAGGAACGTTTCCTGAAAAATTCTTTCACGGCGGAAAAAGGCGCGCGCATGTATCGGACGGGAGACCTCGGCCGGTGGCGGGCAGATGGGACGATCGAGTACGTTGGCCGGAACGATTTTCAGGTAAAGATACGCGGCTATCGCGTGGAGTTGGGAGAAATTGAGGCTGCTCTGCAACAGGAGAGCGGAGTCCGCGGCTGCGTCGTGGTAGTAAAGACCGGTGCGGATGGAAACAAGCGGCTGGTAGCTTATGTGGCCGGGGAGCGCACCAGCCAGGAATTGCGGCAGGCCCTCAAGGGAAGGCTTCCGGGCTACATGATTCCGAGTGCGATTGTGGTCTTGCGGGAGTTGCCCCTCTCGGGCAATGGGAAAGTTGACCGGCAGGCGCTGCCAGATGTGGAAATGCTGGAGTTGGGCCAGGCAACAAACCAGAATGACGCGCCTCGCACCGCAACAGAAGAGCAGCTGGCAAAGGTTTGGATGGAGGTGCTGCAAGTCAATCGAGTTGGGATTCACTCCAATTTCTTCGATTTGGGTGGACACTCGCTGCTGGCAACGCTGATGGCCACACGGTTGCGGAACGCGTTGGGGATAGACGTTCCAGTGCGGGCCATATTCGAATCACCGACGATTGCTGAACTGGCCGAGGTCATTGAGCTTGCATTGCGCGAAAGAGGACCGCACGAAAAAGCGACGATTGCAAAATCAGCGCAAACAAGCCGGGCCGAAACATCAAGCGCTAAAGCTGCTGTAGCAAGACCCTCCCTCTTTCCGCTCTCCTACCCCCAGGAGCAGCTTTGGTTTCTGGACCGCTTACAGCCCGGCAGCGACTTCTATAACGTGTCTCTGGCCTGGAGGCTCAAGGGCGCTTTGGATGTTCCTCGGCTGGAACGGAGCCTTGACGAGATCGCGCGGCGACACGAGATCCTGCGCACGTGCTTCGTAATCGCCGAGGACGGACAGCCGAGGCAGAAGGTGATCGGCAAGAGAATCGAAAATCGGCTGAGATTTGTGGATCTGCAAGACGGCGACGAAAGCCAAAAGGAGAAGGAGGCAAGGAAGGTTCTAACGGAGGACGGCGGCAAAGGATTCGATTTAGGTCAAGCACCACTAATGCGCGGAGTGCTGGCGCGGATTGGCGAAAGAGACCACGCTTTGGGGCTGACACTGCACCACGTCGTGTGTGATGACTGGTCGTTGAAACTTTTGATGAAGGAATGGAGCACGCTGTATGAGGCGTATGGAAAAGGCGAGAAGTCTCCACTGCCCGAGCCGCAATTGCAATATGGAGACTATGCGCTGAAGCAGCGGCAAGGAATGCAGGGTAAGCAGATTGAGCAGCAGATGAAGTATTGGAAAGAGCAGTTGGAAGGGATGCCGGGAGTGCTGGATTTGCCAACTGACAAGAAGCGTCCGGCGCAGCAGAGTTTCCGTGGCGGGACGGAGCAGCGGCGTTTGAGCACTGATCTGCGTGACCGCTTGAATGCGGTCGCGAAACAAGAGAAGGCCAGCTTGTTTATGACGCTGCTGGCGGCATTTCAGGTGCTGCTGATGAGGTACAGCGGCCAGGAGGATTTTGGCGTCGGCACGGTAGTGGCCAACCGCAACCAGAGAGAGACGGAAGAACTGATGGGGTTTTTCCTCAACACATTGGTGGTGCGCGCGAGTTTGGGCGGAGAGCCGACTTTCCGGGAAGCGCTGCAACGCGTGCGTCAAGCGGCCCTCGGCGCCTACGAACATCAGGACCTGCCATTTGAAAGGTTGGTGGAAGAGTTGGCGCCGGGCCGTGATATGAGTCATAACCCGGTATTTCAAGTCGTGTTCACGCTGCGCAAAGCGCCGGAGAAGAAGTTCGAATTCGCGGGGTTAAGGCTAGAGGACTTTGAAACAGATCTGAATACGTCCAAATTCGACCTCATCATGGCCGTAGAGGAACGGGAACACGAGGCAGAGGTCGTGATCAACTATGTCGCCGATCTGTTTGAAGCGGAAACGATCCGGCGAATGCTCGAACATTATGAGCATCTCCTGGAAGCGATCGTAGCCAATAGCGATCAGCCGGTTTGGTCATTGCCCATGATGGGAGAGTTGGAACAGCAAATCCTCTCTGGCTGGAAGCACTCGATGCCGGTCTCCCGTGGCGGAAAGAACATCGTGGAGATAGTGGAAGTGGAAGCAGAGTGCCGACCGCAGGCAGCGGCTGCAACCTTTGGCCAAACGCAACTGACCTGGGCAGAACTGAACAGCGCGGCGAACCAGGTCGGTCATTATCTTTCACAAACGGGAGTGGCTCCGGAATCCCGAATCGGCATCTTTATGGCCGATTTGCCTGAGATGGTGACTGCCATTCTTGGTGTGTTGAAAGCCGGAGGCGCCTATGTGCCGCTGGATATTCAGAATCCCCGCGACCGGCTGCGGGCGATTATCACCAATGCAGATTTCACCGTGCTGCTGACCTCACAGGGACTGCGCAAATACCTTCCGAAAACCAGTGCGCGCGTGCTCTGCCTGGATTCAGAATCGGAGTTGATTGGACGGCAAAGCAAAGCCAATCTGCCAATGCGGACGAATCCAGAAAACCTTGCGTGCATGATCTATATCTCTGCAGCAGAAGAAAACACCAAAGCCTGGATGATCGAACATGCCGGGCTAGCCGACCTTGTTTTAGGAGCGCACGCGAGTCTCTCTCCGGAAATTTGGCCGCGGTTGATCTCCAGTTCCTTTATCGCCACCAGCGCTGCCTTTCTTACGTCACTTCCGGAAACACAGGGAACCTACGCCAGAGCAGCAGGCACTGCAGCGATCTACATTCTCGATCCGCACCTTCAGCGGGTCGCTATTGATGTGCCCGGTCAGATCTGGCTTCACGGGGTTGCTGTGGGCCGTGGTTATTGGAAACGGCCATCGTTGACAGCGGAGAATTTCCTTCCCGATCCATTTTCAGTGGAAACGGGAGCGCGCATGTTCGCCACCGGTCTGCGTGCCCGGTACAAGCAAGATGGAACGATTGAGTTTCTGGGTAGGCTTGACGACAGGGCAGAGCTTGAAGGGCGACTGGTAGAACTGGGAGAGATCGAAGCTGCTCTGGCGAACGTTGCTTTAGCGAACAATGAGGGGTTGCGGCAGGCAGTGGCGGTTGTACGCCCGAGTGGTGAACTGGTCGTTTATGTCGTGGCGAGCGAGGGAAAAAAATTGGCGCAAAACGAACTGCGCAGCTATCTCGATAGCAAGCTGCCTCCATTCATGGTGCCCAACGTTTTTATCGCCCTGCGCCAATTGCCCCGAAACGCTCGCGGCGGTGTGGATCGTGCCGCATTGTCGGTTCTGGGTCCGGAAGAATTAGCGCGGGAGTTTGTCCCCCCGCGGACGGAATTGGAGCAGACCATCGCGGCGGCGTGGCAGACCGTGCTGGGAATAGAAAAGGTAGGAGTACACGCCAGCTTTTTTGATCTCGGCGGCCATTCGCTTCTGGCGATCCAACTCCACCAGAAGCTGCGCGCGGCCCTGGGATTAGAGATTGAACTCCTCCATCTTTTTCAATTTCCCACAATTGATTCTCTCGTCCGCTTTCTCCACGCAGGCTACAACTTCGATGGCAAGTCCCGCGACACGCGTGAACGAGCAGGAAGGCAAAAGAGCGCCGTCCAAAAGCTAAGAAGGATACACACACCATGGACAGAGACGCACTTGACGGAATAGCAATCGTCGGCATGGCTGGAAGATTTCCCCAGTCGCCCAATCTCCAGCGGTTCTGGGAAAATCTCTGCCAGGGATTTGAAGGCATCTCCTTCTTCTCGGATGAGGAGTTGGAACAGGCCGGAATCAGCGCTGATCTGCTGCGTAATCCCAACTACGTGAAGGCCAAGGGATTTCTGGAACATGCTGACTTGTTCGATGCCGGTTTCTTCGGCTTCTCGCCGCGCGAGGCAGAGTTTACCGATCCGCAGATACGGTTGTTTCTGGAGTGCGCGTGGGAGGTACTGGAGTCCGCGGGATATGATCCCGACAAATTTTCCGGATTGATCGGCGTCTATGCCGGAATGTCGTTCAGTTCTTATATGTGGCAATTCGCGGGCGATGATTCGGAGTCGGACTCGGTCAGCGCTTTTCGCACGGTGATGGGCGGCGCGGAGAAAGACCATCTTGCAACCACTGTTTCTTATCGGCTCAACCTGCGCGGGCCCAGCCTCAATATCCAAACTGCATGCTCCACTTCTCTGGCCGCCGTGCATACTGCTGCTCGAGCGGTGATGACCTATGAATGCGATATGGCTCTGGCCGGAGGTGTTTCCGTCAGCGCTCCTTTGCGATGCGGTTATCTGTACGAACCGGGCGGCATTGCTTCCGCAGATGGCCACTGCCGCAGCTTCGACGCTGACGGCAGCGGCTCAGTCGTCGGTGATGGCATAGGCATTGTCCTTTTGAAAAGGTTCGAGGATGCGATTGCCGCCGGAGACACGGTATATGCGGTCATCAAAGGCTCCGCTGTCAATAATGATGGCCGCAGGAAAGTCGGTTTCACAGCTCCGGCAATCGAAGGACAGGCGGAAGCCATCTCGATGGCACTGGCGGCGGCCGGCGCGAATTGCGAAAGCATCAGCTACATCGAAGCTCATGGCAGCGCCACCACCATAGGAGACCCAATCGAGATCGCCGCACTCAACCAGGTTTACAGCCAGACCGCCCTCAAGCCTGGAAGCATTGCTGTGGGCTCGGTCAAGAGCAATATCGGCCATCTCAATGCAGCCGCTGGAGTAGCTGGATTGATCAAAACTGCTCTTGCCCTTAAGCACGGCTGGATTCCTCCCTCTGTGAACTTCAGCGAGGCTAACCCCAAAATTCCTTTTGAGCGCGGCCCTTTCCGCGTGAACTACACGCTCTCTCCGTGGCCTGATGGCAACAAGCCGAAGCGGGCAGGAGTAAGTTCATTCGGAATCGGCGGCACGAATGTGCATGTGATTCTGGAGGAAGCGCCCCGGATGAAGCCATCGGAGCCGGCAAAGCCCTTCCATCTCCTCGTAATTTCTGCGAAAACGTGCCCCGCGCTGGAGAGAGCTACCGACCAGCTGACTACGCATCTGCTCCGACATCCAGAACAAAACCTTGCCGATATCGCATTCACTTTGCAGGAGGGCAGAAAGGCCTTCGAGCACCGGCGAATCGCTGTCTGCCGCGATCTCTCCGAAGCAGCTACTGCCTTACAGGCGCGGACTCCCTCGCGGGTTTTGACTGCTGTCGCGCCATCCGCGCGGCGCCCTGTCGCCGTCCTGCTGCCGGGTCTCGGCGATCAATACCTCGATATGGGCCGAGGTTTGTATGAATCGGAGCCAGAGTTCGCAAAGCACGTGGATTACTGCTGCGAGTTTCTTCAGCCGCTTTTGGGTGCGGACTTGCGCAGAATCGTGTATCCGAACCCAAGAGTGCGGCAGCAGAATGAAGTCAGGAGCGAAGAGCGTGTGAACTTCCGCAGCTTGCTGCGGCGCGTGGGCGAAGATAGTTCCTCAGCCATGCAGGAGATCCATCGGACTCTTTGGGCGCAACCCGCGCTGTTCGTAATCGAATATGCGCTGGCGAAACTCTGGATGAGCTGGGGTATTATTCCTGAAAGCTTGATGGGCTACAGCATCGGTGAGTATGTGGCTGCGTGCCTGGCTGGAGTTATTTCGCTTGAAGATAGCCTGCGCATGCTGGCGGTTCGGGCGCAGAGTATAGAACGGCTTGCTCCCGGCGCAATGCTGGCTATTGCGGCGCCGGAAGTGGAAATCTGTCCGCTGCTGACTCCTGAAATCTCTGTGGCGGGAATCAACGGCAACTCACTGTGCGTGGTGGCCGGCGCGCCTGAAGCTGTTGAAGCTCTGCAAGAGCGCCTGCTTCGGGAAGGCGAGATCGTATGCAGGCGGCTTCTTGCCACTCACGCCTTTCATTCCCCTCTGATGCAGCCGGTGGCGGAGGAATTGACGAAAATTGCGCGATCCATCCGTCTAAGCCCTCCGCAAATCCCCTACATCTCCAATGTGACGGGCAAACCTATCACTGCTTCAGAGGCCACGGACGCGGCCTATTGGGCGCGGCACCTGACCCAGCCCGTGCAGTTCGCGGCCGGCTTGCAACATTTGTGCTCGCCTTCCGCGCCGGTACTTCTGGAGGTCGGGCCGGGCCAAATGCTCAGTTCTCTTGCCGAACAATATCTTGCGGGCAGGGGCGTAGCCGATCGCGTCACTCTTGCGTCTCTTCCCCATTCGTCGGACGCGCAGCCTGACCGCGCTTTCATTCTCAACACGCTGGGAAACCTGTGGCTGGCAGGTATTGAACCCGATTGGAATGGCGTCCACCGCCACGAATCGAGAAGCCGCATTCCGCTGCCCACGTATCCCTTCGAGCGGCAACGTTACTGGCTTACGCCAACTATACGTCCAGAGCGGAAGCAGGCGGCAGAACCCGCGATCGCCCGGCCGGTGGCTGCTCCTCCTGCTCGCGAAATCGTTTCCTACGACCAAAGCTTCGCTTCACGCAATAGCGGCAACGGAAATTCGCGCCCACATCTAGGCGCGGAGTATGTCGCGCCTGCCAATTCGACTGAGCAAAAGATTGCGAAGATATGGGAAGAACTGTTAGGGATCCATCCGATTGGGATTCATGACGAATTTCTCCGTCTGGGCGGAAATTCACTTCTGGCAATACGAGTAGCTGCGGAACTGCGCGAGGCCTTTCAGATTGACTTTCCCCTGGCGGCGCTCTTGAAATCCCCTACCGTGGCTGACATTGCGCTGTTTGTGGAAGACGCTTTGCTGACCATGATCGAAGGCATGGACGAGGCTGAAGTCTCGCGAATGGAGAATACATAATGTCTGTCCATCCGCCGCTGATCTTTGCTAGTGCCAGTGCCAGCCGCTCCGGCGACAACTCCGGAGCCGCACGTCTTGAAACCATTGGTGTGATCGGGGCAGGTGTGATGGGTGTGGGACTGGCGCAGGCGCTGGCGCAAAGCGGCTTGCGCACGCTGCTGATCGATATCTCCGATTCTATTCTGGAGTCTGCCCTCGGGCAGATCAGAAACGGCGTTCGCTTTGCGCGCTTGTTGCAAAAGAACTTGAGCGGCAGTCCGGAGGAAATTCTGGGCCGTATTCAGCTATCTGCCGATTATGCCGTGCTGCGCGAAGCTGACTTCGTCATTGAAAACGTTATCGAAAAGGTCGCGATCAAAGCTGAAGTCTACCGGCGGCTGGATGCAATTTGTCCTCCGCAATGCGTTTTCGCCGCCAATACCTCCGCCATTCCTATCACCCGCATCGCCGCCATGACCCGCCGGCCTGCGCAGGTGATAGGCATGCACTTCATGAACCCCGTCCCGTTGAAAACTGCCGTCGAGGTGATTCGCGGCTATCACACCAGCGATGAAACCTTAGCGACCGCAACCCGGCTTCTCGCCCTTATGGGCAAGAAGGCCATCCTGGTCGGCGACTCTCCCGGATTTGTTTCCAACCGGGTGCTGATGCTGACCATTAATGAAGCCATTTTTCTGGTGCAGGAGAAAGTGGCCACGCCCGAGGTGGTGGACGAGATATTCAAGAATTGTTTCGAGCACAAGATGGGCCCGCTGGAAACCGCCGACCTGATCGGACTGGACACGATTCTGTTTTCCATTGAAGTCCTGTACGACGAGTTCAAAGACAGTAAATTCCGCCCGTGTCCGCTACTGCGGCAGATGGTGGATGCCGGTCTGCACGGCCGCAAAAAAGGGCGCGGATTTTACAGCTACGCAGATTGAAGCTACGAAGATAAATGGAACAGGCAAAAGAAAAACTCAGGGATTTTTTGGGGCGGCATATCGGTGGCCGCGTGATTGGCGACGATGAACAGATCTTTGCCGCCGGTTTTGTCAACTCCATGTTTGCCATGCAGCTCGTCTTGTTTCTGGAGAAGAACTTTCAGATTGCCGTTGCCAACGAGGACCTGGAGATCAAGAACTTTCAGACGATCAATGCGATGGCGGAACTGATCGAAAGAAAGACCGCGCCCTCGCGGAACAATTCGCACTGAGAATTGCTCTGCTGAATTGATTTTGCTTATGGAACTAACTTTACAACAGCAACGGCTGCGTACCGAGTTCCGGCAATTTGTGGATGCTCACGTTGTGCCCGGGGCCAATGCCTGGGACCGGCAGGAACTCATGCCGCCCGAGGTGGTGCGGCAACTGGCGAACCATGGCTATCTCGGCGCGGTGGTACCCGTCAGTAAAGGTGGCGCCGGTTTTGATTCTGTCGAATTCGGCCTGCTCAACGAAGAGCTGGGACGAGGTTGCTCGTCGCTCCGCAGTTTACTGACTGTGCACAGCATGGTCGCTTTGACCATGTCGCGCTGGGGGACGGAAGACCTGAAGACGCAGTGGCTGGAAAAGCTCGGGCAGGGGCAGGCGATCGGCGCATTCGCTCTCACTGAAGCTGAAGCCGGCAGTGATGCGCGTGAAATCACGACAGAAGCAATCGAGAGCGGCGATGATTTTGTGCTCACCGGGCACAAGAAGTGGATCACGTTTGGCCAGACGGCAGATTTGTTTCTTGTGTTCGCCAGGAGCCGGCGAGGCCACTGTGCATTCGTGGTGGAGCGAAATACGCCGGGGCTGGTGACTACGCCCGTGCATAGCATGTTAGGTACGCGCGCCTCGATGATGGCTGAACTCCGCCTTGAGCAATGCCGTGTTCCGAAACGCAACCTGGTTGGCGCCCCGGGGTTTGGCCTTTCTCACATAGCCTCCTCGGCCTTGGATTGTGGCCGCTACAGCGTGGCCTGGGGATGTGTGGGCATCGGTCAGGCGTGTCTGGAATCGTGTCTGCAATACGCGGGCCAGCGAAAACAGTCCGGCGTTCTCTTGCGCGAACACCAACTAATCCAGCGGATGATCACGCAGATGGTGGCAGGGGTGAAGGCATCTCGTGTGCTGTGCTGCCATGCCGGGCAACTCAGGGACGCAGGCGATCCCGCTTCCATCATTGAGACCTCCATTGCCAAATACTTCGCCTGCACGACCGCTGCAGAGATTGCGCGGGATGCCGTTCAGATCCATGGTGCGAATGGGTGCAGCAGTGAATATCCGGTCGAACGCTTTTATCGCGACGCCAAGATCATGGAGATCATTGAGGGCAGCAACGAGATCCAGGAGATCGCCATTGCCCAGAGTGCCTGCCAGGCAGTTGCCCAAGCCCAAAGCGTAGCTGCCGCCGATTGAGATTATTTATGACTGAGTCCGTAATCCCGAACGAAATCACGAGCGAAGCGGCGGCCCTCGCGAAGCCAGCGAGGATCAAATGCATCGTGTGGGATTTGGATAACACATTGTGGGACGGAACTTTTCTGGAGGGCGATCAGGTGCGATTGCGCGACAAGGTCCGGGAAACCATTCTCGAGCTTGATTCTCGCGGCATCCTGCACTCGATTGCCAGCCGGAACCATGCGGAAACGGCGCTGACGCGGCTGCGCGAATTGGGTTTGGAAGAGTACTTCTTGTATCCCCAAATTAACTGGGGATCCAAAGCCGCCTCCATAGGGGTCATCGCGGAAAACCTCAATATAGGCCTCGATGCCATCTGCTTTATCGATGATGACCCTTTTGAGCTTGCGGAGGTGCACGCGGCGCTGCCCCAGGTGCTTTGTCTAGACCACGGTCAGTTGCCCTTTCTGCTGCAAATGCCGGAATTGAAACCGGAGAGTATTACGACGGAGTCGCGGATGCGCCGCCAGATGTATCTCGGGGATATCCGGCGCAAACAGACGGAAGAGGCATTCACGGGAGCCCACGAGCAATTTCTCGCTACTCTCGGCATGGTCTTTACCCTCTATCCCGCACGTGCCGAAGATCTGGCGCGGGCGGAAGAGCTGACCAACCGCACGAATCAGCTCAATACCACCGGACGAACTTATTCCCGGGAAGAGTTGGAAGAGCTAAGGTGTTCCAGCCGCCATCTGCTGCTCATGGCTGAGCTGTCCGACAAGTTTGGCAGCTACGGAAAAATCGGCCTGGCTCTGATGGAGTGCGATCCTGAAGTTTGGACTGTCAAGCTGCTGCTCATGTCCTGCCGTGTGATGAGCCGGGGCGTCGGCATGATTCTGTTGAATTACATCCTCAGAAGAGCGCGGGAATCAGGGGTCCGGCTGTTCTCTGAATTTGTGGCCAATGACCGCAACCGCATGATGTACGTGACCTATAAGTTCGCAGGATTCACGGAAATCGAGAACAGGGATGGCGTCCAGATTTTGCAGCATAGCCTGGAGTCCATTCCTCCAGTGGCCGGTTATGTGCGAGTAGAAGTGCCGGCGGGAGCGCAAGACTGTTCACTTGAATCCAGGGAGTTCCACCGAGATGAGTAAGGAAGTTCAAAACATAGAATCCACCCAGGAGCGGATTTCCCGGCTTACTCCGGCCCAGCGTGCAATGTTGGAGAAGCGTCTCCGGGGCGAAGCGCGTCCCGACCAGTCTAAAGAGTCAGGTATTCAACGCCGTCCCACTCTGGATTACTCCATGACCGCCGAGCAGGAGCATCTCTGGCTGCTGCAACAGGTGGATCCGACTGTCTATTACTTCAACCATACACACGCCTATCTGCTTAAGGGCGAATTGAACGTTGCCGCACTGGAGCGCGCGATCAATGAAATGGTCCGCCGCCACGAGAATTTCCGCACGTCGATGCCTGAAGTCGGCGGCCAGCCCAGGGCCGTAGTTGCTCCCCAACTTCAAATTCTTTTGGAGCGTGTGGACGTCCCCGAGTTTCCCGTAGAGGACCAGCGCGACCGTCTACAGGCGCTGATTACCGCGGGCACCTGCCGGCCTTTTGACATCCTGAATAGTCCTTTGATTCGAGCCACGCTGTACCGCGTGAGTGAGCGCGAGCACGCGATTCAGGTCACGCTCCATCACCTGATCACGGATTTCGTCTCCTATGACCTGTTTGACTACGAGATGTTCACTCTTTACGACGCTTTCGCGCGCGGCCTGCCGTCTCCGCTTCCCGAACTGACAGTCCAGTATGGAGACTTTGCCGCGTGGCTGAATCAGTGGATGCAATCTGACGAAGCGGCCCGGCAGGCCGACTATTGGTTGCGGAAACTTGCGGACTTGCCACGGCTCGATCTGGTGACAGATATGCCTCGCCCGCGTTTGCGTAGCTTCGACGGCGTGCGCATTCCCTGGACGGTGCCGGAAAGGTTGTGGCTCCAGTTCAAGCAGGTTGCTCTCACGGCAACTGTCACGCGCTTCACCGCCTTCCTCGCGCTCTTTGGCATGCTTTTGCGGGAGTATTCCGGCAGCGACGACATTCCCATTGCCACTCCCGTGAGCAGCCGCAAGCACCGGGAAACCCAGCCTCTGATCGGCTATTTTCTCAATACCATCGTCTACCGGCTGGACCTGTCGGGCGATCCGACTTTTCGTGAGCTTTTAGAGCGCACGCGCGTAGTGACCCTGGAAGCTATGGCGAACTCCGATCTGCCATTCGAGTTTCTGATGAATAAGCTCGGGGCGGAGCGCGATCCCAGCCGCGCGCCGCTGGTGGACAGCTCTTATGCTTTCGGGAATGACCATAAGCCGGCTTCGGCCCCGGGCGGTTTGGTCCTCGAAGAATTCGATACCTATTACCGCTCCGCCTGGCTGGATATCAATCTGGGTGTGAACGATAACACCGACCACGCCCTCGTCGGTCTGGACTACCTTACCGCCCTCTTCCTGCCGTCCACTGCGGAGCGAATGATGCTGCACTTCCAGCGTCTGTTCGCGCAGGCAGTAGAAGATCCAGACCGTCGCCTGGGCTCTTTTTCATTGCTCTGTGATGTTGAACAGCAGCAGATTCTTGCGGAGTGGAACGATACTGCCGCGCCCTATCCCTCCACACAGACAATTCCAGTTTGCTTTGCCATGCAGGTTGCGCAGGCAGGAAACGCCGTTGCTCTTCGCTCCGCCCGCGGAGAACTGACCTACCGCGAACTCAATGAGCAGGCGAACCGGCTTGCTCACAGGCTTATTAAGAGTGGCGTAGCTGCGGAGACTCCGGTCGCTATTCTGATGGAGCGGTCCCCGGAAATGGTAGTGGCCACCCTTGCAGTGTTGAAAGCCGGCGGAGCTTATCTGCCTCTTCATTCCGCATATCCGCTGGAACGTATGCGCCTGATTATGGAAGAGGCGGGCGCGGCTGTGCTTCTTCTCGACCGGAGCAGCGCAGACCGCGGACTCACACATCCAAATGTGATTGTCGTCAATGAGGACCCCTCGCTTCCCACGGAGCAGGATGCAGACCCCAACGTTCGCATCCATACCGACCAGCTTGCCTATGTGATTTACACCTCGGGATCCACCGGAACTCCCAAAGGTGTTGCTGTTACGCATGGCAATGTTCTCAGCCTGGCATTTGACAGCAGTTGGGGAGAGGGAAGTTTGGATCGTGTGTTGTTCCATTCTTCTCATGCTTTCGACGCTTCGACCTATGAAATGTGGTCGGCATTGCTGCGTGGAAAACAGGTGATCATCTCGCCTCCGGGCGAACTGGACATTGCCACTTATAAACGTCTGTTCCAGGAAGAGAAGATCACTTCTACGTTCCTCACGGCCAGCCTTTTCAACGCGCTGGTTCAAGAGGCCCCGGATTGCTTTCTGGGTGCGCGGGAGATATGGGCTGGGGGCGATGTTGTTCCGGTTGCCGCCGTCCAGCGGTTGCGCGAGTATTGCCCCGAAACGCTAGTGTGCAACGGCTACGGGCCGACGGAGACAACTACATTTGCCACTCACTATGCGGCGGCGAACCCGGAAAACTTGACCGGCAGCGTGCCGATCGGCGCTCCCATGGACAACCATCAGGTTTATGTCCTGAATTCCGCGTTGCAACCGGTTGCAGTGGGCATTCCCGGTGAATTGTTTATTGCCGGCGCCGGGCTGGCCCGCGGATATCTGAACCGGCCCGATCTTACCGCCGGGCGTTTCCTTCCCAATCCGTTTGGACGTTCCGGCGAGCGCATGTATCGCACCGGCGATCGCGTGCGCTGGCGAGAAGACGGGCAAGTGGAATTCCTGGGACGAACTGACCAGCAGGTCAAGGTTCGTGGCTATCGCATCGAGTTGGCTGAAATCGAAACGGCGCTGATGAGTTGCTCCGATGTGGGTCAAGTTGCGGTGCTCGTTCGTGAGGACCGCGCGGGCGAAAAGAAGCTGGTCGCTTATGTGGTTCCTGCTTTAGGCTACAGCATTAATGCGGCCGAACTGCGGAAGTCGTTGACGCTTAAGCTGCCAGACTACATGGTTCCTTCTTTCATCAAGGTTCTCCCGTCTCTGCCGCTAAACTCTAACGGCAAGCTGGACCGCAAAGCATTGCCCACGCCTGAGGTGACCGGTACGGGTGCGCGTCGTGCGCCGCGCACCCGCGCCGAAGAGGTCCTCTGTTCACTCCTGAAAGAGTTGCTTGCCGTTCCCGAGGTTTCCCCGGACGATAATTTTTTCTCCCTTGGCGGCGATAGCATTCTGGCAATTCAGTTGGTCAGTCGCGCACGGCAGGCAGCGTTGATTGTCACCTTGCGCAATGTCTTTCAGCAACCGGGCATTGAGGCCCTTGCAGCCGTCTCACATTTTGCGCAAAAGTCGGCGGCTGCACCAGTCGAAAACGGTGTGGGTCCCATGCCGCCAACGCCCATCATGTGCTGGTTTCTTGAGCACGGCGGCTCATTGCATCGCTTCAGCCAGTCGATGCTGCTGCAGGTTCCGGCAGATGTGAAGCATGAGCATCTTGTGCTCGCTTTGCAGATCGTCCTCGATTGCCACGACGCTTTGCGCTTGCGTTTCACCGGTGCAGAGGGCGACCGGACAGAGATCGGCAGGGAAGAATGGAAACTGGAAATCCAGCCGAAGGGAGCGGTGAGTGCCGCATCGTGCTTGCGTGCAATCGATTTACAGGGGATCGATACGGAAGCGCGCCAGAAGCGGATTGAAGAAGAAGCTCAGGCTGCGCAGACACGTTTATCGGCAGAGCGCGGAATCATGCTGCAAGCGGTATGGTTTGACGCAGGCCGATTTGACGCAGACACGCCTGACGCGGACCCCACTTCTCCCGGCCGTCTGTTGCTCACCATCCATCATTTATCAATCGATGGAGTGTCCTGGCGAATCCTGTTGCCGGACCTCGCTGCTTGTGTTGCGGCCATTGCCGCCGGAACCACTCCCGTGCTTGAACCGTCGCCCGTCTCGTTCCGGGGCTGGGCCCAGCGATTGAACCAGGAGGCACTGAATCCAGAGCGCGTGAAAGAGCTGTCTTTCTGGACGGATACGTTGAAGGGCGCGTCAGAACTGTTGCCTGGTTACAAACTCGATCCCGGCCGGGATACGTTGAGCAGCACGCGCCAAAGTGCTCTTACCTTGCCGGCCAGCGTCACCGCTCCTTTGCTCAGCCAGGTGGCCGCCACGTTTCACGCCCGCATTAACGATGTACTGCTCGCCGGGTTTGTTCTCAGCATCCTGAATTGGCGACGGCGCAATTCCCGGGAAGGCACCTCTGTTCTAATTGATCTCGAAGGGCATGGGCGGGAAGCAATTGTTGACGACCTCGACCTTTCCCGCACGGTCGGATTCTTCACCACCATCTTTCCTGTGCGTCTTGACCTGGGTTCGCTTGAGCATGATTCACTTGACCCTGATTCACTCGATCTGGAGGAAGCATGGGCGGGAGGCAAAGCTCTGGGCCAGGCGGTTAAATCGATCAAGGAACAGCTCGGTCGTGTCCCCAGCAATGGCATTGGTTACGGACTTCTGCGTTATCTGAATCCTGAAACTGCGAGCGCTTTGTCCGATCTGCCCGAATCACAGATCGACTTTAACTATCTCGGGCGTTTTCCTGTTACCGATACCGGCCATTGGTCGCCGTGTGAATTACTTGCCGGAGGCATGGACCCGGACATGCCGTTTCATCATTCGCTGGAAGTCGATTCCATGGTGTTGGAGCATTCGTCCGGCCCGGAACTGACGGCTACCTGGACATGGCTGCCGGCAGCGTTTTCAGAACAGGACATTCGTTTGTTAGCGGAAGGATGGTTTCATGTCCTGGAAGCGCTGGTCCACCACTGCGCTAAACCTGGAATGGGAGGATTCACGCCCTCTGACTTGCCGCTGGTGGCTCTCTCACAATCTGAAATTGAGCGACTGGAAAGCGAATACGGAGAAATCCAGGATATTTTGCCGCTCTCGCCTGTGCAGGAGGGAATGCTCTTTCACGCTTTTTACGATGTCACAGGACCGGATATCTACAACGTCCAGGTCCTGCTCACCCTGGAGGGGGCGCGAGATGAAGATGCGGTAGATGAAGAGACGCTTCAGGAATCAGTTCGGGCGTTGTTGCGCCGCCATCCGAATTTACGCGCCGCGTTCAAGCACCAGGAACTGGCTCGGCCCGTCCAGATCATTCCTCAGGATATTTCTTTGCAATTCCACACCCTGGATTTTTCTTCGCTTGAGGGCTCCGAATGCGAGCGCAGATTCGCCGAACTGGTTGCAAAAGAACGTGTCACACGTTTTCAGTTGGACACGTCTCCACTGTTTCGCTTTCATCTGGTGCGTTGTTCGACGCAAAGATTCCGCCTGCTGATTACAACTCATCACATTTTGATAGACGGATGGTCGCTGCCATTGATGCTTCGCGAGTTGCTGCTTTTGTATGCGCACCATGGCAGTCCTGCTGCTCTGGCCTGGGTCACGCCATTCCGCGATTATCTGGCGTGGCTCGCCCGCCAGGACCGAAAGGCATCGGAAGCAGCTTGGCGCGAAGCGCTAGCTGGACTCGAAGAAGGCACACGCATGAGCGCCGCAGGCTCCCTGCGTGAACCAAAAATACCGGAACGCCTTTATGTCGTTCTCGATGAAGAACTCACAAACCGTCTCACAGAACAAGCACGCGCTCGCAGCTTGACCCTGAACAACGTAATTCAGGGCGCCTGGGCCGTCTTGCTTTCACGGTACACCGGCCGCGACGATGTCGTGTTCGGCGGCACCGTTTCCGGACGCAATCCGGAAATCAACGGCATCGAAAGCATGATCGGACTTTTGATCAATACGCTGCCCACGCGGGTGCAGTTGCGTTCCGGCGATTCATTCAACGATCTGCTCAGCCGGCTCAGTCAGGAACAGTCCGCTTTGTTGCCCCATCAATATCTCGGACTATTGGAAATTCAACGAATCACCGGACTGAACGAATTGTTTGACACCCTGGTGGTCTTTGAGAACTTCCCCATGAACCGGGTGAGGGAGAAGGAAAGCTTTGGCGGCGTGCGCCTCACTGAGATTGATACAAACGATTCAACCCATTATCCGCTTTCCGTGCTGGTGTGTGCCGGACAGAGTTTGACCGGTCCAGATTTGACCAGCCAAGGTTTGACCAGCCAAGGTTTGACCATGGGTTTTGAGTACCAGCCGGATTGCTTCGCCGGAAATTTTATAGACGCGCTGAGCCGTCGCTTCGTGCGGCTGCTGGAGGCCTATACCGGCGATCCCAATCAAGTTCTCAGTTGCATTGATCTGCTCAGCGAGCAAGAGCGTCGGCAAATCCTGGTGGAGTTCAACCAGACACACACCGAGTATCCTCGCGACAAAACCATGATGGAGTTATTTGCCGAGCAGGTCCGCCGTCGCGGGGAGGAACCAGCGGTCACATGCGGCAAGGAACGGCTCAGCTACGCCGAATTGGATCGCCGCTCGAACCAACTGGGGCGCTATTTAGCGAATCTCGGTGTCGGTCCGGAAAAGTTGGTGGGCATCAGCATGGAGCGGTCGGTAGAGGTGGTGCTCGCGATGCTGGCAATTCTCAAAGCCGGCGGAGCGTATGTCCCCATTGATCCAGCTTATCCGCCGGACAGGTTGCGGTTCATGGTAGAGGATTCCGGTATTGCAGTCTTGCTGACGAAAGGCCGGCTGGCCCATCCGATGCCGGAGATAAAAGCACCTGTGCTTCGCCTTGATCGCGACTGGGATGAGGTCGCACAGCAGAGCGATCAGAGTTTTCCGGCGCGGGTATTCCCGGAAAACCTGGCTTATGTGATTTACACCTCGGGTTCCACGGGCCTGCCGAAAGCTACAGCCGTCAGTCACCGCAGCCTGATCCGGTTGCTGCGCGAGACCAACTACATCCAATTTCAGGGTGACGAAGTTGTGGCTCAAACCGTCAACCTGTCTTTTGATCCCTGCACCTTTGAAATCTGGGGATCGCTGCTGAACGGTTGTTTCCTGGTAATCATCGGGAATGAAGACCTGCTAGACGTGGATAGGTTTGCGGCAGAAATCAAAGACAAGGGCGTGAAAGTGATGTTTCTGGCGACCTCCTTATTTAATGAGATGGGACGCCAGAATCCCGCTATGTTCAATTCGGTGAAGTGCCTACTGTTTGGCGGAGAAGCGGTTCATCCCGGAACAGCCGCTGCGGTCCTTGAGTCTGGGGGACCCGAAAGGCTCGTGAATGCCTACGGCCCTGCCGAATGTACCACCTTCACTAGTTGTTATCTGGTGCAAAAGGTAACCAGGGATGCAGCCAGCGTGCCCATTGGCAAGCCGGTCTCGAATACTTACACGTACGTACTGGATCGCCACATGAATCTTGAGCCGGTCGGGGCCATGGGCCACTTGTACATCGGTGGCGAAGGATTAGCGCGCGGCTATTGGCGCAGGCCCGAGCTGACGGCAGAGAAATATCTCCCGAACCCTTATGGCGAGCCCGGAGAACGGATGTATTGCAGCGGAGATCTGGCCCGCTGGATGCAAGATGGCAATCTGGAGTTTTTTGGCCGAGCAGATCATCAGATCAAAATACGCAGCTTTCGCGTGGAGCTGGGCGAAATCGAGGTGGCTTTGCTCCAACATGGCGGGGTGCGCAATTGCGCCGTGCTGATGAAGACCGGCGCCAGCGGTAAGCGGCTGGTGGCGTATGTATCTGGCGAAGCGAGCGCAGATGAGTTGAAGAGTTACCTGAAAACCAAGCTCCCCGAGTACATGGTTCCAAGTGTGTACGTGATGTTGCCCGAGTTGCCGTTAAGTACAAACGGCAAGGTAGACCACAGGGCGCTCCCGGACCCCGCGCCCTTCAAAGGGCGGTCAGTCCAGGACGGCGCTTCGGAAACCATGACCGCCATCGAGGAACTGCTGGTGGATATTTGGACACAGGTTCTGGGCGCTACTCAGGTCGGAGTGCGCGACAACTTCTACGACTTGGGTGGAGAATCACTCCTCGCTCTCCGGGTCGTGTCCCGAATCAACAAGTATTTCCAGACTGAGCTGTCGGTGCGGACGCTTCTCGAACATCCCGTGCTGATGGATTTTGCGCAAAAGTTACGGTCCATTTCTGGACGTTCAGTAGAGGAACTGGAAAAGATCGCCAAGGTTGGGTTGACGGTTCGCCGGATGACCCCTGAGCAACGGAAGGCCGCCCTCGCCGGGCATTAGAGGAAGTGAGTTTCGTGAAACTCATAAGAGAAGAGATGAATCAATCCGATCCCTCGCTGTCGCATGCCGAGCCACAGACTGTTGTCTGTGCGCGGAATGCCATGCGAGAAGCGTGGTCGGGTGAAAGCTGCCTGCACGAATTATTTGAACAGCAGGTGCAGCGGACACCCTCGGCGACGGCAGTCGAGCATGCATTCGAGAATCATGCAGTCGAGAATCATGCATTCCAGAGTGAAGACCGGCAATTGACGTATGGCGATCTCAATCGCCGCAGCAATCGGTTGGCGCATTATCTGCGCGAGTCAGGTGTAAAGCCGGAGACTCGTGTAGCGATCTGCCTCGAACGCAGCATGGAAATGATCGTCGCTCTGCTGGCGGTACTGAAGGCAGGCGCGGCTTATGTGCCGCTGGATCCGCGTTATCCCGCAGAGCGATTGCACTTCATGCTGAAGGACTGCGGATCGACAGTTCTGCTGACTCAAGGTCATCTGAAACCATTATTTGCCGGACTCGACCAAAACCTGCTTGTGCTGGATCCGAGAAGCGATGCTGCCTGGCGAGACCAGCCAGAGAGCAATCCCGATCCCGCCGAGCTTACATCGCAACACCTCGCCTACGTGATCTACACCTCCGGTTCCACAGGGAAGCCCAATGGGGTAATGATCGAGCATCGCGCGGTCACCGATCACATCACCGCGCTTCGAACGCAATGGCAAATATGCGCGCAAGACTGCATCTTGCAATTTGCCTCCCTCAGCTTCGACGTGTCTGTGGAGGAGATCTTCATTGCTTTGCTCTCTGGCGCAACTCTGGTGCTGCGCAACGATGGTTGGCTGGCCGAAGCGCGGGCATTCTGGACCCTCGCAGAAAAATGGGGGATCACCATGATGGATCTCCCGATTCGGTTCTGGAAGCAGCTTGCGGCAGATAGGAACGCGCGGATTCCACCGACTGTCAGACTCCTGATTATCGGCGGTGAAGCTCTGGACCGGCAGGCATTGGAAAACTGGTTTGAGGGCGATGGCGAGCGGAACGGCCCGCGCCCAGCCTTGTGGAATGCCTATGGCCCGACCGAGACCACCATCAACGCGACACTACAACAGATAAACACGAATCTCTCGACCTGGAACTCAATCGGTCGTCCTCTCGCGAACACTCGCCTCTACATTCTGGATGAGCAGATGCAACCTGTGCAGACCGGAGCAACCGGCGAACTCTATATCGTCGGTACGGGAGTAGCACGCGGATACCTGGGACGGCCGGAGCTTACCGCAGAGCGTTTCCTGCCAGATCCGTATACGCAGGAAGCGGGCGCGCGGATGTACAAAACCGGCGATCTGGCCAGATGGCTTCCTGATGCCACCATTGAGTTTCTGGGGCGGAGAGATTTTCAAGTGAAGCTCCGCGGCTTCCGCATCGAGTTGCAGGAGATTGAGGCGCGGCTCCTCGAACATCCCGCAATCCGGGAAGCATCTGTGATTGTGCGCGACGACGCAGCGGGAGAGAAGCGCCTGGCTGCTTACTATGTGATGGACGGAGACGGAGGCAGTCACGCCGACGAAGCGCATAGCGTCCGGGAGGCGCTCACGACCGAACAGTTGGCCGGATGGGCCGCCACATACGATGCAATTGTCAAAGAGCGAGACTCCGCTCCAGACCCCACGTTCAACATTGCCGGATGGAACAGCAGCTATACCGGACAGCCCATTCCCGCCGACGAGATGCGTGAGTGGCTGGAGACAACGGTCGAGCGCATTGCGGCCTTGCAGCCGAAGCGAGTTTGGGAGATCGGCTGCGGCACTGGTATGTTGCTCTTCCGTATTGCGCCCCAATGCGAGTGGTACCAGGGAACGGACATATCAAAGGTAGAACTGGATTTTGTGCGGCAGCAACTGCTGCGTCCGGAATTGCACATGCCCCAGGTCGCTTTGGAATGCAAGGCGGCGCATGAACTGGAAGCAATCGGGCAGCAGGAACGGTTTGACCTGGTGCTGATCAATTCGGTTGTCCAGCATTTTCCTGACCTCGAATATCTCCTGACCGTCCTGAAAGGCGCGGTAGAAAGTCTGCGGCCAGGCGGCTCGGTATTCATCGGAGACCTGCGCAGTTATCCCTTGCTCGAGACCTTTCATACATCCGTGCAGCTATATCAGGCGCCCGATTCTCTAAGCTGCGATGTGCTTTGGCAGCGCGTGCAGAAAAAAATGAGGCAGGAAAACGAACTCGTGATTGCTCCCGAGTTTTTCCGTGCGTTGCCTGAGCGCTTCCCGCAGATCAGCCGCGTGGAGATCAATTTGAAACGAGGGCGGGCCAGAAATGAGCTTACCTGCTTCCGTTACGACGTGGGGTTGCACATAGGCGGAGCGCCCGAAGAGCCCGAAGAAGAAGAGATGGAATGCGAGTGGCTGGATTGGAATCGAGAATCTCTCAGCCTGAGCGCTTTGCGCGAGCGCTTCAGCCGGATACTACCTGAAGTTCTGGGAGTGACTGGAGTTCCCAATACCCGCTTGCAACGACATGTTGCCGCCGCGCGAGCGCTGCGCTCCAGCCCGCGTCCAGCCACTGTGGGCGCCCTTCGATCTCAATTGGAGCGTGTGCAAAGCACCGCAGTCGAGCTGGAAGACCTATGGGATTTTGCCCATGAATTCGGGTACACCCTTGAGGTTCGACCCAGTGAGATCCGGCCCAATGAGGTTCGACCCAATGTCAGTGCGCTTGAAAGTTGTGACGTAGTTTTTCGCGGCCAAGCGGCCGGCCAGAGACGCGTGATCTTCCCGGGAGATCTCCTGTCGAGTTCGCCGGAAGAGTACGCCACGAACCCAACACGGCAAAGATTGGCCGCGTCCTTGACAACCGAACTGCGGAGCTGGCTTGCGGCGAAGCTGCCAGAATACATGGTACCGGCGGCGTATGTTCGTCTGGAGCGGATGCCATTGACGCCTAACGGGAAGCTGAACCGGGAGGCCCTGCCGGTGCCCGATAGTGATGCTTACGCCGCACGCGATTACGAAGCGCCTGAAGGCGAGACGGAAAAGATGTTGGCGGAAATCTGGGCTGAACTGCTCGAAGTCCCTCGGGTGGGGCGGCAGGACAACTTCTTCCAGTTAGGCGGCCACTCGTTGTTGGCCGTCACCCTGATGGAACGTATGCGGCAGAGGGGATTTGAGGTAGACGTCCGGGAGCTATTTTCTTCGCCCACGCTCGCCTCGCTGGCAGCGTCCCTGAACGGCTTGACAGCGTTCGCAGTTCCGGAAAACCGTATACCCGATGGATGCGAAAAAATAACTCCGGACATGTTGCCGCTCCTGAAAATTACGGCCGAAGAGATTGAGCGAGTAGTGGCCGGAGTGGTTGGAGGAGCGGCGAACATACAAGACATCTATCCCTTGACGCCGCTTCAGGAAGGAATGCTCTTCCATTCTTTGCTCAGCCGCGAGCAGGATCCTTATTTACTGAGTACGCAAATGAGTTTCGAAACCGAGGCGCGGTTGGACGATTATTTGGCCGCGCTGCAGTCGGTAATTGCCCGCCATGACATTTTGCGGACCTCAGTGTTCTGGGAAGGACTCGGCGAGCCGGTGCAAGTGGTCTGGCGGAAAGCTCCCATGCGAGTGGAGCGTATGCAGTTGGATGGGACGCGAGACGCGGTAGAGCAAATGTACCGGCGGATTACCCCCAGGCGCCAGCGGATGGACCTGCGTGAAGCGCCATTGCTGCGGGCCTATGTGGCGCATGACCCGGGTAAGCAGCGCTGGCTGTTGCTGATGCTGTTGCACCATCTGGTAGGGGACCATGTCACCGATGAGGTCATCCGCGAGGAAATTGAAGCGTATCTCCTGGGCCGGGCGGAGCGACTGCCGAAACCGCTGCCATTTCGTAATCTGGTCGCACAGACGCGGCTAGGAGTGACTCGTGAGCAAGACGAAGCATTCTTCCGTAGGATGCTTGCGGACGTGGAGGAGCCGACAGCGCCTTTTGGCCTGGTCAGTGCGAAGGGTGATGGAACAGAAGTCGAGGAAAGCCGGACCGTGCTGGATCGGGTTCTCAGTCGGCGGCTGCGGGAGCGAGCGCGGAAACTAGGTGTCAGTTCCGCCGCGCTGTGGCACCTGGCGTGGGGTCGGTTGTTGGCGAAGGTGTCGGGTCGAAGCGATGTCGTGTTCGGCACGGTTGTGTTCGGCCGGATGCAGGGCGGGTCGGGCGCAGACCGCGTGATGGGACTCTTCCTCAACACGCTGCCGGTGCGGCTGAGGATTGGCAACGACGGAGTGGAAGCAAGCGTACGCCATACACATGCATTGTTGGCGGAGCTGATGCGCCATGAGCATGCGTCGCTGGCGTTGGCGCAAAGCTGTAGCAGGGTGGCTGTCCCCACACCCTTATTCTCAGCGTTGTTGAATTATCACCACACCCGGAATAACAGCACTAACGAACAATTGCTCGCTTGGAAAGGCATCGAGGTACTGCGAGTGGAGGAGCGGACTAACTATCCATTCACGCTCTCGGTGGAAGATATCGGCGAGAATTTTTGTTTGAATACGCAGATGGCGCCGGGAATCGGCGCGGAGCGAATAAGCCGGTACATGTGCATCGTGCTGGAGGGTCTGACGAATGCGCTGGAGTCAACGCCCGAGATGGCTGTGAGCGCTCTGGAGGTGTTGCCGCGCGAGGAACGGGATCAGCTTCTATATGAATGGAACGATACACACAGGGAATACGCGGATCAGAAGTCCCTTCCGCAGTTGTTTGAGGAGCAGGCGGAGAGAACTCCGGAAGCGATCGCTGTGGAAGAGGAAGGGCGGCAGTTGTGTTATGGCGAGCTGAACCGCCAAAGCAACCGCCTGGCGAATTATCTAAAGACTCTGGGAGTAAGGCCTGATGCCCGAGTCGCCATGTGCATGGAGCGGGGCCTGGAAATGATCGTGGGATTGCTGGCGGTGCTCAAGGCCGGCGGCGCTTATGTCCCACTGGACCCGGAGTATCCGCAAGACCGCCTCCAATTCATGATTGAGGACAGCGGGCCGGTTGTGCTTCTGACTCAACGTCATCTGCAGCACCTCTTCCACCGGATGAGTCCATTACCATCACTGCGGGTGTTGGATGTGACGGCTCCAGCCCCTGAATGGAAGGATGAAGCTGATTCCAATTTGGATCGTAGTGCCGTAGGGCTGAGTGCCGGTCACCCGGCTTGTGTGATGTACACTTCCGGCTCCACGGGGCGGCCCAAAGGCATTGAGGTTGCACATCGCTCGATAGCCGGGCTGATTCTGAACGCAAATTACGTGCAGCTTGGGCCGGATGATGTAATCGCGCAAGCCTCGAATGCATCGTTTGACGCTTTGTTATTTGAGCTTTGGGGCGCGCTGCTGACCGGTGCGCGTTTAGTGATCATTCGCAAGCAGGATGTACTCTCGCCCGGTGGCTTGGCCGCAAAAATCAAAGAGCACAAGATCAATGTCCTGTTTCTTACTACACCGCTGTTCAATCAAGCAGTGTCCGATCACCCGCAAGCCTTCGCTGGGTTGCGCTACCTATTCTTCGGGGGCGAGCAAGCGGACACACAGTCCGCAGCCCGTGCACTGGCGCTCGGCAAGCCGCAACATTTGCTGAACGTCTATGGCCCCACCGAAACCACGGCTTTTGCTGCCTGGCACGAAATAACGTCGACAAATGACCGGATAATCCCGATCGGTCGGCCGATTTCCAACACTCAGTTGTACGTTCTCGATCAGGACGAAGAGCCTGCACCAGTGGGCGTCGTCGGCGAAATCCATATCGGGGGAAATGGGGTAGCGCGCGGGTATTTGGGGAGACCGGGGCTGACAGCTGAACGATTTGTGCCTGATCCCTACGGAGCGTCGTTAGGAACACCGGGGCAGCGGATGTATCGGACAGGCGATCTGGGGCGCTGGCGGAACGATGGCAACCTGGAATTTGTCGGACGTGTGGATGACCAGGTAAAGATCCGCGGATTCAGAATCGAACCCGGAGAGATCGCCGCGTTGCTAAGAAGCCATCCAATGGTGGAACAGGCGGCAGTACTGGCGCGGGAGGACCACCGCGGGCAGAAACGGCTGGTGGGTTATGTAGTGCCAGCCACTGGACAAAATATAGATGCAGGGGAAATACGAAAGTATCTAGCGGAGCGGCTCCCGGAGTATATGGTTCCGGCGGCGATTGTGAATCTGGACAGCTTGCCTCTTGGACCGACCGGAAAACTCGACCGGAAAGCATTGCCCATGCCTCCGGCGAGTGCGTATGCGGTCGAGGAATACGAAGCGCCGGTGGATGAGATCGAAAAGACTGTCGCAGCGATTTGGGCGGATTTGCTGCCGGTCGAACGCGTAGGCCGGCAGGATAGTTTTTTTGCTTTAGGTGGACACTCGCTGCTGGCCATGCGAGCCATTGCACGAATGCAACAACAATTAGGCGTCGCCATCACGCTGGGGCATCTCTTTGCGCACCCGGTTCTGGCCGACCTCGTTTCTACGCTGAGAGGCGCGGCGCGCGCCGAACTCCCGCCCATCAGCCGTGCGAACCGAGAGGAGCGGATTCCGCTGTCTTTTGCGCAGAAGCGGCTGTGGTTCCTGGCGCAGATGGAGGAAGCAAGCCGAGCCTATCACATACCAATGGCTGTGCGCTTGACTGGCGACCTGGACGTGAACGCTTTACGGCGAGCATTGGATCGCCTGGTCGCACGGCACGAGGCATTGCGGACCACCTTTGCCTTGAGCGATGGAGAATCAGCGCAGCGGATCGGCTACCTTGGAGACGGAAGGTTCCACCTGGTGGAACACGACCTACGTTTGCATTCAAATCCCAAGATAGAGATGGAATCTCTGGCAGCTGAGGAAGCAAACGCTCTATTCAATCTGCAGACGGGACCACTGGCGCGAGGGCGACTGGTGCGCGAGTCGGAAGACGGCTACATGCTCCTGATCACCATGCACCACATCATCTCCGACGGGTGGTCCATGGGGATTCTCTGTGAAGAGCTAAGCGTCTTGTATGCCGCATTCACGCGAGGAGAAGAAGATTCGCTGCCGGAATTGCCAGTACAGTATGCGGATTACGCCTTATGGGAAAGGAAGTGGATGGAAGGAGAAGTACCACGCCGGCAAGAGGAATACTGGAGACGAGCTTTGCAGAATGCGCCGTCCCTGCTGGAGCTACCCACCGATCGCACCCGGCCGTCGCAGCAGGACTACAGAGGAGAGGTCGAGCAGTTGGTGCTGGACCAACAGATAACCACGGGCTTAAGGGAGATGGGCCGGAGAGCGGGAACTACCTTACACATGACGCTGCTCGCGGGGTGGGCAGCACTGTTGGCCCGGTTGTCGGGCCAAGTGAATCTGGTCGTGGGCACACCCGTGGCCAACCGGCAACGGCCGGAGTTGGAAGGATTGATCGGATTTTTTGTAAATATGCTGGCGCTCCCAGTAGATCTCAGCGGTGCGCCTACGGTAGAAGAGTTGCTCCAGCGCGTAAGGAAAGTCGCGTTGGCAGCGCAACAGAATCAGAACCTGCCATTCGAGCGCGTGGTGGAAATCCTGGCTCCGGAGCGGAGTCCTGCGCACCATCCATTGTTTCAAGCAGCTTTCGCCTGGCAGAACATGCCGGAAGGCGTGCTTGTGCTTCCGGGAGTAAGAGTGGAAGTGGAGCCGCTGGAGGCGATAGCTTATCGCGCGGCGAAGTTCGACCTGACACTCTTTTTGCAAGAAGCGAATGGCGCCATCGTTGGCGGGCTGGAATACTCGATCGCGCTATTCGACCCACAGACCATCAAGCGCTACGCGGGCTATCTTCGCCGGCTGCTGGCAGGAATGCTGGTGGATGAAAGAGAAGTGGTGGAGAGCCTGAACATTCTCAGCCAGGCAGAGCGGCAGCAAATTCTGTATGACTGGAATGGCGCCGTTACTGAATTTCCTTCGAGAAGTTGCATTCACAATCTCTTCGCAGCGCAGGCAGAGAAAACGCCTACGGCACTCGCGTTGGTCGTTGGCGATCAACAACTCACTTATCGCGAACTGGACCAGCGGGCGAATCAGTTGGCGCACCATTTGTTGTCGCTCGGAGTGAGGCCGGAAGCGCGGGTAGGGATCTGCCTGGAGCGGGGCGTGGAAATGATCATAGCGTTGATGGCTACACTTAAGGCCGGGGCAGCCTATGTCCCGCTTGATCCTGAATATCCGCAGGATCGCTTGGAGTTCATGGCCCAGGACGCGCAAATATCGGCATTGCTCACGACATCAGATATTGCGGACCGGCTTCAACCGGGAGGCAATCGTCGAACTGCGCTGCTCGATACCATGCTGCTCGATACTATCCTGCTCGATAAAGACCGGCAAGTCATCGGCGCTTGTTCGCAACAAGCGCCCGAAGTGCAGCTAAGCGACGAGAACCTGGCATATGTGATCTACACCTCCGGATCAACCGGACGTCCCAAGGGAGTCCAGTGTACGCATCGCGGAGTCGTGAACCTGCTTTATGGTTTCCATCGCCGCCAACCGTGGGCAGCCGGCGACCGCTGTAGCTTCCTGAGCAGTTTGAATTTTGACGTCTCCGTCTACGAGATCTTCTCGTCTCTGATTTTTGGAGGCACGCTCGAACCAGTGCCGGAGCCGGTGCGAGTGGACGCCTGGGAGATGGGCCGTTGGCTAAGCGCGCGCGGGGTTCACAGCGCTTACATTCCTCCTTTCATGGTGGCTACGCTGTGTGAATGGGCCCAGCATTGGCCCCGAAAACTACAGTTGAAGAAACTGCTCGTTGGGGTGGAACCAATCGAGAACAGGCTTCTTCTTCGCCTCACTGCATTAGTTCCGGGGCTCAAAATCATCAATGGATATGGACCCACGGAAACAACTGTCTGCGCGACGCTCTATGAGGTAGGCGCGGAAAGCCCGGAAGGAACTCCTGCGCCCATCGGCAATGCGGTTGACAACATGCAAATCTATGTTCTCGAGCGGCAAGGATCTCCAGTGCCGGTCGGAGTCGCAGGAGAACTTTACATCGGCGGCGCAGGTGTAGCGCGCGGATATATTGGGAAACCGGAGCTCACCGCAGAGAGGTTCGTGCCAAGCCCGTACGGAGAACGTCCGGGAGAATGGCTTTTCCGTACCGGAGATCGAGTCAAGTGGCTTGCCGACGGCAACCTTCAATTCCTAGGGCGTATGGACGATCAGGTAAAGATCCGTGGATACAGAATTGAACCCGGAGAAATCGCAGCCCGCTTGCTGGAACATCCGGGGATCGCCGAAGCGGTGGTCATAGTGCAGAGTGATGCGCGGAATGATGTGCGGGGCGATCTCGCAGGAGAAAAAACGTTGGTGGCCTACTACACGGCGGCGAAGACTAACGCCACTCAGCATGCGGGCGACGACAACATCGACAGTCTAGGACCAAGCAAGTTGCGCGCGCACCTGGCGGCCAGGCTACCAGGCTATATGGTCCCGGCAGCCTACGTTTGCTTGGATTCATTGCCGTTGACCCCCAGCGGGAAGCTGGACCGTAAGGCTTTGGAAAAGCCAACGGATGGCGCGTACGCTGTGAGCGCCTATGAAGCTCCCGCGGGAGATGTGGAAACCGCACTGGCCATGATCTGGGCTGAAGTGCTCAAGGTGGAGCGGGTGGGTCGTCATGACAACTTTTTCAAACTCGGCGGTCAATCTTTGCTGGCGCTCCGGGTAATTTTCCTTGTTAACGACTATTTCCTAACCGAATTGACAGTCCGGACGCTTTTCGAAAATCCCGTGCTGATGGACTTCGCGGAGGCATTGCGCTCCGTTTCGCGCTGTACCGCCTCGGAACTTGAAAGAGTGGCTAAGATCGGGCTTATGGTCCGCCGAATGACGCCACAAGAGCGCAAGGCCGCGCTGAGAGCGGCGTCATAATCGGAGAAATGATCCTCAATCCCGGAGGCCGGTGATGTCTAAGCTCGCACAGAGCTTCAAGTACGCGCTTCGAAGGTTAAAGAATAGTCCCGGATTCACCATCGTTGCCGTACTCACGCTGGCTTTGGGCATCGGCGCGAACAGCGCCATGTTCAGCGTCATCAACGCGGTTCTGCTTCGTCCTCTTCCTTATCGCGACCCACAAAGGCTGGTGTTGCTCTCTGAGCATTGGCCGCAGTTTCCTCGACTCTCCCTGTCCTATCTCAATTACCGTGACTGGCGCGACCAAAGCCATTCGTTTGAAGCAGTAGCCGCCGTGCGGAACAACGTTATGACCATGACCGGCATCTCCGAAGCCGAACGTCTCCCCACGCAAAACGTGACGGCCAATCTTTTTGACATGCTGGGGGTCAAACCGATACTGGGCCGCGCCTTCTCTGAGGCGGAAGACAAGCCGGGCGGGCCTCCCGTAGCGCTCATCAGCCACGGCCTTTGGCAACGGCATTTTTCCTCCTCTCCCGCGGTCCTCGGCCAATCCATCATTCTGGACAATGAAAGTTATTCCATCATTGGAGTCATGCCAGCCGGTTTCGAAGTTCTTCAGCAAGCGCCGGACGTGATCCTGCCGCTCGAACCATGGGCCAGAACGCTCCCCGACGATCGTAGCTGGCATCCTGGAATTCTGCCCATCGCCCGCCTGAAGCCGGGAATATCTCTTGAGCAGGCCCGCTCGGAGATAGATGTAATCGCCAAGCGGCTGGAAAAACAATATCCGGACACAAACACCAATGTGTCCTCTCTGGTAGATCTCATGCAGGACCAGATTGTACAGAACATTCGTCCCGCGCTGCTTGTTTTAATCGTCGCCGTAGGTATAGTGCTGCTGATTGCTTGTGCCAACGTCGCCAATCTGATGCTTGTGCGCGCCACGGGGCGGCGGCGCGAAATGGCTATCTGCGCGGCGCTGGGAGCGCAGCGCTCCGATATTATTCGCCAGCTATTGGCGGAAAGCGTTCTGGTCGCCATTGGCGGCGCGGCTCTTGGGCTTGCGCTCGCATGGGTCGCCATGCCCCTCGTGGTTAGGTTGGCGGGAGACAGTCTGCCGCGAAGCAACGGCATCTCCGTGGATCTTGGCGTTCTCGTCTTTACTTTGCTGGTCGCCGTGCTTGCCGGCATCCTGTTTGGCTTGGCTCCCGCCCGCCATGCATGGCGCGTCGATCTGCGGGAAGCCCTGAACGAGACAAACCGTGGCGGTTCGGTGCGGGCGGTGCTGCGCACTCGCGCGGTCCTGGTGGTTTCCGAAATTGCTTTGGCCATGTTGCTGCTGGTCGGCGCCGGCCTTTTGTTCAAGAGCTTCGAGCGCTTGTCCCAGGTTTCTCCCGGATTTTCCGCGGATCACATCCTGGTCGCGAACCTCGTGCGCTCATCCACCTATAGCGATCCGAATGTGCGCCTGAGCTTTTTTGATCGCCTGCTGGAGCAGATCCCGGCTTTGCCGGGCGTTCGCGCGACCGGGGCCATATCCGTGCTGCCAGTAACCGGTACCGGCTCAGCCCTGCACTTTAATATTCAGGGCCGTCCGCCCAATTCTCCCCAGCAATTCACCATCTCCAGCTATCGCGTGGTGAGCGACGGCTATTTGAAGACAATGGGTGTACCGCTCATCGCCGGACGCTGGATCGAAGATCGCGATCGCGAAGAAGCGCCTCCGGTGGTGGTGATCAATTCCACCTTCGCACGAACACATTTTTCCAATCAGTTTCCGCTTGGCCAACATATACAGTTGGGGGAGTCGCCCGATCCTAGCGTCCCCTGGATGCAGATTGTGGGAATCGTTGCTGACGTGAAGCAGTCTCTGGCCAGCGAATCGGCCGAAGAGATGTACGTTCCGTATCGCCAGGCGGACTCTGTTCTTCCCGTTTTTGCTCTTTCCCTGGTAGTTCGGACCGCCGGAGATCCTTTGGCGCAAGCCAACTCCATACGTGCGCTCGTGCATGGGATCGATGCCAATCAACCGATTACCGGAATCGAGACCATGGAGGGGAACGTCTCCCAATCTATCGCCGAACCGCGATTTCGAACAGTTCTGCTGGCCATCTTTGCCGGCATCGCTCTAGCTCTGGCTGCGGTCGGTATTTTCGGCGTCATGTCCTATTCGGTCGCCCAGCGCACGCGGGAACTGGGATTGCGTATTGCGCTGGGTTCGTCACGAAGCCGCGTGCTGCAATTGGTCCTGGCGCACGGACTTCGCCTTACAATTGTGGGCGTAGTGATTGGATTGGCCGCGACCTTCCTCCTCACCCGTTATGTCTCTAGCATGTTATTTAACGTTCCGCCATACGATCCTTTGACCCTGGTAGGCGTCGTTGCCGCCCTAATCGTTATTTCACTCTGCGCATGTTATCTCCCCGCCCGGCGCGCCACTTTGGTGGATGCTAACGTGGCCCTGCGGGAAGAGTAACGAGGAAATCCATGGCGGAATTTACTACCCCGGATTCGATAGGAAAAAATTGACCAACTTGTTCCCGCGCTTGATTTCTAGGAATTCCAGACTGCTCTTAGGAACATGATTTGAACACAACTGCTGCCATTCCATTGGTCCCGGACGTGTCGAAGGCCCATCCGCTCAGGAACGCCGATTTCCGTTTTCTCTGGATCGGCTCCACGATTTCTGCCTTTGGCGATCAGTTCTATTTTGTCGGGTTATCGTGGCTGGTGCTCTTGTTTAATGGCTCGGGTTTGGTGTTGGGAACAGTCCTCATGCTGGAAGCTGTGCCTCGCGCCGCATTTATGCTGGTTGGAGGTGCCGTAACCGACCGCATCTCTCCAAAGAAGGTACTAATTGCAACCGCAGCCGGGCGAATGCTGCTGGTGGCAGCGACCGCGGCCTTGAGCTACTTGCACCGGCTCCAGCTCTGGCATCTATACGGTCTGGCTCTGGCTTTTGGAACTGCTGACGCTTTCGCCATGCCGGCTGGACAAGTTCTCGTGCCCGCCTTGCTCAGCGGGGAACAGCTGCCTGCCGGGAACGGGCTTCTCAATAGCGGCGCTCAGACCGCCGCCATCGCCGGGCCGGCTCCCGCCGGGCTGATTCTAAAAATGGGTAGCGTTGCTTCGGTTTTCGTCATCGATGCCATCGGTTTTTTCTTGGTCATTCTGTCGCTGTGGCGCGTGAAGAATGTGCCGTCTGCTCCTGCAAGCGATTCTTCGGACGGCATATGGAAGGTCATCCTCGAAGGTTGGCGCTACGTGATGAAAGACCCGCCGATGCGCTCATTGATGTTTCTGATAATTGTCCTGAATCTCTGCGTAGGCGGTCCGTT
>DATBZH010000064.1:0-47897 GCA_036513255.1 Candidatus Sulfotelmatobacter sp. | reverse complement strand
CCCGCCGCTTCGGCCAGCTTGCGATAGTGTGGATTAGACGCTCGCACGTTGCAACAGCGAAGACCCTTTAACGCCGAGAACGCGGAGATCGCCGAGCCAAAGTAGAGCGAACTCGGCGCGCTCGCGGCCCGGGCTATAATTTCGGCGTCGGCACAGTGGCCTGTCTCTCATGAAATCTTTTCTTCGTTTTGCTCTGCTTGCTCTCGTGCTGGTGATGGTGGCTCTGGCTGCGGCGCTTACGGCGATGCGCCTGGCAATTCACGGTCAGGAAGTCGCTGTGCCGGCAATCGTTGGACTGGCGCCGGCCGAGGCGGAGCATCAGTTGGGCGGGTTGGGACTTCAAATGGAGATTGAGCGGCAGTACTACAGCCCACAGATTCCCACGGGCCGGATCATGTCGCAACTGCCTCTGCCGGGGGTGAAAGTGCGGCGAGGCTGGCAGGTGCGCGCGGCTGAGAGTCTGGGGCCGATGCGAATCGCGATACCGGACGTTAAGGGCGAGAGTGGGCGGGCCGCTGAATTGAATATCCAGCGGCGCGGACTGGATGTAGTTTCCACCGCGCAAATGCAAACTGCGGATGAGCCCGCCGATCAGATATTGGCACAGAATCCGCCGGCGAATGCGACGCAGGTGGCGGCGCCGAAGATCAGTCTTCTGGTTTCAGAGGCCGCCGATCCGCCCGCGTTTGTGATGCCCAGCTTCGTGGGACAGCCCTTGGGCAGCGTCAGCCGCATGTTGGAAGATTCAGGCTTTAAGCTGGGGAATGTGATGGTGGCGGCCGTTGTGCATGAAAGTGATGTGGGGTCGGCCCAGGATGTTGCTACGCCCGCGACGCCACCACAGCCATCGCCCGCGAGCACAGTGGTTTCGCAAACGCCGGCGGCGGGGCAGAGGGTTCTGGCGGGAAGCACGGTGAACTTCGAGGTGCGCTGAAGCAAGGGGCCCCGGGGTGCGCTCGACTGGACGGCCCCTTCGGCTCCGCTCAGGGCAGGCTAGGGCGATGTCCCACATGGCTTTCTGAATTACAATCCCTCTTCCGATACGGAAACTTTTTGTTTCTATTATGCGCATAGATATCTGTCGCGGTCTGGTGCTCTTGCTTCTAACTTCTGCCTGTGCGGCGCAGAGCGCGGAACAGCGTACGGGGCGTTATCTCGAATCCATCCGGCACCAGCCGCCTTTGCTGCTCGCTTTTCTTCACGACATGCCAAAGGGCGGAGACCTGCACAATCACCTTGACGGCGCCATCTATGCCGAGGATCTCATCGACTTTGCGGCGTCCGATAATCTCTGCGTCGTCCGCACATCTTCCCGCCTCTTAGCTCCGCCCTGCGACTCCTGTGAGAAATATACGGACAAGCCCGCCATTCAGTGCGCCTATTCCGATCAGGTGCTCTACAACCAGATCATCGACGCCTGGTCGATGCGCAACTGGCGCGCCGGAGACGAATCCGGCCATGACCATTTCTTCGCCACCTTTGACAAATTCGAATTGGCCGCGGGCTCACATTACGCGGAAGCTATCGCCACAGTAGTAAACCGAGCGGGCCGCGAACACGTTCCCTATATCGAATTCATGCACACCGCCGACAGCATGCAATCCGCACAACTCGGGCGGAAAGTGGGATGGGACTCGGACTTCTCCAAGCTGCGCGAAAAACTTTTTGCCGCCGGCATCAAGGACATCGCCGCCGCGACTTCGCAAACTCTTGCAGGCGAGCAGGTCCGCGCTCGCAAAGAAATGCGGTGTGAAACCGGCCAAGCTGAACCGGGGTGTAGCGTCACCGTACGGTTCATCTATCAAGTTCTGCGCGGGCTGCCGCATGAAGCGGTCTTCGCGCAGATTCTTCTGGGGTTCGAACTCGCTTCATCCGATCCGCAGTTTGTGGGATTTAATCTGGTCATGCCGGAAGATTGGTATGTACCCATTCGAGACTTCAACGAGCACATGGCCATGCTCGACTACTTGCACAGCGTTTACCCCAAGGTACACATTACACTTCATGCGGGCGAACTTGCGATGGGCCTGGTTCCGCCTGAAGATCTGGCTTTCCACATTCGTGCCTCGGTCGAGCGCGGACATGCGGAGCGGATTGGGCACGGAGTTTCCGTGATGGATGAAAAAGATGCCACGGGATTGTTGAAGGAAATGGCTCAGCGCAGTGTGCTCGTTGAGATCAACCTGACCTCAAATGATGTAATCCTCGGAGTTTCTGGCGAAGACCATCCCTTGCCGGTTTACATGAAGTATGGAGTTCCGGTCGCTCTTTCGACCGATGACGAAGGCGTATCGCGATCCGATATGACGCATGAATACTTGCGCGCGGTCGAGAGCTATGGCTTGTCGTACGCGGATTTGAAACGCATGGCGAGGCAGAGTCTGGAGCACAGCTTTTTGCCGGGAGAAAGTTTGTGGGGGGAAACAAAAACGCAATTCCGCACAGTCCCCGCGTGTGCCGCAATTGCGGAGACGGCGAAGCCTTCAGCAGAGTGCGGGAAATTTCTTGCATCGAGCGAACATGCGCGGGAGCAGTGGAAACTGGAAGCGGCGTTTCGCGAGTTTGAGAAACGATATGAACCGGTTTCCGCCGCGCCGCTGGAGAAAAAGAAGTGACTCGTTCACGGCGAACTTTGATTGCATCTCCGCTGGAGTGGCAAATGAGCGCCGGGCCAGTGCCGCCGCCGATCATTCCAGTTCTGGCGGAGCGCGGCGGGACGCAACTCCGTACTCCGCTCCCTACGCTTGTAGCCGATACGCGCGAGCAAAATCCGCTGTCCTTCCGGCGTTTTCGATCGTGGTTCGCAGGAGTGGAGACGCGCTGCCTGAAGCTGGGGGATTATTCGGTGGCTGGGATGGAGGACTCCTGTATCGTCGAGCGCAAGGATCTCGGCGATCTGATCGGTTCGTTCACATCGCATCGCGCGGTCTTCGTTGCCCGGCTTCGCCGCTTAAGCGCGCTGCCGCACGGGTTGCTGGTGATCACAGCGCCGCTTAGCCAGATCAAGAGTGCCTATCCATATGCGGGCGCCAATCCGAACCGCATCACGCAATCACTGATCGCCGTGCTCGCCGGACTGCGACTGCCGTTTATCTGTACGGAGACTCACGAACTGGGGGAAGAAATCGTCGCATCCTACCTTTATCAGACTTTCTTGTACGACTGGCTGGAACGCAACGGGCATGGGCGGTTTCTCGCGGATGGAGACTTGTGAACGATCGCACCATCGACACGTTTGCCCTCGCCGATGCCGCGGCACAGTGCATTCTCTCGCCAACTTCTCTGCGGCCGCGCATCGGGTTGGTTCTCGGTTCAGGATTGGGCGGATTTGCCGACACGCTCGACGGTTCATCTCGCACGCCCTACGTCGAAATTCCCGCGTTTCCCCGCTCCACGGCCATTGGCCATGCTGGACAGATGGTCATCGGCAAAGCGGTTGGCGTGGCGGTTGCGGCCATGCAAGGCCGGGTGCATTTATATGAAGGATATTCCGCGGAGGAAGTAGCGTTTCCCATTCGCGTCTTCAACCGTATGGGAATTCGCTCTGTGATTCTCACCAATGCCGCCGGAGGCATCAATCTAAATTATTCCCAGGGTGCGTTGGTACTGATTCGCGATCACATCAACTTGCAGGGACAGAATCCACTCATCGGCCCTAACGATGATCGCTTCGGCGTCCGCTTTCCCGACATGACGCATGCCTACGCGAAAGATTACCGGCAGATGGCGCGGGAAGAAGCTGCCAAACTCGAAATGACTTTGCATGAAGGCGTCTATGCAGCGCTCGCAGGGCCGAGCTACGAAACTCCGGCGGAGATCGAATACCTGCGAAGGATCGGAGCCGATCTGGTGGGCATGTCGACTGTTGCGGAAGTGATTGCCGCTCGTCACATGCAAATTAAAGTTCTTGCGATTTCCTGCGTCACCAATATGGCCGCTGGAATCCTCGATCAACCGCTCTCTCACGCCGAAGTCATGGAAACCGGAGAGCGGGTGAAAAACAAATTTGAAGCGCTGTTACGGGCCGTCCTGCCGCGCATGGAACGTTCAAACGAAACGTAGTCTTCTCTAAAGGCGCGTGAAGCTTTTCCACTTGGCGCTAAGTACCCGCTACTTATCTCTCCGCTAGGTACGAATCTTTGTAGCCCAGATAATTGTTCGCGTAACGCAGGATCGTTTCCTGGTCCCGCTCGTCGAGCTTGCGCCGGAATTTTCCTGGCGAGCCCATCCACAGCGAGCCTGGCTCGACCACGGTCTTCTCGGGAATCAGAGTACCGGCGGCGATGATCGAACCTGCGCCGATCTTCGCGCCGTTCAGAATAATCGAGCCCATGCCGATCAGGCAGCGATCTTCGATGATGCAGCCGTGCAGGGTGACGTTATGTCCCACCGTGACGTATTCGCCGAGATAGACGCCGTATTGCTCTTTCATGCCATGGAGGACGCTGCAATCCTGAATGTTCGAGTGCGCGCCGATGCGGATTTCATGCACATCGCCGCGAAGCACAGCATTCATCCACACCGATGCGTGTTCGCCCAGGATCACATCACCGATGATTTGCGCCGAGTCGTCCACGTAACAACTTGCGGGAATATTTGGGGTCACACCTTTATAGGTTCGAATCATTGATAGGTTTGAATCATTGAGATATTCACACAGCGCAAATTTCTGCATATTGACAACGGTTGCCAATAGCGACAGACTTTCTCCCTTGCTTAGCCCGCGTCTGCAATAAAAGAATACGCGAACTGGAAAAGGAGAAACGATCATGACCCGGCCCACTGTTTCGGACCCAACTTCTACTCGCAAGCGCGCACAAAAGCGTCTGGCGCCAAAACTCGATAAGCATCTGCTGGCGTATGCCACTGCCGCCAGCGCCGCAGGCGTTGGATTTCTCGCCCTCGCGCAATCCGCCGAAGCCAAGATCGTTTACACGGTGGCTAATACCACGATCAAAGCAAATGGCGGCAGCGTAAACCTTGACCTTAATAACGACGGCATTGCCGATTTCATCATCGATAACAGCTTCTTCAACGGGCACCGCTACCCGGAGGGAGCTTTCGCATCCGCTCTCACGATCTACCCGGCGCAGGCAGGAAACGAGGTATGGGGAATTCATAGCGCCAAGGGATTCGAGTGCGCTGCCGCTCTGCCGGCGGCGGTCAAGGTTGGTGCCGGTGCAGCCTTCCAGGCCGGGTATCTTCCTTTGTGGCAAGCCTCCGGCAGCTACACTCGCGGAGCTACCGAGCATTGCCCTTGGGCCAGTAAGCATCGCGGAGCGTTTCTTGGCCTGAAGTTTGTGGTTGGCGGCCAGACTCACTACGGCTGGGCCCACATCACGGTGGGCAGCACCACAGTGCTGAATGGCTACGCCTATGAAACGGTCGCGAATCAGCCCATCTCGACCGGCAAGACGAATGGCCCCGTCGAGAATGCGGCTGTTTCAGATCTGCCTGTTCCCATGTTTCCTGGGCCTGCCACGCTCGGCCTGTTGGCGCAAGGTTCGTCAGGATTGGCTATTTGGCGGAGGCCGGAAGAGTTGGGGTTGCGCGGTCTTGCGTAGGCTTGGTTGGAATTTGATTCACGAACTGGAAAGGCATGGCTTCGGCTATGCCTTTTTCTTCGCGTGAGAAAGTTATCTGCAAGATCGAAGGATGATAGGGCGTTCGAATGCCAGTGGCTTGTGAGTTCATCTTCCCGCCTCGGGAAAAACTGCAAATAAATGTCGTCCGTTGTCTCACGATTCCGCAATGCCCGTGCTATACAAAACTGGTTACCCCTTATCCGGTCTCCTGTGCGGCTCCGGTAAGCCGTGCGGGTAGCGCCCTCCGAGCGACGTCACGATTGCGGGCAGGTCTCGATGTCGCGTGCAGCAAGTGTGTTCATAAGCGTTTCTCTAGTCTTCATTTTCTGTATCTGTGCCTTCTTGCCGGCGGCAGCGGCGCAGGATGCCACTGGCGGAGCAATCCGCGGTATTGTGGACGATCCTCACGGCCTGAGAATCGCCGGGGCGACTGTCGCTATCGTCAACATCGACACTGGCATGCGCCGGTTCGCCACGAGCGACACTGAAGGCCGCTTTGTTTTCGAGTTGCTCGCGCCCGGCGACTATTCGGCCCGCAGCGAGGCTCCGGGCATGTCTCCACAAATCACACCGCAGATTCATGTGGATGTAGGAGGCGCGACTGAACTCGACTTTCATCTTGCGGTGGCTGGAGCGCAGGAAAACATCACCGTCTCTGGAGCGCAGGCTGCGGTGGAAACGCAGCCCAGCGCCGTGTCTACCGTGCTGGATGAACGAGCTCTCGCCGATCTTCCGCTTGATGGCCGGCGTTTCTCCGATCTCGCGCTATTGTCTCCCGGGGTCACGCACGATCCGCGCAGCCTGACTTCATCTACTAATGGGGACCTTTCCTTCGGCGGTCTTCGCGGCTTTCAGAACAGCTTTCTGGTCGATGGCGGCGACTTCAACAATGCTTTCTTCGCGCAGGCTCGCGGACGCTATCGCGAACCATATTCATTTTCGACGGAGGTGGTGCAGGAGTTCCGCGTGTCGTCAAACGCCTACGGAGCCGAGCTCGGCCGTGCCGGCGGGGCGGTGGTGAATGTGGTGACGAAGTCCGGTTCCAATCATCTGCATGGGACGGATTTTTACTATTTTCGAGACAGCGCTCTTGGGGCAAACGATCCTTTCCTTGCATTTAAGCCTCATGACCGCCAGCAGCAATTTGGCGGCACCATCGGAGGTCCGCTCAAGCGCAACAAGGTTTTCTTCTTCGCCGGGTTCGATGGGCACATCTTTCATGAGCCGAACGTGGTTGAATTTCTCAACGGAAGCTCGCAGGTCGTTCCCCTGGCCAGCACTGGGCCGGAAACGCTGGGAGACTACGAAACCACCGATGCGGCCTTGGTATTCGCCGCCGCCGGAAAACTAAGCTCTCTGGCGGGAGAATATCCCGCCGCGCAACTCGGCAATTCCTCCTACGCCAAGCTGGATATCAACATCACGCCCCGTCAGCAACTGGCGCTGCGCGTCAACACTTCCCGTTACTGGGGAGCGAACAATGTGTTCATTGACCCTTCCAGTCCGGTTACCTATGATTCGATCTCCGACAATGGAGAGGAAGAAGTCTCGACTGAAACCGGGCAGCTTTCGCTTACCTCGAGCTTTTCTTCGCGTTTCCTTAGCCACTTTCGCGCGCAGTTTTCCCGCGACCGGCAGCAGTCCTACACCAACACTGGAGATGTGCAGGTAAGGATCTCCAACGTGATCGACGGCATGGGGCGCTCCGATCTTTTGCCGCGGCAAACGCGGGAACACCGGCTGCAACTTGCGGAAACTTTCAGCCTCGAAGGCCGCCGCAACTCGTGGAAGTTCGGCGGCGATGGGCTGCTGACCTGGATCTACGATTTCTTTCCCAGCCAGCAGAGCGGCGAATATCTTTTTTATCCCATCAAAGTGGATCCGTTTACTTTTGCGCCGATGGAATCCGGGCTTGAGCTCACCCCGTTGCGCGCCTATGCGCACGAAATCCCGCATTACTATTTGCAAAACTTCGGCAATGCGACTTCGCATCCGGATTCGAACGACTATGCGGCGTTCGCGCAAGATACGGTTCGCGTTACCGACCATCTCGCTCTGAGCCTGGGCGCGCGCTGGGACTTGCAGACTTTCACCACTGCGGGACTTGTCTCCAATCCGCTGTTTCCGCCGTCGGGCAAGGTTCCATTTAATCCCTACAATTTCGCGCCGCGCATAGGACTGGCGTGGTCCATCGGCAATACGCGCCCGCTGGTGGTGCGCGCGGGATATGGAATGTTCTACGTGCGCATTCCGCAGATTTACAACTCGGCCATCGCGACTGACAACGGCGTCACCGATTCGCAGGTGTTTCTCAACTATTCGAACTCCTCCGACCGCCCGTTCTTTCCCATCTATCCCAACCCGCTTGTGACTTGCACGCTAACGGCGTCTCTGTGCGCGTTGCCTGCCGGATTCACTCAGGGCGTGACCAACGAAGTATCGGCCTTCGCCAGCAATTTCGTTACGCCGCGGGTGCAGCAAACCAGCGTGACACTGGAAAAAGAAGTTGCCGATCACAGCACGGTCGCGGTTTCGTACCTCTACGTTCACGGCGAACATCTTATCCGCGCGCTCGACGTGAACCTGCCGCCTCCCGTGGCGGCCACGTATCCTATCTTCGATTCCACCGGCTCCATCTTCCAGGGCGGATATTACACCGTCGATTCCTTTGCCAGTTGGCAATTCAGCCGATCGCTGACGTGCCCGTTTCCTCCGTGCATCAATCCGCTGGGGCGGCCCATTGCGCAACTGGGCGCAATCGATGAATTCCAGAGCGCGGCATCGAGCGTCTACAACGGAGCCACGTTGTCGATCAATCGCCGCGTCGCTCGCGGAACCTATCTGCGGCTTTCTTACACCTACGCTCATGCCATAGACGATGGCCAGGACGCGCTGGTCGCCGGCGAACCGGCGACCGTGCAGAACTCCTACAACCCCAATGCGGAGCGCGGGCCCAGCGTGACCGACCAACGCAACCGCTTCAGCGCCGCCTTTTCCGCCGAACCGCATCTGTTTCATCGCGGCCATGAACTGGCGGGCCGATTCTTTAACGATTGGAAGATTTCCAGCGTGGTTAGCATCGGCAGCGGACGCCCGGTGAACGCCGAAGTTTCCGGCGATCCCAACCAGGACGGCAACGATCTCAACGACCGGCTGCCCGGTTACAGCCGCAATGCGTTTACCGGGCCCGACTATGCCACGACCGATTTGCGGCTCACGCGAAGAATCCGCCTGGGGGAGAAATACAAGATCGAGTTCATTGCAGAGTCCTTCAATCTCCTCAACCGCGACAATCAGCGCGTGGCCATCACGTCGAATGGGTTGGTGGCGAACGCTACAACGTTCGTTCAGAACTCGGCGACTGTCGGTGTTGCTCCCTATCCAGCCTATTATGAGCAGCCGCAGAACTTTCTGAAGCCGAACGCCGCGTATGCGCCGCGGCAGGTGCAACTGGCGCTGAAGTTTATCTACTGACAAAGCTTTTCTTTCCACCGGTCAATGCATGTGGTCCTTTTCTAGTCCAGGACGGAAGCGGAGGAAAATCTGAAATGAGACAGGACATTCCCCGTAAGCCGCATTCAGTACGCTTGGCTTTGAATACCAAGTCACGTCCGCACCCAGTCCCATCTGCCAGGCGCGATTCTGCACAAGATCGCGGACGCCGCCAAATGTATATGCGCCGATGCGATATGAGGGATGGACAGCCGCCTGGGGGAACAATTCGTCTTTATCGACTAACTCCATGCGAGTGAAAGCGTAGTTGCGGTTCAGGAAATTCAGCGTCGATTCCAAAAGGTAACTGTTGAGGTTTACGCCGGTCGCAATCTTGTGTACGCGGCCCCAGACCAACGACGTTGCCCAGTTTCCCCGCAATTTCTCTCCTATTAGTGGACGGTTGTATTCCGCCGAGGCGGTTTGCCGCCACTGGCTGCCCGGCTCGATCGCCTCAGGATGTTCCAGCCTCCCGACGCTGTACTGCGCAGTCCAATTGCGCGTGGGTGCGAGGCTGGCCCGCCCCGACCACGAATCGAGCGCCGCCAGTTGGATGCTCCAGCGCTCTTCATTAGGCTCGCGCCCGTTGAATGCGGAAGCCTCCAGCTTGAGGCGATCGATGGTGAAGCCGGTGGTGATGACGCCAAAGCTTGTGTGCGTTGAATCCTGCAAATGATGGCCGAGCGGCGCCAACGGAAGTTCAGCGGCCGAGGCTCGGTGCATGTAGGTCACCGGGCCGAGAGCCGGCTCGGCCGACGGACCGCCGTAAAGCTCCCATGAAATTTTGTCTGACAAAGGCAGCGTGTAGAGAAAAGACAGTTCAGCAAAAACATTGTGCGGATGCTGATGATCGACCAGCGGCTCGCCATGATAAGTTTCGCCGGTTTGAAACAGCTCGGGAAAACCGGGATGCGGCGAGGTGAGCGACTCCGCCGAAAACATCTGCCGGAACATAATTGTGCCCGCGCCCAGCTTGTGCTGCTCCATCAGCATGCCCCAGTTCACCGACTCGGCCTTGCCTTCGCCGCGCGGGCCTCCCTGCTGGTTATAGTCAATGAAGACTTCGCCGTGGGCCATCAACATCCAGCCGCCGCGCACGAGCATCCATTCGTACGGTGGAACGGATGCCGGCTGCCATGACGTTCCCGATCCCGCGTGGGGCGAGGGCAGCGACGACGGTTTTGGCATCTGCATTCCATCCATTTCCATCGACATGGACTGTTCGCTGCCGTTCATGGAAGGAGCACCGCCCGGGCTTTGCGCTCCCGCGCACACGGACAAAACCAGCAACCAGGCAAACGGAAACACCATCCTTCGCAAGGTAATCTCCTATTCCCGCTACAAGTTGGAGAGCGTGCCGCGCGAGACGGCGGCAGAAGTTCCAGAAAATGCAAGGAGGCAATCAGATTCGGAGAGGACCGAAGGCGAGCGCAGCAAGCGGAAAAGCTACAAACATTGAATCACCCGGTTGCGGTGTGCGCGCGTTCAAAGCAGATGCCAGTTCCCACATTCGGTGAAGACAAGGCAATTGCGCTCGGGTGAACGCGTTCGCTGGAATGGCCGCCTGATGCCCTGCGGCGCAGCACTGATGATTGGTGGGAGCGGGCCGCCGACCGGTATTTGTGTGCTGGTGACAACCTGCAGAATGCCCAACGGGATGACCAAATTGACTTGCGAACAGCGCTGACGCAGGAGCGCTCGAAATGAGGATCGTCAGCACTCCAGCGATCAGAATCCGGATAGCGCGGGATGTGCGCGAATAAATTCCCACATTAAGTTCCAGTAATTTTGATGCGAATTTCTTCCGGCAGCCGCTGGCGAATTTCTTCCGGTAAGCGGTCATGCACGCGCCGCGCGCCTTGTTTGGCGGCATCGAGCACGGTGACCGGCGCCGGTGTGGCCACGGCTACTCCCAGCCAGATCAAGGCCGACAGCGCAAACCCCGCCAATGCGGCGATCTCCAGCCAGAATGCATGCCGTGGCCCGAGGTGGCGGATGACTCCGAAGGCAAGAAGAAAAACGGCGGCGGAAACCGATGCCAAAGTGATCAAAGCGACGTCGACGATGCGATGAATTTGCTGGCGCGTACGGCAGCGGTCGCAGGCGGCCAGGTGGCTTTCGTAGTCTTCGCACATCTCCGGCGCCAGGCCGGAGATGTCGTAACGCCAGCCCGCCAGAATCTTCCCTACAATGGGATCAACGCACTGCTGACTCATACGTACTGATTCATCGGTAACGGCCTACAAGCGGATGGGCTCAAGCGCTTCCGTCTGCGCCGCCAGCAGGACGCGGTTACGAAACAGGTTACCCCGCGCGGCCAGCGCCTTTTCCGCCTCTCTCCGGGCAATTTCCGGATGATTGTTCAGTTCAGAGAGATGCGCCAGCACTACAAAGGCTGCACTATTATCATAGCCGTTGGCGAAGAAATCCGCGAGAGACTGGTTGGAGAGGTGGCCAACGCGGCTCATCACGCGCTGTTTTACCGACCAGGGATAAGGGCCGCCGCGCAACATCTCGACGTCGTGGTTCGATTCCACGACCAGCACATCGCAGCCGCTCAGGTGATCGCAAACGCTCGGCGGCATGTATCCCAGATCGGTGGCGATGCCCACCTTGATGCCTTCGGCGCGGAAGGTGAAGCCCACGGGATCGGCGGCGTCATGAGGAATGGTGAAGGGCCGGACGGAAATATCGCCCACCTGAAAGCCGTGGCCGGATTCGAAGCGTTCGAGCTTTTCCAGTTGCGGCCGCTCGCCGTTTTCATCGCGCATGGCGCGCGACCAGGCCTGGTGCGTAGCGCCGGTCATAAAGATCGGGATGCGCAATTTCTTGGCCAGCGTCGCTAACCCATAGATGTGGTCGGAGTGCTCGTGCGTAATAAGGACTGCCGAGAGCGAGTGTGCATCTTCGGCCAGCAATTTCAGGCGCTTGAAAATCTCGCGGCAGGAAATTCCGGCGTCCACCAGAATTTTGGTTGTCGCGCTGGCGATCACGGCGCAATTCCCGCGGCTGCCGCTGGCCAGCATGGTGACGGTGACACTCATGCCAAGTAACCCACGAGCATACCCGCGCAGTACACGGAGAGCAGGCCCACAGACTTCCCCATGCTCGCAGCATACGCGCAGATCCTGTGGATTCGGGAGTAATTTTCTGGCTAACCGATACCTTGGAACGGCAGCTTCTGGCTTCCCTGTCCGGCTTCCGGTTTTGGTGCAACGCTTGAATGCGAAAGCAAGGCTCACGAAACCGGCAGCCGGTTGCACTCGCTTCGGTGCGCAATGTCGCGGGAAGGCTTGGCAGTCGGCCCAAGCCGCTGAGAGACCATGATATAGTGCCTGCGGCCTCGCAGCATGGACAAAGTATTATCTGAGTCCCGAGCGCCACCCATCTGTGCTCTGTTCAACAAATCAGTTCAAATTCCTGGATTTAGTGAAGGAGCATCACTCATGCGAGATAAGACACGTTTTATCGGATCAGTAACAGCCGTCTTTGCCATCTTTACTTTTATCCTGACTCTGCTCGCGGCGCAGACCGCGACTGGCCAGGAGCAGGTTCTGTATAACTTCTTCAACGTCGGCGATTCCGTGAATCCCGTGGCCGGCGTCATTTCCGATGCTTCCGGCAATCTCTACGGGACCACTTTCTATAGCGGAGCTTACGGCAATGGCATGGTGTTTGAGTTGACGCCGACGGCGGGCGGCTGGGAAGAGAAAGTGCTGCACAGTTTCAATCCCAATGGCATCGATGGATTCGGCGTTACCGGCGGCTTGATCTTCGATGCGGCGGGCAATATTTATGGGACGACGGAATTTGGCGGCACCGGGGAATGCACCAACGGCTTTGGCTGCGGGACGGTGTTTGAATTGTCGCCCTCAGCAAGCGGAGACTGGACCGAAACCATACTGCACGACTTCCAGGGCACGGACGGTTGGGAGGTTCATGCGGGGCTCGTTATGGATGCCGCTGGGAATCTTTACGGCACAACTGCTAATGGCGGCACTTACAGCCAAGGTACCGTTTTTGAATTGTCGCCGGATAAGAATGGAAGCTGGCCCGAGACGACTTTGCACAACTTCACCGGCGGCGTCGATGGCGGCGTCCCGTGGGGCAGCGTTACCCTGGATTCAGCCGGCAATGTTTACGGCATGACCTCGGCGGGTGGCGGCACTTCTTCTGAATGCAAGTACGGCTGCGGCGTGGTCTTTGAGTTGAGTCCCACTACCGGCGGGCACTGGACCGGGAGGTTGCTGCATAACTTCACCACGCTCAGCGGGGACGGCCACTATCCTTCGACCTCTCTCATCTTCGACGCCGCCGGAAATCTCTATGGCACGGCGGGCAGCGGCGGCGGCAACGGTCACATCAACGGTGGCATTGTATTCGAACTGATGCCGATCGCCGGGGGCAAGTGGCAGGAGAAGATTCTGCATAACTTCAACCAAATGGGCATGGATGGAGTGAACCCGTCAGGCACCTTGATCTTCGACCGCTCCGGCAATCTTTACGGTGTCACTCAGAGCGGCGGTTCCGATGGCCATGGCACGGCGTTCGAGTTGACTCCTAGTGCCGATGGAAGTTGGAGCGAAAGCATCCTGCATAATTTCAGCGACAACGGCGCGGACGGGTTTCTTCCCGATTCCGCTCTCATGCTCGATGCTTCCGGCAACCTCTACGGGACGACGGCCTCGGGCGGACATTTTGGCCTGGGCACGGTGTTTGAAATCGTGCGGTAAGCGGCTTCCGCTATGCGGTTTCCGGTTCCTGCTGTTCGTCTGAGTTCTTTTCGCACTTCGAACCGGGAGCCGGCTAATTTCCTTGCCGCAGATTATCCACGACACCGCGCAGCAACGATCCGCCGTAAGCTCCGGCGATCCCCGGCAGGAATGCGAGGAAAGATCCGTAGATCTGGCCCCGCGACGGCTTTACGGTGAGGATCACAAATGCCGCCAGTTCAGTGAGCGGAATAAAGACTCCCACGATCACCACCCAGCGCCAGGGATGGCGTGGCCGCGCAATGCCCAGGGCCATGCAAGCTATCAGAACCAGCAGCGCGGTAAATAGCAAATCGTTAACTGTAACGTCGACCCAGCCTGTGACCGCACCAGATAACGCGGCCAACAGATAATAAACGAGATCGCCCTTGGTTTCTCGATTCAAGATCGTTAGCGGCTTTGGCCTGCGAACTTGTTGCGGTTGAGGGAATTGGTTCGAGCGAACAATTGCAATCGCCGTTCAGTACTTATAAAATCCCCGCCCGCTCTTGCGCCCCAGCCAGCCTGCATCCACCATCTTGATCAGCAGTGGACATGGCCGGTACTTCGGGTCACCCAAGCCATCGTGCAGCACGCGCATGATATCGAGGCACACGTCGAGGCCGATGAAATCGGCGAGCGTCAGCGGGCCCATGGGATGCGCCATGCCGAGCTTAAAGACTTCATCCACGGCTTCGGCCGTGGCTACGCCTTCCATTACCGTGAACATGGCTTCGTTGAGCAGCGGCATCAACACGCGGTTGGAAACGAAGCCCGGCGCATCGTTTACTTCCACCGGAGTTTTTCCGAGCTTCAGCGACAGATCTCGCACCGTGGCAAACGTTTCCGGAGATGTTGCCAGCCCGCGAATGACTTCCACCAGTTTCATCACCGGCACGGGATTGAAGAAGTGCATACCAATGACTTTTTCCGGCCGCTTGGTGAGTGCTCCGAGTTTGGTGATCGAGATCGATGAGGTGTTCGATGCCAAAATAATCTCCGGGCGCGTGAGGCGGTCGAGATCGCGAAAGATATCGGACTTGACTTCGAATTTTTCAGTCGCCGCTTCGATCACGAAATCGCAATCAGCGAGGCGAGCGCGATCGACAACCGCCTCGATCCGGCGCAGGGTCGCAACTTTGTCGTCTGCAGTGATCTTGTTCTTCGCCAGTTCTCGGTCCAGATTCCTGGTGATCGTCTCCAGTGCGCGATCGAGGAATCGTTGCTCAACGTCACACAGCAAAACCGAATAGCCGCCGCGGGCGAACACATGAGCGATTCCGTTGCCCATGGTCCCCGCCCCCAGCACCCCTACGCGCTTGATTTCTCCCATAGAGCTATCCTCGTAAAACTGACGCTCACAAAACGCTTGAGTCTACCACTGTGCAGGACGCCGGCGGAATGCACATCGGCGGGCCGCAAGGGATTAAAGAGAAGTCGTCAGCGGCGCGGATTTGCAAACCGCCCCGCGCAACTCTCCGCATTTCTCCGTGTTTCATTTTTGAGTACGGGTTCTACGGAGGCCGGTATGACAGAAACTGTGTCGATTTCCAGTGCAGCGTCACTATCGAAAGGCATTCGTTTGGCGGTCCTGATTGCGCTCTGCTCGCTGGCGCTGGGCAGTCTTGCCTTTGCGCATGAAGATGATTACTATCGCAGTCCCGATCGCTACGCATATCAAAACGGCTATCGCGACGGATTGCGCCACGGTCGCTTCGACCATACGGAGCAGCATCGCTACAACATTCACAGCCAGCAATATAACGATGCGAACCAGGGTTATGACCGTTCCATGGGCCCGTTTGGCTACTACAAAAAAGCCTACCGCAACGGTTACGCAAGCGGATATGCGGAGGGTTACAACTCGTGGCGCCGCGAAGGCGACGGCAACGGCTGGCGTGACCGTCCGTATTGACGCCCTACGCTCTTCGTCTAGGACATTTGCTGCGCGGTGAGTCTTTCCCACCGATGCTACAATCTAACTTGATCTGGGAGGAGAATTCGTCCATCTCAGAACCTGAACGTCCTCCCGAGGAGCATCCCCCATGGCAATAGCCGAAGCCCCTGTCCGACCGCGCGCGAGTTTGCATAGCGGACCGTTCGTCCCTGAGCCTTTCTTCGATTTTCGCAACGACGAAAATGCGCGCCGCATGCGCGCCGCCATCGCCAAGGTGCGGGGACAACTAGGCCATGAATATGACCTCATCATCGGCGGCCAGCGGGTGAAGACCTCCGACAAGATCACGTCGCTGAATCCTTCGCAGCCGTCGCAGGCCGTGGGCATTCATCAAAAAGCAGGCAAGGAGCACGTGGAGCCGGCCATGAAGGCCGCGCTGAAGGCATTCGAGAGCTGGAGCCGCACTTCGGTGGAAGAGCGCGCCGGCCTCTTATTCCGCGTCAGTGATCTGCTGAAGAAACGCAAGATGGAATACATGGCATGGCTGGTATTTGAAGTCAGCAAGAACTGGGGCGAAGCCGACGCCGACATCTCCGAGACTATCGATTTTTGCGAGTTCTACGCGCGCGAGGCGTTGCGCTTTTCGAAGGTTCAGCCGCCTGTGCAGTTGCCCGGCGAACGCGATTCGCTGATGTATATTCCGCTGGGCGTTGGCGCGGTGATTCCGCCGTGGAATTTTGCTTGCGCGATTATGGCGGGGCTGACGCTGGCTTCCATCGTCAGCGGGAATACCGTGATTTTGAAACCGTCGAGCGACTCGCCGACCATCGCGGCAAAGTTTGTCGAACTGCTCGAAGAAGCCGGCATGCCGGTAGGCGTGGTGAATTTCTGTCCCGGCGCGGGCGCCAGTTTTGGCGACGCCGTCGTCGCTCATCCGAAAACGCGATACATCGCTTTCACCGGATCGCGCGAAGTAGGTTTGCACATCAACCAGACCGCGGCTGCGCAAGCGCCCGGGCAATTGTGGATCAAGCGCACGATTCTTGAGATGGGCGGAAAAGACGCGATCATTGTTGACGCCGATGCCGATATCGACTCCGCCGTGGAAGGCGTAGCGCAGGCGGCGTTTGGCTTTCAGGGACAAAAGTGCTCGGCCTGCTCGCGGGCGATTGTCGACGAACGCGTGTATGACAATTTCCTGCAGCAGCTCAAAACCCGCGTGGAAAAAATTACAGTCGGCGATCCCGCCGAGAACTCCGGCATGGGCGCGGTGATCAATGAAAGTTCGATGAAGACGATCCTCGGCTACATCGAACAAGGGAAGAAAGATGGCCGCCTCATCACTGGCGGCGAGCGTGCCACCGAAGCCGGCGAAGGTTATTACATCAAGCCGACGGTGATCGCCGACATTCCGGCAAAGTCTAAGCTCGAGCAGGAAGAGATTTTCGGTCCCGTGCTGGCGGTGATCAAGGCACGCGGCTTCGATCATGCGCTGGAGATCGCCAACGACACCGAGTTCGGGCTAACCGGAGCCATCTACAGCCGATCACGCGACAAGATCGATCGCGCGATTCGCGAGTTCCACGTGGGCAATCTCTACATCAACCGCAAGTGTACGGGCGCGATGGTGGGCGCGCATCCGTTTGGTGGGTTCAATATGTCAGGCACGGATTCCAAATCCGGCGGCCCGGATTATCTGTATCTGTTTACGCAGGCGAAATCGGTGGGAGAAAAGATCAGCTAGTAGCGCCAGCGTCCCGCGTGCACGCCGAGACGGCGGCGCTACACCGGTAGGGGATTCCGCTCGGTAAACTGTCGCTGATGCCAGTAGGGATAAACCGGCGTCATATCGCTTGCGGCGTCCAGCTTGGCGACTTGCTCGCGGGATAAATTCCATCCCACTGCGCCGAGATTTTGCCGCAACTGTTCTTCGTTGCGCGCGCCCACAATCACGGTAGAGATTGACGGCCGCTGAACCAGCCAGTTGAGCGCCACCTGCGGCACGGTCTTCCCCGTTTCTTTGGCCACTTCGTCGAGCGCGTCCACTACTTTGAACAAATATTCATCGTCCACCTGCGGGCCCTGCTCGCTCGTTTTGTGCAGGCGGCTTTCTTTTGGCAGCGGCTGGCCGCGCCGGATTTTTCCGGTGAGTCGTCCCCATCCCAACGGACTCCATACCAGCGCGCCAACGCCCTGATCCAAGGCGAGCGGCATGAGTTCCCACTCGTACTCTCTGCCAATCAGCGAGTAATAGACTTGATGGCCAACGTAGCGCGCCCATCCATATTTTTCGGCGACGCTCAGCGACTTCATCAAGTGCCAGCCGGAAAAGTTGGAACATGCGATGTATCGCACTTTCCCGCTCACCACCAGTTGATTGAGCGTGCTGAGAACTTCTTCGACTGGAGTCAACGCATCAAACCCGTGCAGGTGATAGATGTCGATGTAATCGGTGCCCAGCCGGCGCAGGCTGGCTTCGCAGGCTTGAATCAGGTGATAACGCGAGGATCCGAGATCATTCGGCCCAGGTCCCATCTTGAAGGTAGCTTTGGTGGAAATCAAAACCTGATTGCGACGGCTGGCGACGGCCTTGCCGAGAATCGTTTCGGAAAGCCCGTTGGAATAAACATCCGCGGTGTCGAACAAATTCACGCCCGCTTCAAGACAGATATCCACCAGACGGGTCGCTTCGGAGACATCGCTTGCGCCCCAAGCCTTGAAAAATTCAGTACCACCGCCAAATGTTCCCGTGCCAAAACTCAGTACAGGTACTTTCAAACCAGAGCGTCCCAGCGTGCGAAATTCCATGAGGAGTAGATGTCGCTCGTAGGATGAACGATGCGCAAAGGCTCTTAGAAGGCTGTACGCGCCTGAGCCCACTCGCGATACGCATGCTGCCGACCTAGAAGCGCTGGCCCGACTTTGCTTTTGGAAATCGGCCATCCTAAAAGCGTTAGCAGAACCCTCTCAAGAATCCATCGGAGGTGTTGTCTTGCGTAGAGCAACGCAAGGGTCTGGGCTGGATTCAGATGTTCCCCATGGCCAACCTTGTTCCGGAGTTGGGTCAGTGTAATTCCACTTGTTCCATCGGTCATAGGCCACAAGTCTGAAACATCAACATTGAATCTTGACTTAAACAAGCCCCATCGCGTGTGTAGCGTCTGGTGGCCCCTTGGGAAAAGGCGAAAGGTCTGGTCAGCAAATAACAAGGCACCCTCTAAGGCCGAGAATAGGCTGAAATACGACATTTCGGTCGTCTTGTCGACATCGCTGATGAGTGGGTAAATCGCACTGTTGAATTGATCTTTATGAGAAAACTTGCCGAAACGGCGGTAGCTCGTGCGAATAAACTTCGGAAACTCGGGCATGTCTATTAGCGTGTCGTGGTTCGAAATCTCTCTGTCCTTTGGTATCGCTATGTTTCGACGATAGTAATTGACGATGTTTCCCCGAGGGTCTGTGTAGGTCCAGCCTAGGCAGACGCAACGGTGTCGCGTAGCAAAAGATGTTAATAGTAGGAAACTATCGAGATCCTCGCTCACGGACGGAACATCGAAGGCATTTCCCGTGAGCCGAAACTCCGCAACGAGCTCAGAAGATGAAACGCTCTCGTCGCGTCCTACTTTCCGATAATTGAAATGCTTTGTAAAAGTAAGTCGAACACCATCTCGAAGTGAGAATCGGGGGCGCAACACGTGATGCACTCTCACGTTGCCGTCGTAGGACGGCACGATAAGCATAGCCGTATTGATGAGTGGGTTTGGTGTCAGAAAGAACGTGCCCCTGCGACGCGCCGGTGCGTCAACGCCAGAATGTTTGATATACAAATTATCTGACGTGCCAGTGAAGTCGCTGACAAAAGGGATATCGTATCGATGCCCAGTCGAAATACTTGTGCACCACACACGATCAGCCGAGAAAATGAGCCGCCGATTGCCATGTCGGAGTGTTGCCTTGAGGGCCAATTCGGGAAGGCGCGCGGCCATTAGGGCAAAGTTTAGACGGTTCGCCTGGCTTGGCGTTGGTTGAAAATGCATTTTAATCGCGTCAGTCGCGCGCTTAGGCGGGAAAATCCCGCAGACGACACCCTTAACGGTGGTCCCGGCACTGTTGCTAAGTGTGGCCCGGACCACATGATCGGCCTCGGCAATGGCTTTCGATAAGAGGATCTTCCGCTTTAGCATCAAAAGACCCACAAGCGGTTAAGGCCGCCCGCAGGCGGCCTGTCCCACAGCACAAAAGCTTTACGGCGTAACCCCTGCCGGCGGTTGCGGCGCGGGAGTTCCAGCCGCAGTCGCGGCGGCGGCCTCGTTCAGAATGCGATGATGGATGGTAAACAGCGCCAGTTCCAAACGATCTGACACGCCGATCTTGTCATATACGTTGCGCAGATAATTTTTGATTACCTGCTCGGTCGTACCGAGTTGCGTGGCGATTTCTTTGTTCTTGTAGCCCTGCACGATCAGCGCCACGATGCGCAGCTCTTTCGCAGTGAGGCGGTCGCGTACGCGCAAGCCGACCATATCGTTTTCTGTGAGTTCGCTGGGCACGGCGACGTCCTGCACCCAGGTTTCGCCGCGGGCCACTTTGCGGACGCAATCCACCAGGGCGGCGCTGGTCACGTTGCGGTAGACCACACCATGCGATCCGTTCGCCATGTGTTTCTGCGCACTTTCGCCGGTATCGGCCAGCACCACCACGCGGGTCTTTGCCTTATTTGCGGCTTGCACTATGGCGGCAAAGTCGTTGTGGAATCCCGCCGCCACCACCAGTACCGCGGCGCGGAACTTGTCTAACGCCATGAACATTTGCTCCGGCGTTTGCGCCTGGGCCACGATGCGCATTTCATCTTCCACGGCAAGCACTTTCGCAATGCCCGCGCGAAAGATCGCCTGGTTATCGGCCAAAATCAGTTTGAGCATGTCGGTCTACGCTCCCAGAATTCGATACCAAAGTTCGTTCACACACAAAGTGAATCTACAAAAAGTTACGAGCTCTTATTTCCTCACGAACTCGTACGAGTCGATGACGCAGGCCACGCCGCGGCCCTCGCCGCCCTTTCCGGCTTCATCGGCGCGCACCACGCGTCCTTTGCATTGGATGGTCACATTTTCCGTGCCACCAGTCATATCCGGCGACAGTGTGATTTCAAATTCCACGGGCGAACCGACACCAAGCGATGCATCGGCACGAATGTACACACCCGCCGCGCTTAGATCTCCGGTCACTCCCTTTGCGTCTCCACTGGCCTGCTCCTGATGAATCTTAATCGGCAGTTCCAGCGGAAATCTTTTTCCGGTCCGTGCTTCTTCGGACACAATCCCTCCTCAAGTTAGGCCTGGTCTCTAATGCTGCTGGAAGACCAACGCCCCAAAAACCGTTTCGTGGCGAGAAACCCCCGCTTCTTTACCCATCGGCGGTTATATCACGGATGTTGGGCGTATAAAAGCCCTGATTACGGGTTAGTTAACGGTAGCAACTAGATTCCCCCAACACGAAGGAACGTCGACGCCGGTTTTTCGAGCTGATTATTTCCCTCAAGATCTTCGCAACGAGCTTAAGTACGAAATCTGGGAGGTGACGGCTCAAGCGCAGACCGCGCATGGTAGTTTTGTGGAGATGTATTGGATGCTTACGCAGGAGCGTTTCCATGTCTATACTCTCGGATTTCATTCAACCCGGAATTTCTCGGCCGGCCGCATTTCTCTTTCTTGCGATTTTTCTATCGGTATGTCCCGGGATCTTGGTCGCTCAGGCACAAACGAAATCTGACCTACAGCCTAAGGCTTCTGCGGAGCGATCGTCCGCTTCAAAGACATCGGCTCAGGCAGGCAAGAGTACCAGCGAAAGCTCTTCCGAGACGCCGGAAGTATTGGTCCAGCTAAACTCCGCACTGGAAGGCCTGGCGGCCAAGGTTTCGCCGGCGGTGGTTCAGATCCTGGTCACGGGATACGGCACGCTGCACGAAGAAGACCGCACGCAGACCGCGCTGATCGTGCGCCAGCATGCCGTTGGCTCCGGCGTAATCGTCGACTCCCACGGTTACATCGTCACCAATGCGCACGTGATCGAAGGCCAGCAGCGCATTCGCGTAGCCCTGCCGATTGCCGCGACAAATTCCTCGGGGCTGGTGCCCGTGGGCAAGCGGCGCATTCTGGAAGCGCGTCTTGTCGGCTTCCACAAAGAAACGGATCTCGCGCTGCTTAAGGTCGATGAAACCGACTTGCCCACTCTGCCGTTGATCAGCCAGCAACGCCCTCACGTCGGCCAATTGGTATTTGCCATCGGCAGCCCGGAGGGCTTGCAGAATTCCGTCACCATGGGCGTAGTCAGCGCGCTGGCTCGCCAGCCTGATTCCACCAAGCCAATGACTTACATTCAGACCGATGCGCCCATCAACCCCGGCAACAGCGGCGGCCCGCTGGTAGATATGAACGGCGCGGTCATTGGAATTAACACATTTATTCTTTCACAAGGCGGAGGCAGTGAAGGCCTGGGATTTGCCATTCCGGCCCGCGTCGTCGATTTCGTTTACCACAGCTTGCGCAAGTACGGACATGTACACCGGGTTGAGATCGGCGCGGTGGCCCAGGAAATCACGCCGGACCTGGCCGACGGTTTGCAACTTCCACAGCGCTGGGGCGTGGTCGTGGCCGATGTGAAGCCCGATGGTCCCGCCGCCGTTGCGGGACTGCAGATTCAAGATATTGTGTTGTCGGCGGATGACCGGCCCATCGAGACTCTACCGTCGTTATCGTCGGCGCTGTATCTGCACCAGCTCGATCAGGTACTCAAGATGGAAATCCGCCGCGGCGATGAGAGGAAAACGCTCTTCATCCCCGCTGTCGAACATCACGACCAGATCGATCAGTTACTCGATGCAGCGAATCCGGAAAAAAGCCTGGTGCCGCGACTGGGAGTTCTGGCGGTCGACCTGACCGACGATCTGCGTGGAGCGATCGGCACGTTGCGGATTTCTTCCGGCGTGCTGGTCATTGGCCGCGCCGCCGATTTGATTCTGCCCGAGACCGGATTGCAAGCTGGTGATGTAATCCACCAGCTAAATACGACTACGATTGATTCGATGGAGACCCTGCGAGCGTTGTTGGGCAAGCTGAAAACCGGCGATCCCGTGGTTATGCAACTGGAGCGCGACAACGGTTTGATGTATGTGAGCTTTGAGATGGAGTAATTGGAACGGCGTCGCTGAATATGTCAGCGTCCGGCGGCCACTCCTACTGCTTTGGATCTGGCGACAATCTCGATGGGCACACCTATGCGCGATACGACGGTTTCTACAATACTCAGGTCGTCTCTGGTGAAAGAGTCCTGCAGAGTGCGATAGAGAGCCACCACCGCGATCACTCCGGATTCTCCCTGAATCGGCACCGCGAGCGCGGAGCCCAGGGGACTGTATCTGTTCGGGTCGGTCGCGTATCCCGGCTCTACGGCCGGATTGCCGTTCACGATCGGCTTACAGTTCTGCGCGACCCATCCGCAGAGTCCTTCTGCCAGCGGAATCCTTAACGACGAAAATAAATTGAAGTTCTCGCCGCTGACCAGCCCGGGAGTCAAGATGCCATTGCGGAGAAGATAGATCGTCATCGATGCGTGAGGCACAAACCGCTTCAGCCGCACAGACAACAGCGCAAGAACATCCTCCACGCTGAGCGACTCACGCATCTCGCGGCAGAGTTCGAAGAGAGCGTGCTCCTCCTGCCGTGCATCCGCCGCCGCGGTCTTCGAATTCTTGATTGCCGCCGCTCCCCGCACATCGGGCGGTGTCTCGGCCTCGGCGAAACCCGCTGCTGGGGCGTCTCCACGCTCGATCCTGATATCCGTGGATAACTTTGGCGGAGCCGTAAGCGGCTGCTCGTTGGCCAGCCGCTCCAGATCGACATAGCGCCGCTCGAGAATTCGTACTATTTCTGGATCAAAACTGGTTCCTGCCTCAGCAGTCACCTTGGCCATCGCTTCATCCAGCGGCAAGGCTTTGCGATATTGCCGGTCGGAGGCGAGAGCGTCAAGGCAATCGACCGCGGCCAGAATACGCGCCCCGATTGGAATTTCTTCTCGCTTCAATCCGCTGGGATAACCGCTGCCATCCCACTTCTCATGATGGGCACGAACAATGGGTACGACCGGATAAGGGAACTCGACCTGTTCCAGAATCTCTGCCCCAACCACAGGATGAATTTTCATCTTCTCGAATTCATCCGGCGTGAGCTTTCCTGGTTTCGAGATAATCTGCTCGGACACCGCGAGTTTGCCGATATCGTGCAGAACCGATGCTGCCCTCAGAGCCTCCGTTTCGTCGTCGTTCAAACCAAGCTCGCGTGCCACTTCCATGGCGTAGATGCGAACCCGCTGCAAATGCTGGCCAGTTGTCTGATCCTTGGCTTCGATGGCCAGCGCCAGGGCTTCGATGGTTCGCAGATGCAGATTCGAAACTTTTTCCGCGTGACGTTTTTCGGCGTCCAGCTTCCCCAGGTAGAGACGATACGAACGATACATCAAGTAAATGGGTGGTAGAACCAGAAGCGATGACTGCCATCCGATCTGGCGGTTCAGGAAATTGACCAAGCCCGCCACCGCCGCGCCTACCATGTAATACGGAAATGACCACAGATAGGAATCGGCCCACACAGTCGAAGCGGGTTTGTTTTCCGTGAGCCCAATGATGACCGACATTGCCGCGGTATTGCAGGCAAAGTGCGCGATCGCGGCGGCCAGCAGCGCCAGCGGCCCAGGGCCGTGAAGAACTCGCGCTGTTACCAGGGCATAAACGCCATACGCGGCCGCGCTTGAAACCGTAACCTGCGACAGATTGAACAGCAGTTGCACCGGTTTCAGCCGTCTCGCAGGCTTCCAGTAAAACTGCGCCAGTGTGCTGCCGAGTCCAATTAACAACGTCTGAGGCAATGACAGTTCCAGAATGCCCAACAGAGTGAACAGGAAGTTCACCGAGAGCGTTCCTTCGATTCCCGGCAAACCCACTTTGAGCGAAGATGCCAACAGCGCAGCCAGCAAGTAACAGACGAATTTCACCGGATCGCTCGGCCGTACATAGGAAGACGCCACGACGAGACATCCACACGCCGCTATTGCCATTGCGGCAATAAACACACGTGCGCCGAATTGGCGTACTCCTGCCATTGGATACCTAAATTCTTTCCCAACTGAGGGCCGCTGTCCGCGTAAAAGTCACACGCGTGGTTACCATCGTGTATGCCTTCTACCTCAGCTATTTGCGGATCATTTCGGCGAACTCCTACAGAAACTTGACAAGCCGGAAGTGTCAGCACATCTCAGAGTCGCTCCCACGCCAGCGCGGACGTTCGCTCGTAACGGGACAAGTAGTCCCCATGCCGGCGTGGTGGACAGGCTGTCCCACTCGCAATGGCGGTGGATTCTCTAACTCATTGATTCTTAACCGCACATTTCACTCACCTTTGGAGCCAGACCTGCACTTGATAACTCGGGAATTGAACCTGTGTTGCTTTCTGGCGCCTGCTGTATGCGCCCGCTTCGATAGGAGAAATATGAAGAAGTTATTGATTCTGGTTCTGATCGCCACGGTAACGGCGGCGTATGCCGACGATTCGAAAATATCGCCGGAGCTGCGTGGCTACCAGTCGACCAAGCAGGTACAAGTGATCGTGCAGTACGCGCCGGGAACGCAAGTGAGCTGCAGCGGTTTGCTCGGCCTTGTGGATTGCCTGGTAAACGATGTTGTGAAGCTTGGCGGCACCGTCCTCGGTCAGTTGCCGCTGGTGAATGGTGTTGTTGCAGCACTGGATGGCAACGCCATCGCGAGCCTCTCGAGCCAGTCGAACGTCGTTTACATCAGCCTGGACCGGCCACTGTCGCCCTCGCTGAACAACGCAGCCATGGCAGTGAATGCGGAATTTGCCTGGCAATCGAACTACACCGGAGCGGGCATTGGTATCGCATTGATTGACAGTGGCGTGAGCAATCATCCCGATCTGAATCTGGGTATTCTTCCGCTCTCGCGAGTGGTCTATCAACAGTCGTTCGTTCCGGGAAACTCGAGCACCAACGACCAGTACGGTCACGGGACTCACGTCGCTGGCCTGATCGCCGGAGACGGCCTCAGTTCAACGGGCCCGTTCTACAACAAAACATTCAAGGGAATGGCCCCGGGCGCAAGCATCGTCAATCTCAGGGTGCTGGACCAGAACGGAGCTTCGACAGATAGCGTGGTGATCGCCGCGATCAATCAGGCGATCTCTCTGAAATCGAGATACAACATTCGCGTGATCAACCTTTCTCTTGGCCGCCCAATTTACGAGACCTACAGACTGGATCCGTTGTGCCAGGCAGTCGAGAAGGCCTGGCACAACGGAATTGTCGTGGTCGTCGCTGCCGGCAATAACGGCCGCTACCAGACCACCGATGGCTACGGTACTGTTACCTCGCCGGGCAACGATCCTTATGTGATCACGGTTGGCGCGATGAAGACGATGGGCACGCCCACGCGTGTCGACGACCTCATTGCCCGCTATAGCTCCAAAGGACCGACTGTCGTAGACGCAATCGTAAAGCCTGACATCGTTGCGCCCGGCAATTTGCTGGTGTCGCTGGAAGCGCCGGGTTCGACGCTCTACACGCAGTATCCGGGCAACCGCGTGGCGAACAACTACTACATCAATGGAGGCAACAGCGCGTCATCCTCCAGCTATTTCACGCTTAGTGGAACCAGCATGGCAACGGGCGTGGTCAGCGGCCTGGTTTCCGACTTGTTACAGAAAAGTCCCAGCCTCACCCCCGATCAAGTGAAGGCCCGGCTGATGAAGACCGCGTGGAAATCGTTCCCTGCGTTCAGCAGCACCACCGATCCGACGACCGGAATCACCTATACCGACCAGTACGACGCTTTCACTGTCGGCGCCGGCTACGTTGATCTCGAAGCCGCAATGATCAGCACGGATGTGGCGAAGGGCACGGCCATGTCTCCTACCGCTACGTACGACCCGAAGTCGGGAAATGTCTATCTGACCGATGATCCTTCCGCGGTTTGGAATACGTCTGCGACATGGGCCAACTCAGCCGTGTGGGGATCGTCGGAGTTCGTTACCGGCGCACCGAGCTCTACAGTGACAGGCACAAATGCCTTGTGGGGCAGCAACGCTCTCTGGGGCTCAAACGCATTGTGGGGGAGCAACGCACTCTGGGGCAGTAATGCCTTGTGGGGAAGCAACGCATTATGGGGAAGTAACGCGCTGTGGGGAAGCAATGCTCTCTGGGGCAGCAGCGTTTCCGGCGGAGAAAAATAGAGTCGATAGTGCTGGCTAATTCGCTCGCAAACGAACAAGGGGCCGGGCTCAGTTGAGCAAGGCCCCTAACTGTTTCGCCACATTCGACGATTCGTCATGGCGAGGCCGGCAACTTCTCCAGTGCTGCTTTCAAGTCGTCTGTCTTGAAGCCAAAAGGCCCGGGCTTGCTCTTGTACCTCACATGCCCTGATCCATCAATTAAGTACATGCGATCGGGCCAACCCGTATAAGCTGCTTCCGTGGAGTTGCCGAATTCATCGAGCACCGCGGGGATTTTAATTCCCAACTTGCGCACGCACGTGCCCGCCACCGATGCGCGTTCGTCTTCATTCTGCGGGCTGGCAAAGACAACCTTGTCTTTGATATTGCTTTCCATCTGCCACACGTCGCTGGGGTGGGCCTCGGTAATGTAGACCACGACAAATTCCACCTGGCTTTGGTATTTCTGATAAAGCTCGTTAAGGGCAGGAACCTCCCGCCGGAAAGGCGGTCAGGTGTAGCTGCCGAAGATGAGGACCACTGGCCGATGTTGCGCGGTCAAATTCGCGAGTTGAATCCTCGCGCTGTGGTCCAGTTTGGCTAGAGAAAAGTCCGGCGCCGGATCGCCGTTGTGCAAGTGTCCCGCGCGTGCCTGCATCCACAAGGTTTCAAAGGGAAAAAGCAGGAAAGGAACAGGGCCCGGCAACTTGGCCATGAATCGCGCGAACTGCTCCGGCGGTTCGCGCATGATGCGATAGAGCCCGGCGCATCCAGCCACCCACAACACGGCAAGCACCGCCGCGGTGATTAGCAATTGCTTTTTCCATCTATGCCAGGCAAGTTTTATGTTCTCTATTTTCGACACTCTTGGTCACCGCCAGCCTGAGATCTGACGCAAAGCGCATCCGAACCAGAGTTACGAGATCATACGGGCGTGCCAAGGAAGATCAATAGTAGAAAAAGAGTATCGATAAGAAGATGCAGACCTACGAAGTTTAATTCTTCTTTTTTTCTGTGTCTCTGTGGAAAAGAATTGGGTGGCTAAAACGCGCTGCCTCCGCCGCCACCAAATCCACCGCCGGAAAATCCTCCACCACCCCCGAATCCGCCTCCGCTGCCGAAGCCCGATCCTGTGGAACTGGCGCGCGGAGCGGAGACAAAAACCTGATGCATATCCGTTGCCATGCTGTGCATGGAACTGGAAAACAGAATCGGATTGAACATCATTCCCGTAGCGTATCCACCCGGCGACACGTACCAGTTCGGAGGATCTTTGATAATGCCGGCGAACGCCTGCGCCCAATGATGCTCGACTCCGAGCGCCATCGCGTATGGGAGAAACTTTTCGAAGGTCGTGGGTGGCATGATTTTTAACCGCTCCGCGTCCACACGGTTCATGAATTCCTGAAATCCCAGCACGGCGATTCGCGTGCGCGCGCCTTTGAGCGTCTTCGCCGTCATCACGCGGGCAAACAGCCACCAGATCGCAGCAGAGATCAACACGCAAATCACCAGTAAAACGGCAGAACTTAGAAAGTCCGCGATGTGAAAGAACTGCAAGGCGGCAAAAAATATGACAATCACGCCGGCTGCCGCAATGCTGTAGCCGTTGGCCGATTCCGGGTCGAGCAGGTAAATTCCTTTGTTTTTCAACTGCGACATAATGTCTGCGCGGATCGTGGGAACAGCGGTGTAAAAGCGGTTCTTCAGGCTGGAAAGACGCGTATCCGGCCCGGCAGCAAATATATTTTGCAGCATCACGCGCTCGTGCGGAGCCAGCGCAGTATCGGTCCATTCGCTGGCTGGCTTGAGCGAATGAAAAACATAATCCTTGTGGGTGAAAAGAAGACCTTTGTCCGCGACTTCTTCAATCTTGACGTAGCCCCGCACCGCAAGATCGACGATGGTCGATGTGATATCGCGAGGGTGAATCGAGTCGTCCAGCAGTGTCCCTGCTTCCGCTGGAGAAATTCCGGCGGGCGGCTCATACATCGGTGCGACTGACATGCCTGGATCGGGGTCGCGCCCCTTATACCACCACAGCGCGAACATGCCCGCCAGCGTGACGAAAGGCAAGAAAAGAATCGGATTGCTTCCTACGAACCAGGCGAATTTTGTCAGTGCGCCCGGCGCGGTCAGAATGTCTTTCGGCAGGTAAACATCAATGGTCATCCCGCCCCGCATGGGCAAAGGATTGGTTGTTTCAAACTGAACGTCAGTGCCATTGACCACCGCGGAAGCGTTGCGCTCGCTCGAACCATAAACGCCAGTGAAAGCCTGCGCTCGCAAAGACCCAGCAGCTTCGGCGGGAAAATGCGCCGTCGCCCCCGCGTGATCGATGGGCACCGGCCAATCGTTGCCCGTGACGTTCCAATAAAATTCATCGTGATCGTCGAAGAATCGGGTACCGTTGCGCACACGATACTTAATCTCGACCGTGCGCGTCGTATCCACCGCATCGGACATGTAAATTTTCAGGTCGCGGTGCGCGCCAGAGGTCGATGAGTCGAATTTCAAATTGTTCCCGCCGCCGTCGGTGACCGCGAGAACCTTAACAAACAGTTCGTAATTCGTTCCGTTCGGTCCGGGATATTCGATGGGAATGATGCGGTGAATACCATGCCATTCGCCGACGAAAGCAAGTGTGATGCGCTCATCGACCAGCGCTCCGCCATCTTTCTGTATCGTGATCGTGTCGCGAAAGTCGGTCACGCGCCAGGATTTGGCCATCAGGGGCAAAGCAAACGCAAGTATGCAGACTGCCCGAATAAGCCAGCAACGAAGATGAAATGAGAGACGCCGTTGGGTAGCCCAGCGCTTCATCGCTAGGGTTGTCGCCTGGATAGAAGAGCGGGCTTTGGCCGCGGATGTCATGGGCTGAGACTTGCGGCTCTAAAACTTCACAGCGACGGGCTCGCGGTCGGCGTCAGTGGTTTCAAAGAATTGCCGTGCCTGAAAACCGAACATCCCCGCGAGAATGCTCGTGGGAAACGATTGAATTTTCGTGTTCAGGTCGCGCACCACTGCGTTGTAGTAGCGCCGCGAATTCTGAATCGCATCTTCGGTCTGGCTCAGCGAGCCCTGCAACTGCGTGAACTGCTCCGAGGCCTTGAGTTCCGGATAATTTTCGGCCACGGCGAACAAACTCTTCAGCGCTCCGGTGAGCTGATTCTCCGCTGCCGCCCTATCCCCTGGAGTCGTGGCCTGCATGGCCTGCGACCGGAACTTGGCGATGTTTTCGAACGTCCCCTTTTCGTGCGCCGCGTATCCCTTCACGGTTTCGACGAGGTTGGGAATCAGATCGTGGCGGCGCTTGAGCTGCACGTCAATATCGGACCACGCCGAATCGGCCCGCACGCGCAACTGCACCAGGCTGTTGTACATGCCGATCAGCACGACGGCAATGACAACCAGAATCACTAACACTGCGAGGATCATGGGTTCCTCAGTAGCCGAGAAATCATTGCGACGGTACCACAATGATCCGGCGTGCGCAAACGCTCTTGAATTTGCAAAATCGCAAGAGACGTCCGCTCGACCTTGGAATTCTGCGGGCGAAATTCCTGGAACGCCTCTCATCTGAAACTAATCCAAAGAAGAAAGAGAGAAACAGCGATCTATCAAAGAAATACGGAGGAAATAATTATGGAAGCACGGTTTGATTACGGCAACGTTGCCCCGGGAGCCTACCAGGCGATGCTTGGATTGGTGCGCTATCTTCGCGAGTGCGGATTGGAAGAGCCGTTGCTGCACTTGATCAAGCTGCGGGCCTCGCAGATCAATGGTTGCGCCTACTGCCTCGATATGCACTGGAAGGATTTGAAGGCCATCGGCGAGCCGGATCAGCGGCTCTACGAGTTAAATGCCTGGGAGGAAGCGCCATTCTACAGTGAGCGCGAGCGAGCGGCGTTGGCGTGGACGGACGCAGTCACAAAAGTCGCCGAAACCCACGTGCCGGACGAAATTTACGAGAAGGTTCGCAAACAGTTCACTGAGAAAGAACTGGCGGATTTGACTCTGGCAGTTGCAACCATCAACGCCTGGAACCGCCTGTTAATTTCTGCTCGAGCCGTTGCCGGAACCTATCAGCCGGTGAAAAGGGAGCTAAGGGAAGTAAAGAAGGGAGCCTGAAACCGAAAAGCTAAGACTTGTAGGTGGAAGCAGGAAAGCGGAAGCCCGAAGCCGGTTCTACTGCTGCGGCGCAAAGTATCCTTTGCGTGCCCGCACCTGGAGGTCTTTCTTTAGCGAAGAAATTTCGATCGAGCGGTAGCGGCCATCGGCATCAAAGTCAGCCGGCTTGTAGGAAACGACGTACTGGCTACGGAGTTCATCTTCAATCGCGGCGAATGAGTGCGTGATGTCCTTCATCTTAAAAGGGAAAAAGGCGCGGCCGCCGGTAGCTTCGGCGAGTTGCTCCATCACTTTATCTCCCCGCATTACAAGGCCGCTGTCGTCCGTAGAAATGGCGTAGATAATCACTTCCGCGCGCTGCGCCATCTCGATGGCCTGTGCGCGGCTGATCTCGCTCTGGTTATCCTCGCCGTCACTGACCACGACAATTGCTTTTCGCACCGGATGATCGGGACGATCCTTCAGGAACTTTTCCTTGCACGCGCGATAAACTGCGTCGTAAAGCGCGGTCCCTCCGCCATCGTGCAGCTTGCGCACCCCAACTGAAAGCAGTTGCACGTTGTCGGTAAAATCCTGCGCCATGTGGCTCTGGCCGTTAAAGCCTACGACGAAAGCTTTGTCGAAACCGGCGCGAAGTGTGTGCTGCAGAAAGCTGGTCGCCGCATCCTGTTCGAAATCGAAGCGGCTGTTGACCGATCCGCTGACGTCGATGAGCAAGCCTAAATCCAGAGGAAGATCCGTTTCCCGGCGGAAATTGACGATGGCCTCCGGAGGCTTGTGATCGTCGAGAATTGCAAAGTCCGTCTGATTCAGATCGCGCACGAACTTTCCGTGTTTATCGGTAGCGATAAACAGAACGTTGACTTCATTCACCCGCTTGTGGATGGTGATTACAGCAGAGTCTGGACCGTCTGAAACTGCGGAATTCGAGCTATACGAGGAAGGATCGGCAACCGGTGCTCCCGACACATAGGCAGACTGAGCGCTCAGAATGGGCATACTTGCCGCGAACGCCACCACCAAAGACAGATACCACTGAGCGGCCTTCGTGTAGTTCATGCCCGAAGAATCCAAAATTTTCACTCCAAATCGCCCGCAAACGGCAGTTCCAGTTGATTAGATGCACGCCGCCTGCCGAAAACAGCCGCCAAATCGTTAGACGCCTGACTGTGGGCCGATCCCCTAGACTTTAGGTGGTGCTTGCCCGGCATGCCAAGTTACAAAAGGAGCACACGGTTGGTCACGGCGAAACGGCTGTAAATTCGGGGTCTTTACTCCGTAGCGAACTCCGCTGAACCACCTTAGTGAATTCTACATCCCCTTCTAAGGTTTAAGATGATAGCGGAATGGATCGGCAGCACGAGACACTCGTTCGCCGATGGTCGAATCCTGGAGGGAACAATTGGTGAAAGTCACCGCATGCTTTCTGGCAGCAGTGCTCGTCTCGACGGCTTTCGCCGCCAACGACGTGAGAGAACAGGATCGTGTCAAGGATGCGGGAGTGGTCCTGAAGGAAATTCTCAACATTCCCGATGACATTCCCCAGGATCTGCTGGACAAGGCTGAGTGCGTGATCATTCTTCCCTCGGTGAAAAAAGGAGCATTCGGAGTCGGCGGAAGCTACGGCCGCGGAGTCATGGTGTGTCGTGGTGGCGAACACTACATGGGCAAGTGGGGGGCTCCGGCGCTTTACGCGCTGGAGGGAGTGAGCATCGGATTTCAACTCGGCGGACAGGCCACGGACTTCGTGCTGCTGGTCATGAATCCGCAGGGAGCGCAATCGCTGCTGTCGAGCAAAGTAAAATTAGGCGCGGATGCTTCCGCCGCCGCCGGTCCCAAAGGACGTACTGCCGAGGGCGCGACCGACATCGTCATGACGGCGGAAATTCTTTCTTACTCGCGAAACAAAGGATTGTTTGCCGGCATTTCTCTGGAAGGCTCGACGCTGCGCTCCGATGGCGGCGCCAATGAAAACCTTTATGGCAAGAAGCTGACGGCAAGAGAGATTATCCGCGAAGGCAAAGTTGGAATCCCCTCGTGCGCGCATGAGTTGATTTCACTGCTCGATTCGAAGTCGCCGACGAATAAATCGGATCCGAAATCTCTGGAGTAAGCCGGGTGCTCGCGAAACAGATTAACCGTCGAAACTACGAGCCCAGTACATGAAAAAGGCAGAGCGTGATTTGGTTCGTTGCACTTGGGCCGCCAGCGAACCGATGATTCGCTATCACGACGAAGAATGGGGCACACCTGTTCATGACGACCGCATGCTCTTTGAGTTTCTCATCCTCGAAGGAGCGCAGGCGGGGCTGAGCTGGAACACCATCCTCAACAAACGCGATAACTACCGCGCGGCTTTCGATCGATTCGACCCGGCACTGGTTGCGCGCTACGACCGCCGCAAGATACAGCAACTGCTCGGCGATGCCGGCATTGTGCGCAATAAGTTGAAAATTGCTTCGGCCGTCGGCAACGCTAAGGCGTTTCTAATCGTTGAGAAAGAGTTTGGCAGCTTTGACCGTTACATCTGGCAGTTCGTGGCAGGAAAGCCGCACGTCAATTCATGGAAATCTTCGCGTCAGATTCCGGCGCGCACGACAGAATCCGATGCCATGAGCAAAGATTTGAAATCCCGCGGATTCAATTTCGTCGGATCGACAATCTGCTACGCCTTCATGCAAGCCGTAGGGATGGTCAATGACCATCTTGTCGAATGCTTCCGTTACAAACCGCTGAGTGCAAGCCCGACTCGCAGCAAAGCGGATCAGCTTCGGTTGAAAGCGCCAGCGGTTAAGTAAACCACCACCAATCCAAGCAAAAGCACCGCTCCTTCCACGCGCGTCGACCAAACGTGCAAGGCGTCGAATTGCATGCGGACGGGGTTATCCAGAGCGACAGAAGCGAAGTCACCGACAGTAGCGCGCAATTTATCCATGCGAGGAATGATGCCGAATTGCGAAATCATCGTCAGAAGAAGCATGAGGCCGGTCAGCACATTCCGGGACGCAAAGACATGTGGCATTCCATCGACCATGCGGCTCAAGAGCAGCGAACTGATCAGAAATATGATCCCCGAACAAATTGCGATCCAGTGCAACTTGCCCAGGGATTTTCCAACCAGGTTGCCTGCGAGATGCGTGTTCGGCAGAACAGAGAAAGCTGTCGGCGCAAGAACAAAAGCAAAGAAAATCAATCCGCCAATCCAGGCGACAAGGGAAATCAGCGTAAGAAAGCGCAGAAAAGACATGACGCGAGAATTATAGCGGGACGAGCACAAACCAAACTGGCAACGCTCTTACACCGGTACCGGAACGTTCTCCACAATCTCGCGCAAGACTTCGTCGGCCTGCTCCGATTTCTTCGCCGTCGAAGGGTAGTGGCCATTGACCGCTACGCGATGAGCGAAGACGGGAACGGCTAACGGCTTAAAGTCCTCGGGAGTGCAGAAGCTGCGGCCATCGAGAAACGCCATAGCTTGCGCGGCGCGATAGAGCGCCTGCGACCCGCGCGGCGAAACGCCAAGGGAAAGATATTCCGATTCGCGCGTGCAGCGGACGATTTCGAGAGCGTAGCTGACCAGCGATTCGTCCACGCGGACCTGCTTGACCGCGTGCTGCATCTCCAACACGTCAGAGCCGGTGAGCACGGGGGGCAGATCTTCGGGAAAGGACGCTCCGGCTTCCGAACGCACGATGTCGCGTTCGGCGCTTGCTTCGGGATATCCCATTCGCACGCGCATGAGAAAGCGGTCTAGTTGCGACTCGGGCAGCGGATATGTGCCGTGGTGTTCCACGGGATTCTGCGTGGCGATTACCAGGAAGGGCTGCGGCAATTCGTAAGAGTGCGCGTCAACCGTAACCTGGCCCTCGTTCATGGCTTCGAGTAGAGCGGACTGCGTCTTCGGCGTGGTGCGATTGATTTCGTCGGCCAACAGAACGTTGGTGAAAACGGGGCCGCGCTTGAATTCAAATTGTTGCTCCAGCGCCGAGTAGACAGAAATTCCCAGCACATCGGAAGGCAGCATGTCGCTGGTGAACTGCACACGCTGAAACGTGCAATCGATGGCGCGGGCGATGGCGTGTCCCAGCGTGGTTTTGCCGACTCCGGGAACCCCTTCGATAAGCAAGTGTCCGCGAGCAAGAACCGTCGCCAGCGCGAGCCGCACCACATCGTCGTTGCCGAGAATTACGCGGCGAAGAGTCTTTTCCAGTTCGGAAGCTTTATGGGAAACGGCGATGGCAATCTCGGGCGACATTTTGCTGGATTCTACTATCCGGTGACGATGAAGCGGAGTTACGTACGTCATGAGTCAGCACTTAGCATTCAGCACTTAGCATTCAGCCACCAGCATTCAGCCCTTTTTAGAACGCCAGGGTCGACATGGCTTGCGGACTGAATGCTAAATGCTAAGTGCTGAATGCTGCTTTTTACTGCATCAATTCCGGCGGGCGTCCGGTCAGCCGCTCAATGCGTTTCGCGATGGGCGGATGTGTGGAAAACAAACTTCCGAAGTTCATTCCCAGTAGCGGCTGGATGATAAATAAATGCGCCGTCGAAGGACTCGCCTGCATGGGCACCCGGCGAGAGTAGGAGTCAAGTTTTTGTAGCGCGCTCGCCAGAGCGTAGGGATTGCCGGTGAAGTGGGCGCCTGTCGCATCCGCCTGGTATTCGCGCGATCGAGATACCGCCAACTGGATCAGCGAAGCGGCAATCGGAGCCACGATCAGCATGAAAAGCCCGGCGATTCCGCCGCCGCGGTTTTCGCCTTCGTTACGCTCGAAACCGCCAAAGATCATCGCCCATCTCCCCATGCTCGCGAGCATGGTTATCGCCCCCGCAATGGTGGCAGCGACCGAGCTAATAAGGATGTCGCGGTTCTTCACGTGCCCAAGTTCGTGAGCCAGCACTCCTTCCATTTCTTCATCGTTCAGGAGTCCCAGAATCCCGTGCGTCACCGCGACGGAAGCATGTTGCGGATTACGCCCCGTGGCGAAGGCGTTCGGTGACTCCGTAGGAATCACGTAAATCTTGGGCGTTGGGATGCCAATTTTCTGCGTGAGCCGCTCCACGATCTCGTAAGCGCGCGGAAGTTCTTCCCGTGTGACTGGTTTCGCACGATACATGGCCAGCGCAATCTTGTCGGAGAAGAAGTATGAGACGAAGTTTATGACCACGGCGAAAGCCAGAGCAATGAACATTCCGTTCTGTCCGCCAAAAGCCCGGCCAATGAACATCAGCAGCAGGGTGAGCGCGGTCAGCAGCAACGCGGTCTTGAATGTGTTTCCCATCGGTGATTCGCTTTCAGTCTGATTGGATGTTACGCCTGGTGCGGGGATGCATTGCTACCCTGCGGCCGGCGAGAGCCACGGCTGGGTGCAGGCAGTACCGCAGGGGCGAAAAACTCGATCTTGCAAACTCTTGAATACAAAGAAGCACCCTGAGAAGACCTCAGGGTGCTCAGGCAACTTAGGTTAGGCAAACACATGGAACGCTATTCCCCTGGTGGCTTTTGTTCCTGCTCGCGCTTTTTCTCTTCGGGCGTCTGCGGTTTCGCGGGCTGGCGCTGAGGCTGTGGTGCTGGCTTTGCCGCCGCGGGCGGATTCGTGCGTTGCTGTGGGCGTTCATCCGAGGGAGTCGTTTGCGGACGCGGCGCGGGATTGGGGCGAGTCTGATCCGGCTGCTTGGGTGCGGGACGAGCAGATTCTGGACGAGCAGATTCTGGCCGCGCCGCTTCGGGATGATTGTTGGGCTGAGCTGCCGGCGGGCGATCGTTGCGGGCCGGTGGCTCCGCGGGATGATTCGGCTGCGGACGGGCCGGCTCTGGCGTAGCGGGTTGTTTAGCCGGTGGAGTGGTCGGCGGGCGATTTGTTGCCGGACGATTGTCGGGCGCTGCCGGTGTGGGTCGACTCGGTTGTGCGCCCGGGGGACGATTCGCCGGCGGTGCCGGAGTGGGCGTGGCTGGACGCGCATTCGGCGCCGTCGCGGTTGTGGGTCGGTTCGCCGGCGCCGTGGTTGGCGGTGCCGCTGTGGGCTGAACCGGGCGGGCAGCCGTCGGCTGACTTGCTGGCTGCGGGGCAGGATGGCCCGTCGTCGCTGTCGCCGGTTTTCCCGGAGGCGCTACCTTGACCATCGGCTGCGCAGCCGGGGTATTCGCCGGACGCAAAGTTGCCAGCTCGCGCTTGGGCAAAGGCTGTCCGGGATGAGCGGCCATTGCTTGTTGTTGTTTGGCAAATGAAACCGGCGGGGGCGGAGGCGTCGCCTTCGCGATCACCTGCCGGTTCGCCACCGCCGCGGGCGGCGCGGTCACATGATTCGCGCTCGCAGCGTGCGCTCCCAGAACAGCCTCGTGCGTGGGAGCCACCGCAACTCTGGCGCTAACCGGAGCGGAGGCGATTTCGTGGGCATCCATCTTAACTACGTTTCGAGCCACGGGCTGCGCGCTCGCGAAGGAGCGCTGCGGAACTGCCGTCACCGCACCTTGAACATTGCGATTCACGTACGTCACGTTGGTGATGTTCGTGGTCTTGTTAATGATCGTCGTGTTATAGACGTTAGTAACGGTGGTGGTGTTGACCGTTGTGCTGCTGATGTTGACCCGGTTCACGTATTCGCGGCTCACCGGATAGGAAGGCACATACACTTCGCGCGGGCCGAGCGGGAACCATCCTACATTTGCTCCGCCTCCGCCGCCAACGAACACTACCAGCGCGGGAGCGTAGACTGGCCTTTCCGCGGGCGGTCCGGCGATCCAGCCCCAGCGTCCGCCCACATTCACCCAGCGTCCATAGTGAAACGGTGCATAGCCCCACGGAGAATCGTCGACCCAGGTGTAGCCCCAGGGATCGATCCAGTCCCAGTGACCTTCATGATAGGGCGCCCACCCGGCATCGACACGGTTGGGATACCAGACGTGGCCGTAGTTGGGATCGTCGCGCCAGTCGCCGTAATCATCGAGGTCGTCGTAGCCGACGACATCATGAGATAGATATTGCGCCGAGCGCGAATTGTCGTGCCGACGCTCGCGGCCGTCGGCCCAGGTATCGAATTGGTCGGGCGCACCGATCTGCTCCATGTCCGCGTTGAGCGAGTCTGTGCCGCTGAAAGTTACCCGTTGCCCGCCATGAATCGTGTAGGTCTGGCCGTTGCCGGTAGCTTGCCCGTCGCCCTCTCGGACGGTGACGAGCGTATCGCTTCCATCTTCGGTGGCCTCCAGCCGGTAATTGCCCGGCTGCGAGACGGTGAAGGCCAAGTTCGGCGTATCGATCTCGAACACATCGTCACGGTCGAGACGACGAACGCGAATGTTGACCGTGCCGGCGCTCAATTGAAGTTGGACGGTGCGGTCGTCGAGATTCAGAAATGTAACGCCGGTGTTCGCCGATAGGCGAATCACAGCCGATCCCAATTGCAACTCGGCGCGCGAGTCTTTGTCTGCCCAAAGCTTGTCGCCGGTGGTGAGGGGGCGGTTATCGGCGGCTTGCACCCAGTCGCTCTCTCCGGCGGGCTCGAACGAAACCGATCCGTCCATGTAGCCCAGGCGAGCGACCCGGCTGGGCGGATCGTCCTGTTGGTCCTGCTCTTGTGGCGGGCGGTAATCTTGCGCGGATGTGCGTGTCGGTAAGACTGCAACGGCGAGCGCGAGCCCCAGCAGCGCGCTCAACCAGCTCAACTTCTGTGTCCGATTCATGGTGATCTCCCCAAGCTTTTGTTTCGCGAACCCGAATTCGCGGAATGACTGCTGAACTTTGATGCCGATTGCGACTAATTCGGCTACAGGGTTGCGTTGAGTACAGTGTGGAAATAATACAGGTTCACAAAGACCCAGCTGTCACTTTGATTTTTCCTGGGCGATCCATTTGTCGGTGCGGGCTTCGAGAAGATCGAGGGGGAGCGTTCCGCCATCGAGCATCTCGTCATGGAATTTGCGGATGTCAAACTTGGAACCTAACTCTTTTTGCGCGCGGTCGCGCAGTTCGCGGAATTTGAGCTGGCCGAGTTTGTAGCTGAGCGCTTGCGCGGGCCAGGCTATGTACCGATCGGTTTCGGACTGGATGGTAGGCTCGTCCACCGCGCCGGACTTGCGGAAGAAATCCACAACCTGATCGCGCGACCATCCCTTTGCGTGGATTCCCGTATCCACAACGAGGCGCACCGCACGAAATAGTTCGGAAGAAAGCCGGCCGTAATCGGAAGCAGGGTCCTGATAAAAGCCGACTTCCTTGCCCAGTTGCTCTGCGTAAAGCGCCCAGCCTTCGATGTAAGCATTGAAGCCCAAGCCGTGCAGGCGGAACTTGGGTAGTCCTTCGAGCTGCTGCTGCACCGACAACTGCATGTGATGTCCGGGAACGCCTTCGTGATACGCGATGGCCTCGTCGTCAATCAACGAGCGTTTGGCAAAGTCCGAAGTGGCAACGACGACGCGGCCGGGCCGCTTGCCGTCTGGAGTGCCGGTGACGTAGTGCGTCGCGGCCGCGGCCTGGAACGAGGGGATCGCTTCGACCGTGACCGGAGATTTTGGCAGCAGGGTGAAAAGCTGGGGAAGCTTCGGCTCCATCTGCGCGATGTAGTGGCGGAAATCGTCGAGGATTTGCTCGGAGGAACTCGGAATATATTTGGGATTAGTTTTTAGCGACGCGCGAAACGCGGCGAGATCGGCGAAGCCGGCCTTCTTCGCAATTGCCGTCATCTCGGCCTCGATGCGGTCGATTTCGCGAAGGCCGAGTTGATGAATCTCGTCCGCTGTCATGTGGGTCGTAGTGCGGGCGTAAATATCATTCTCGTAGCGCTTCTCGCCATCGGACAGCGAAGTGATCGACAATGATGTTCGGCCCTGCGGGGCATATTCGGCGCCGAGAAAAGCTGCGAACGTTTTGTATGCGGGAATTACATCAGTGTTGATGGCGTCGGTAATCTGTTGCGTCAGGCGCTTCTGGTCTTCGGGAGAAATATCCGTGGGATATTTCTTGGTTGGAACCAAAAAGGGATCGTCGTGAATGATGCCGTCACACTGCGCGGGAAGCTTCTCCAGCAGAAAACGCACAGGCATGAGCTTGTGCTTCATGCCAGCGCGGAGAACTTCTGTGGTCTGACTCAGGGCGCGGGGAATCTGATGAAGCCGCGCGATGTAGTCTTCGTAGTGCTTGACGGAATCGAGCGGCACCGAGAGCGGCAGATCGGCCAAGCCCGTATGGATGCCGCTCTGCTGATTGACGGGCATCTCGTATTCTTTTAGATCGAAGTCGGCGATGCGCTGCTGTAGAACGCGAACCAGCAAGTCGTGAGACAGGTGATCCTGGTCGGTGAAGTCGGTAGTCGGGATCGCATTGAGGCGCGCGAGGAAATCGGCGTCGGTCTTATTCCGCGCAACGATTGCGGCGAGCGAATAGTCAGCCAGTTTGTCGTTGTAGCGGTAGTCGCCGAAGGCTGTCGCACGCTGGGGAAAGTTGCGCAGATCGGATTCGTATTGCTCATCGAAGAGAGCATTCTGCGCGGCGACACGGTCGGCAACCGGCTTAACATTTTGGGCGAAGAGGGAAACGGCTAGCGCAAAAAGCAACGGCAAGCTCTGGAGAAGTCGCATAGCGTAAGCAGGGTAGCAGAAAAGTGGGTTCCGCTAAACGGGTTGAGCGAACCTCCCCGGCCCGAACATTAGTCCCTGTGGATTTCGCATCAAAATAATTCCGAGATGATGCGTTCCCAATCGGGACAACGTTAACTGCTACGATACTCCTCCCCCCTCCCTCATTAGCGCTGCAAGCCTTGCTGGGCGCGGGTTTCGCAAAACGACCCCGGTTAAAATCCGCATGTCAAAGAACTTAGATATCAAAATCCGGACACGAAAGGACTTAGGGGCTATCCACTGAGGCTTCTGTACCCCGTTTGCCTCGGCTATGATCGCGCGGGTTGGGTTGTGGAAACAAGGTTGGATGTCACAGCCGAAAAGAAAAAGCTATCGCGGCGCCTTTCGCTGTTCGCCAGGACGTCAGCGGTTGTGCCGGCGAGCCGGCATCGCGTCTGGAACTTGTAGACTTGGTTGGCAAACCGCTGAATGCATCCAAAGAGAAATTCACGCTACCGCCTATATCTCCTGCTCCTGTGCGTCGTGCTCTTGTGGTGTGGCCACGCGTCGGGACAAGAGCGAGAGACTCAGCCACTGCCCGACGCGCCAAAGCCGACTTCGACCGAGAAGAAAGGTTTCTTTGCCCGCTGGGCGGAGTTTTATCGGCAAGATTGGCCTGGGACTGCTGCTTCCTCGCCGGCTCCAGCACGGCGAGGGCCTCCGTCGCCACTCGATGCGCCGCCCTTTCCCAATTCGGATTGGTCCTATGGCGGCTCGCCCGTGATCGGAGAGCCGGACACAAACAGCTATCCGCTAATGACGGCCATCAACGGGGCCACGACCCGGACGAAGCTTTATGGGTGGATCGATCCATCGCTGAACTTCAGCACGTCTGCGCACAGCAATGCGCCCGAGGCGAACGATGTCTATCCGAATCGCCTGGAGATGAATCAAATTGTTCTTTACGCCGAACGGCTGCCGGACTCGGTGCAGCGCGATCACGTCGACTGGGGCTATCACCTTACCGCTTTGTACGGCACGGACTATCGCTTCACGACAGCGAAAGGCTATCTGAGCGGGCCGTGGGTGAACGATCATCGCGAATATGGCTTTGATCCCACGCTGGAGTATGTGGATGTTTACATTCCGCAGGTGGCGCAGGGGATGAATGTGCGAGTGGGCCGCTATATCTCCGTGCCGGGCATTGAGGCGCAACTGGCGCCCAACAACTACATCTTCAGCCACTCGCTGCTGTACGCGATTGATCCATTTACCGACACCGGCTTGATTGCCACGATTAAGCTGAACGACCGGTGGCTGGTGCAACTGGGAATCACCGGCGGCCACGACGTGGCACTGTGGACTTCGGACGCCAAACCATCCGGGACAGCCTGCCTGAGTTATACGACCGGCTCGGTGAATGACAACTTTTACGTCTGCGCAAACGGCATCAATAACAGCAAGTACGCCTACAACAACTTGCAGCAGTACGATGCGACCTGGTATCACAAGTTCTCGAAGACGGTGCATATGGCAACCGAATCCTGGTACATGTATGAGCGCGACGTGCCTGCCATGGACGGACCGATTCAGCCCGAGACGGGCGCGAACGCGGCTTATTGCCTGCCTGGAGAACCGCGATGTACCGCACCGGAATATGCCATCGTGAATTTCCTGCAGAAGGAACTCTCGCCGCATAACTTTCTGTCGTTTCGTACAGATTTTCTCGACGACAAGAAAGGCCAGCGCACGGGCTACGCCACTCGCTACTCGGAAAACACCTTCATGTGGTGCCACTGGATCGGTACGACAGTGCAACTGCGTCCGGAGTTGCGTTTCGAACGGTCCTGGGATCTGAGGGCTTACGACGACGGACGAAGGCACAATCAGCTCACAGTGGCGAGCGACCTGATTTTTCACTTTTGACTCGAAATTAGCGTTCGCGGGCGGCCTTCGCAATGGGCACGCTGCATGATACGATTTCCGCGTGGGCGATTCCGCTTACGTCGCAAATTCGGCTTCGGCCGTGCCCGCCGCCGTCCCGACCGCCGTGCCGGCAAAGACGGTGCCCGCGCGGCACTCTGCCCTCGTCCGTGTTACCCACTGGATCACCACACTGTGCTTTTTTGCCCTGCTGGTCACTGGAGCGGAAATTGTGATCTCGCACCCGCGCTTCTATTGGGGCGAGACCGGCAATGATCTGACTCCAACGTTGTTCAAACTGCCGATTCCTGCTTCACGGAATCTGGTGCCGACCGGCTACGGCTACGTGCTGCCGGACCAGAACGGCTGGAGCCGGTATCTCCACTTTCAGGCTGCCTGGGTCGTAGTGTTCACGGGCTTGCTGTATGCAGTCTCCGGTTTGGTCACAGGACACTTCCGGAAGAGCTTGCTCCCGGCCAAGGCCGATCTTTCGTGGCGCGCGTTCTCGACCGCGATCTTTAATCATCTGCGCCTCCAGCGGCCGAGCGAGGCGGAAGCCTGGTCGTACAATGTGCTGCAGCGGATCAGTTATTTGTTCGTGATTTTCGTTTTGTTCCCCTTGGAAATCTGGACGGGTCTGGCGATGTCTCCTTCGTTTGTTTCCGCGGTCCCGACGACCGTAAATCTGCTAGGCGGTCAGCAATCCGCGCGCACGCTTCACTTCTTCGTGTCCGTGTCTCTTCTGCTCTTTGTCGTGGTTCACGTTGTGATGGTTTCTCTTGCCGGATTCAGAAACCGCATGCGGGCGATGATCACGGGCCGCGCCAGCGCACCAATGGAGCGCACATGAGCGAACCTTTACGAGGCAAAATTTCGCGTCGCAAACTGATCACCGCCGGACTCGTGTCCGCGGGCGGCGTATTGGGTCTGAGCGCGACAGCCCGCATTGCGCAAAGGTATGGACTGATCCCGCCCGATCACGGCGGAATTTACGGCCTCGGCGAAACCCTGACCTACGCTTCCCAGCGGCTGTTGACCAGGCACTCGTTGGCCCGCGAGTTTTCTCGGAGCCAGATTTCGAAGCCTCCATTCGCGAACGAAATGGCGCCCCCGAGTGAAGCCTTCAAGCGTCTTCAGGCCGGAAACTTTGCCGACTGGAGACTGACGGTCGACGGCATGGTCGCTCATCCCGCCTCGTTTTCGCTGGACCAGCTAAAGAGCTACCCATCGCGCAGCCAGATCACGATGATTCAGTGTGAAGAGGGATGGTCCTATATCGCCGAATGGCACGGCGTGCCTCTCTCTCACGTCCTGGAATTGGTGGGAGTTCAGCCGCAAGCCCGATATGTGGTCTACTTCTCGTTCCAGCCGGATTGGTGGGACAGCATCGACATGGCCGATGCGTTGCACCCGCAGACTTTTCTTGCCTATGGGATGAATGGCGATGAGCTTCCCGTGGGCAACGGCGGCCCGCTTCGCTTGCGAGTCCCGCGCCAGCTCGGCTACAAGAGTGTGAAATTCATCACCCACCTTACAGTCACCGACGATCTGAAAAAGTTCGGCAAGGGCCTGGGCTCGGCGTCGCCGGAAGGTGGCTACGCCTGGTACGCGGGAATCTAACAGACTAGGATTGTGCGAGCGTTGGCAAAAAAAGTATTCTTCTCCAGCATTGCGTCGGGTTCGAAATTCCCGACAAGAAAATCTACTTTTACGTCCCTCTGGATGTTGGCGACAAACTACTCGTCGATGCGGGGCGGAAGATCCGCTCCGAGGTTGACATGGAATATCAGTGCAAAAACACAATGCGTCCTTAAGAGTTGAAGTAACTGCTCGGCATGTCTCCGAAGTTGTAATCGTCAATAGAGTGCAGCTTCGACCCTGCCCAGGCCAAGCAGGTACTTGCAGATCTGCGAATACGAATTTTCCTTTGGCGACCATCTGTCCACGACGTGGTATTCGCCGCCTCGGATGCCCTCGAGTATCCATCGCGAACCATCGAGTTCTGGTAGCCGCACGATGGTACCGTGCGGAGTTGTTTCCGAAACTTGAGGTGCAGCCTGCGCTTCCTCGGTGGGCATCTCCCAAAAAGCGAAGCGTTGCAATTGCCCCAATACATCCTGCACTTGCGCCTTATCAACGTCCCTCGTTGTATCCAGGATGAGCTTCGCGGTGTCGGACGGAACTTTTTGGAGCAAGCCTGTGTGAAGATCAACGCTCCGTGCCACGATGGAGCCGCTTCCGGCAGAATTAATTGTCAAGCGCACTGATATTGGACGCTGGAAACTCGGCAGCCACAAAAAGCGGTAGACCTGAACCGACCCGTTGCTCCGCAACGGAAACAGCGGAGGCTCTTCTAGAGCGTTCAACGTGTACGCGTACCACGTATCGCTCGAACTGTGCGGGGACGTGTCAAAGACGCCAGGCGGAAAATACTGCGAACTCAACACGGCAGGAGGCAGGCCAGGGGGGCGTTGGGATTGGGCTTGCAGTATTCCAACCGCTGCGCAAACAAAAAGAGCAAGAGCTTTCATCGCATGTCTCTTCATCGAAATTTTGTCTCTGCGCGTATGATGCGCCAGTGCCCTGAACCTGTCGAAGGGGCGGCTGTCCCCACGCGTTTCTTCGCCGTCACGAGGGTTCCGGAAGCCGGAAAGCGGAAGCCGCAAGCCGTCCTACGGCGCTTCGATCAATTCCATTTTCCCTTCACGCGTGCGGTGCAGGATCATCAATTTGCCTTTGGGATCGCGGAAAACGAAGACGTCGCGATCTTTGAAGTGCGCTTCCTTGATGGCTTCTTCCAAGGTCATGGGGCGCATGGCGACAGCTTCGTCGGAGCGCACCAGGTGGACTTCCGTGGTCTTCGCCACCGGCGGATATCTATGCACCATCACTGGAACGGCGGTTTTCTTTGACTTGCCTACGGAGGGTTGTAAGTCTTCGACTTCCACCGCCGGGGCGTGGCCGTTCCATTTTTCGATCTCTTCGCTCTTGCGCGCAGACAGTCTTTTCGAGACGCGGCGGGTTTTGTATTTCACCGCCTGCTTTTCCAAATGGTCGAGGGCTTCGCTCACCGCGATGGACATGTCTTTCGCCTGGGCCACAGCGACCAGCGGGCCATGGCGCGGGCTGATGGTGATTTCGGCTTTGTGGCGATGTTTTTCCACGGCGAGGATGACCTTGGTCTCGAATTTGTCGCGAAGGATTTTGCGGATTTTGGCGAGGCCGGTTTCTACTTCTTTGCGGATGGCGTTAGTGACTTCGTAGTGTCTGCCGGTGTATTCCACGTTCATGAAGCGCCCCCTCTGAGTTTTCGTGCGTGAAGGTAAAACGGGCACTATAGGGAAGCAAGCCAAACACGCTTTATTGCGTCGCACAAAACGCGACGCTTCGCGCGGCTCGCTCAGATCCTTCAGACGCATAAAGACGCGGCTTCAGGATGACAAGCGTTACTTCTTCACTCTGCGTTGGTGGGTGCTCGGGATGCGCATGTCTTCGCGGTATTTGGCCACCGTGCGGCGGGTCACCTGGATGCCTTGCGATTGCAGGATGCGGGTGATCTGTTCGTCGGTCAGCGGACGGCTGGGGTCTTCCTCATCAATGAGCTTTTTCACGCGGCGCTTGAGGATCAACAACGACGTGTTGCCGCCCTCCGGGCCTTGCACGCTCTCGCTGAAGAAGTAACGCAGCTCGAATACGCCTTGCGGAGTGTGGGCGTATTTGCTGGCCACGGCACGGCTTACCGTGGAAGGATGCACGCCGATTTCTTCGGCCACCTCCTTGATCATCATAGGCTTGAGTTGATCGATGCCTTTTTCCAGAAAATCGTACTGCCGCGCGACGATGCAGTAGCAAACCTTGGTGATGGTCTGCTTGCGCTGCTCGATATTCTTGATGAGCTGGATGGCGCTCTTGTATCGCTCTTTGACGTAGTCGCGGGTGTTCTTGTCATTAACGCCGTCGCGAGTAACCAGCTTTTTGTAGGCCGGATTCAGGCGAAGCTGCGGCATGTCTTCGTCGTTCATGATTACGAGCCATTCGTCGCCGTGTTTGATGAAAGCGACGTCGGGTTCGATGAGGCGCGGCTGGGTCTTGTTGTACTGCAGGCCGGGGCGCGGATCGAGAGTACGGATATAGTCGAGCGCCGTTTGCACCGCTTCCAGCGGACGGTTGATGGCTTTGGAGATTTCTTTGTGCTGCTTGTTCTGCACTCCGCGCAGGTGCTGATCGACGATGGCGCAGGCATCCAGCAAAACCTGGGCGGTACCGTTGCCGTTCTTGTGCAACGCGAGCTGGGCTTGGTGATAGTGAAGTTGCGCCAGCAGGCACTCACGCAGAGTGCGGCAGCCTACGCCCGGAGGATCGAGCTGGCGGATTACTTCTAAAGCTTCCTGAAGTTCCGCGGAACTGAAATTAGGTTTGAAGGTAGAAACAGGAAGCGGTGCGGCTGGAGCGGGCGGTTCGATCGCCGGAGCAGCGGCAACGGTATCAGCGACCAGAGGATCAATCGCGATTCCATGCAGAGATCCATCCCCTGAAACGTTCTCAGACGAGACTGCCGCAAAATCCGGCTCGGCCGGGTCAGAAGCAGGCAACACGTCTAATGCAAGCTCTTCCGGAGCGGACTCCGCCGCGGCTTCCGCCAAGCCTAACGCTTGGGCTTCATTAACGATCTCCTTGATCGCAGCCGCGTCGGTTTCCGGCGAAGCAGGCGGCGCCACGCCCATCAGTTCATCATCGCTGGCGATCAGGTACCCGTCTTCGTTCAGGTTGCCAATGATCAGGTCGGCGGCCTCTCGGACTTTAGGGCCGAGGCTCAGTGCGCCGAGTTGCCATGCGAGATGGTCCGTCAGATTGCCGGGCTTCGATAGAAAATTTTCGAACGACGGGCGTTCGATATCTTCCATCTCGCTGTGCGTCCGATAGCCGGGATCGAGATAATCCTGGAAGAACGAGCCGAAGTCGATTTCTTCGAAGGGATCTTTCTTTTCGTCCGCGGTAGTTGCGGGAGTTGTTTCGGACGCCGTCGCGGCGCGCTCACGGTCTTCTTCTTTCTTGCCCACTTCATCGAGCAGTGGAACCGACTCTTCCAGTTCTTCGAGAACCGGATTCTCCACCATCTCGGAATTGATCATGTCCTTGAGCTCAAGCTTGTTGAGCGCGAGCACAGAGACCATTTGCACCAGTCCAGGCGTGAGGATCTGACGCTGCGAGAGCTTTACGCTGAGTTTGTGTTGGAGTAAGACCATGTTTCAAACTTTTAAGGTTTCAAAGTCTCAACGTTTT
>DATBZH010000063.1:0-8399 GCA_036513255.1 Candidatus Sulfotelmatobacter sp. | reverse complement strand
AACCGGTCGCTCGCGAGCATATTGCCGAATGCGCAATACCGCACGCTCAAAGGGCAAACGCACATGCTGAAGCCGAAGGCCCACGCGCCAATGTTGGTGGAGTTTTTCAAAGATTAGATCGAGGAACCTTGACTCTGGTTTCCAGGAGCAACCCAATGCAAATTCGTCATGTGATTATCAAGGTCGATGAGCAAGACAAGGCGCTTTCCTTCTACACGTCCATCGTGGGTTTCGTGAAGAGGCTAGACCTCCCCATTGGTCGCATTCTGTGGCTGACCGTAAACTGGCTATGGCGCAATCATGGTCGGACCCGATCAAAGCAAGTACCGATGGCAAGGGGCATCCAATCCTAGGAGGCTTCCTGGAAGAGGAATTCCAAAAGATGTTTTTCCAATGCACTAGTTCGCGGATGCATGTGGAGAAGACCAAATTAATTGGCTGAGCTGACACGAAGGATATTTCGGCCATTCCCATCGCGTTCGAGAGACTCCAGATTGTCCGCGGCCGGAATTCCTCGTACTTCCGCTCGAAGTAAAGGTTATGCACGGTGCGAGCAAGGTGCCTGGGCGCTTCGAGCTTGCCCTCCAAAAATGCTTCGTAGATGACTATCTTGGCCGTGACCCCGTAGCAGTCGGTAATGATTGGTCAATGACGAAGTTGGCGAACTTGAGAATCCCAGCCCTGGAGTCAAACGGGAGACGTTTGGCTGTGGCCAACTTGGCAATTCCGTGGACCATAGTCCACGCAAGCAGCGTGAACTGAAGCGTGTCTCCAGCGGGCAGTTGTCTCTTGTCCTGACATGCCTTGACGAAGGCCGACAACGTCCCGAAGGCCTCTTCGGCGGCTTCGGCCTGGTCCGAACTCGTGCGCTTCGCAACCGGCGCATCGAACATCACCGCAAAGTGCTCCGGTCGACGGAGAGCGAACTCGATGTAGGCGAGTCCGGCGACTTTCAGTCCATCCAGAGGCTCCGCTTGCCCCTGGGTGGCGTCGCGCATGGCCCGGGTCAACTCCCGGAATCCCTGGGCAGCGACGGCTGCCAAAAGTTTTTCCCGATCCGCAAAGTGCCGATAAGGGGCGTTGTGGGAGACGCCTGCGCGCCGGGCGACTTCCCTCAAAGTAAAGCCCGCGGGACCGACCTCGCCGATCAACTGAATTGCCGTTTTCAACAGAGTTTCTTCCAGATGGGCGTGGTGGTAAGGCTTTCGTGGACGCATTCTAGCCAGCAGCATACAACCTATGGTTGGCATGAGCAACATCCCCCCCCATCTGCACTGAGATTTGCAAACCAACTTTTATTTGCAACCATGTTGACACGCGCAACATCTGAGCAATAGGATGTTGACACGCGCAACATACAGGGAGAACAACAAATGGAGTGCAGCTATGACATTCCGAAACACTCGATTTGCCGCCCGATCCGGCTCTCGATGGAGCCGTAAACGTTCGTAAAGGGGGACATATGGACTTGCTTTTCCGAGCCAGTAATCTGTTGGTCCTGCCAATCTGGGCCTTGATGATTCTCCTGCCGCGCTGGCGGTGGACTGCGCGGCTCATTCGATCCCCCTTGGTGAGCGCTGCGCCCGCCATCTTGTATGCCGGGCTCGTGCTTCCGCGACTGGGCGCGATTTGGCCAGCCGTTTCGCGACCGACGCTCCCTGGCGTTGAGGCGCTCCTGGGTTCGCCCGCCGGCGCAACCATCGCATGGGCTCACTTTCTCGCCTTTGACGTGTTCGTTGGCCGTTGGATTTATCTCGACAGCCAAGAACGTCGGACCAGTTCTTGGCTGATGGCGCCGGTACTTGTCCTGACGCTGATGCTGGGACCCGCAGGCTTCCTGTTCTACCTCGTCGTTCGCTCCACACGAGCGACATGGCCGACAATCGGCCCAAAAACCTGTTCAGAGTGCCGCTTAGTGCAGAGAGAAAGGAGCGAGGACATGAAATCATTCACCGGCCAAGGTCAAGTTCGGAGCCCACAAAGAAGAGGATTGTGGCGCTTGCTGCGTTCCGCATTTGCCGTCAACCCAGCGTTGACCATCATGGCTGTAACCATGCTGATCACGTTCGTCGCTACCCTATTGGGCATTTTCGTTGACCATCGCGTCATCACGGGAACTCCCGCCTGGCTCAAACCAGCCAAGTTTGCTATCTCGGTCAGTATTTATTGCTTCACTTTCGTCTGGATGCTCAGGTTCGTCGAGAATCGGCCTCGTCTGGTTCGTCTGTTGGCCAATGTCACAACCGCCAGCTTGATCGTAGAGATGGTAGTCATCCTCACGCAGGCGGCGCGCGGCACAACCAGCCACTTTAATCAGACCACGACACTCAACACCGCTCTTTGGTTCACGATGGGAGCCTTCATTGTCCTCGTTTGGATGATGAATCTGCTGCTCGCGATCATGCTGCTGCTCCAGCGGATGCCGGACCGCGCCTTGGCATGGTCGTTGCGACTGGGATTGCTCATCTCGGCGATCGGCATGGCAACCGCGTTTTTCATGGTGATTCCTACGCCTGAGCAAGCGGCTAGAATCGCGGGCGGATACGGTCCCCGCATTGTCGGGGCGCACAGCGTCGGAGTCAGGGATGGCGGCCCCGGTCTCCCGGTCTTGGGGTGGAGCATTGTGGGCGGCGACCTGAGAGTTGCCCACTTCGTGGGCTTGCACGCCCTACAGGTCTTGCCGCTCCTCAATTGGCTGCTGACCAGGCGGAAAGGGCTTGTTGCTCTTTTGAGTACGAGCGATCGGCTCGCTCTGGTTTGGTCTGCTGGCGTGACCTACCTGGGCTTGATTCTGATGCTGACCTGGCAGGCCCTCCGCGGGCAGTCCGTAGTCCATCCGGACACGAAGACCGTTGCTGCCGCGGGCTCTCTGGCCGCAGGGTTCGTAATTTCAGTGTTGATCACGGTGCTGCGCGTAAGGAACCGAAACAGAAGAAGACAAGCATTCACATTGGCACTTCAGATCTTGTCCGATTAGGAGAACATATGAAAAACGCAACTACCATCTCAGTGCTCGCTCTGTTGATCATTCCAGCTATCGCTTCCGGGCAAGACGCAGCCAAACCGCTTACCGAGGCTCCTTCATCCCAGACCATTTCTGCAGGATCTAGGGACTCTACCGTACTCGGTCAAACGGAAGCTGATCCGCTTCCATCTTCCGCGGAGATTGATCCTGTCGCGCTACGAGCATCGGCGATAAGGGCCGGGATCAACCTCGAAGATAAGGTCCACTACTACTTGACCGAGACGTATTTCAATCCCAGCGCCTTAACCGCACCCGCCTTCCGTGCAGGCTTGCGCATGGCGAATCCCCCGGGCAAAGGTGCGACTCAGTACCCTTCAGAGTGGAGGCAAGGGGCTGAAGCGTTTGGACGAAACTATGGAGATGCGCTCGCCGAGCGGGTCAGCTTTCAGACTGCGAGATTTGCGACGGGTGTGATCACGCGAGAAGATCCGCGCTACGTCCCTTCCAGCAGCCGCAGCCTTTTCGCAAGAAGCATCCATGCCATCAGCTTCACCGTCGTGGATCGCTCGAACTCCGGACATCCTATGCCGGCAATATCGAACTTCGTAGGAGCCGCAGCCGGCGGATTTGTAGGCAATGCCTACCTTCCTGCCGGCTTTAACGATGTCACTCATGCGGGACAAAGAGCCTCGCTTCGGTTTGGATTCGCCGCAGCCGGAAACTTGTTCCGCGAGTTTGCCCCACAGATGCCCAGCCCGATGAGAACGTTCTTCATGCTGATCGCCCGCTGAAGCAAATGAAGACGAAAAGGAGAATTCAAGTGATTCGAAGAACATTCGCATACTGTCGTTTCGAGATTATTGCCGCCCTGTCAGTGGGCTTGTTCTTGACCATAGCCTCTGCATTGCCGGGACCGCTCGAAGCACAGACAACCGGCACCGCAACCTTGACCGTTCATGTGACTGGCGCTCGCAACGCCAAAGGGAAGATTCGAGCGGCTCTCTTTCGCGACGGCAAAGGCTTCCCTAACGACGCCTCGCAGGCAGTCCACACGCAAGCCGCCGACATTGACCCGCAAACGTTGAGTGCGCAAGTTGTGTTCGCCGACCTTCGCACCGGCGTCTATGCGGTGTCTGTGTTTCATGACGAAAACATGAACGAGAAGCTCGACAAGAACTTTATGGGCATGCCGAAAGAAGGTTATGGCGCTTCGAACAATCCAAAGAAGAAGATGGGGCCACCCAACTTTGACGAAGCCGAATTTCAGTTGAGTGGGACCGAGCAGTTTGTGGAAATAAAACTGATGTATTGAAGCCCATTGATTAAGAGGGGCACCGACAAGGAGCTATCATGCGCGCATTGGTAACGGGAAGTAGCCCCGCTCGATGTGTTGTTGTTTGCGTTTCTCAAGCCAGCCGATCGGTCCTAAGCCGGCTTTGACCGCGGCCGGGCTCAGATGACGCTCGTGGGAGCCCAATGAGGCTTACGAACGGCTGTTGAAAAGCGACGTAAACTATCGCTTCGTCATCGAGCTCAGAATTTCGTCGTCTTATGGAAAAACCGTGGCGCCGGGAAAAATCATTCCGAGCGCAGAGCTTGCATTACGTCGACGCGGGCGGCGCGTGCCGCCGGGAGCATCGAAGCGACTACCGCCGCGACTAACAGCACAAACGCAGATACGATCGCGGGCCATGCGCCCGGCATTTTTAGATCGCCGAAATAACTGCCTGCCACGCGCACAACGACGAGCCCGAACGCCGCGCCGGCCACGATGCCAACAGCAGCCATCACCAGGCCTTCGGTGACAACACCTCTGAGTAGATTTCCCGGCTGAGAGCCAAGCGCCATACGGATGCCGAATTCGCGGGTCCGTGCGCTGACCGAAAACGCCAGCACTCCGGCGACGCCAACGATCGCGATGAGCAACGCCACTGTGGCGAACACGCCAAAGACCAGCGAGTTCAAGCGATCCGGAGCCAGCACCTTCGCGCGAATGTCTTCCAGCGTGGCGGCGTTCTCCACCGGTTCATCAGCGGCCATATCCCGAATAATTTTCGTGACCGGCGTCACCAGCGAATAAGGATTTCCCATGGTGTGGATGAAGACGTGACCTCCGAACATTCCGCCGTCTGCCAATGCGCCATAAATTGTGGGGGTGGGCACCGGAACGATGTGTTCGTCGTCCATGTCGGCGGCGACCCCAATAATTCGGTGCGGCGACGTAAGTCGCGCCTTTTCGGTGGCAGTGCCGGTAGCGAATTCGAGCACGGGATCGGTCCAATACACATGCCGATTGATCGGATCCTGACCGGGAAACATCTGCCGCGCCAGAGTCGCGCTAACGATCACGACCGGCTCTGCGTTCTGGTCATCGAGCGCGTTGAAGTCCCGTCCGGCAATGATAGGAACGCCGAGCGAGGTAAAAAAGCCGGGAGAAATCGTGCGCCACAGCGCACGAGGATCGTCTTTATCATGGACGTGACCATCACCAGAAAATTGCAGGCCCACGCCGAAGCCGCCGCCCGTATCGCGCCAAGGAGCGATCATGCCGACAGCCGTGTCGGTAACTCCGGGCAGCGCATCGATTTGACGCACCGATTCCTTGTAAAAATCGACGACTTGCTGCGGCGTTCTTCCATCGGACGGCGCCGGAACGTCGACGACCAGGACGCGGCGCGTATCGAAGCCGGTCTGGGTCCTTTGCAACGCGACCAGCGTAGTAATCAACACGCTGGCGCCCGCGAGTAGTACGAAAGACGCGGCGATTTGGGTGACGGCGAAGATGCGCTGGCGGCGGCTGGTGATGCGGACGCTGCCGCCGGAGAGGTTCATGCCATTCGATGAGTTCGCCGACGGCAGGCGCGGCACAAATGCCAGAATCACCGCGGCGACGATGGCCAGCGCCACTCCCACCCAGAGCATGCTGAAATCCACCGTCAAATCCAGCGCGCGAACGGAAAAGCGCGAGGCGTATCGAGCCAGGATGGTGACCAATGGCTGCGCGATGATTACGCCGATGGCCGCGCCGGCGCAGCAAAGCAGAAGGCTTTCGGCTAACAACATGCGGCGCAGCGCCCAAGTGTTGGCGCCCATCGCCGCGCGGACCGCGAGTTCGCCCTCGCGGCGAACCGTCCGCGCCAGAATCAGGTTAGCCACGTTCGAGCAAGCGATGATGAAGACCAGTCCCGAAGCCGCGAGAAGCACGAGCAAGAGGGTGCGCGCGCCGGAAGTAATCTCATCCCGGAGCATCCTGGCATCAATTCGGTAGCCGAAGTTATCGGGGTACGCATCGGGATGGTCCTTCACCATCCCAGCGTACACCGTGCGCAACTCGTTGCGCGCCTGGTCCAGAGTGGCACCGGGAGCAAGCTTACCGAAAAGTTCGGTCATGCGATGGATCCGGCCGGTGACCATCGTGGCGGAAAGATGATGCGGGCTAATGACCAGGTTGCCGATAATTTCGGTCTCCGCGGGATACGGCACAGAAGGTTCGAGCACGCCGATGACCGTAGCGGAACGGTCGCCAAGGCTGCTGAGCCGAACGCTCTTGCCGATCAGATTCGGGTCTTTTTTGTAAACGGTGGACCAGAAACGATACGTCAGCACGATGACGCCAGGGGCGTCAGCGCCCGCGTCTTGACGTCCGACCAGACGGCCTAGAACAGGACGCAGACCGATCACATCAAAATAATTCCCGCTGACCACGCCGCCGTGAACCACGCGAGGTTCGCCGAGCCCGACCATCGTAAAGTCCATCGTCGAGAAATCGCCGAACTCGCTCAGCGAGCGGACGCTGCCCTCGATATCCTTTATTTCTGGCACGGAAAACGTGGTGTTGTCCTGTCCGCCGCTGGGGGCGCTCTGGCGAATATAGACGAGCCGGTTCTCGTCACGGTTGACCAGCGGCTTCAGTAGCACGCCGCGGACCAGCGTGAAGATGGCGGCGTTGGCCCCGATTCCCAGCGCCAGGGTGAGAATCACAATGACAGCGAGGCTTTTGCTGTGCATCAACGAGTGGAACGCAAGTCTTAAATCGCGGAAAAATGAGAAACGCATTTTTTCTCCTTGAGCGTTAAGCGACGCCGTATCAGGGCCGCCACTTTATATAGGAGCTTGGACCGCGCAGCGCTTTGAAAGTTGCGAAGGCCGATTGCACTCTTCCATAATCCGGTAATCGAAGGGTTGCCGACCATCCGGGAGTCCACGCCGGTTTGTGGACACAAGCGCGTTTCACAGGACTAATGTTGAGTTCGGTAAACATTGGTCGCTGAGCGCAGTGGCATGAAGGCAACAGTTGAGCCAAGGGTCACTTAGCCGGAAATGCGACTATTCGGCCGAGCGGCGAGAAGCCAGTTCTAACCAGGCCTTCGCCGCCAGCCTCAGATGTATCTCGCGCATGACGATCGTCAAAAGGTCAACTTCCTATTTCGCCTGTACCAGCCCCGCAATAACCGCAGCAAGTTTATCGAGTATCTGGTTCCAGCCCTCCATTTGACCGCTATTTTTCGCGCTCTCCATGGGTTCATTTCCAATGAAGGTAAGTTTTGTCTGGCCGTTTCCGAGATCCTCAAAGATGGTCACGTCGTACGCACCATCTATAGCCTCATGTTCTATTCCTAATGTCGCAGGGTCAATCTTGTTTCCCTTCGAGTCGGAGAAGTACATGGAGGAGACGATCTTCTCGTACGGAACAATCTCATGGTATTCACCGGCGTTCCAGCCCTCCTGCCCATCCGGAGTTCTCATGCAGCAGAGGAATTTCCCTCCCACGCGAAAATCTATCTCACAATGAGGCGAGGTAAAGCCCTTCGGCCCCCACCACTGCATCACATATTTCGGATCCGTCCACGCCTTCCAAACCAGTTCGCGTGGGGCATCAAAAACTCTGGTGATCACCATCCGCTCCGTCTCATTCACCGTGTTTGCCATGTCCGATCTCCTCTTTCTTCATTTGCTTTACAACTGCATCCAGTTTGTCGAAGCTCTCTTCCCAGAAGCGGCGATAGCTAATGGCCCAGTCGCTGACCGTCTTGATCGCCGCTGGCCTAAGCGTGCACACGCTCTCTCGTCCACGCTTCGTCTTGATCACCATCCGCGCCCGCACCAGGTAGGCAATATGTTTTGAAATCATCTGCTGCGAGAGTGCAAACGGTTCCGTCAATCCATGCACAGAGGCAGGCCCGTGGGAGAGTCGTTCGATCATTGCCCGCCGGGTTGGATCAGACAAAGCCGCAAACGTTGTACCTAATTGATCCACAACCATATGGTAGTGGATTATCTGTCAATGTCAAGTGTGAATTTTGCGATGCCTGATTTCTGTTTACTGATCCCAATCTGCCAAGCGTTGGCCAGCAATTTTCTGGCCGGCCTACACTGCAGCTACACTATTTAAGAGGCACCGTGCCCAAGTTGCTCTTTCAAAATGATCTCTTTC
>DATBZH010000062.1:0-2097 GCA_036513255.1 Candidatus Sulfotelmatobacter sp. | reverse complement strand
CATGAACGCGAAGGTGAATCTGATCGCGCTAAATCCCGGCCCGGGCATCGCCTTTGAAACTCCCGATCCCGAGCGAGTCCACGCGTTTCAGGCGATCGTGAGGCGCGCCATGCCGTGCTTCATCCGCAAGCCACGAGGGCTGGATATCTACGCAGCCTGCGGACAGTTGAAAAGAGAAATCCCGCAGGCCAACGGCACATTCATATTGGCCACAGATGAACCTCGCATGGCCTTCAGCCACCCTGGGGAATGAAAACGCCAGTGATGTATTTGAGAGAAAATAATGGAGCTGGAGCAGGTGAACCTTTCAGTGTAGTGGTGGTGCAAACCCCGAAGATGAACCTGGTTCGGCCGGCGTGGGGCGCACCCTGGAATGAGCTTCGGCTCGCAGAACAACTTGTAAACGGGTAGGCGCTGGCGGGCTTCAGCACGAGGAGGCCTATGATCCCAGCGGTAATCGAGCGATGCGCGGGCATCGATATCGGCAAGAAGTTTTTGGCGGTCTGTGTGATGACAGGGCCGGCGAACCAGGAAGGGAAGGCAGAAGTACGCAAGTTCGGCACGGTTCGCCACGAACTGGAAGCTCTCCGCAAGTGGCTGCAGTCGGAAGGCTGTACACACGTGGTGATGGAAAGTACGGGTGTCTATTGGAAACCTGTACTGAATATCCTGGAAGACGACCCGCAGTACACATTGAAAATCATTCTGGCGAATCCGCAGCAGGTCAAGGCTGTCACGGGACATAAGACCGATCCGCACGACGCGCGTTGGCTGGCCCATTTGTTGCGGCATGGAATGATCCGGCCGAGTTTCATCCCACCACGCGCGATCCGGGAACTGCGAGACTTTACGCGGCGGCGCAAACAGACGATCGGTCTGGCAGCGGACGAGCGAAACCGGGTGCAGAAAATCCTCGAGGACGCCAATGTGAAGATTGGCGATGTGCTGAGCGATGTATTTGGGTTATCCGGACAGCTGATGCTGGAGGCCCTGGTGAATGGGTTGGGTGGAGATGGTCCGCCGAGCGCGTTCGACATCGCGCAGTTGGCACGTGGCAATGCCAAGAAAAAACTGAACGAGTTGACAGCGGCTCTGCAAGGTCATCAGATGCGAGATTCTCATCGGACTCTAATCCGTCACGCGATGCGGCACATGGCGTTTCTGGCTGAAGAGATCGAAGCTTTAGATCGAGACATTGCCGCGTTGATCCAGGAGACGAACCTGACCCCAGCCTATGAGTTGCTGCAGTCTATTCCCGGTATCAAGTCCCAGGCGGCAGCGACCATTCTTGCCGAGAGCGGACCGAACATGAAACAGTTCCCGACGGCGGCGAAATTCAGTTCCTGGTCGGGGCTGGCGCCAGGCAATAACGAGAGTGCGGGAAAGAAAAAGCGGGCTCCGGCAATGAAGGGCAACCCGCATATCAAAACTGCATTGGTGGAGGCGGCTTGGTCGGCGTCCCGCACCAAGCGATCAGAGTTTGAAGATCGCTATCAAAGACTCAAACCCAAACTAGGCCATAAGCGAGCTATCGTTGCTTCCGCCCATACTCTCGCTCTAAGGATTTACGAAGTGCTCCAAGCTGGGCTCCCCTATCAGCCGCACGGCGGCCATCTAACTCCGCCTTCCGTCAACAGGCTTGTCCGCCACCATACTCGCAGACTTAAATGCCTGCATCGCTGGCTGAAGGATCAGGGGGCTGTACATGAGTAGTTGTTTTCAGAACAACACGGATACCGCGTCCGCCAATTGAATGCGGCTGAAGGGCGTGAAAACTTGGGTGCCCTCGCGGACGTCTTGCTGGATTGTGTTGAGGGCGGGGCGTCGGTTAGTTTCATGACGCCGTTCCCAAAATCCGCTGCCGAAGGGTTTTTTGAGAAGATCCTGGCTGAAGTTGAGACGGGCGGCCGTATCCTGCTGGCTGCTTTCGATCGCTCGCGGCTGGTCGGAACTGTTCAGATTGTGACCGCTCTACCGCCTAACCAGCCGCATCGCGCCGAGATTGCGAAGCTCTTGGTTTTGCGATCCGCGCGGGGCCGGGGCGTAGCTACTCTGCTGATGCGAAGCGCCGAAGAATGCGCCCGGGGTTGCAACAAG
>DATBZH010000061.1:0-112588 GCA_036513255.1 Candidatus Sulfotelmatobacter sp. | reverse complement strand
TGCGATTGGAGGAATCGGTCACACGTTGCCGTTTTTGTTTCGCGATTTTCGTCTGGCCCTGTGGGCAGCTGGCGTCGTAGTGGTGGCGGAATTGGCAGTGATTACCTGGATTCGCAAGCGCTACATGGATACGCCATGGGTCTCGGCGGCCCTGCAAGTCGGGCTGGGCGGCGCGCTGGTATTCATCACCGGCGTGCTGATCGGAAGTTCTTAGTTCCGGCTCCGGGCTTTTAGATTCTTTGGTTACCAGATGCGCACACGCTCCGTCGGCGCAAGATAGAGTTTCTCTCCCGACTGAACGTCGAAAGCTGAATACCAGGCATCGATATTGCGCACCGTTGCAGCGCGGTACTGCGCGGGCGCATGAGGATCCGTCATCACCTGTTGGCGGAGCGCAGCCTCCCGTGCTTTCGATCCCCAGTTTTGGGCGAAGGCGACGAAGAACTGTTGGTCGCCCGAAAATCCGTCCTGTACCGGCGCAGGTTTGCCGGCGAGCGAAGCGCGATAACCGTCGTAAGCCGCGGAGATGCCGGCCACGTCGGCGATATTTTCCGCGAGAGTTTGCTTCCCGTTCACTGACAGATCGGGGAACGGCTTATAGGTATCGTATTGCGCGGCGAGCTTTGCCGTAGCGGCCTCAAAATGTGCGAGGTCAGCCGAAGTCCACCAGTTGCGTACACGGCCTTTCGAGTCGAACGCGCTGCCTTCGGTATCAAACGTGTGGCTGATTTCGTGACCGATCACTGAACCGATAGCGCCATAATTGGCCGCGGCGGGAGCCAGCGGATCGAAGAACGGCGGCTGCAAAATCGCGGCGGGAAAGTTCAGAGCATTTTGCAGAGGCAGGTTCACCGCATTTACCGTCTGCGGGTCCATGGACCATTCCTTGCGGTCAACCGGTTTGCCGAGGCGAGCGACGTCACGCCGATAATAGGCCAGGCTGCCGCGCCAGATGTTTCCAAAAATATCGTCCGCTTTTACTTCATAGTTCGAGTAGTCGTGCCAGCTTTCCGGATAGCCAATCCCCACGTAGAGAGTAGAAAGCTTGGCCTCTGCTTCGGCCTTGGTCGCGGGGTCCATCCAGGAAAGAGCTTCAATGCGTTTACGAAAAGCGGCGATAAGGTTCGCCACCATGTCCTGTGCCTGCGCTTTGGCCTCTGGCGAAAAATAGCGCTCGGCATAAATCTTGCCAACCGCATCGCCCAGCAATCCGTCCACGGCGAAAACTCCGCGCTGCCACCGCGGACGCTGTTGGGGTGTTCCGGAAAGTGTCTTGCCGAAGAAGGCAAAGCGTTCTTCGGCCAGAGCTTTCGGAAGTATGCCCGCATAGCCTTCGATCAAGTGGAGCGCAAGCCAGTCCTTCCAGGAATCGAGTGAGGCGGAAGTCACCAGTGCGGATTCGCCTGTGAAAGCCTCGGGCTGCCAGACAATGAAGTCTGCTTGCTGGCCAAGTCCGGCGCCGCGAAAATATTCGGCCCAATCCAAGCCGGGCGCTTTTACGGAAAAGTCAGCCTGCGACCAGGTGTTGTTGGCTTTGTGAACATCTTCGTTTTCGGCAAGGCTGCGGTGAGTTTGCGCAATCGAGTGTTCGAGTTCAACGATTCTTTTGGCGCGAGCGTCGGTGTCAGAAAACCCGGCCAGCTTTAGAATGGCGGAAACATGTGCTTCATACTTCGTGCGAATGTCGCGCATGTGTTCATCATCGGAAAGATAGTATTCGCGATCCGGCAGTTGCAGCCCGCCCTGCAGCAGGTAGGCGGTGTAATGGTCTGAATCATTGAAGCCGGGAGCGACCCAGAGTCCAAAGAGATTTGGGGTATGAAAGTTCGTGTTATTCAGCGCATCGACATCGGAGCGCAGGGTCTCACCAAGGGCACGGGCTAGTTCGCGTTTGTCGCGAATCGCAGCAATTGCATCGAGGTGCGGGCGAAGAGGCGCGAGGCCTTTCGCCTCGATGCCGCCCTCATCCATGTAAGAATTGTAGAGGTCGGCGACTTTGCGCGCTTCCGAGCCAGCTGGCGGGTTCGACTTGGAGAGTTCTTCTATTAGCGCGGCGGTGCGCTTGTTGCTCTCGTCGGCGAGTTTGGTAAACACGCCCACCCCGGCGCGATCCGAAGGGATTTCAGTGCGCTTGATCCATTCGCCATTCGCATAATCATAGAAATCGTCACCCGGCTTGACCGAGCGATCGATGTTGGAGACGGCAATGCCGTGCCCCTCTTGTGCGACCGGAGCGTCCTGTGTGTGGGCGGTTAACGCTAAAGCGAGAACACAAGCTCCAGCACATGTCAGAGCAAGCTTCGGGAATTTAATAGTGGGTTTCATTCAAGGCTCCAAAAGGGCGGGTTCGGGCTGACTGCGGAACCTGCTAATTTAGCACGAATCTCGTTCTTGCCGCGAAAACGCTTACAGTGTAGACGTTCTCCGAGAGATATTGTCACCTTGACAAGGCTTCTGCGGCTAGTTTCCCTACGGGTGTGTGACAAACGGTATGTATTTTGCTGCGGATGGCCGTTGTCCGGTTGAGGTGAACGCAAGATTTGTTTCTACACTTCCATCGTTCTAATGCGACGGTGGAGGCGGGCGCGGCGGCACTTTCAACTTCGTTACGGCTGCGTATCCAAGGGGTGCCTGCTCTTCTCATAGAACTCATTCTGCAATTTCAGGCTGATGTCGTCGGCTTTGACGGAGCGGATGATTTTCGCGACGGCGTCGATCCACCAATCCATTTGAAATTTGCCAAGTTCTTGCGTGGCGGCAGAGCCGACTCCAGAGTAGTGTCCGGGAAAGCGCGTGTACCACCAGATGCCGGTATAAACGTCACCGGGAAGTTTCTGGCGGTGCTGGTCGGCCCCGGATTCAGTTGCCGCGCGGTCCATATGCACGGTATCCGGGCGCGCAATCAGCATTTTGGACGTCTCGCTCTCGCCTGCATGCCAGTCGGGAGATGTTTTCGGCTGAAGCCCTCCCGAGGATGGCTCTCGCTTGTCGAAAATGTACACGACGTAGTCGTGAGGCTTATCGAGTTGTGACTGCGCGAAGTAGGGAAGCAAGCTTTCGTTGCCACCGTGACCATTGACGATGATTATTTTTTTGCAGCCGTTGCGGGACATTTCGTCCGTGGTTTCCTGCAGCAGCGCAAGTTGCATGTCGCGGCTGTAGGCAATGGTTCCCGGTTCATGGCGGGCCTCGGAGATCTGGCCGAAATAGTATTCGGGGAAGACGATAGCGTATTCCAGTTCGGCGGCATGAAGCGCGGCGTAGCGAACATCGAGCAAGTCCGTGCCGAGGGGCAGGTGCGGCCCGTGCTTTTCCAGAATGCCGAACGGGAGCAGGCACGTTCCCTGTGCGCGGTGGATGCTTTCGCGGAAATCGGCGGCGGTGAGTTCTTCCCAGTGCACGGAGAGCTTAGACGGTGTCACAGCCTGTGCTTCCGCAAACCGCACGGCGCTCACAATCAAAACCAGGAATAGGAGTCGAGAAATCGTTGCGCGGGCGCGAGCCTTCATATGTATCTCCCTCGGCGGCGAATTCTAACATGCCGAATCCCCTATTAAAACGTTTCCATACTAGCTGGTTTACCTTGGTAGACTAGCTTGGAGAGTCTTCTGATTACACTTCGCATCTTCACATTGTCGGTGCTTGCGGCAGCACTTGCTTTCGCGTTCTCCGGTATGCTCGCAGCTGGCCAAAGTGGCGCCGTCGCGAAACCTGAGTTCGCCAACTTCACCAGCCGCGACGCAACATTTCAGGTCAAGTATCCTCAATACCTGATTCGCTGCGAACATCTCGACGCGGAGAATCCGGATGTCTGGTCGCCGGAAGGCGCGTGCATCGCATCCATACCTGTTTGCGACAGCAGCGGGCACGCGGGTAACGTGCTTGCCTGTCTGTCCTATCTGACAAATGAGTTCCGCGGGTCTGAATTGCAGGCGGCGGCTTTGGCGGTGAGCCGGCTTGACAGTTTCGGTGCGGCGGAATGCACGCAGAAGTGGACGAACCGTGATACGTCCGATGTGCATGAAGAGCGCATTCACGCAGTGAGATTCCAGGCGGCCAAAGTTGCGGAAACGCAAGGCAGCTATGTTGCCGAACACACTGTTTACCGCGTGTTTCACAAAGGAGCGTGCTACGAACTTGATGTAAACATCTCGACTGCGCTGGCCACCGCTTTTGCCGCCGAGGATGCGCCGAGGAAGCTGACTCCAGCGGAACGAGACAAGATCAAAATCTCGCTAACGGAAGCGCTGGAGGGATTTCGCTTTCTAAAGTAGTGATGTGCAGCGACCGAGAATCACGAGGAAAGCGAAAATCTCGGGTGACGTGACGATGCGCGCAAGATTCCTCGCTCCGCCTGAAGAACGGCCGCACTCGGGATGACGCGGCGACAAAGGCGAGGGCCGCATCATTTGACGCGGCCCTGCAGAGTGCAAGATGCAGTAGATTCAGACCTCTATTTACTTCAGGAAAATCTCTTGCAGGAGTTCCGAACTGATAATCTCCCGGATCTCTCCGCGCTTCTCCGCAAGTTGCTGACCCTGCTGTTTGCCACCGAGGATCTTGTCGCGAACCATTTCGCCCTTTGCCGCCAGGCCATCCATGGCGGCATAGTTCTTGTACTGAATGGCGACGCAGATGTCCCAATCTTCGGGGTTGTTCTTTGTCTCCTTGAGAAAAATCTTGTAGTCCATGATCATCCCCTCTTTTTTCTGTTCCTCGATCAGCGGTTTGGTGGAGTGGCGCAGGCTGGTGAGATATTCGTCCATGTGAGTAGGTTTGACGCGAATCAACTGAATGCGCCAGATGGGACCTTCGGTGTAATGCTCCTGCGCGAACAGGACAGGCGTGAGCAACAGCATGAATACGACGAACCCGCAGAATTTCTTCATAGCGATCTCCTCAACTGGGTGAGTTTTAACGGCGCGAGGATCATACGCTCAGTGGAAGCAATGCGAAAGAAGCGGTCTCGCTTGGACCGGGTACCTCGTGCGGTGCGAGCGTATCGAGACAACGATAGAACATTTCATAGCCAGCGGGCACTGATCACGCCCGCTCGGTGTCTAAGTCTGACATGCGTCACAGAGAATCCCTGTCGCTGCTACTGTGCTTGTGGTTGCTGAGCCTGTTGGTCGGATTTGCGCCGGTAGTTGCCGCGCAATCTCCCGATCTAGCAATCACGCACGTCACCATCATTGATCCGGCAGCGGGCAAGCCGCAGCGAGATATGACTATCGTCATCCACGGCGGAGATATCGCGTCTGTAGGGCGAACAAAAGTCCTGAAGCTGCCGGCCTCGACGAAGGTGATCGACGGGAGCGGGAAGTTTGCGATTCCCGGACTGTGGGACATGCATACTCATTTCCGCGATACCGATCGAGACCTGAAGATGGACATTGCCAACGGCGTGCTGGGCATTCGCAACATGGGCGGAGTCGCCACTGAGGTGTTTCCGTTGCGAGATGCGATTGCATCCGGCCAGCGACTGGGGCCGAAGATTGTGGCTTGTGGGCCTATTGTGGATGGGCCCGATTCCTGGTCGAATCCCCAGTTCACAGTCTCAGTAAAGAATGCGGACGAGGCGCGAGCGACAGTGCGTTCGCTCAAGCAACAGGGCGCCGACTTTATCAAAGTCTACGACGGCTTGTCGCGGGAGGAATACTACGCCATTGCTGAGGAGACGAAGAAGCTTGGCTTTCCCTTCGCGGGCCATCTTCCGAGTCCGATCAGGGTGAGGGAAGCGTCAAATGCAGGACAGCGCACCCTGGAACATGGTGTCGCCCTGGCCGGCGGATCCACGACGGAGGAGGAGTACATCAAGCAACGGCTGGACCAATCGGCATTTCAAGAGGCGATGCGAACTAAGAATTTCTCGCTGATTCCGGCGAAGATCGCACGGGACAACACAGCCATGCTGGATCACTTCAGCCAGGAACGCGCCGATGAAACTTATAAGCTGCTGGCGAAGAACGATACATTTCTCACGCCTACGCTGGTTACGGAACGGTCGCTGACGTTCGTCGACGATCTAAATGCCAAGCCCGATCCCCGAATGGAATATGTCTCGGCGGATGAGTTGAACTGGTGGAAGCCGGAGAACGGCATGCTTACGAAATACCGGACGCCGGAGTACATCGCCATGCGAAAGCGAGAGTATGCGAAAACGCTCGAAGAAGTTCATCGGGCACAGACGCTCGGTGTGCGCCTGCTGGCGGGAACGGACATCACGATTCCGTTTACATATCCAGGCTTCAGCTTGCACGATGAACTCGGTTTGTTCGTAGAAGCGGGCCTGACTCCCATGCAAGCGCTCGAAACTGCGACGACCAACCCCGCACGCTTGCTGGGACTCTCGAAAACCTGGGGACGTATCGAGTCCGGGTGCACGGCCAATCTTGTGTTGCTGAATGCCGATCCTCTGGCGAACATCTCAAACACGAAAAGGATTGATTCGGTTGTGGTAAATGGGAAACTGTTGCAGCGTGCGCAACTCGATCACATGCTCGATGAGGCAAAAGTGTCCAAAGCTGGAAGCATGGCTAATCAATAAATGTCGCGAGACAAAGGATCAACGCAAAAACAAACGCGCGCCATAGGCGCGCGTTTGAAGTTCCTGAAATTGAGTCGAGCAGTTAGCTGTTGCGACTCTTGAGCACTTCAACCGCTTTCTTTAACTGATCGTCCTGCGTGTTCTTCGGTTTGGCTTCCTGCTCGGGCGCAGTTGTTTCTTCCTCCTCGTCCGGAAGGGCGTTGTCTTCTTCGTCGGCTACCACCACGTTTGGAGTCACAGCATTGTCCTGGATGGCTTTGCCGCTGGGCGAGTAATACTTGGCGATCGATAAGATCAAAGCTCCGCCATCGGGCAGATCGATCGTCTTCTGCACGGACCCATCGCCAAAGGTCTTGTCGCCGACCACATCGCCGCGCGCATTTTCAAGGATTGCGGCCGCTACGACTTCTGCCGCCCCCGCAGTTCCCCGGTTCACCAACACCGCAAGGGGAAGAGTGGTGATCGCTTTTGCCGGGTCCGCATTGAATGCTTCGCGCGGATATTTCTGGCCTTGCAGATAAGTGATGGTTCCGTGATTTAGAAAGAGGTTGGCTACAGCAACTCCTTCACTCTCGTTTCCATCGGCGTCGCCGCGGAGATCGAGAAGCAGTTTCTTGGCGCCTGACTTTTCCAGCGACTTGATCTTGGCGGCGATTTCGACCGCTTTGCCCTTAGTCAGCGCGTCAACTTTGATATAGCCGATGCCGTCTTCGATCATCTTGTCGGAAACGGGAGGAATGGTGACGACATCCCGCGTGATAACAACTTTCTGCGGTTCCGCGCGCCGCGCGCGAACGACCGAGACATTCAACGTAGATCCCGGCGTTCCCTCCAGCAGGCTGCGAATCTCAGGCAGCGACATGTCACGCGTGCTCTGGCCCTCGATCGACTCAAAAATGTCGGTGGCCTCAATCCCGGCCTTCTCCGCAGGCGATCCGGGAAGCACGGAAATCACATCCGCGTAGCCAAAGCGTTTGGAGAAGATCGCGCCGATATCGCCCTTGGCTTCAGTCTTGTGCGCTTTGTATTGCTTGTAAGCGTCGGCCGTCATGTAGCTGGAGTTGGAATCCAGCGACTCGAGCAGACCGTGCAGAGCGCCGTCCGTCACCTTGGGAATGTTGGGCTCTTCGACGTATTCACTGCGCACGCGCGAGAGCACTTCGCTATAAACCTGGAGTTGGCGATAAGAGCCGTCGTTGGAAGAAGCGTGGACGCCGCCGAGCGAACCCACGATAACGAACAATAAAACGGCAAAGGAAGTTACGAGAATCGCTGCTTTGGTTTTCATGGACATCAAATTCAGTCTGCTTCCGGAAGGAGTTTGTTCCGACGAACTAATTCTCATTATATATGGAGTAGATGCAGGTTTCCGCCGCTGCGCTGCACCGGTGGCTCTCCTCGGTAACGTGGCCGCTAGCTCGGCTTTAAGAATAGACGGGCTAGCCGGAAATGCGTCAACCAGCGACGTCGAATCCTGCCCACATTGAGAGTCATAGAAAAGAAAACGCGGGAGTTATTGGCTCAGCAATGCCCCGGACTGCGTCCTGGCGAACCATTCATGCGGCTGCCCCTGGGTTAACTCACGGCTTGAAGCTGACTGTGAGGGAAGTAACAGTGGAGACGGGACGTCCGTTCATGGTGTAGGGCTGAAAATGCCACTGCTTCACCGCGTCGATGGCGGCACGGGCAAATACTAAAGAGCCTTGAAGAAATTTGGCATCCTGCACGCTTCCGTCGCGGCCGATCAGAACTTGCAGGACCACTGTGCCGGATTGCCCTTTCGCGGACTCGGGATATGCCGGCGCGGGCTGCTGCAGAAGAAGGTTGCGAGCCGCGGCTTCCGGCAGCGTTACGGGCTCTATCGAAGGCATCGCAGCTTCCGGTAGTTTATTTCCGCCGGCTTCTGACGTGTTCGCGGCCATCTGCGATTTCAGGCTTGAAGGAATCCCGACGCTGACCGCCGTGTATTGCGGTTGAGTATTTCGTTGTGGCGCGGGCGCTGCGGGCGGAGGGACGTAAAGCTTCGTCGAGGCTGACGTGGGATTAGCTTGCGTCGCGGGAGTAGTCGTTAGCGGCCGCTGAGGTGACTGAGTTTGAGGTGACTGAGTTGTAGACACGGCTGGGCTCGCCGCACCCGGAGTTGTAATAGCCGACGCGTTGTCCGGGACGGCGGGTGGCTGTTGATCGGAAGCATTTGGCGCAGGCGGCGTTTCCACTCCGGCGGTCTGAGTTGTGTTTGCCGCCGCGGCATTCGGTTGTTTCGCCGTCGGGTCGACTGCAGGAACAACATGAATCTGCGAAGGATCGGTGGTTGCGTCGGGAATGGCTTCCGCAACCGGCAGCTTGTATTCGTCACCGGCGCGGCCAAAATTTTCATGCGACGTTGGCGCCTGCGCGGGGGTTACCGGCTGAGGATTGAGCCACGCGTGTACTGCGCTCATCACTCGAGTTGAGATAGGTTGCGCTCCTGCATTCTTCGCCGCGTCCAACGATAGCTTCCAATATGCGCCAGCGGCGATAAGGGCAACGAAGAGCACCACCCCCGCCAGCCGGAAACGGTGCGGGGAAGCCTCGTATTGGGCTTGAGCGGGCTCTGATTTTTCTGTGTGCTCGCCGGCCATGTACGCGAAGAGTTGCGATTCGGTCTTGTGATCGCTTTGCTCGCGCCGAATTACAGGCATATCTAAGATGGGTTCGATGGGAGGCGCAGCCGGCATCGACGGCGTCTGCACCGGTGTTGGTGTGTACGAGGCTGTCTGTTCAAAGCTGAGCAATTCCTCTTTTCCTGGCGAAGGCGAGGGCACCGGAGCAAGAGCAGGTGCGGCCGTTGCTCCAGTAGCCGCGGGCGCATTGCGCGCTTTGTACCACGCAAGCCCTCGCGGCTGGGCCGCGGGGGGAGCAGGCGTTTCCTCGGTTTTGTCCTTTGTATCGAGCGCAGCGGCTGTCGGTTCCAGGTCCTGGAGGGGATCGATCTCCGTTGGTGGCTGCGACTGTAGCATGCGCTTGTCGAGATCGGAATCGGTGGTAAATTGTGCCCCGGGTTGAGGGGTTGACGATTGCAGGAATTCTCCCGCGCGCAGAGTGGTCTGTGCCCGGGGAATTTCAACCACAGGCAACGGGACCGCCGACGCTTTGGCAGCAGAGGCTTTTGCTGCAGAAACGGATTGTTCGAGTTTCGCGCGGAGCAGATCGCGGGCAGTGGTAATGGTGTCGCGTACCTGGTTGACCAGAAGGGGTGCGCGGAGAATTGAATTGGCGCCCGCTTGCAGAGCCTTGGGTACGCCGGCGTCATCGCCGACAATAGCAAGAGTTAAGGGTCTTTCGGATGCTTTTCGTGTACGCGCCGTGTTTAGAAGAAGTCCCGCATCCGGCTGCTCATCCCAGTCGAGGATCACGATCTGGAATTGCTGGCTGGTGACCCGCTCCGTTGCCGTCGCGGCATTGGGGCAGTGCTCGGCATCGATTTGGAGCTCCGCCAGCACTCGAACCAGAAGACCGGTGGCTTCCTGATCGGAACAGAACAACAGGCAGCGTAAGGGCATACTACTCCAGCCTAGGCAGCGTTGGTAATCGAAGCAAGTTACCTAGGTGGATGGCCAATTCGAGGGCCGATGCAACGGCCATTCACATCCGCGAATGAGTCTCTAAATCGAACGCAAGGCTTCAATCGGGTCCGCGGATGCGGCTCGCGTTGCGGGAAGCGCCGACGCGAGCAGCGCCATTAGCATCATGATCAGCACACCCGCGACGTAGATGAGCGGGTCAGTCGCGCTGACGTTAAACAGGAAAGAGCTGACGAGGCGTGACACTGCCAGCGAACCGAGCACACCAAGGCCGCATCCGAGGAGCGCCAGTTTCCCGCCCGACATGATCACCAGCCGCGCCACGCCTTTGCGCTGAGCGCCGAGTGCCATGCGGATGGCAATCTCCTGCGTCCGCAGCGAAACAGAAAATGCGACCACCGCATAAATCCCCGTGACTGCGAGCAGGAGAGCTCCCAAAGCGAAGGCGGTGATGAGGTCGGTGTTGAAACGGCGCGGCGCTTCCACGTTCGAGATCACGTCATCCATGGGTTGCACTTGGTCGAGAGCGAGCAGCGGATCGATCTCGGCTACGGTCGAGCGCAGGGTTCCGGTCATCTCCTCTGGAGAAAGAGCTGAACGGAGGGTAATGTATCCGCCGGCGGAGTTGGTGAGCTTTCCTTCGGGGACAGATCCGTAAAGAATGGCTGGCTGCTGCGCAGAGGCGTACCACTGGTCATCGGCGGGCTCATCTCGCGAGCCGAAGACAGTATCGGCGACGATGCCAACCACGGTTGCCCAAGGCAGCCCCTTGTGCGGGTTGCCGACATGCATCCGCTTGCCAATGGGGTTCTGGCCCGGCCAGCAATGTCTGGCCATGGACTGGTTCACGATCAGCACCAGAGGCGCGTCGGCGCGGTCGTTGATTGTGAAGGTTCGGCCCGCCAGCACAGGAATGTTCATCGCACGGAAATATTCACCGTAGGTGATTGCGAACTTGGCGAATTTCAGCTTCCAACTGTCTTCGGGCACACCCTCGATGGTGTACGTCGCGCCTCCCCACAATCCGGATGCGGGGAGAATGTTGGTGATGCCGACAGCCATGATTCCAGGCTTACTCGCTAGCCGGTCGACTACCTCATGGTTGAAGGAGTCGACAGAAGCTTCCGTGGCATATTGCTTGAGCGGCAATTGATAGCCGGCGACAAGGACGTGGTCGGGACGGAAGCCGGGGTCGACGGCGCGCATCTTCTGGAAGCTGCGCAGGAAAGCGCCGGATACAGTGATCAGCACCAGAGCGATGGCGATCTCAGAGACCACCAGTGCCGAGCGCAACCACGCATGGCTTGCGGCGCCTGTGCCCGTCCGCGCGCCCTCTTTGAGGCTTTCCGTCAGGTTGGTCCGCAAGGCCGCGAAACCCGGCGCAAGACTGCACACGGCGCCACACGCCAGGGCAAGAGCCAGCGCGAAGACCGCGACGGTCGCGTCCATGGAGATAGAGTCGATGCGCGGCATGGATTCGGGTAGGAGATGCAAAGCCGTGCGGATGGCGGCGGCGGCAAATGCCAGGCCAAGCACGCCGCCAGCAATGCTGAGCAGCAAACCCTCAAAAATAGACTGGCGGAGGATAACGCTGGAACGCGCTCCCAGAGCCAGCCGCACCGCGTAATCGCGGCGGCGCCGAATGGCCCGGACCAATAGCAGGCCGGCGACATTGACGCAGGCGATCAGCAAGACGATGCTGACCGCGAAAAACAAGGTGCGCAGCAACGGCCTCACATCTGCGACGGCATACTCATGCAACAGCGTGACATCACCCTGAATGTGGATTGCGGACATGCTGACAGGAAAACTCCGCATGATCTGTTGCGCGACGCGGTCGGTGTCCTGCGCTGCCTGCGCGAGGGTGACGCCATCCTTGAGGCGGGCGACCATTTGGAATCCCCAGAAGCCGGCATGTTGGTCGGAAAGCTCCTCGGCTGTCAGGCTCATCGGCACCCAGAGCTGCGCCTGGTCGAGATGCCCGTCCACCAGGGGAAACTCAAAACTGCGCGGCATCACGCCGATGATCGAGTAAGGCTTGCGATCGAGAACTATGGAACTGCCGAGGACACCAGGATCGCTGTGGTAACGGTTCAGCCACAAGGCATAACTGATGACCGCGAGGGGCTGGTGGCCATCCTCTTCCTGTTGGGTGAAGACGCGCCCAACCATGGGGTGAGTGCCGAGCGTAGGGAAGACGCTTGCGCCGAACCGCGCGGCGTGGATTTCTTCCGGAGTCGCGCCGCCGGAAAGCTCATAGCTGGTAGCGATGTAGCCGCCAAGCGAGGAAAAGGCGCTGGTTGCGTTCGAATATGTGCTGATCTCGCGCGCGGTGACTGGAGTGTTCTGCCCGCCTCCGATGTGATCTCCCAAAAGAACGAGCCGGTCGGCATTGCTGAAGGGGAGCGGGCGCAGGAGAATGCCTTCAATCAAGGAGAAGATGGCGGTGGTCGCTCCGATGCCGAGAGCCAACGTGAGGACAACTGTCAGGGCGAAGGCTGGTGTTTTCCGAAGCTGGCGAAATGCGAAGCGGAGATCGCGTGCGAGTGCGTGCATATACTCTCCTCAACCCTTGCGTCTCGTGATCAATTCCGACACTAAGAGTAGAGAACGTTCCGGTCTGATTTTTCAAGAGCAAATGTGCTTGGCGGTGAAAGAGAGTCGCCCATTCGGACGCCATGCTGGAAGCCAATCGCTCCCAAGTATCGCGCGATTCGGGAATGGACAGGTCGCTATTCTTGACCCTATAGTCTGGAATTGCTCAAGGGCAGTCGGAGTTACCAACGATAACCGCCAAATCAAACGCGGAATTCGCCAACATAGTTTGTGGAGGCATTGAAATGAAAACTGGTCTTATGGTGCGGATAACACTTGTTCTCCTCGCCGCCCTATTCCCCCCCGTGTTTCGTGCGGTGGCACAGGCCAAGCCCGAAGCCATTGAGTCTCGCTCGAAGCAGGTCGAAGGAACAAACCTTCACTACCTCACTGCGGGACACGGCCCTGCCGTGATCCTCCTCCACGGCTACACTCAGACCTCCCGAATGTGGCTACCTCTTATCCCTAAACTCGCCCAAAAGTTTACCGTCATCGCACCGGATCTGCCCGGCATCGGCGATTCCGAGATTCCCAAAGATGGTTTGGACATGAAGACGGCGGCCATCCGCATTCATGCACTCGCCATAGCGCTTAGTGTTACCAAGGCACGGGTCGTTGGACACGACATCGGCTTGATGGTCGCATACGCTTATGCCGCCCAGTTCCCGGACGAAGTCGAAAAGCTCGTTGTTATGGATGCTTTTCTTCCCGGCGTCACAGGCTGGGAGCTCGCGTATGACGATCCCAATATGTGGCACTTCCGCTTTCACGGCCCGACGCCAGAAGCTCTCGTGGCAGGGCGGGAGAAGATCTATTTCGCGTACTTCTGGAACGACCTTGCGGCGGACAAAACGCACTCCCTGCCGGTGGCAGACCGCGAAGCCTACGTTGCCGCATATTCTCGTGCAGGCCGCATGCGTGCAGGCTGGGCCTATTTTTCCGCCTGGCCAGAGACCGCCAGGGAGTTCGCCCAACTGGCTAAAACGAAATTGACGATGCCCGTCCTGGCCATTGCTGGCGAAAAAGCAAGCGCGGCAATCCTAGGCCCACAGATGAAGCTCGTCGCAACCGATATAACCGTCATCGACTTGAAAGACACCGGGCATTGGCTGATGGAAGAGCGTCCCCAGGAAACCATGGACGCCCTGATTGCGTTCCTGTAATGTGACAAGCTTCACTGCTGAGTAGTGTCAGTTTGCCGGGATGACATGTGGGGACAGCCGCCCTCGGCTGTCGTGTCGAGTGCAGCTCGACGCTTTTCTATGTGAGCGATGTTTCATCTTCGGTGATCTACTATGGCGATTTTGTGGCTCGGCACCGTGCGGCTGCACCGCGGAAGGTAACGATCTGTAGCTCGCCGGTACAGACGGCGCGTGCGCTAGAATGCTGGATCGTTCTCGATAAGAACTTTCATGCACACTGCGGATGTCGTGATCATCGGTGGGGGAATTGTTGGGTCCAGTATCGCTTATCACCTCACAGCGAACGGATGCCGCAACATTTTGGTCATCGAGCGGGAATCGGCGCAGGGCAGGGGCTCTACAGGCAAGAGCATGGGCGGAGTGCGCGCGCAATTTTCTACTCCTGTCAGCATCCAGATGTCGCTTTACTCGATTCCTTTCTACGCCAGCTTTGAGGAACGCCTCGGGTATCCGTGCGACTACCGGCCGCAGGGTTATCTGTTCTGCGCCACCGCGGAAAACCAGATGGCCTATCTGCGGACAAATTATGCGCAGCAGGTAGCGATGGGATTAAAGGATGCACGGCTCATTACGGGAGATGAGATTCGCAGCCTGTTTCCGCAGTTGCGCGCCGACGATATCATCGGCGGAAGTTTTTGCTCCAGCGATGGTTTTGTCGATCCCTACAGCGCCATGAATGGATTCATGACGTGGGCGGCAGATCACGGCGCCACCTTGTGGAAGAACACGGTGGTCACGGATATCACGCAAGACGTTGCGGGAGTCGCATCGGTGGAGACGACGCGCGGGCCAGTCTTCACACGTAAAATTGTGAACTGCGCCGGTGCGTGGGCCGCCAGCGTCGCCTCATTCGTAAATCTGGATTTGCCGGTTGAGCCGCTGCGTCGTATGCTCGTGCCCAGCGAGCCGTTTGACGAATTCCCCCACACCGCTCCCATGATCGTCGACATGTCGAATGGATTTCACTTCCGTCCGGAGGGACGAGGATTTCTTTTGGCGTGGAACGATCCCGAAGAGACGCCGGGATTCAAGATGGATTTCGACGCGGCCTTCGTGGAAAAAATTCTGACTCGGGCCGCGGATCGCGTGCCTTGCTTCGCCAGTCTTCCGGTGAATCCAAAGCGCGCATGGGCCGGGCTTTATGAGATGACGCCGGACCATCATCCAATTCTGGGCGAGGCTCCAGGCGTTCCCGGCTTTTTTCTGGCCAACGGCTTTAGCGGACACGGAGTGATGCACGCGCCTGCGACAGGGAAAATTCTCAGCGATCTGATTCTCACCGGTCGGAATGATTTGATCGATACATCACTGCTGAATTTGTCGCGCTTCGCCGAAGGCCGGCTGATCCACGAAACAGCGGTTCTTTAGGCGCGGCCAGCCGGCATCAGACGTAGTGCTTCCACGCAACCTGGAAAGAGTCCATTCGCAAAAGCCAATGTCGCTGCAGGAACACAACTACTGGTTGACCACCGCCGAATTTCCAAAGATCGAAGATCGTCCTTTGCCGGAGCGCGCGGATGTGGCCGTGATAGGCGCAGGGTTTACCGGCCTCTCGGCAGCGCGCACGCTGGCGAAGCGTGGCGCGAAGGTGGCCGTGCTGGAAGGTGAGACGATCGGCTGGGGTGCGAGCTCGCGCAATGGCGGCATGGTGCTCACCGGCATGAAGCTGGGCGCGAACAAACTGATTTCAATGTATGGGCGCGAACTCGCGCAACGGATGTACGCGGCGTCGCTGGCCAGCATCGATTGCGTCGAGCGGATGGTGGCCGAGGAGAGGATAGACTGCGACTTCGCGCGCTGCGGGCACCTGGAAGTGGCATGCAAGCAGAAGCACTTCGATGGCTATGCACGGCAGGCGGAGGTGATCGCGCGTGAGTTCAACCATAAGCTGCGCGTGGTGCAGCGCAACGAGCTGAGTGCGGAGATTGGTTCGAACGTTTACTACGGCGGCATGGTGGACGAGGTCAGCGCGGGACTGAATCCCGCGCGCTACGTCGCCGGACTCGGATGTGCGGCGATTAAGGCAGGCGCGGAAATCTTTGAACACACGCGAGTGGAGAAAATAGAGCGTGGGTCCAGCCAAGGCGATGCGAGGTGGAACGTTACAACTTCGCACGGCTCACTCTGGGCGCGCGACGTTTTCGTGGCCACCAGTGGATACACAGGCGCAGCAACTCCCACTCTGCAAAAGAGAATTGTTCCCATCGGCTCGTTCATCATCACAACGGAAATCCTGCCGGAGAAACTCGCATGGGACCTCAGCCCACGCAACCGCATGATCTATGACTCGAAAAATTATCTTTACTATTACCGGCTGACGCCGGATCGCCGCATGCTCTTCGGTGGCCGAGCCGCTTTTTTCCCAGAGAACGAGCGGACGGTGCAGCAAAGCGCGGAGATTCTGCGGCGCGGGATGATCGAAGTGTATCCGCAGCTGCGTGACGCGAAAGTGGAATATGTTTGGGGTGGAACGCTCGACTTCGCTTTCGACATCATGCCGCATGCGGGACAGATCAACGGGATGTATTACGCGCTTGGCTATGCGGGGCACGGGGTGGCGATGGCGACTTATCAAGGCCAGAAGATGGCGGAGCTCATCGCGGGTGACAAGCCTGACAATCCGTTCGTGGGCATTGCGTTTCCTTGCGCGCCGCTCGGCTTGTACAACGGCACGCCGTGGTTCTTGCCGTTCGCTGGGGCGTGGTACAAGTTTCTGGACTGGGTGAGCTAAGTAGAATCACTTGAACGGATTTCGAATAGTCAGCCGGCCATCGATGATCTGGCCATCCTGAAAGTCTTCGGAATAGAGTGTTACGCAACTGGCCTCCAGGGCTGCGGCGGCGATGAGTGCGTCATAGATGCTGTAGTTATACTTCTGCGCAATCTTCAACGCTCCATCGTGCACGTCAGCCGTGATGGGCAAAGGTGGCGCGCAGAGGATTCGGATCGACTCCAGGGCTTCTCTCACTTCCTTCCAGGGCATGCGAAGCTTGCGACGAGCCACGGAGACGAACTCGTTCAGAACCTGCACGCTGAGAATGCCGCCCGCCGCAAGCAACTCCTCGGCCCGAGGGCCGCGTAGATCGTGTTGCGCGACGGCATAGATCAGCACGTTGGTATCGAAGAACACTTTACCAAGCATTCTTTACCAGGCATTCTTTACCGGGCATTCGCGTCCGCGCGGTCGAAAACGAATCCGGGAGGCAAGGGGCGCCGCAGCTTACGCAGGCGAGCAAGAGCACGCTGTCGGCTCTGGTCGCGGCTGACTTCGAAGACCCGGTCCCCAGCGACGCGAATCTCGATCCTGTCACCCTCTCTCAGATCAAGCGCATCGACGACCACAGCGGGTAACCGAATTGCCAGACTGTTCCCCCACTTCGAGACCTGCATCAGCCCTCCTGATGATATACACAGGCATTGTATATCTAGCCTGGACTGGAAGCAACAATCCCGGCTCGAGTTGAAGCTGTGCGTTGTCGGGTTGTCACGAACGCTTTGAGGCCTTCACTTTCTACTGTTTCAGCGCAATCGTATCCTGGGTGATCTGATCGAAGGTGGTGACGGCTTTGGCGTCGGCTTCGAAGCCGCGCTGGGCTACGATCAGGTTGGCGAACTCGGTGGCGATGTCGACGTTCGACAACTCCAGCGAGCCGCCGGAAATCGTTCCCAATCCACCCGCGCCGGGCACTCCAACTACGGCCGGACCGGAAGCCAGGGTCGGGGTGTAGTCGGTATTGCCGTTAAGCTGAAGTCCGTTGACGTTGGCGAAGTTGGCCAGAGCCAGTTCTCCGAGGGCCTGCGTTTTGCCGTTGCTGAACGAGCCGGTGACCGTGCCGTCCGAGCCGATGTTGAAGTTCACCAGCGAACCGCTGCTGCTGCCATCCTGTTGAGTCGATGAAGTCGTGCTGGTGCCTGCGACCTGAGTCAGGACCGGGCTGGTTCCGTTCAGGACGTTCCAGTTGAAAGTTTGATTGGAAGCGCCGTCGGCGAAGCCGGTGATGGGAATTGCGGTGATGTCTGACAGCGGCGCGGTTGCAGTGCCCCCGGTGGTTGCCGTATCTCCGACCAAAACTCCATTTCCGTTGAACGTGAGAGTGCCAGTGGCGAGAATCCCGCTCTGCGGAGTGGTGACCGGCGGAGTGCCGGAGGTGATTGGATTCAGATCTATGGATGGGATGCTGAGGCTGTATCCCCAGGTGTTGGCGCCCGTGTTGGTGAACGTTGCGGTCAAGGTGTGGCTGGCTCCGAGCGAGTCGTAGATGGTGACTGGCGTGGAGAATGTATCTCCAACTGTCGAAGAAGCATCGAGGTTTGCCGTAAGTTCCACGTTGCCGGTGGCGGATGGCGGACTGAGGATGCCGGCACCGAGTTGCAAGGGAGCGATGCCATTTCCGGTATTTACGACCCCGTTGACCGCAGGATAGCCGAGGACTTGCTGGCCTTCGGAGGTGACGAGGTAGTTGTTGGCGTCGACGGAAAAATCGCCGGCCCGCGTGTAATCGATGACTCCGTTGGAGTCCTGCACCGCGAAAAAGCCCGTGCCCTGAATAGCGACATCGGTGGGCACCCCGGTGGCGCTGACGCTGCCCTGGGTGAACAAAGACGGCATCGAGCCGACTTCCGTGCCCGCGCCCACCTGAATGGGATCTCCCGAACCTGTAGTGCCCAGGCTTTGATAGAACAGATCGCTGAAAAGCACGGACGTGTCCTTGTATCCGGTCGTGTTCTGATTGGAGAGATTATTGGCGATGGCCGACAGCGCCGTGGATTCGGCGGTCAGCCCGGACAAGGGAATAGAAAAATTCGGCATTAGAAGCCTCCTTGAATTTTGCTGAGAATCGCGCTGGCTGGCGCGGATAAATTGGGAACGAAAGTTGGGACTGGAGGAGCGGTGGTGGGAACGCTTCCCAATCCAAGTGGGCCGGGAAGTGAAGTTGTTCCGGCGCCATTCGTCGCTGCGTTCAGCGGTGTATTCGGCGTGCTGGAACTGGAGCCGCTTGAACCCGATCCGCTCGTGCCCGTAGTCGAAGGAGCTTCTTGTTGCAGCAACTGATAGATGGAGGTCACTTCGCTGAGTTCGCTGAACTGGGCCAGTTGTCCGACGAACTGCGAGGGATCCTGGGGATCGAGAGGATCCTGATTTTGCAGTTGCGCCACCAGCAATTGCAGAAACATATTGTTCAGGCTTTGACTGCTGGGCAGGCCACCGGTTGTGGGAGGTGTGGGTGTAGTCGGTGGGGTAGGTGTGACCGGAGATGTGCTCATGCGATCGGCTCCTTTACGCAAGAATGCTGAGGCCGGCTCCGCGGCTCAGCGAATAGCTGTCGTCTGCTTCTGTTGAAATTTCGGGGCTTTCATCTTTGCTCCAGCCGGCGCCCGATGGTGTTGGAGATGTGAAGCGCTGCTGCTGCGAGCCTCCGCCGGACGATAAGTTCCCCGACAGGCCCGATCCCTGATGAAAGCTGACCTGCGTCAGGCGCAGGCTTTGTTGTTGCAAGCTGTTGGCAATGGTTGGGAGTTCGTTGGATAAAAGCGAATGCAGGTCGCCTTTTTCGCTGCCGACTGAGAGGCCGACGTCTCCGGCGTGAACTACTGTCCGCACTTCCACGCTGCCGAAGGCGGATGTGTTCAGACCGATGCGCATCTCCGACTGTGTCGCACGGGTAACCATTTGCGCCATTTGCACCGGGCCGGGGTTGGGCAAGGTAGCAGGCGGCAATTCGGCAGCCGCGTTTGAAGTATTGGCGGTTGGTGGAGCGGTTGCCGGTAGTTGAGGATGCGATGCAACCGCAGGGTCCGCATTGGAGGTTGGCAGGACAGTGGTGGTAGCGGCTACGGTTGCGTTCGGGGCGGCGGGTGTAGGAACGGGTTGTTGGCTCGCTAGCTGAATCGCCGGCGTGCTTGCGGGCTGCGAGTGATCGGTGCTGGAATCGGTGGCGGTGGTGCTAGCGGAAGTACTTTTGCTCGATGGCGAAACTTGCATTGGGCTGGATGGTGTGGAGGTTGTCGGCACCTTGCTTCCTGGCGCGTTCGGGGGATTCTGCGACGTTGAAGAACCTACTGCGGAATGTGCCGCCGCGGTGACAGGCAGAGCCGCGGAATTTACCAGAGTGTGTACGCTCGGCTGGTTGCTGGATGGCGCAGGGAAGACCACCGCGCTGGCAAGCGAGAGTTCGTTCTGCAGGTTGGTGGAATCGTTTGAAGGCATCTGCGATGGAGACGAGCGAAGCGTGGGAAGAAGCGCGCCGGCCGTTGCTGTTGTGGATAGATTATTTTTGGCGGCGATTACTGGGTGAATTGCAGTGGTGGGTGCTGGTGCCATCAGTGCAGAGATGAGCGGGTTGCCCGAATTTGAGGGAACAGGCTGCGGTTGGTTCGTGGTAGCGGTGGCCTCTGGTTGTGCGGGCGCGGAATTGCCTATGTCTGAAGCCGATGCTGGTACTGGAGATGGAGCGGCCAGTTGCGGGAGCATTGAATTTGTGGCGATCAGCGCTGTGTCCTGCAAGGTGCTTGCTTGCGAGTTAGCGGTTGCGGGATTCGTGGTCGCAGTATCCGCGAATGCAAGAATTGTCGAAGAGTCAAACGCGGTGTTGACCGCTTGCACGTTCAGAGGTGCTTGCTGCGCTGCGGTCTCAATGGAATATGCATACGGTACTAGTGATGCTGGCTGTTCGGAGGTTAAGGCCGGAGACGTGGCGGCTGAAGCGGACGTCTGGGCGGGCGTTTGGACGCGGGGTGTTTGGATGTCGGGTGTTGGTAGTGCACTCGCCTGAAGGCTGGGCATGGAAATGCTGGATGCTTGCGGGGAGGGTTGCTGAGGCGCCGGCGTTTGAACGCTGGGAGTTTGCAGGCTCGATGTTTGCGGGCTAGCCGTTCGGCTGAATGAAGGCCCGGAGTAAGTGATCGTCTGCGGTGCGGCTGAAATGGGCGAGGGGTCTTCGATCTTGACCGGGGTTGGCGCGGAAATTGGAACGGCGTTCGAGTCCACCGGCGAAGTTACGGCGGTGGGGGACGGAACTTGTATTTGTGGCGACAGATTTTGCTCCGAGACGATGGGTGGATTCGCAATCGTTATAGGAACGGATGGAATTGGCGGTACAGCGGACGTCATCGTTTGGCTTTGTATTTGATTTCCTGTTTGATTCCCCGATTGACTTGCGGACATTGTGCTGAGTGCGGGAACCGAAGTTGCGGAGGCGGAAAGCTGCAATGCCGAAATCGGCTGGTTCGCAATCAGCGGCTCGGGGAATGTTAGCAACGGCTGAGGAAGAATCGGCGGAACGGGGAGCGAGGTGACGGCCTGCGGAAGATTGGAATTGCTCCCGGCTGCGACGGATTGAGGAGCTTTCGGCTTCCCGGAAAATCCACCGGCGACTGTAGTCAAGTTTTTCGTATTCGTATTCGTAGTCGGCGAGGCGTCGTCAGAAGAGGAGGCCGATTCTGGCGCTTCGTGGATCTCCTGCGCTGCTTGCGATTGCAGCGACGAATACAGCGAATGGAAACTGCTGCCGCCGTCCGCCGTCTTTGTGCCCGTGAGATTTGGCAAAACGCCTCCCTGCGGGGCGACGGAGAAAATCGGGATGGCATCAAGGGCGGTAGTCACAGATTCGCGTTTCCAACGACGCTCAGCGCCTCTGATGCATCCCAATCACCAATCCAGCGACTGAGTTGTTGGCTTCAGGGAACGAGCGAAAGCCCTGCAAATCAAATGAATTCGGGTTCCTCTGGAGAGATGGCGGAGGGAAAGCCAGTCATCCCGGTCGGCAAGGGCTGCCCATACGTTAGGCAAATGCGGGCTGTCGATTGAAGTTTTCAAGCGGAGGGTTTGCGCCGCAGCAGAAAGGCATCGTCGACGCGGCGCTGTTCGCGGCGCGCTGCTTCGCGCTGATACAGGTGAAGCTGAGTCTCGCGCAAACTGCTGAGCATTTCCCTCCGTCGCCGGGCCTGTCGGAAGTTTCTTTGTTGTTCGTCGCGCAACTGCTGCATGCGCGCCAGTTCGATGTCGAGTTCTCCGCGCTGGCGGTGCAGAGCCAATTCCGTGGCGCGTTCAAATTCCAATTCTGCGCCGGTTGTACCGGCCTGAAGTTCGCGGGACTGCTGTATCCGGTTCTGTTGTTTCTGCACATCCAGTTGCTCGATGGCATTACGCACACGGAAAACCTGCTGGTTGGCGGCTCGCAGACGCAGTTCCTGCTGGTGTTCGAGGCTTTGATACAGATGCAGCACGGATTGGAGGGAAAAATGAAAGGGCATACTACCTGGGAAAGCTCAGCTCGGGAGAGCTAAGAGTTTGGCAACGGTATCGGCCAGGACCACCGTCTCGCCGGGCTTCTGCATGAGGAAGCGCTGAAGTTCGGGAACCACGGCAAGGGCGCGATCAAGCGTTGCGTCGCCGCCTTTCTGGTAAGCGCCGATACGGATCAAGTCTTCCGAGGCGGTATAGGCAGCCAGCAACCGGCGCAGAGCCTGCGCTTTTTCGAGGTGCGGCGCAGAGGCAACGGCAGGCATAAGACGGCTGACGCTGTTGAGGATGGCGATGGGAGGATAATGGCTGCGGATTGCAAGCTCGCGATCGAGCATGATGTGGCCATCGAGCAGGGCGCGGGCGCCATCGACCAGAGGATCTTGTTCGTCGTCGCCTTCCATGAGGACGGTGTAGAAAGCGGTGATGCTGCCCGAGTCGAAGTTTCCCGCGCGCTCAATCAGCCGCGCAAGCATGGCAAAGCAGGAAGGAGTGTAACCTTTGGCGGTGGGAGGCTCACCGGCGGCGAGACCGATTTCGCGCTGTGCCATGGCCAGACGTGTGAGGGAATCGACCACCAGCAAAACGTGTTTGCCCTGCGCGGAAAAATATTCGGCGGCGGCGGTTGCGGCCAGCGCGGCGCGAATGCGTAAGAGGGGAGACTGGTCGGAGGTGGAAACGACTACGACGGCACGCTTGCGCCCTTCCTCGCCCAAAGCGTTTTCCAGAAATTCGCGGACTTCGCGGCCGCGCTCGCCAACCAGGCCGAGCACCGTGAGGTCGGCATTGGTGTTGCGGCACATCATGCCGATGAGCGTGCTCTTGCCCACGCCGCTGCCGCCGAAGATGCCAACACGCTGGCCGCGTCCGCAAGTGAGAAATGCGTCAACCGCGCGGATGCCGCAGCCGATGGGATCGCGAATCGGCGTGCGTTCAAGCGGCAACGGCGCCGCCGCGTCCAGTGTGCGGTACTCGCGGCCGCGATAGGGGCCGAGCGAATCGAGAGGCTGGCCGGTTCCGTCGATCACGCGGCCCAGCATTTCGTCACCGGCGCGCAGCGTGGCGCGTTCGCCCCAACTTTCAACGCGATCGCCGAAGCGAACGCCCTTCGGAATATCCAGCGGCATCGACAGGACCGTGCTGCCGCGAAAACCGACTACTTCTCCCGGGAGCGCCTGGCCGCGCGCATTAATGATCTGGCAGATTTCGCCAACGGATGAAAATGGTCCCTGGGATTCAATCAGGGAACCGGAGATTTGCGTGACGCGCCCGCGCCAACGCAAGTTCGCCAGGACTTCCAATCGGGCGCGATATGCGGCGAGTGAGGCATCCACGGTCATGGAGTTTTTTCTGGACGGGCTGCCAGCAAGTCCATCAGTCCTTTTTCGATTTCTTTGAGTTGCACTTCCATTCCGAGTTCCGCCGTGCCCATGGAAGTTTCGAGGATGCAGCGGTCCGGTGCTATGGCGGAGTCCTCGACAATTTCAGGCACATTGGCGGGATCGAGATGCACGGCGAAAAAGCGGCGCCAATCGGCGGCATTGTGGGGATGAATGCGCAGGGTGACGCCGGTGGCCTTTTCGATTTTTTCCAGCGCTACGCGCACTACGCCGGCAAGCAGCAGCGGATCGATCTGCGCTTCCCGGTGCAAAATATGGCAGGCAATGCTCAATGCCAACTGTACGACTTCGGTTTCGACGTTCTGGTAATAGAGGGTGCGGTCCTGAGCGAATTGAGTGAGCGCGGTTCCCAGCATGGCCCGTTCTTTGGTGAGTTGTTCTTCCCAGGTTTTTCGGGCTTCGGCTTGTCCTTCTTCGCGCCCGAGAACGCGCGCCCGCATTTCTCGATCGGCCGTATCGATGGCTGGCTGTATTCGGGAATCGAGTGGGGGTAACGCTGTCCCGCGGGGCAAGGCGGCACCTGAGGCTAATTCGGGATAGGGGAAAGGCGACATCTCCCGGACAGGTGTTGCAGGATCGCCCATGACGCTCGACGCAAGCGCGGACCGGCTAGGAGACGAACTCATCCTCGGCTCCTTCCTGGGTCAGCGTCAACTTGCCCTCGGATTCCAGACGGCGGGCCACGGCCACCGCCTCCAGCTGCGCTTTGCTCACGTCCTTCGATTTCACCGGGCCGAGCACCTCCATGTCTTCTTTCAACATCTCGACCGCGCGCGACGACATGGATTTGAAGATGTATGCCTTGAGTTCCTCCGAAGCCCCGCGCAGCGCCGTGGCCAGGATTTTCTTGTCCATCTGCCCCAGGATTTCGCGAATGCCGGTTTCGGGCACGGTCAGCAGGTCTTCGAAGGTGAACATCAGGTTGCGGATGGAAAGCGCCAGCTTGGGATCTTCTTTCTCAATCCCTTCGAGGATATTCTTGGCCACGGGCAAATCGAGGCGGTTCATCAGCTCGGCAACTCCGCGCAAGCCGGCATAGGCCCGGCGGCTCTGTTCGCCGAGAGCCTCCAGCCGCTTGTGCAAAACGACGGAAACTCGCTCCGCCATTTCCGGGGAAAACTGCCGCAGTTGCGCCAGCCGCTTCACTGCCTCCGCCCGCAACTCTTCCGGCAGCCGCATGAGCAGGGCGGAAGCCTGCTTGGTATCCACGTGCGCCAGAATCAGCGCGACGGTCTGCGGATGTTCCCCTTCGATAAACTTTGCCAACTGCTGCGGGTCGGCTTCCTGCACAGCTAGCCGCGCGGTGGTGGATTGAGCCGCGCTGGAAATCTGGAGCATGAGATCCTTTGCGCCCTCTTCGCCGAAGGCCTTGATCAGCACTTTGTGGGCGTAATCATGGCCACCTTGCTCGACGATATCGCCGGTGACAATCAGCCGTTGGAATTCTTCGAGCACGGCAAGCCCCGTTTCCGGGGAAACGTCCCGCATGCGGGCGATTTCTCCGGTAATCTGTTCCACTTCGCGGCTGGGCAACAGGCGATAGACGTGGCTGGCCGCATCCTCTCCCAGGATGACCATTAAAGTGGCCGCCTTGGCCAGACCGTTCATGGGCGCGGCATTACTCATTTTTTTCTTTTGTCCTCCCGTACCCAGGCCTGTACCAGACGGCTGGCTACCACCGGCTCGTTGGTCACCTTTTCCGTAAGCGCCTTTTTCAACTGCGTGGCGCGATTTTCCTCCTGCTCCAGGATGATTCGTCCGGCTTCCGGCGAGACGGCTCCGGCGCTGGCTGCGGTGGCCGGCACGAGCCCATGACTGGCAAGCTTGCCGGGAATTTCTTTGAAGGCGGCGAGCGCCTGTTTTTTAACCGGGCGCAACACCAGGAAATAAATCACGGCGAACAAAGCAGCCAGCCCGATATAGCGCAAGGTCCAGCGCCAGGGATCGAACATCTGACGCCAGCGCTCGATCTTGCCCGGCGGCGGAAGAGTCTCGGAAGGAATTTCCTGAAACGACAGGTTCTCGACCGCCAGCACGTCTCCGCGTTGCGTGTCCACGCCGATCGCGGCCCGCGCCAGCTGCTCAATCTGTTTCATCTCGTCGGCGGTGCGCTTGCGGCGCGTCATGGTTTTCTTGCCCGCCTGATCGGCTACGTCCACGCCATCGTCCACCAGCACCGCTGCGGCGATGCGGCGCACGCGCCCCGCGGGCTCTACGCTGTGATGCAAGGTCTTACTGATGGCGTAAGTAGTCGACTCGGATTTCGAACTGGATTGCTCACTTGCCGGCGGCGTCAGCGGCGGCGAAGTTCCTGCGGGCACGTTGCTCGCTGTGCCGGGAACTCCTGCGGCCGCGCCTCCGGTGGCATTCTCTTCGGCGTGTTCCTGCGTCAGGGTGGCGGCGCTTTTGGGATCGTAGTTCTCGGTGGTGTCTTCGCTGGTGCCCATCTCGTACTCGACGTGTACGCTGGCCCGCACGTGGTCGGCTCCGACGACCGGCTCAAGTGTTCGCACCAGAGTCTTCGACAATTCTTCGTCGAGACCGAATGCGCGGCCCATGCCGTCGGGGCTGCGCAGCAGCGGAGTGTTGCTGTCGGCATCGACCACTGTGACGTTTTCTGGACGGAGGCGATCCACCGCGCTGGCCACCAGTTGCGGAATTGCCTGCTGGGCTTGTTCTGATAAGCGGCCGCTGCGGGTTTTTAAGATGACTGCAGCCTTGGCTTCGTGTTGCTGTTCGGTGAACAGTGAATCCTGCGGCAGCACCAAATGCACGCGCACCGCCTGCACTTCATTCAGCGTGGCCAGCGTGCGCTCCAGTTCGCCTTCGAGGGCGCGCTGGTAATTTACCTTCTCCGTGAAATCGGAGCCGGTCCAGTTGGGCGTGTCGAACAATTCAAACCCCATGCGGGCACTGCGCGGCAGCCCGGCGGCGGCGGTTTCCAGACGCGCTGCGTCCAGTTTGTCGTCCGCCACCAGCAGAGTTCCTCCGTCGGGAGAAATCTGGTGGGGAATGTTTTTAGCGGCCAAGCGGCTGGCCAAATTTTGCGCTTCTTCGGGGCGCAATCCGGAATAAAGCGTGACGTACTTAGGTTGCCCCAAAAGCGCGACAAAACCCCATAGGATGGCCGCGACCACGACGAAGCCTGCGCCCAGTCCGGCCTTCTGAGCGAGACTGAGTCCGCGGAAAAATTCGCTCAATCGGTGCAGCACATCGTTGAGCGATTGCGTGGTCTCGGCGGCCATTGTTTGTTTTCCTGGTTTCAGCCGTTTCTCAGTTCAGATGGCGGCATGCCTCAGAACTGCATACGCGAAATCTCTTCGTAGGCGGAGACAATTTTATTGCGCACTTGCATCATCAGTTGAAAGCTGAGGTCGGCTTTCTCGACCGCGATCAGGGCGCTGTGTACATCCGAGCCATTGCCCGCGAGCACGCCGCCAACTTTCGCTTCGGCCTGTCCCTGCAAATGCTGCATGTCGTCCATGGCGCTGTGCAGCACGTCGAGAAACCCGCTGTCGCCTGCTGCTCCGGACGATGCGCTGGACGATGATCCGGACGAAGTGGCGCTCTCGATTTCGGCTGGAAGAATGCGTAACGATGAAATTGCGGCGCTCATGGCTTGCCTGCTTTCCCGGTCAACTCAAAATCTGCAACGACGTCTGAATCATGCTCTTCGCCGCCTGCACCGCAGCGACATTCACCTGGTAGGCGCGAACCGCGCTCAGCAGGTCGGTCATTTCAAACACCGGATTCACGTTGGGGTAGGTCACATATCCCGCGGCATCGGCGTCGGGATGTCCCGGTTCATAGCGCCGCGGCATGGGCGAAGGATCGGCGACTACTTGATCGACACGCACTCCTTCGGCGGGACGACCGTGCAGTCCGGCCAACAACAGCGGAAACCGCGTCGCAGGTTGAGCGCGAAAGACCAGCAGTTGCCGGCGATAGGCTCCGCCTTGCTGCGTGCGCGTGGTTTCCGCGTTGGCCATGTTGGCCGACACGACTTCAGCGCGCCAGCGCTCCGCTCCCAGTGCGGAGCCGCTTACTTCCAGCATGCCAAACAAGTTCATGACGTTGTGCCTCCGGAGTTGATCGCTTGAGAAATGGAGTGGAACTCGTCCTTCAAAAGTTGGACGCCGAGGTTGTAACGCATCTGGGTTTCGGCCAGCAGCATGCTCTCCCGCTCCAGGCTCACATTGTTGCCGTCAGGCCGCTGCAACAAACCGCGCACGGGACGAGCTACCGGGGCAAAGGATGCGTATGCGAGACCGCCTTCGGCGTTCGCTTCCGGCAGGGATGCACGCCGCAGTTCGGCTTGAAAGTCAAGATCGCGGGTGCGATAACCCGGAGTCTCCACGTTGGCCAGATTGTCGGCGATCAGCCGGTAGCGGGCGACATTCACATCGAGGAAACGACTCAGGGTTTCAGTCATGTCGGTGTCGATCATATTGGTCTCCATCATGGGCATGGGAGTTCTTCGTTTCTGCATTTGCATCGTGCCGGCTTCATTCTTTGGCGCCTTCCCATCGCGGCAGGCCATAGACGCGAATCTTATTGCGCACGGTGCGCAGGCTGACACCCAACAACTCCGCGGCGCGCGACCGATTGCCGCCGGTCGACGCAAGCGTCAGAGCAAAAAGCTGGCGCTCCATGTCTCCCACCTTGAGACCGGGCCGCAACTGCTGCTCGCCTGGAATCGCGGGAGATCCAGAATGCGCGGCATTCCATTCGTAGCCTTCAAGAGCTGCCGCGCCGATCTCCGGCCCGAGAGCCAGAGCCGTCACCCGGCGCATGCAATTGGCCAGCTCGCGCGCATTCCCGGGCCAGGTGTGCGCCTCGAGGCATTCGAGAAAATCTTCGCACAGACGCAGCGCGGGAAATGCCGGCCCGTAGCGCGTGGCAAAATAATGAGCCAACTCGCGCACATCGCCCTCGCGCTCCCGCAGCGGGGGAAGCGTGAGGGCGATCACATTAAGGCGGTAGTACAAGTCGGCGCGGAACTGCCCGGTGTTCACCATCGGACGCAAGGCGCGGTTGGTAGTCGCGATTACGCGCAAATCCACACCGATCGTGCGAGTATCCCCCAGCCGGTCCAACTCGCGCTCCTGCAATACGCGCAACAGCTTGGGCTGGAGGGCGAGAGGCATTTCGCCGATTTCGTCCAGCAGAATCGTTCCGCCGTGGGCCAGTTCGAATTTGCCCGGCTTGGCATGGTCGGCGCCGGTGAACGCTCCCTTGGCATGGCCGAACAGTTCGCTTTCGAGCAGAGTCTCGGGAAAAGCGGCGCAGTTGACCGCGATAAAAGGACGATCGCGGCGCGGGCTCAGCCGATGAATCAGTCGCGCTACAAGCTCTTTGCCGGTGCCGCTCTCTGCCTCGATCAGAATGTCCACTGCCGTGGCCGCCGCCTGACGAGCCCGGTCGAGTGCTTGCAACCAAGCCGGCGAGCGTCCGGCCAAACCATCTGGCGCGCCTTCATCGATCCGCTGCGTGTGGGCCAGGACCCGAGCCGCTGCCTGTTCGAGCTGTTCAAAAGAAACCGGTTTCACCAGATACTCGCAGGCTCCATCCTTCATCGCCGACACGGCTTCGGGCACGCTGGCGAATGCCGTTAGAAGAATCACGGCGGTCTGCGGGGCCAGCGCGCGGGCTTCGCGCAAAACCGAAAACCCGTCGCCGCCCGGCATGCGAATGTCGCTGACGATGAGCGCATGTTTCTGCCGGCGAAACTTGCCCAGCGCCTCAGCCGCGCTCGCGGCGGTCTCGACGCGCCAGTCGAGGCGCCGAAATCGCGTTTCGAGCGCCGCCCGCATGGAGCGGTCATCGTCGACTATCAGGACCTGCTGCGTTCGATTTTGATTCTGGTCGACGGCAGTCGCGCTGGTTATAAATGGATAAGGCATGGCCGCGGGCGCGATGCTTGCATGCGCGGCAACGCTGCTGGCAAGAAGCTCATTCATGACGCTACCTGATTCATGACGTTCTTTTTCTTATTCATCACGTTTTTATTCATGACGTTCTCCGATGGATGAGGCTGCAATGGTTGAGGCCGTGCGCATTCGAGCGAATTTTCGGCCAGAGAAAATCGGACGGTGAAGGCTGCCCCGGTTTCCGCGCGGATCTCTCCCGCGATCGTTCCTCCATGCTGCTGCACGATTTTGCTGCACACCGCCAGCCCCAGACCCGGGCTGCCGGCGCGGGTGCTGAATCCCGCTTTGAAAATCTCCGCCAGATTCTCCGGTGGAATTCCCGGCCCGGTGTCGGAAATGCAAAGCGTCGCGAAGGGCAAACCATTGCTTGGGTCGTAGCTGGTCTCGCCACTCAATTCCAGGCGTCCGCCCTCGGGCATTACACGCAACGCATTCAAGGAAAGATTCAAGAGCACCTGCTCCAGTTGGTGGCGGTCTCCGGCAAACAACACCCCGCGAAGTCCATTGCGCAAAAGCAATTCGACGTAACTGCGGCGGGCCAGCGGAGCGAGAAAACTTGCCGCCCAGTCGAGCAGTTGTCCCAGATCGACCGGCGCGCGCTCCGGCGACGGCGCGCCGTGAAAGTGCAATACATTGTTCACGGTGGTGGCCAGGGTCCGAAGGCCGTGCTGCAAATGGCCGATCCACTCTCGGCATTCGGGTCCCAATTCCGCTTCGGCCAACAAGCCGGCAAACAATTCGAGGCTGCCCAGGGGATTGCGAATTTCATGCGCCAGCACCGCCGACATCTCGGCCAGCGCCTGTTCGCGGCGATGCTTGTGCTGCTCCTGTTCGAGGCGCTTGCGCTCGCTGATGTCCTGCAGGATGAAAACGGAAGCGCCACCTCCGCTTTCCGGCAAAGCCGCTTGGCGAACGGACAACCAACGCGCCGGTTCGGGCGGCGTGAGAACCTGCCGCTCAGCTTCGCCCATCTCGCCCGCCTGCAGAAGCTCGCGCAGTTCGCTGCGAAGATTCGCCAACAATTGCAGCGCCGGCTGACCTTGCTTGTCCTGGGACGCGTCTTGCATGACATCTTGTGCCACGCCGAGCAGTCGCCTTCCTTCGGGATTCAGGCGCATAATCTCTCCCGCCGATGAGACCACCGCGACGCCGCACGGCAGGCTTTCGAGGATGCGGTCCAGATGCTCGCGCATGGAGCGGTTCTCTTCGACGCTGCGCGCGAGGCCGGAGTGGCTTTCTTCCAACTCACGGCGCAATTGGGCAACTTCGGCGCGCAGCAAGCCGTAGAAGCGTTCGAGCGAACCCGATGTTTCCGCAAAGGTGCGAAAGGCCCGAAGGAGTTGCTGCTCGTCTTCAATGCTGTGATTACTGCCGTGGCCGGTGCCGCGCCTTTCCAATCCGCAGGAATCCCCAGCGCCGGTCGCGGCCAGCGCGGGCGTCGTCTCCGATAAGCCCGGCGGCATGGGCAAAGATGTCATAGCTATCGGCAACTTTTGCACGGCTCGTGCCAGACAAGGGAGAGATTGGCTTAGATTGCTCTCAGGCTGCGGGAAGCGCCGTCAACGGCGGAATCTTCAGCCAGCGGAATTTTCTGGAAGTAGGAAAAGTACAAATGCTCGGCAAGCACGGTGTCGCTCGACTCGGCCAGGATCGACGCTCTCTCGATCACGTGCTGTAACTCCCGTACATTGCCCCGCCAGGAGTGAGCTTCGAGCAGGCGAAGCGCCTCTGAAGATAAGCGCGGACGCGGCATGTTCATGGCCGCCGCCATGCAGGTGAGAAAGTGCTCCGCTAATGGAATGATATCCGCGCGGCGTTCGGCCAGCGCAGGCAGTTCAATGGGAAAGGCCGACAGGCGGTAGAACAGATCTTCGCGGAACTTTCGCGTTCCCGCCAGGCCCGCGAGATCGACATTGCTGGCCGCCACCACGCGCACATCCACGCGCATCGTATCGGAGCTGCCCAAGCGCTGAATTTCTTTTTGTTCGAGAAAGCGCAACAGCTTGGCCTGCATGCCCAAAGGCAGCTCGCTGACCTCGTCGAGAAACAACGTCCCTCCGTGAGCCGCGGCAATGCGTCCCAGTTGCGACTGTACGGCGCCGGTAAAAGCTCCGCGAGTGAAACCGAATAATTCGGATTCGAGCAGCGTCTCGGGAATGGCCGCGCAGTTCACCACCACCAGCGGCTTCGCCGCCCGTGGACTCAGCGCATGCAACGCGCGCGCGATCAGTTCTTTTCCGCTGCCGGTAGGTCCAGCTACGAGCACGGTGGTTGTGCGTGGAGCCACCAGCCGCACGAGCTTGTATACGCGGCGCATCGCTTCGCTTGCGCCGATCATTCCCGGCAGCGCCTCGCGGCGGGACTCATCTTCAATCTCTCGTACCGTCTCCGTTCCGCTTGTTCCTTTTGTTCGACCGTCCACCCCGGCTCCCTGCCACGCGAGCACTCCAGCAGCAGTTGCGGTTTCTTTTTCCGGGACAGTGGCTTCCGGGGACGCATCCGAATCCACCATCACCACCTGCGTGCCGGGAAAGCGCCGCTGAATAATGGCCATGAGCTCTTCGACGTCGAGATCGCGGAGGCGCCGGTCCAGATAGAGCACCTGCCAGTGGCCCTTCTCCAGTTGCACCAGCGCGTCGGCGCCGCCACTGGTCTGTTGTACCGGCCGGCAGCGCCCATCGAGCCGCTGCAGGACCTGCTCACGCAAGGCACTGCTGGGGCTGGCAATCAGAGCGCCGCCGCAGGGAGGAAACGAAGGTAGAACCAGGGCGCTCATGAGCGGTCTCCGGAGGCCGATGTCGGCAATTGGTTATCAATGTTGGTGTCAATATCTGCCCAGGGCAGCAATAGATCGATGGTGCGATTCGTCCCGGAGATTTCACTGTTCCACTGTCCGCCAGCCCCGTGCCACGCGGCTTGCGCCACCAGAAGACCTAACTCGGGTGGGGAAGACATCGGCCTTTCGGCACTGCCATTTTCCTCAGTCCAGCCAACGATGATTGCCGCCTGGCGTATCTGTGCGTTCATACGTACGCTCAAAACGCTCTGGCTGGCTGCCAGGCTTAACACCGATTCGAACAGCCGGAACAGCGCCGTCGCCACGTCCCGGCACACCACACACAAGTGCGGGAATGAATTCTCGTCGAGGTCGATTCGTATCGCGCGGGACTGTGCCACGGGGCGCAAATCGTCAATGATCCCGCGCACCAGAGCATCGAAGCGGATCTCTTCCCGCCGCGACCGGCCATCCTGTTCGATGTCTGCTATCTCGCGCAGGGCTGCGACGAGCATTCGCATGCGAGCCAGCAACCCCAACCCCTCGCGGATTGCCCGCAAGTATTGCTCGGCGGTTCGCGGACCAACCGCCGCCAGTTCCAGCGAACACTGCAGTCCGGTGAGAGGCTGATTCAACTCGTGCAGCAGATGCGCCAGCGGATTAAACTCCTGTCCTGCTTCGGCGCTGTCCCGAACCTGCGTCATCGCTGGATCTGGATCAGAGACGCTCATTTTCGCGCCCGCGCTCATGCCCGCACCTCGCCAACGCCGCTCAATTCATAGCCGACGCCGCGCACCGTGTGAATCAGCTTGCGGGGATGGCCGTCATCCACTTTGCGCCGTAGATAATTGATATAAACATCCACTACATTCGTGGTTGTATCGAAGGTAAGGTTCCAAACGTGTTCGATGATCATTGCCCGGGTCACCTTGCGACCGGCGTTGCGCATTAGATACTCGAGCAGCGCGAACTCCTTGGTCGTCAGCTCAACCCGGCGTCCGGCGCGCTCTACGCGGCGTTCGACCCGGTCGAGCTTCAAATCCTCGACCGCCAGGACCGACTCCGAAGGCAAATGGCTGCGCCGCAGCAACGCCCGAATGCGAGCCGAAAGTTCGCTGAAAGAAAACGGCTTCGGCAAATAATCGTCGGCGCCCGTGTCCAGGCACTGCACCCGGTCTTCCACCTTCGTACGCTGGGTCAGGACCAGCACCGGCAGAGTGGGCTTTTGCCGTCGCAACTGACGAAGAATGCTGACTCCATCGAGCCTCGGCAAATTCAAATCCAGCACAATTAGGTCGTACTCCTGTTCGTTGGCCGCAGTGCGCGCCTGCTCTCCATCGGAGCAAACGTCGACTGTGTAACGTTCAGCTGTCAGGCCCTGGCTGACAAACTTGGCCAGCGCCTCATCGTCCTCGGCGATCAGAATCCGCATAAGCTGTCCTTAATAGACAAACCGATTCTAGCCAGACAACCCGCGCCTGTAGCGGAAACCATGAGCAAACGAAAGTCTGCTCTTCCGAGATAGGGAGAAAGATCAAAACGGGAGGCATCGCTCGCTTCCCCCGGAACCCCATCCGTCAATTCCCCTGCCATGACTTGCCGGAGATAATCCTCAAAGTCTTGAGGAAAAGGTTCCCGTGGATGTGCTAAGCAAATCGGCCTGGAAATCTGTCCTGTTTCCGCACGGCCTGTTGCTGGCGTCCGTGGCCGTGCTTCTCCACGTGGGTTGGCTGGCGTCGGTATTGCCGGCTGTGAGTTTTCTTAACTACGCCGTTCTGACTGTGGGACTGATGCTGGCATGGCGATTCCACTCCAGCCGCGCCTTCTTCGCCGTGCTCGCGCTGCTCCTGGCCCAGGAGGCAATCCTCTATTCTTCCGCTGGGCACATTCCTTTAGCGGGACCGGGGCGCGCGGCATTCGATGCCATCAGCCTTTTGCTGCCTTTGAATTTCATCCTGATCTCGCTCATGTCGGAATCCGGTCTGAACGTCTCGCAGATGATCCCGATGGGGCTGGTTTTATTCGTACAATCGATCAGCGTGGCAGTTTTTTGCCGTGACACCCAATCGACATCGGCTCACGCTGCACATCGCGCAGTTGCTTCGCTTCCGTTGCCCGACTATGCCTGGATGGCTTTCGCCGTCGCAATTGTCCTGCTTCTGATTCGGTTCCTCTGGCTGCGCAAGCCTTTGGACAACGGTCTGCTATGGTCTCTGGCGGTGTTTTTTGTGGCCCTGCATTTCGGAGCCGTCGGCCACATCGCAACCGCATATCTGGCAGTTTCCGCCTTCTCACTTTCGCTTTCCATCGTAGAAACTTCTTATCAATTGGCTTATCACGATGAGCTGACGTCACTTCCCTCGCGCCGCGCTTTCAACGATGTTGTCGCCAATCTGCAAGTTCCATACTCAGTCGCTATGGTCGATATCGACTACTTCAAACGCTGCAATGACACCTACGGTCACGATACAGGGGATCAGGTCCTGCAACTGGTTGCTTCAAGGCTCGCCGCTGTCACCGGCGGCGGGCAAGCGTTTCGCTGTGGTGGAGAAGAATTTGCAGTGGTGTTCAAGGGCCGAACTACGGGAGAGGTCGTCGATCACCTCGAAAGGTTGCGCAGCGGGGTCGAAGCCTCATCTTTCCTCTTGAGATCTGGTCCGGATCGCCGGCACATACCGCGCGGACCCGACCGGCGCAACTTGAAAGGACAGGCGCTGAAGGGACGAATGAATACCGGCCACGTAATCCGCCGGCTCACGAAGACGCAATCTTCCGCGCAGATTTCCGTGACTGTCAGCATAGGTTTGGCGACCGCTACTGAGGTGGATGCCGCTCCAGAAGCGGTAATCCAGGCAGCCGATAAAGCTCTGTATCGCGCCAAGTCCAACGGTCGCAACCGTATCGAAACCGAATCCGCACCGCGGCGGCAGGTCCGGGCTCGAGCCGCGGGAATCGCCTGAGTAAAATTTGTTGGGAGTTACAAAAAGCGGACAAACCACGCGCCGTCCCCACCTATTGCCAGCTAAACCGGGTGGCCATTCTCCCGTTGTAGTTCGGCGCGATCACTCGTTCAGCAATAGTCAATTAAGAACGACTCGGATGAATTGCTCATTTTGGAAAGCTTCTTACGAACGTCGAGCCCGGCGTCACTTCAGGGCGGGAAGTGTGACGAACCGGGCTCGGACGTTTTCGCAAGCACCGCAGGCCGTGCGGTCAGCCAGCAGTCGAAGGTGGGTTAGTAAGGTTCCGGCCAGTGCCTGAGCAGACAGGACACTTCGCTCGGATAAATGCGACGCCGTCAGACTTGCCGTTTAAGTCCACCGGTCTCGCTATGTATCCCACACCGCCACAATTAGGGCAGTCGTTCGGACCCAAATCCTCTCCCCCCTCATGTTGCTAGGATTGTCCATCAGAAGTGCGTCAGCTTTGCAGTAAACCTTTTTTCGTTACGAATCACGAACAAAAAATGCATTTCGGACCTTCGTCAGCCTCTCTGTGGCAACCTCTTAGGTCTACAGCTTGCGGCTCGAAAAGCGCTGTGCTGGTAAGAAACGGGATCGGCACCGCCCGAACCTGCCAACCTATTCCGGGATAAGTGACATCCATAGATTGCTGAAGCATGCCCGGCGGGATCAAGCAGACAATTGTAGGCGAGGGCGAGAGACCGGACTACCAGTGCTGCTAATTGGAGACCAGGGAAATGTCGGTCATCGAGTTTGGCCATTTCGTCCTTACGATTGCCCTGCTTTTGGTTGCGGTGCACGGGCTGGGATATATGGCCGAACGGCTCAAGCAACCGCGCATCGTGGGAGAAATTCTTGCCGGCATCCTGCTCGGCCCTTTTGTCCTGAAGCTACTCGCGCCGACGGCGCATGCTCGATTATTTTCTTTTTCGCCTAGCGCCGGCACGGTGATGGGCTTTCTCTACCAGCTTGGTCTGATTCTGCTGATGTTCTGCTCGGGAGCAGAGACACGACGGCTGCTGGCGAAGGAGAACCGCCGCAATACCTTCCTTCTGCTCACCGTTTCCGATCTGGCCAGCTTTGCGCTGGTGTTGGGACTGGGATTTGGGCATCTGCTTCCACTGCACTTGCTGACCGGACCTGCGGGACAACCGATGTCAACCTTGCTCATCGTGGCGATCGGCACCGCCGTTTGTTCCATCCCTGTGATTTCCCGCATCTTTTGGGATCTGAGAATTATGAAAACCCGCTTTGTTAGCCTGATTCTTGGCTATGCGCTGCTGGAGGATCTCGCTCTGTGGACCGTCCTGGCGTTTGCGACCGCTTTGGCGAAGTCTGCAACACTATCGGCCCAGCATGTTTCCGGAGCGGTCATGTCGCACATCGTCACCACGCTGGTTTATACATTGATTGCGTTGTTGATCGCGCCGGCGCTGGTGAAATGGATAAGCAACGTCGAATGGAATGTCCTATACAAAGCCTCGCCTGTCGGCTACGTGATGGCGGTGTTGATGGGCTATTGCGCGATCGCGGCGATATTCGACGTGAACCTGCAATTTGCCGCTCTGCTAGCTGGCTATGGCGTCGTCGGTGGGCTTTATGGAACCCAACGGGAACGCTTTGCCTTGCCGCTCGACGCTATCTCCAAAGTATCTTTCGGTGTCTTTGTCCCCATTTACTTTGGATTGATCGGTTACAAGCTGGTCTTTGGGCGCGAGTTCTCATTTGCCATTTTGCTGATCTTCCTGATTGGATCTTCGCTGATTTCTGTGCTTTCAGCCGGACTGGCTGCACGACTAGGCGGCTTCCGCGGTCTGGACATCATCAATATCGCGCTGACGACAAACGCGCGTGGCGGCCCCGGCATCGTGCTCGCCAGCGTCGCCTATGACGCGGGCATCATCAACGCAGCTTTTTACACCACGCTTGTCATCACGGCCGTCATCACCTCGCAAATGGCTGGCGCCTGGTTGCGCTTCGTCCTCTCGAAGGGCTGGCCGTTGCTTTCGACAAATCCCGATGAAACCTGGGGACAGGGCGAAACTGCTTACACTCCCAGCGCAGTACTGCCGGAAACACGCGATGCCGCGGCGTAGGAACTGGAACCCATAAATTACAAGTCGTGGATCGATTTAACCGCGGCTTTTTGCCAGGTGCGAAAGGCAGGCGCATGTATTTTGAGCAATTGCGTCAGCCGTCACGCGACCCGACCGCCTGTTAATTACTGATACGCTATTCATTGATGTGATCCGCGAACCTCTTCTTTTTCTAATGCAATTCCGTTTATCCGAGCAAGATGCCTGAAGGTAGAGTGAGTCCATGATGCACGATCCGACCCTCCGCTTCGCTGCCGCCGAGGTCTTCGAAAGCGAAGCCTCCCTGTATCGCGAAACCAAGACGCATGCCCACGGACCGGAAGGATCGCTGCCGATCACTGCGGAAATGTTGTTGACGGAGCCCTCCGGCAATCTCTTCGGACTTACCCAGAATGCTGGCATGGGTTGGGAAGCAACGCGTCTGCTCGATCCCGAATTTCTTATCTTGAGCACTCATGGCGGAATGCGGGGGCAGGACGGAACTCCAATCGCGCTCGGATTTCACACGGGTCATTGGGAGGTAGGATTGCTCGTGGCCGAGGCTGCGCGGGAGTTGCGAAGCCACCATGCCATTCCATTCGCTGGAGCCTGCACTGATCCCTGCGACGGCCGTACCCAGGGCACCGAGGGAATGCTCGACTCGCTGCCCTATCGCAATGATGCCGCCATCGTGCTGCGGAGGCTGATGCGTTCGCTTCCCACACGCAAAGGCGTTATCGGCGTGGCGACGTGCGACAAAGGATTGCCCGCGATGATGATGGCGCTGGCATCGTCGGGCTCGTTGCCGAGCATTCTCCTGCCCGGCGGAGTCACTCTTCTTCCTGAGAACGGCGAAGATGCCGCCAAAGTTCAGACCATCGGCGCGCGCTTTGCGCAGAACCAGATCACGCTCGAATACGCCGCGGACGTGGGTTGTCGAGCGTGCGCGACTCCTGGAGGCGGCTGCCAGTTTCTCGGCACAGCCGCCACGTCCCAAGTAGTCGCGGAGGCTCTCGGGTTGTCACTGCCCCATGCTGCCCTCGCGCCCTCTGGCCAGCCCATCTGGCTCGACGCTGCCGCACGTTCGGCGCGCGCCGTATTAAGGATGACTCAACTTGGCATCGGCACATCCGACGTGCTGACCGATGCTGCGATTCGCAACGCGATGGTCGTGCACGCTGCCTTCGGAGGATCAACGAACCTGCTGTTGCATGTTCCCGCTGTTGCTCACGCGGCTGGTTTGCGCCGCCCTTCGCCGTCCGATTGGATGGCCATCAACCGTGCGGTTCCGCGGCTTGTGGACGCCTTGCCGAACGGGCCGAACAACTTTGCTACTGTTCAGGTATTTTTGGCAGGAGCGGTGCCCGAGGTGATGCTGCATCTGCGCCGGGCTGGGCTGCTCGACTGCGGCGTGCGAACAGTTACGGGAGAAACTCTGGAACAAAATCTCAACTGGTGGGAACAGAGTGAGCGCCGCAGAGCTTTGAAAGAAAGACTCCGCACGCTGGATTCAGTTGACGCTGACGATGTCATTCTTTCGCCTGGCGCGGCCCGCGCGCGAGGCCTCACTCCGACCATCTGTTTTCCAGTGGGCAATCTCGCTCCCGAAGGAAGCGTGATCAAGAGCACGTCAATTGATCCTTCGTTGATCGACGAGAACAATGTGTATCGCCACAGCGGGCCGGCTCGTGTCTTCATTACGGAGGCCGCGGCTATCGATGCGATCAAGCGCGGCGCAGTCTCTTATGGCGATGTGATCGTGCTCATTTGTGGCGGCCCCGCCGGCGCAGGCATGCAGGAGATTTATCAGATCACCTCCGCACTTAAGAGCCTCCCATTCTGCAAACATGTCGCCGTGCTTACCGATGCCCGCTTCAGTGGAGTTTCCACGGGAGCGTGCATCGGGCATATTTCACCGGAAGCGCTGGCAGACGGTCCGATCGGACGCGTGCGCGAAGGCGACTTGATCGAAATCGTGATCGATCGCAACGCACTGCATGGGACGGTTAATTTGATTGGTGAAGGTGAGGGGAAATTCTCCTCAGAAGAAGGTGCCCATCGGCTCAAATCGCGTGCACAGCGGGGCGATCTTGCGCCTCATCCCGCTCTGCCTGCCGATACTCGCCTCTGGGCCGCGCTCATTCAAGCCAGCGGAGGCGTGTGGGGAGGATGCGTTTATGATGTCGACGCGATCCTGGCACAGCTCGAAAGAGGGGCGGAAAAACTCGACCAGAATACTTCTCCAGCACAACTCTCATCAACGCAACCTGGAATCGCAAGAGGCTGACTACGGTGAAACTCTATCGCACAACCAATGGCGCGTTCGTGGAGAAGGACAGCGGTTTCTATTGCGTGTCCGAGCTCGCCTCTACGGAAGATTGGGATGAGCTTATTTGTAGTTCTGATCTACACGCTAGAGCGTGCGCGGCAATCCGCGAGCCGCTCGTGAGCTTCGATTCCTCCACCATTCTCGCGCCGGTGGGCAATCAGGAAGTTTGGGCTGCCGGCGTGACCTATTACCGCAGCCGCAACGCACGCATGGAAGAAAGCAAAGATGCGGGAGGCGGCAGCTTCTATGATCGCGTTTACGCTGCCGAAAGGCCGGAACTTTTTTTCAAGGCGACAGGACGGCGTGTGGTCGGGCCACGGAGCACGGTGCGCATCCGCTCTGATGCGAAGTGGTCGGTGCCCGAGCCGGAATTGACTCTGCTGCTTAATCCCGCCGGAACGATTATCGGCTACACGATCGGCAACGATATGAGTTCGCGCGATATCGAAGGAGAAAACCCGCTCTATCTGCCGCAGGCGAAAGTTTATGACGGCAGTTGCGCGCTCGGTCCCTGCATCCTGCTTTCGTCCGATCTGCTAAGCAAGACAACGACGATCAAGTTAGAGATCGCGCGAAAAGCCAAGGTTATTTTTTCAGGAAGCACGACTCTTGCCGAGCTAAAGCGCAATCCGCAGGACCTGGCCAAATTCCTCTTCCGCGACAACAGCTTCCCGCAAGGCGCGTTTCTGATGACCGGAACCGGCATCGTCCCCGGAGACGACTTCTCGCTGGCCAGCGGCGACGCAATCCGAATCGAGATCGACGAAATCGGCACGCTCGAAAATCATGTCGCGTAAATACGGGTTGAGGTGAAGCTGGCTAGCTACGTGTGAGCGTGCCGTTCACCATTCGCATGATGCCGAGAGGATTCGCGCGTCGCAATGCCGCAGGAAGTGCCGCATCCGGAAAATCCTGATAGCAAATCGGCCGCGCAAACCGCAGAATCGCCTGCGTGCCCACCGATGTCGATCGTCCATCGGACGTGGCGGGAAACGGCCCGCCATGCACCATTGCATGGCACACTTCGACGCCTGTTGGAAATCCGTTGAAGAGTATGCGGCCCACCTTTGTCTCCAGCACGCGAATCAGCTCGTGAGCGCCGGCGAGATCTTCTGAGGTTCCATGAATCGTCGCCGTCAGGTGTCCATGTAATCCCCGCGCAGCTGTCAAAAGATCATTCTCTGTGCCGTAGTGAATCAACAATGTAGTAGGTCCAAAAACTTCTTCGCCCAACTCCGGATGCGCCAGAAAATCCGCCAACGAGATTCCGAAAACTGTCGCTCTGCCCGCAGCACAGTGTTGCTCGACTGCTTCGTGCGAACCCGCAATTAACTTCGTTTGCCCTTCCGCGAATCGTTGCTGAATGGCTTGGTTGTACTTCGACGCGATACCGTGCGTCAGCATGGCATGTTGCCCGAGCGCGCTCACGCCGCTCTGCAAGGTCCGGATAAACTCTGCGCTATTGTCTTGCGGCACGAATACCATTCCCGGCTTGGTGCAGAATTGGCCCGAGCCCAAAGTGAACGATTTCTGCAAGCCTTGAGCCAGTTGCGTACTCCGCTCCCGCATAGCGCCCGGAAGAATAAACAGTGGATTGGTGCTTCCCATCTCGGCGTAACAAGGAATGGGCTCAGGTCTCGACCCTGCCAGTCGCATCAACGCCTGACCGCCGCTTGCGGAGCCAGTAAATGCAATCGCCTTGACCGCCGGATGTTTCGCCAGCGAGACACCAACTTCGATTCCGCCATCGAACAAAAGCGCAAAAACTCCCGCAGGCAGACCGCTCTCCCGCACCGCCTTCTGCACAATTTTTCCCACGAGTTCGCTTGTACCTGGATGTGCCGGATGGGCTTTGGCGATCACTGGATTGCCCGCCGCAAGTGCCGATGCTGTGTCGCCGCCCGCCACTGAAAACGCCAGCGGAAAATTACTCGCGCCGAAGACTGCGACAGGCCCAAGAGGCCGCAACATCGACCGCAGGTCCGGTCGAGGCGGTTTGCGCTCGTGAGCTGCTTCATCGATGCGGGCATTCACCCATGATCCTTCTTCCAGAACTTCGGCGAACAATCTCAGTTGCCCGGTTGTGCGCCCAAGCTCTCCCTGCAAACGCGGCAGAGGCAGCCCAGCCTCCAGGTTCGCGCGTTCCATAATGGCAGCGCCTTCACTGTCCAAGCCATCAGCAATGCGGCGCAAAAACTTGGCGCGTTCGCGGCCGCCAAGATCGGCAAGCGCCGGAAATGCGGCCTCAGCGAGATTCGCTGCCCGATCTATGTCCGCCTTGGTTGCAGAGTAGAACGCCGGCTCCAAGTCTGTGCCATTCGCCGGATTGACTGCGCGAAAACCGGCGCCGCCTCGCTCTGCCGTCTGATCTCCGATGAGTGACAGGCCGGAGAGTCTGAGTTCCTGCGTTTCCATGAAATGGCCCTCGTGCATAGCTTCCTTAATAAATAATTTGTGGATGGAAAATAATACTTCCTTCTGCGCCTTACGACAGCTTACAACTGACACGTTGAATCTTACAGATTGAGTGAGAGGAAGAAAGCCATGGCTGCACATACTGACGCCTACTACCCCGTGCGCAATACTCTGCGAGCGACCATATACCTTTGCGCCCTGTTTGTCCTATGCGCTTGCAACGGAGTCGCACAGGAAAAGCGCGGCGCTCTCGACCTGATTCGCCTAGCAAAGAGTGCCAGCTCGGAACTGGCGCAGAGCATCAAGCGGTCTTTCACCGCAACTCAACTGCACGAAGGAACCGCGGCAATGGGACATCTCTCGTCATTTTTCTTTGCTGTCGAAGCTGCGTCGAAGCCCACTCTCATGATTGATGGAGCGCCCGGGCCAGAACTCCAGCTTGTCCCGAACACGGCGCTGTGGTATGCCGTCGCAGAAATATCGAAACAAGGAGTGATCCACTCCTTCTTCTATCTCGTCCAAGGCAAGCGTTTCGGCGGATCAACCGACTTGCCTGTCTTCGATTCGTTTGCCTATCTGGAACCTGGCGTCCACTCTGGAACGCTCTCCCAGCCGTTGCTGCACAGCAGTAAAATCTACGACGGAATGCAGACAACTTATTGGACGTATGTTCCTGCGCAATACAATCCCAAAGTTCCCGCCGCGCTGATGGTGATTCAGGACGGACAGTACTACACGGATCGCGACGGCAACATTCCGTTTCTGAACGTCCTCGACAATCTGATCGCGCAGAAGAAAATCCCGGTCATTATCTGTGTGTTCATTTCGCCGGGGAAAATCGCGAGCGCTGCCGGCACTCCTACCTATTCCGCGGCGAAGGCATATGGCGAAAAGTGGAACCGGCAGCTCGAAGATTCCATGCGCAGCATACTTTATGACACCGTCAGCGACCGCTATCCTCGCTTTCTGCGCGACGAACTGCTGCCCGAAGTAGAAGCGAAATACAACATCCGCAAAGATGCCTACAGCCGCGGCATCATGGGCTTGTCGTCGGGCGCGATTTGCAGCTTCAACACTGCCTGGCAAATGCCCGAGCAGTTCAGCCGCGTCATTTCCTGGATAGGCAGCTTTGTCAGTTTGCAGTGGCAGGAGAACCCAATGAATCCTGACGGCGGACAGGATTATTCCGACAAGGTGCTGCGCGAATCAAAAAGAAATATGCGTGTCTGGTTGCAGGATGGAAGCCGGGACCAACAATATGGTTCGGCCCCACGCAATTATGGAAGCTGGCCAGCAGCCAATTTCCGCATGGCCAACGCGCTCAAGCTCACAAGCTACGATTTTCATCTGAGCTATGGCGAAGGCACCCACAACAGCGCTCAGGGAGCCGTGGAGCTTCCGCAGGAACTGATTTGGCTCTGGCGGGATTATGATCCCTCGAAGACAGAACAGAACTACGAGCAAGAATCGGACGAGCGTGCCAAGCCGCCCTTCCGCTTCACTCTTGTGGATCGAGACACTGATAAATAACTCGAGTTCGTTGTCTCTGTCTCTCTTATCGCACCGCCAGAGTAGCTCACTATCTTTAGAACTATCGGAAAGAAAGGGAGGGCAACAAAACTGTGACACAGAACCGCGCTGTTGGTTTGGGTCTCATCCTCGCGGTTGCATCGGTTGGAGCGTCAACGCCGAGTTGTGCAGGTCAGAGCACAACTCAACCAGTAATGCCAACAACCGTTCGCCTCCACGTGGATGCCGGCAAGCCCATCGGCGACTACCGGCCGATATGGAGCTACTTTGGCGCGGACGAACCGAACTATACCTACGCTCCCAACGGCGCGAAGTTGTTGCGCGAACTCAGCGCAATCAATCCTGACGTGACCGTTTATTTTCGCCCGCACAATCTGCTGACCAGCGGCAACGGGCAGGGATCGCTCAAGTGGGGATCGACCAACGTATACAGCGAAAAGCCAGACGGGACAGCCGTCTACGACTGGACCATCACCGACAAGCTGTTCGACAACTTCAAGGCAACGCACATCAAGCCCATGGTGGAGATCGGTTTCATGCCCGAGGATCTGTCTTCGCACCCGACACCTTACCGGCATCAGTTTCCTAAAAAAGTTCCGGGCGATATCTGGACCGGATGGTCTTATCCGCCGAAGGATTACACAAAGTGGCGCGCTCTGATCGTTGCGTGGGTGGAACATTTGCATCAACGCTATGGCGCTGACGTGGACTTGTGGATGTGGGAAGTGTGGAACGAGCCGGATATACCTTACTTCCACGGATCGGCCGAGGAATATTACAAACTCTATGACATCACTACCGCTGCTGTGAGGCAGGTGCTTCCTCACGCGAAAATCGGCGGTCCCGCGACAACAGGGCCTGGAGAGAACAGTCCTTTTCTTAGAAATTTTCTCGAGCACTGCGCGCGCGGCATCAACGCAGAGACGGGCAAGCCCGGAGTTCCACTGGATTTCATCAGTTTCCATCCCAAAGGCGATCCGAAGATCGTCGATGGCCATGTGCGCATGAATCTTGGGCGCCAGCTAAGTGCGACTGACCGCGGCATGCGGATCGTTGCCGGTTTTCCCGAATACAAGAACACGCCGATCATTCTGAGCGAAACCGACCCGGAAGGCTGTGCCGCCTGCCAGGGATCGCAGAACAGCTATCGCAATGGTGCGCTCTATGGCGCCAGCATCGCCGAGATGCTCGCGCGCTCCGCAGAAATCGCTCGCTTGCGTGGAGTAAATTTGGCAGGCGCTGTGACGTGGGCATTCGAATTCGAAGATCAGTCATGGTTCGCTGGATTTCGCGAGCTGGCAACGAATGGTGTCGACAAACCGGTGCTGAACGTCTTCCGCATGTACGGCAAACTCGGGGGTGAGCGCCTCGCGCTGAGCAGTTCCGGCGCTCTGGATGTCGAGCAGATTGAACAGAACGGAGTCACAGGCGAGCCTGATGTAAATGGCATCGCCACACGTGAAAGGGAAATTGTTGACATCCTGTTGTGGAACTATCACGACGATGATGTGTCATCTCCAGCAACACAAATCGAGATGGAGGTCGCCGGTCTGCCTGCGAAGAGTGTGCGCATCATGCAATACCGCTTGGACCGGGACCACAGTAACGCGTACACAGCATGGCTTGCGATGGGCAGCCCGCAAGAGCCGAGCGCAGCGCAGATCGCGAACTTGCAACGCGTTGGAGGACTGCAAATTTTGGAAGAGACAACATTACGCACAACCAGCGTCAGTCCGCTGGAATTGAAGACGACGCTACCGCGGCACGGCGTCGCTCTCTATCACGTGAGTTGGTAGAACGGCACGAACGATGCAGCTACGCGATTGGTGCGCCCGCGGCCTTATAAATCGCCTCGATAGCCAGCATATCTTTCAGTCCTTCTTCGCCGGGTGACTCCGGTTCTTTATTGTTGCGAATGCAGTCGGCGAAATGCTCGGCTTCGATCGTAAATTGGTAGGGAAGCTTGAGCGGGCTTAACTGATCGATTTGTTCGTGGTTGACTTCGCCGCGCAGGTGAACGCTGTCGTAGTTGTAGGCCGGGTCCACTTCGCAGTAGCCCTTCTCGCCATTGATGTGCAGAAAGCTAGGACCTCTTTGCCCGTAGGAGCAGCCGCAGGATGCGAGGATGCCGGATGGGAACTTCATGGTCCACTCCATCGACTGCTCCACTTCGGCGAAGCGACCGCTGTGGTCGCGGGTGGTTACGATTGCCGTGATATCTGTGGGCTCTTCGCCGGTGATGTGTCGAATGGCATTCAGCGGGTAAATGCCCAAGTCCATCAGCGCTCCACCTCCGCCAAGCTTTTTGGTGAGACGCCACGCGCCCGCAGGCTGCTGCGCATAGAAACCGCCCTGGAACGACTCGAGTTCCCCGATGCCGCCGGACTTGATGATTTCAATGGCCTGCTTCCATGTCGGGTCATAGTGAACGCGGTAGCCAATCATGAGCCTGACCTTCGCCTTGCGGCAGGCGTCGATCATTTGGCGGCACTCGGCGCTCGAAATCGCCATCGGCTTTTCGCACAGCACGTGCTTGCCCGCCTGCGCGCCCCGCACCGTGTATTCGCAATGCATGCTGTTCGGTAGGCCAACGTAGACTGCGTCCACTTCTTCGTTGTCGCGGATTCGGTCGAAAGTTTCGTAAGTGTAGATCGAAGTTTTCGGAAGGCCATACATTGCCGCATACTTCATGCCCTTGGTGTCGGGATGTCCGGTCACCAGCGCAGTGACTTTTGCCTTCTGTGAGTTCGCGCACGCTCGCATGAAGATGTCTGAAATCGTTCCCAGGCCGATGGCTGCATAACCAATTGGCTTCTGTGCGGCGGCAATTTGCGCGTAGGAAGGCAGATGCTGCCAACTCAATGCGAGGACCGAGAGTTTAGTGAATTCGCGACGGTTCATGCGCAACACTCTATTCGGAAGAATTGAAGAAGTCGAGCATCCGGCTTTAGAAGAAGGCGGAAGTAGGCATTGTTCGCGCGCGCGAAAAGCGGGACAGTAATTTGCCTATGCCAGCTCTCTCTGACGACAGACACACGTTCTTCGACAGCAGGGCGTAAGATGTCCACGGCCACCGCGACGAGGTTCTCAGGGAAGCGCGATTTGCGGGTTGCGCTAAAATGTTTCGGCGCGACCACTGAGCTGGGCTGAAGAATGAAGAAAAATAGGCGCGGAATCCAGCTGATCGCGGAGATGGCCGAGGTTTCGATTGGGACGGTTGATCGCGCCCTGCATGGCCGTCCTGGCATCAACGATTCTACCCGTCAGCGCATTCTGCAAATTGCGCAGCAGATTGATTACACGCCAAACCTGGCTGCACGTGCTTTGTCCGTTTCCAAATCCAACAGTCGCGTTGGCGTATGCATACCGCGGGAAATTCATTTTTTTTATGATCAGCTCTGGAGCGGCATCCTCGACGAAGCTCGCCGGGTAGCGCAACTCGGCATCCAGTTGGTGTACCGTCCGGTACGCACCCTTGGAGTGGATGATACCGAAGCCTTCAAAGAGCTCATCAAGAGCGGGGTTAACGGAATTATTCTCACTGCCGGAAATCCTGAAGGTCTCCGGCCTCTTATCGACAGCGCCGAAGAAAATGGCATCCGGGTCGTTTGCGTATCCACCGACGCTCCTGATAGCCGGCGGTCCACTGTGGTTTGCGTCGAGCCGTGGCTGAACGGATGTCTCGCCGGCGAGTTGATGGGAAAGTTTGTTCCACCGGGCGCCAAAGTTGCGGTCGTCGCGGGCATGCTGAGTACCGAAGACCATCGCAGAAAGACAGATGGGTTTTCCGATGCATTTCCGCGGCATTGCCCGGACGGGAAGATCGTCGAGGTTATCGAAGGACGGGAAGACGAAGAGGAGAGCTTTCAAAAGACGTTTGATCTTCTGGGCCGCTTTCCGGCACTAGCCGGCATTTATGTAAATACGGTTAACTGTCTTCCCGTGTGTCGCGCTTTGGGGGCACGAGGGCTTGCCGGGAAAACGAAATTGATCACAACCGATTTATTCGCAGAAATGTCCTCCTACTTCCAAAAAGGCGTCATCACGGCTTCTATCTATCAGCAGCCACATCGCCAGGGCCAAACCGCAGTCCGCCTCATGGCGGACAATCTCACCAGTAAAGCTCCTCTACCCGCGATCATTCACCTCAGTCCTGCGGTAGTGATGTCGTCTAATTTGCACCTGTTCCGCGAAATAAGGCGTGCGGATGCCAAGTTCGACGACTCGGTTCTAAATGTCCCGATTTCGTCAATTGGGGGACAACCGGCTACGGGTCGGCTTGCTCGTGAAGGTGAGGATCTCAAATAAACGCCTAACTTCCAGCGACCAATTTGGGCCGCTTGGTTTACGATTTGGTAACCTTTTCCAGAATCTTCTTGACAACCTTCCTTCAAGGAGGATAAAAGCTTGACGGGCCTAAAAGAAGCATCCCACGTGTACGTTAACGCCCCGCGAAAAAATGGTTTTTATAGCGACACCGCACTGGGATCCATCTGAACCCGGAGGTTAGTCAATGAATCGTTCTTCGTCTGCTTGGGCTTTGAACGTTGTTCGCGCCGCGAAACAATATCGCCATCTCGTGGCTCTTTCTGTGTTGCTGATTGGTTTGCCGATCTTCGCATTCGGCCAAGAGGCGACTATCGTCGGAACCGTTACCGATCCATCGTCGTCAGTCGTCCCGAACGTTGCCATCACCATCACCAACGTAGATACCGGCGAAGTTCGCACAAGCGTCACTAACGATACCGGACAGTATGTTTCGCCGGGTTTGCCCATCGGCCATTACAACGTCACCGCTAAAGCGGCAGGCTTCGGTCTCGCGGAGCGGAATGGTCTTGTCTTGAACGTCAACGATCGCACCCGCATCGACTTTGTGATGAAGGTCGGCGGGGCGAGCGAGAACGTGACGGTAGAGGCCAACGCCGTCCAGGTGCAATCGGACTCAGGCGAGGTCAGCACTGTAATTACCGGTCAGCAAATCACTGAACTGAGCACGAACGGGCGGAGTTTGTACTCCCTGTTTAATCTGACGCCCGGAGCCTCCAGCATTCAGGGCGATTTCAATGTCCCCACGCCCGTTAGCGGCGACAGTAACGTCAGCATTAACGGTCAGCGCGCGGGCCACAATCTTCAATTGCTTGATGGCGGTGAGAATCTCGACCGCGGCGGCAGCAGCGGCAGCGTCATGCCTTCGTTGGACGCGCTCCAGGAATTCCGCGAGCTTACGTCGAACTACAGCGCCGAGTATGGGCTGGCCGGAGCTGCGACCATTAATACTGTGGTCAAGTCTGGGACCAAACAGTTCCATGCTTCGGCATGGGAGTTCGATCGCAATGACGCGTTCGATGCCCGCAATTATTTCAACCCCGCTCCGGCAAAAGTTGCCGAACTGCGGTTCAATACTTTTGGCTTCAACGCCGGCGGCCAGGTTCCCTTGTGGAAGAGTCATCCAACCTTTTTCTTCTACAACATGGAATGGCGCCGCCTGATTCAGGGCGGCTTGACTAATCAAACAGTTCCCTTCACGGATACCTATGGCGGCGACTTTGCCGCGAATTTGCCGGCGGATGCGCTTGATGTCAATAAAGCGGATATTCCGTTCTCAGGTTTGCATGTGCCCTGCCAATACCAGCTTTCGACTGCACAACAGGCACTTTTCGCGGGACAGACTTTCAGTACTCCTCTGATTGTGAATGGTTCTCCGTCGTGTAGTGCCAACTCGAAAGCTACAATAAATCCGAACCCGGCGATGGCAACTACTCAGCCGATCTTTTCGCCGTTCAAAGGCAACACCCTCCCGTATCTCGACCCGAATGCCAAAGCGCTTCTGGGGGCAGGCATTTTTCCGGCACCCACGAGCGGCCATCAGTTCATTGGTGGAAACAATTCCCCCACCAATGTCAAAGAAGAGATTGCCCGCATCGATCACCAATTTACTGACAAGTTTTCTGTGTTCGGCCATTGGGTTTCGGAGCAGATCTCTCAGACCTACGGCACAACGCAGTGGAGCGGCGATAACGTTCCCACCATCAGCGACGTTTTTGGGAACCCTTCCTACAGCGCCGTTGTGCACACGACTTACGTGATAAGTCCGACGCTGCTGAATGAAGCCTCGTTCAACTACAACGGAAACCGCATTAACATCATCCCGCAAGGGTTGGTGTCCGCGCCGAGCGGCTTTACCTTTAACCGGTTGTTCGGCGGACCGAATGTCGACAACCGCATCCCGTCGATCGATCTCAACGGCAGCACCGGCACCGACTTCACCGCAAACTGGACACCGTGGGTTAACAAGGCGGACGATTACCAGTTTCGCGATGATATTTCGTGGACAAGGGGCGCCCATCAGCTCAAGTTCGGAGCCAGTTGGGCTCTTTACAAGAAGGTCCAGGACTATTTCGCTAACACCGAAGGAAACTTTAACTTCAACGGAAGTTTTACCGGCAATGACTTTGCCGACTTTTTACTGGGTGACGCGCAACAGTATGAAGAAGACGCCGTTAAGTCCAGCGGTCATTGGAACAACGTCTCCGTGGCAATGTACGTTCAGGACAACTGGCGCGTAAACCACCGCTTGACCCTGAACCTGGGCTTGCGTTGGGACATCGCTCCGCATACCTACGAAGCGAACCAGCAATCGTCTAACTTCTATCCCAATCTGTATAACCCAGCCAATGCGGCGAAGTTCGATGACTCCGGCAATATCTGTTCAGGACCCGCGACGGCGACAACTAATATAGGTTGCGCTGCCGCCAGTCCGGGCTTGGGAACCAGTCCCAATCCGATCCTGGCCGGACTCCAGTTCTACACCAACGGCATCGGCATCGGTGGCAAGAATGGAATTCCCAAGGGTCTGGTGAACACTTACTGGCCCGCCCTCGGTCCGCGCCTTGGCTTTGCCTATGACCTCACGGGCCAAGGCAAGACCGTTCTTCGCGGCGGCTTTGGCATCATGTACGACCGCATTCAGGGCAACGACATGTACAACGGAGCAACAAATACTCCGTTCGATGCCAGCCCGACCCTGCACAACGTGGCCCTGTCCAACCCCGGGGTTAACGTCAGCAGCAATGGTCCCCCGATCACTGCTGCCGCGTTGCCGATCCTCCCGGTCGGAATCACGGGTATCGCCACCAATTACAATCCTCCGACTAGTTACCAATACAGTGTCGGTGTGCAGCAAGCGTTCGGAGCCAGGTCCGTACTTGCCGTGTCTTATGTCGGGAGCCAGGGCCGGAATGAGAACGACTATCGGGAAGTCAACCTTCCTCCAATCGCCGCTCTGCCAGGCCTCGTCAAATCTGGCGGCGCTGGCATCAACCAGGATTACAACTATCTAGGATTTGGTGGAATCAGGTTGGCCGAAGACGAGGGCGACGCGCACTACAATTCGCTGCAGGTTGACCTGCACTCGAACTTGAGAAGCGATCTGCAACTCCAAGTCGGCTACACTTACTCGAAGGCGGTCGACTCCACTACCAGCAATGGCAGCGGCGGCGATCTCAACAACGTCACCAACCCTTATGCGGGAGTGAAATACGACGAAGGGCCCTCCTTGTTCGACCGCGCGAACGTGGCTTTTGTAAACTTCGTCTACCAGATCCCCTTCCTGAAAAACAGCGAGAACCGCCTCCTGAAAGCGACTGTAGGCGGATGGGCACTGTCGGGGATCGTTACCTTGGAATCCGGAGCGCCGATCAATCTGAATGTGAGTGGCAGCAATGCCTCAAGCGTCATTCCTAATTCCAGCAACCGTCCAGACGTCACTGGACATATTTCCTATCCCAAAACTGTGAATGAGTGGTTCGATCCGAGTGCGTTTTCCGCACCTGCTTGCGCCACAGGTCCGGACTGCTACGGGAACCTTGGCTTCGACGGAATACGCGGCCCAGGCCGTGACGATTGGAACCTGGCGCTCATCAAGAACTTCGTCATCAATGCGGAGCGCGGTAGCCGCATTGAGTTCAAGGCCGAGAGCTTCAACACCTGGAACCACACTCAGTTCAAGGGTGACGCAAACAATGGCGGCATCAGCCTCAGCCAGGGAGCAAGCAACTTTGGCGCTGTGACCGCTGCCTTTGATCCGAGAGAATTCCAATTCGGGTTGAAACTGATTTTCTAACCGTTTCTAAGGAGTTCTATTAATGCCCCGCTCACTCCTGTGAGCGGGGCATAGTTTTTCAGGCGGAGATGAGTTGAGATGTTGTTCGACCCGCTCGGAACCGGCCTTATGATAGGAAAGAGGATTGCGCAGCTATGGAGGAGCAGCGTTGATTATTATTTCTCTGACAAAGAGTCCCGAGGTTGCATCTTGGGCATGAAGAAGTGGAAGTTGAAACGGACTGCGCTCTCTCTGTTTCTGTCAGTCTGGTTTTTGCAGGCATTATCTTCTCCGGCGTGCGCAAGTGCGCAAACCCCCGCAGATGCCATCGCTCTCGATCAAGAGGGAAAACTGCCCGAGGCGGCCCAGGCTTGGCGCGCCGTGATACAAAAAAATCCTAACGATGCTGCCGCCCTTGCCAGCCTGGGTGTGGTTCTCTCGAAGGAACAGAAATACAAGGAAGCCGCTTCTGCGTATGAAAAAGCAATCGCACTGAATCCGAAATTGCCCGGAGTGCAACTGAATTTGGGCCTGGCGGAGTTTAAGCAGGGAGACTTCCGAGCCGCGATAGCACCACTCCGAGCCGCCTCGATTGCTGACCCCCATAATCCGCAGGCATCCACATTGCTGGGTCTGAGTTACTACGGAGCAAAACGTTTCGAGGAGGCAATCAAGTATCTCGATCCGGCAGCCAAGTCCGATCCTTCCAACGCCGAGTTGCACCAGGTATTAGCGCAGAGCTGCCTTTGGGCGAAGAAATATTCCTGCGCCTTGGGCGAATTCCAGCAGATTCTCCAGCAGAATCCGAACTCCGCGGCCGCGCATATGCTGAACGGGGAGGCGCTGGATGGGCTGGGACGAACTCCCGAAGCCATCGCAGAGTTTCAGGCAGCAGTGAAGGTTTCGCCGCAAGAACCGAACGTGCATTTTGGACTCGGCTATCTCTACTGGAAGTCCCAGCAATTCGACGAGGCGAAGCGCGAGTTCGAAAGTGAGTTATCTGTCGAACCTAATCATCCGCTGGCCCTTACCTATTTAGGCGACATCGAGATGCAACGTTCGAATCCAGATGGAGCCATCAGTCTGCTGAGGAAAGCAGTGCAAGTGAAACACGATATTCGTCTCGCCTACGTCGATTTGGGTTCTATCTTTACGCAGCAGAAGCAATACAAGGACGCCATAATCGCCCTTCAGCGCGCGGTAGAATTGGATCCCGCTTACCCTGATGCGCATTATCGTCTGGGACGTGTCTATCAGGCCATGGGGAACGAAGCGCAATCCAAAAAAGAGTTTGCCAAGGTGCGCGAACTGCACCAGAAAGCAGATTCCCTCGCTTCCAAGATGTCCGCTGCTCCACCTCCCTTACCTCAATAATAGGCAAGGACGCTGACAGCGAACGCTTACCTCACACCCAGCAAAAGATCAATCGTCAGTTGATCGAGACGTTCGTAGGGCAAACGCTTCTTCAGAATCGCATCCTTGTCGAAAGCACGGCTCAGCAACTGCGATGCACCATCTTTCGAGTAGCGGCCTGGATTCGGCGAACCGTTGCCACTGCCCGAAATTTCACTGAGTATCCCCTGTATTTCTTTATCGGCGTTCCAGCGGCAAGCCTTCTCCTTCAGAATCAGATAAGTTCTCATGCAGCCGCGAGCGAAATCCTTGACTCCTTCATAGTCCTCGGTCCGGTAGGCGTGCGCGTCGAAATGGCGCGGCCCATCGTAGCCAACGTCCTCCAGAAACTTCACCAGCCAGAACGCCGCTTTAATATTTGACGAACCAAAGCGCAGATCCTGATCAAAGCGGCTCAGTTGCTGATCGTTCAGATCGATGTGAAACAGTTTTCCCGCTTCCCACGCCTGTGCCACGGCATGCATAAAGTTGAGTCCAGCCATGTGCTCGTGCGCAAGTTCGGGATTCACGCCGACCATCTCTGGATGATCGAGCGTCGGAATAAATCCCAGGTACTGGCCCGTGGTAGCCATGTAAATGTCAGCTCGCGGTTCATTCGGCTTGGCTTCCAAGGCTAACTTCATTCCATATCCGCGCTCGATGTTGTACTCGCAGAGATAATTGATAGCCTCACGCAGACGTTTGATCGCGTCATCCGCCCGGCGACAAGCGTCGGTCTCAACCCCCTCACGGCCGCCCCACAAAACAAAAATCTTGGCACCAAGTTCGGCCCCAATATCCATAGACCGCATTGTTTTCTGCAGAGCATACGCGCGCACTTCAGGATCGTTGGCTGTGAACGCTCCATCACGGAACACGGGATGGAAAAAGAGCGAAACCGTTGCCATAGGCACAACAATCCTATTAGTCTCGCAAGCCTTCTTAAAAGACCGAACGATGCTATCGCGTTCACTGGGAGTGGCATCGATCGGCACCAGATCATTGTCGTGCAAGTTCACGCCCCAGGCGCCCACCTCGGCTAACATGGACACGATTTCGATAGGAGAGATAGTAGGCCGCACCGCATCGCCAAATGCGTCGCGCCCCCGGTTTCCGACTGTCCACAGCCCGAAGGAGAACTTGTGTTCCGCAGAAGACTGGTAGTCGTCAGTACTTGTCATAAAATCTCTCCATCCAGCAGATGTGATCAATTCAGGATGAACGTGGGAGTCGGCGCGGTACGGTGGGAGGTCGGTTGATCTTGCCCAACCACCCAGATTGCGCGCGGATAGGAACCAGGAGTGAATCTAGTCGCAAGGTGGAAACCCGTGTACGTTAACGATCCGGTATTCTACCATGCGTGTAAACGATTACAGTTCAGTAAATACGAGATTTCGCGCTGGCCGCTCGCTTTGCCATTATTTCCTGCCGATAGTGCGAAGAAGCGGTTTTACTTCACCGGCAGAAGATCACCCGCCGCAAAGACATAGGTAGTGAACTTATCGAGCTTGATATTAGAATGCGAGGAAGTCAGTGCGATGGAGCCGTCGCTATCACTGGCAGACTCCACATTTTTCATCAAAACGCGATGTTTCGAAATGCTTGTCGCTGGCGAAGTTGCGGCTCCTGTATCTTTATCAGCTTCACGTCCGGGAAATTTCTGCTGTGAAACCGGATTATTCGGGTCAGGGTAGGTGCCCATTCCGTTCCAATTCTTCTTACTGTTTGCGGCGTCAGGAGGCTCGTAGGATAGATCCTGCGGCGACATTCCGGCTACTGCCGGGTAAAACCACGCGGTCAAATAAACCTTCACGGGCGACGATCCGTTTTTCCACTGAGCCGAATTCAGGCGGATGCCGATGCGCGATGGCTCCGTAGCCGACCTGGCCGCGGATACGGTGACTTCTCCAGACAAGATGGCGTCTCTGGGAACGACGGCGCCATTTACCAGAGTGGCCAGAACAAGTTTCGCCTCGACCTTCGTCCCCACCGGCGTTTTCCCGGCGGTCACGTTCTGCCGCAGAATCACTGGAAATTCACACCCAACTGCGCAACCGGGGGCGGCCTGTGTTTGTTGGCTGAGCAGTGCTACGGAGGTGAGAAAGATAGTAAACACGGTACATCCGACCGTGATCTTCTTGTTAAATATCATCGGACGCCCCTGTTCGGAACTGACTCGGGCACGAGAAGGCTGTGAGTAAAAGTATACCTCAGGCGATTGACTCACGAAGACCGATATTGCGATGCAACTGGATCGTCTCTATGCCAAGTTTTCCAGTGAGATTGGCGGCGGAATCGTTACTTTTGGTAGATCCAATCTCTGCAAAATCCACTCAAACAAAAGCGAGTCCTCCTCACAATCGCGCCGCCCGAAGTATTCCCTATCCAGAACGATGAATGAAAGCGTGAGCACCATGCACCGAAACATAAAGGTATGAAGTTGAACGGCAAGATCGTCAATTGCGCGTGATAAACTAAAGTTCCGCACGCCGGAGAGGTGGCAGAGTGGCCGAATGCGGCGGTTTGCTAAACCGTTGTACGGGCTAACACCTGTACCGAGGGTTCGAATCCCTCCCTCTCCGCCAGTCCTTAGATGCAACGGATTGAGAGTTCCTTCCTAACAGCTTCCTGAATAATTCAAAAATTCACGCGGGGCCGTATGTCATTCGCATGGTACGAATGCAATCTGATCGGAAAACATCTGACGGCACCATCCTCAAGGCAGGCTACTTTACCGTGCCAAGCCCGGGCCGGGGTTTGAAATCTCGGTAGCGCACAATCAAATTTTCATCGAGGGAGCGATTTTGCTTCCGCCCGTTGGCTATTGCTTCGGTTTTGCTTTCTTCGCTGCTTTTCTTGCCGCAGGAAGTCCGGTGAGCGAACCCTGTTGTTGCAGGGATCCAAGGAATACAGTGAGGACATCTTCGTCAAGCCAGAACAACTGTCCACCACTTGCCTGATAAATCACCACGTTGAAACCTGTCGTCGCCAAGTCGGTGGTGAAGTTAAGCGGATTTGGCGTCGGATTTGTCGCTAACATTGTGTAGCGGCCAACATTGCTCGGATCAGGTAGAGGAGATCCTGAGACTGTAACGGACTCGGTCGCTAGGGAGGCCAGCGTGAGGAACGGATCGCTGAGGATTCCAGTTCCGCTCAGGACCGCGCCCGCAAACGAAGCCTGCCCGACAAAGTCGAATTCGTACAGGAAGTCGTTAAAACTCTGCGCGCCAAAAGCATAGTTGCCGGTGAAGCTTGCGACCGCGGTGTCTGTTTGCGGAATGAGGACGCCGGTGCCGCCGGGAAGAATTGGATCCATGTCGGCGACCAGCGCGCCGCCCAATCCACTGGTTGTGTTATTCGGATCGTTCAGGTTGAGATTCGGATCAGTCATATAAATTCCCAGGGCGCTGACGTCGCCCAGGTCTCCGGGGTTGATCGTCAGGCTGCCGTATCCATTGCTGGCGATGGAATAGTTGCCTGAAATCGGAGCGCCCGGGAAGAGCAAATCGTAGGTATATTCGTCGTCGTCCGCCACTCCAGAGAAGTCTGCGGAAGAGGACGACGTATTGCTGGTGGACAGCATTCCGAGTGCGGCGAAGTTCACAAGGAACGGGCTGCCTTGGATGCCGATCACCGAGCTTCCCAGCGATCCGTTGGTGGAAGCAGTGGCGTTTGCGCCCTGACCAAAAGCCGAACCGATGGCTGAGTCGGAGGAATCCACGTCGATAATTCTTATCGCCTCCAAACCGACGATGTAATAGTTGAGGTTTACGATCGAACCGGAGTAGCTGATATTGCTGGTGATCGTGCCGCGGCCGAAGGAATCGGGAAGTGAGAGTGTCCCGGTGAGAGTCCCTCCAATCGTCACCGCCCCGTCATCATTGGTGTCGAGCAAACCATTCTGCAAGGTGGTGCCATCGCTGGTCGAGAATACGCCACCATAGGCAACCGGGCTGTAAAAGACGTCAACCCCAGTAAGGGTGAAGGCGTACCCCCCGCTTAAAGTGCCTGGCAATGTCTGCAAGTCCATGCTTCCGCTGGAGGTCGCTGCGCCATCAAATTGAATGATTAGCGCGTGATTACCGTTCGCGAACTGGACTCCAAGGGTTTCAACTCCTCCCACGCCGAGACTGGTGTTGTTCGTGTTCAGAGTCAGTGTTCCCTGGCCGGTCGTTGAGTCTACAGTCAGCGCTCCTCCGGTGATTGCGTCGCCGCCTGGCTCGGGTGACGTAACTCCAAAGGCGTCGTTATAGTCTTGTTCGCCGGCAAGGACGTTACCACTGGGATCGATTTGAACCGCTCCCGCGAGCGCATAAAAATCCGGCTGGAAAGCTTCTTGCCTGCTCAGGTAGAACACATAGGTATTCGCCGCGACTCTGTTCGTCAGACTAAAAGTAGCTGGCGTTGAAACTCCTGGTGTTGTAGCCGTTACCGTGTAAGGGCCTCCTTGCATCCCATTCGCAGTGAACGCTGTCGAGGTGGCCAAGCCGTTCGCATCGGTGGTGTCCGTTTCCGTTGCGGTTGCATTCGCGAAGGTGCCGCTCGCTGTTGCTGAGCCCGGGGCCGTGAACGTCACCGCTACGCCGCTCACCGGGTTCGAGGCGGCATCAGTCACAGTTGCAACTAAAGGAGATGAAAACGCTGTATTAATCGCCGCGGTTTGCGTCGCCCCGCCCGTCGCCGTAATCGCTACCGGTGCTCCGGCCATGTTTGTCAGATTGAAGGTAGCCGCAGTCGATACTCCCGGTAAGGTAGCCATCACAGCATCTGCGCCCGACGTCCCATTCGCGGTAAACAGCGTCGAGGTGGCCACGCCGCTTGCATTGGTTGTTGCCGTGGTGATGTTGGTGGAAGTGTCGGCGAATGTGCCGCTGGCTCCCATCGCCGGAGCCGTAAACGTCACGATTGCGCCGCTCACGGGATTCTGGCCGGCATCCACAACCGTCGCAACCAGAGGCGCGGCGAAGGTTGCATTGATCGCCGCACCTTGCGGCGTTCCGCCCGTGGCCAGGATTGCTGCCGGCGCGCCGATCGTATTCGTAAGATTGTAAGTGGCCGGCGTTGTTGAAACGCCTGAAATCGTAGCTGTCACTGTGTAAGTGCCTGCGATTCCATTCGCGATCAATGCTGGCGACGTGGCGAGACCGTTCGCATCGGTAGTTCCGGTTGCGGTTCTAAATGTGGTGTTGGAAAACGTGGCGCTGGCCCCGGTTGCCGGAGCGGTGAATGTCACCAGCACGCCGCTAGCCGGTGCTCCGTTCGTCGTCACGGTCGCCACCAGCGCCGCTCCAAACGCCGCGTTAATTGCGTGGCTTTGCGGTGTTCCACCGGTCGCAGCGATGGATTCCACCATAGAAGTGACGCTGACGCTGGGAATCCCGGTGGTGCAGTTTGTGAGCCCCATCAGACAAGCTACCGCCAGGACGCTGAAACAAATCTTGCGGCTCATAGGGTCCCGCCTTTCTGCGGAGCCCTTTTTAGTGCACGCTCGCGGGCCTGAGGCGAGACCGGAACTCCGTGCTCGTTCCGGATTGCATAAACCTGATGACTGCCCACGGTTACGATACGAGCCAGGAAAACTTGCTTACCTCCCAGGGTCTTCATGACGCCGCTGACCTGAACTTGCTGGCCTGCCTCAACAGAAAGTGCGCCTTTGCCTCGCAGGCCAAACATTCCCAAACTTATGTCCACCGGACCGGAGAGAGTTGCGAGCAGTAGGTGGGAACCCGGAAACATTCCCGGAGAGGGCTTCGTGAGCAAACTCGATACTGTCCCGTTGAGTGTGACTTCCTGCGCGATGTCGTAGCCAAATGGTCCCGTGGTCTTGGTGGCGACCGCCAGTGACTGCGCTTGAACTAATGCTAAGGGGAAGAGCAGGAATAAGAGGGCCAATCCACATAGCCCAGCAAATAGCCGTTTCATCGTCTGTCTCCGAGTTAAGTTCTGAACTTTAATTCGCTTGCCGGAAAGACACAGCGAGCAGGGTCGATATCCCATCCCGCTAAACTCCATCATTCCCATATACCGGGCCGAAAGCGTTGCGTGGGATCGGTCCTCTTTCACTTCGTCGCTGCTCGCATGGCAGATGGCACACGCTCTTTCTCATGCATAGTCTTAGTGCCTGTACATACTGCCGTATCCGGCAAAGACCGAAGCTCGCGTTGGATCCATTCCAGATCTTTTTTGTTAGTCACGATTGCGTTGAACTCCTCCGGAGTGTTGTAGATGGTTACGGTTGCACCGGCAGGAACAGCAGCGCGCAATTTGTCTTTGACGACTTTGGGTGTGATCGGATCAAAGATCGCGTCCTGAAGACGAAACTTCTTCGCCTGAATCTTTGGCAACCAGTCGACAGGTTCCAGGATCGCTGCTTTTTTCAGGAATTCAGGTTTTACATATTGCGCCCGTTCGTCCGCGGGCACAAAAGGAGAAGTCGACATCCAAGTCGGCCATCCGCCCCAGGGGTCGAGTGCATCCAGCACCTTAATTCGTGGATCGACCACCGAGGCGAGAATCGCGATGTCAGCGCCAGATCCTTGCGTGAACATTCCCACACGGTTCATGTCGAGATCGCCGCGGGTGGCAAGATAATCCAGAATCATTTGCACGTCGTGCGCCGAGGTAGCAAGGCACTCTTGCAATTCGCTGAGGAACCACTCCCGCATCGGCCGGTCGTGATAACGATGTCCGGTGAGAGCGGATACGAAGCCCACGGCGGCAAAGCCATCTTTGGTCACCGCATTTTGGAAGGCCGGGTCCTTGAAGCGATCAGTACCTGCGGGATAACCATAAAGATAGAGGATCACCGGTGGTTTGCTGACTCCTTTGGGCTTCATCACGTAAAGATCGAGCGGATCGCCGAAGCGCCACTGCACCTGGATGAGTTCCACCGTATAGGTGGATTGGTCGTCGACATTGGCGGTGAGCGCGCAAACCGGTCTCAGGTTGCTGGTTCCTAGGGCGGGCGTGGTCCAATCCTCTGTCACGCCCTGGAAACGGGTATCGGATGGGTCGGCGATGGGAGAGGACGCCGGTAAAAATTGTGCGACGCCGATCTGCGAAGAAAACAGTTGCGATAAGAATAAGAGTGTAACTATAAGAGTCGGCGTTTTCATGAATGTGCTACGCAAGGTTCCGCGAAGTCTGCTCACGGCAGTGAAACGCTGTCGTTAATTATTTGTTGAGGGCGAGCGGTTTTGACGCGCTCGCCCCCGGGTTGATCTGGGTTTAATTACGGAACGGAAACGCAGGAACTGCCGGCTTCAGACTGAGCTAGCTTGGTGGTCGTGTCTGAAGTTGCGGCAGCGCCGCTGCTGGTCAGGATGCAACCACCTGCGTCACCACCTCGGTCGCCGGTCGTAGCGATGTTCACCGGGGCCACGCCTTCTTGCGTGTAGTGCGAACGCAAGAGCGCAAGACCCGGATCGGTTGTGGCTACTTTCAGAGCTGGCACGAAGTCGGGAACCACGTTAACCACGTAGGTCTGTGCGCCCGTCACCAACAAGTTGGCGGCGGCCAGCGGGGTCCCGTTGCTCACGAGGCGCAAAGTCGACCATGCACGGTACGAGCCGTTGCGCAGGTTCGGGAACGACAAATTGCCGCTCCAGATTTTATTTTCCGCGCAGGGGAAGTTGCCGGCGCAACTGGTGGGAAGTGTGGTGTTCGACGGCAAAGCGCCGGCGATGGTTGGCTGTCCGGGATCGATCGTGCTTCCATACCGGTGGAAGATTCCGTCGATTCCGTCCAGGGTGAGATAACCGTAGCTGGCACTGTCCGCAATGGTGGAAACGTTGCCGTAGCTGAAGAAGGTATAACCAATGCCGTCGTTACCGTTGTTCGTTCCCGAGTTCAGGACGGACTTAACTTCTTCGCCGGTTCCGATGGCGCGGAAGCGTTTCCCGCCTGCCACGCAATTGCTGGCGAGCGGATTCACGGCATTAACATTCTTTTCCTGGCTGATGCCGGAAAACGCCGGGTAACGGAACACGCTGTATTCCGTGGTGTTCATCGTGCCGGAAAGAGGCTCGCGAAGATAAACATCAATGTTTGCGGCGGAAACTCCGAATGCACTGGCGTTACAATCAGTACCGCTAAACACCTCTTGCAGTTCTGCGTCGGTGGCATTGGTGACAGTCTTGAGTGCGCCCGTACGCTGAGTGATAAAGATGACCGGAGCGGCTCCAACAGAGACGGTAGTCGCTGCGGGAATCGCTGTGCCGGTAAACGGATCCTTCCCACTGATGGCGAAAGCCAGGATATGGGCGGTAGAAGTGCTGGCTGGGTAACCGCTAAGAATGTCGCTTCCTTCCAGGTGCGCAAGCGTAGCTCCAAAAACGGGGCAAGCGCCAGCGGTGTTGGCGCCGTATCCGAGGCCGGCGAGCCCATCGACTCCACCACCGAGCGTCGAGTTGGCACGGCACGTGGCGAACAGCGCATCTTCCGGACGGATGTCCGTGGCGGCGGTATTGACCAGCAACGATCCGCTCGTGAACAGAGCAATTACCGATGCCGGCGGCGTGGAATCCGCGGAGTTGTCGCCCCAAAGGGTGTTCGGGGTGATCAGGTTCGCGGGAGCCGGAAAAGAGCTGATGTTGATGTTGCAGCGGGGTTGAGCAAAATAGCAGCGGTCGCCTACACCGGAATCCACCTTGATGAACGCCCAGACATTCGGAGTGGCGCTGCTATCCCACACGATCCAGACATTGCCGAGGTCGACCGCCGTCGTACCGCCCTTGGTCGTCGGACGTCCGTCGGTGAGGTTGAAGTTGCTTCCTGTGTAGTGGAAACACGGAGCGGTTCCACCAGAGACACACCCGCCACTCTTGTACGCGGCCAACGCCATCGTCTGCCACATAGCGGAAGAGCCCGCTAGTATCACCTTGGCGGTTTGTGCGTGTGCCTGAGGCACAACGCTGACGATCGCGGTCAGCAACAACGCCGCGAAAATTGATTTCATACGCGTCATGGATATTCCTTTCTGAAGTTGGCAAAACTGCTTTCATCGGGCATGCGACGCATTCGTCGCACGCAGGAATTCAAGTCTTTGTAGTCAAACTGCTTCAATTTCTTTCAACAGGGGCGTACGGCAACACGAGAGACCTCCCTGGGCGAATTGCTAGAACGCAATACAACTTGCGTTTGGAAGTCAGGCGGAGCATACCTGTTCGCTTGTTACGGCAGGATTAAGAGTTTGTGAACTGTTCGTGACTAGATGTTTGTAATTAAGCGCGCAGCAATAGTTGCTATCTGTTCATCAACGTTTCATATTGCATTAACAATTCTCCGCTTTTACTCCTGTAATATCCGCCTTCGTTTCCCAGCAATCCAAACAATCAACTTCCGACGAGGTGTTCGTGAGATTTTTTTCGCGTCGCGATTTTGTTCGCGCCAGTTGTGTCGTCGTGCTTTCGCTTCTGCTGCCTTGGCTTGCCGTTGGCCAGGAGCAACAGAAGAAAGCGGACGATAAGGCGGCCATTCGCGGGACGATCACGGATAACACTCAAGCAGTTTTGCCTGGAGTAATCGTGGTCTTAAGTAACGGGACGGGAGTCACTCAGAAAACTCAGACCAATGAGAAGGGTGCATATTTCTTCACCGGCCTCGATGCAGGAACTTATAGCTTGTCAATCACCGCACCCAACTTTGCTGTTAAGGCCCTGGACTACATCACGCTGACCGCGGGCCTTGAATTGACGTTGGACGCCTCGCTGGAACTGGCGGCTGAAAAAACCGAAGTGAATGTGGAGTCCAGCGGCATCGGGAAGGTGGAGACCGAGACCGCCAGCGTTTCCGGCACGATTACGCAGAAGGAAGTCGTCAGCATAGGGCTGAATGGCCGGAATTTCACTCAGCTCATCGCGCTCGCGCCCGGCGTCAGCAATCAGACGGGACAGGATGAAGCCAAAGTCGGCGTGGTGGGAAGCGTGAAATACAGCGTGAACGGTGGACGTGTCGAGTACAACACCTTCGAAGTTGACGGCAGCGACGTTCTCAATACCGGCTTGAACGGAGCTGCCAGCACGCTCATGGTTTATCCCAGCCTTGACGCCATTCAGGAAGTGAAAGTCCTGACATCCAACTACGGCGCGCAATTCGGGCGCACGGCTTCCGGCACAGTGCAGGTCACCACGAAATCCGGGACCGACAAATTCCACGGCAATCTGTACGATTTCGTCCGCAACGAGGCGTTTAACTCGCGTAATTATTTTGATCCTCCAGGCGGGTCTCCACTCTATCGCCGACAGGATTTTGGGGGAACCATTAGCGGCCCTCTTTTTATTCCCGGTACTTACAACACAAAAAAACATAAGACATTCTTCTTTTTTTCGGAGGAAGCCCGTCTGGAGAAAACTCCAACGGATTACAACCAGGCGGTACCGTCGCTGAAAGAGCGTGGATTGGTGATGACGCCGCAGGGAATTCAGAAGAACTTGAGTGCGCCCAATGCCAACGGGTTGGTTTCCCAGGTCTTCGATTTTAGTGATGTCTGCCCGTTGCGTGGGACTTCCGAGTCTCTTGGTTTTAATCGACAGACATTTCCGGACTGTCCATCTCTAGGCGGAGATCTGACGCGTCTCCAACCTATTTACAATTTGCAGGGGCAACAACAGCTCGTAGGGCCGGCCAATATTGGCGTGGATAAGAACGCTCTGGCAATTCTTGAATCAAACCTAATTCCGTTCCCGAACTCCGCTGCAGGATGCAACTACAGCGTACCCAACCCGGACCCCACCGACCCAAACCATTGTTACAACGTTGCCCTTTCTCCTTCGACCTATTGGCGGGAAGAGTTGTTTCACATTGACCAGGCAGTCACCGAAAAGATCAGGGCATCGTTTCGCTACATTCACGACTCCTGGGATACCACTGTGCTGACACCGCAGTGGGGTGTTGTGCGCAATACATTTCCCACGGTGCAGAACCGCTTTACTGGACCGGGCACAAGCCTGGTCGCCCGCCTCACCTACACAATTTCGCCCACGCTGATCAACGATTTGGCCCTCAGCTACGCCGATTCTAATATTTCGCTGGTAGATCAAAACGGGCCGGGAAATGCCCAGTTTCAGCGCAATCTCACGCTCGATCAGCCGCTGGTCGGCGATCCTTCCGCTCCCGGACAGTGCAATCCTCAACTGAGCGTCGATCCGGCGAGCGGTATCCCGCAATGCGCGATTGGATATTTATTCAACAACGGCTTCGGTGGCAAAATGCCGGGAGTCAACTTCCTGGGCACGAATGCCGCGTACGGCGGCAGAGGCTTTGCGGCTGATCCTTCGTATATGCCCTGGAGCCATACAAATCCAACGTATGGGCTGCGCGATGACATTGGCAAATCGATCGGCAGACACACGCTTCAGTTCGGCGGTCAATACGTATTATCTCAGCGCAATCAGAAAAACAACGCAATCGGCGCTGCTTCTGGTGATTTGCAAGGGCTGTTGACTTTCAGCAACCTGGCGCACAGCACAGGAAATGCCTTCGCTGATTTTTTGACTCAGGCAGTGTTTAACGGAGTTACCACCGGATACATACAAAGCTTTACCCAGGATTCGGCGCAGCGTCGGTACTACCAGACTTACCAGATCGGTGAGCCTTATTTTCAGGACGACTGGAAGATAACTCCGAGACTTACGCTGAACGTAGGCTTGCGAGTCAGCTTGTTTGGCACTTACCGCGAGAAATATCACAATGCCTGGAACTGGGAAGCGGCCAAATTCAATTCCACGAGATTTGGCGTGGATCCGTTCAGCGGCGTGCTCCTGGACAAGGACGCGGCCTCGGCGCCGGTGCCCTTCAACCCGAGCACGTTTCAACTGAATCCCGGGATAGTAAGCGATCTCGGCTTGGTTCAGTGCGGGGTAAATGGTACCCCGTCGGGATGCATGAAAGGGCATCTTTTCAATCCCGCGCCGCGTGTGGGTTTTGCGTGGGATCCAGTGGGCGATGGTAAGACCTCGATCCGCGGTGGCTACGGCATTTTCTTTGAGCATGGTACCGGCAACGAAGCCAATACAGGTTCTCTGGAAGCCAGTTCGCCTCTCGTTCTCAGCATGACGCAGCCACTTCCTCTCAACTATCCGTGCATTGGGAATGTTGGCTATGGTTCTACATTTAATTCTTCCTACAGCCCTTGCACACAGGACCCGTCGCATCCCGCTCCCCCTTCAGGATCGGTCTATCCTCTCGACGTCACCGGAATTCCGACCACGGCAACATGGCCCTATGCGCAACAGTGGAGCTTCGGTGTACAGCGAGAGATTACCAAGGATGTTGTCAGCAATATCGCATATGTAGGCAGCAGGGGAACGCACTTGACCATTGAGCGGCAACTTAATCAATTGCCGCCGCTGCCCGCAAGCGAAAATCCGTTCGGCCCCAACGAACCGCTGACTCTTTCGGATTGCGACATTTCTCCCGTGGCCGGAGGCGGCCATCCTGGCGACGGAACCGTTCCGTTCCTCCTGCAAAGTGGAACGATTGTGACGCCGCAGAATCCTGCATACACGTATTTGCAGGCGGCTTGCACTTCGCCGTCTATCCCCAATGTGAATTCACTGCCCCGTCCGTATCCGGGTCTCGGAAAAATTTTATCGCTCCAGAATGTGGCCAATTCCAGCTACCACGGCTTGCAAGTCACGTTGCGGCGGTCAAGCGGACCCCTTACCGTCGGAATTTCGTATACATACAGCCACTCTCTGGACAATGCTTCTGATCGAAGCGACCCGGTTCTGGTGGATTCTTATAACCTGCGCGAGAATCGGGCGAGTTCAAATTTTGATGAACGTCATCTGTTCAACCTCAGCTATTTGTATCAGGTGCCGAATGTCGCGCGCTGGTTTCACTATGCGGCTTTAGAGGCTGAGCCGCAAGATGCGTCGACCACAACCACGAATTGTTGTTCCAGATTTGTGAACCAGATTTTTGGCGGTTGGGAAATCTCCGGAGTTACGCTCTACCAATCGGGCACGCCTTTCACTGTCATCAACAGCGCCGGAAACACCGGTATTTCGCTTACCGACAACGCGGGAGTCTCCAGTGGGCTTGGCATCGCGGAGTCCTACCCGGACGTTGTACATGGATCGACCCGGCCTTCGAACTCCTTTCAGAGTTTTGGCCCGCTTCTCGGTAATCCATCGGAGTTTGTGGCGCCGCGGGGATTGACCTTTGGGGACGCAGGCCGAAACTTCCTGAATAATCCCAGCCGCTTGAATTTCGATCTATCCCTGCTCAAACACTTCAAGGTGGCGGAATCCAGCGAGATTGAATTTCGCGCGGAATTTTTCAATATTTTCAATCACACGCAATTTCGGATCTATGACCCTGACAATCCGGGCAGCAGCGGCAACAACATCGTCAGTTGTTATGCCGGTCCCCAATATTCCGCGGGCTTTCAAGCAAGTGGAGGAGCGGATTGTGTCACCGGAGCATCGTTCTTGCATCCCCTCAATGCACATCGGCCCCGGACCATCCAGTTCGGTTTGAAGTGGGGTTTCTAAGGTCTGGACATGACGAAGACATCGACTATCAATCGTGCGCCGATTTTGTTCGGAGGAGAAGTGAAGAGTCTGTTGCTTTTGCTGCTGGCCAGTTTGATGGTCTTATCGGCCTGCGGAGGGGACACACCTGCTCCGTCACCAGGCACCGGAGCAATTGCAGGCAATTGGCAGTTCACGATGGCAGTTCCTCCCGACAATTCATTTTTGGGCGGCATCCAGGGCGGCTTTCTGTTGCAGAATAAAAGTTCCGTCGCGGGTGGGGTTACTTATTCCATCCTCCTTCCACCACAAGGCGGCAGCCCTGCGGTGCTCTGCAATAGCGGGTCGGCTCCAATCACCGGAACCCTCAGCGGGCAGACCGTAACCCTAACAGTCGTGGCCGGCCCGCAGACTTTCACTTTAACGGGGGCACTTAGCGCCGACGGCACGACCATGATGGGTACCTATACTTCGACCGACGGCAAAGGATGCGGAAGCGCGCACACCGGGTTGCAATGGAGCGCAGCCTCCGTGCCGGCGCTCAACGGAACCATCCAGGGGAATTTTCACGTTTCCATCGACCCTGCACTCAGGGATCAGGATTTCCTGGTTTCAGGAACTCTCTCCCAGGGAGCCAATATCGGCGCAAGCAACGCCACCGTCACCGGCAATCTAACATTCCAGGGCTATCCTTGTTTAACGACCGCTTCGGTCAACGGCCAGATCAGCGGCAACTCTGTCATCCTGCAAATTATCGCAAGTAATGGATTGAATGTTGGTCAGATCGGCGCGCCGATGGGTTCTTCCAACCCCTCTCCGGTCACGCTCGTGAGTTCCGCAGCCGGAGCTGTATTGCAAGGCGCCAACGGATATGGCATCACCACAAAATCCTGCCCCGGCGGCACACTAGCTGGAGATATAGGAGATGTTTGTCTGGCCTTGGGGACCAGCACGGGTTGCACTCAACCCATCACGTTGTCTCCTTCTTCCCTCACATTCCCTGCGCAACAGGTGGGATCGCCAGCAACCACCCAGAGCATCACGCTCACTAACCCTAGCCTTGCGGGCACTCCTGTTTCTGGTTTGTCGTTAGTTTTTAACCCTCAATCGGGAAACACCAGCCTTTTTGGGCCGAGCGATTTTGATGGGATCGCTAATTTTACGGAGCAGGATAATTGCGCAAGTCCGGCTGGATCCACATTCTCACTCGCCCCACAGCAGAGTTGCACCATCACCATCTCGTTTTCACCACAGCAAAGTTGTCCTTGGTTGCCTTCGATAGCAAACGGAGGAGAGCCGCCATCACTCTGTCCATTTCCCTTGAGCGCGAGTCTGACCGTGAACAGCCCAACCAGTGCCGATAACGATACGGCATTTGCTTTTCCTATCACCGGCATGGGATTCAGCGCGCTTGCGCCATCCACACCGGAACTCGATTTCGGAGCGGAAGCGCTGGGCGAAACCAGCGTGCCTCAGCTTCTTTTGTTTACCAACCAAGGCGTAGCTCCCGTTCAGATTCTGCCTGCTTTGAACAGTCCTTGCGTGAACCCCACAAAAGGAGGTTTCACGCTTCCCCGGCCACTGGTGCCAGGCTCGATTGCAGGGCTGCAGGTAGACACTGGAATCATCGCGCCAAACGGTTCGACCATCACTTACAACTGCGACAGCGATCTGACCAGTAGCCAGCCGAACTTTCAGATTTCCGCGGACGATTGCTCGGGAACGCTGCTTGTTCCCCTGGCCTCGTGCAGCGTCCAGATTACATTTGCACCCCAGCCGAGTACTCCTTTGACTCCCGCTCTCGATTATTTCCTGGAGTTGAACACTCTGCAATGCACCAGCAACACAACCGCAAATTGCGAGATCGACAGCGGACGTTTTCCCGTGGAGTTGAAGGCCAATATACCAAGCACTCTCAGAATGTCTCCCGGAGCGGATTTGAATTTCGGGAACCTGGTCGTCGGCCAAGTCAGCGCTCCGATGACGATAACGGTCTTCAACGATCCCAAGGACCCGAAGGCGGCAACGGTAAACTTCACCGGGAATCTTTTACAAGGCAACTTCACCGAAACTGACAACTGCGTGGGCAGCCTCACTCCAGGAAGCAGTTGCGCGTTTACCGTTACCTTCCTGCCCAAGAGCGTGGGATTCACCTCGGGGAGCATCACCGTCGCTTCCACCGGTGGACAAACCCAGACCATATATCTGCGAGGCACAGGGCATTGATTGTTCGTGATGTGGATTTCAGGAGGGTGCTTCAAGCGGCAAGTCGGGACGAGCAGACTTGCCATGTCGCATAGAGTGCCGATCGCGGTACTGCACTAAGGATCAATCAGCCTGAGGAGGCCGGTCGTGGCAATTCGCAGATGGATTTTCTTGCTCGCTTCCGTAGGGATGATTGCCGTTCTCGCCTCATGCGGAGCCAGCACCTTGAACGTGCAGAATCCTCCGGCGCCGGCCGCGTCAGCCGTCTCCATCGTTTTTCAACCAGAACCCACTGGATCGCTGAATCTCGCCTCCCAGACGCCCATCACCGCGGTTGTCAGCAATGACTCCAGCAACGCCGGTGTTGACTGGTCTCTGTTGTGCCAGAACAGCGGCAACTGTGGCACATTGAGTCCCTTACATACCCCCAGCGATAGTGCTGCGACTTATACGCCCCCTTCAACGATCTCCGGAAACAGCCAAACCGTCACTATCGAAGCTTTTGCAACGGCCGACCACAGTAAGAATGTCACGACTCCGATCACCATCACCGGCTTTGCCAGCAACCTCAAAGGTACCTACGTTTTCCAGACAAAAGGGAGCGATGCGAATGGTCCTTTTGAATTGGCGGGTGTGATTCGCATGGATGGCAATGGTGGAATTACGTCGGGGGAGCAAACGCATAGTGATCCGCTGCTGTCGGCGTCGGACCCTATCACAGGAGGCGCCTATTACATCGGCCCCGATGGTCGCGGAACACTCACTCTCAACACTGCTGATTTAAACATCGGCCAGCAAGGGATCGAAAATCTTAGTCTGGTATTTCTTTCCAATACGCAGGCGCTCATTGCCACGCTCGATAATTCCAACCTCCAATCCAGCATCGAAACATCGTCAGGAACTCTCGACCTGCAAACCAGTAAAACAGCACCCACGGGCGGTTACGCTTTTGCAGTGAGTGGCACGGACCTGAGTATTGAGCCGATGGCTATGGGTGGCGTCATGAACATTGATTCCCCGAACACAATTTCGGGGACGGGCAGCGTGGCTGATCAGGATGACGCTGGCGCTGTGATTCTGAGTGCGACACTCTCCGGTACCCTGACGAGTCCCGATGCATTCGGATCGGTGAAGCTGAATCTCACCGCAGGCTTTTCCTCCACTCCGCTGCAATTCACCGGCTACATCGTAGATGGGGTGCACATCAAGCTGATTGAGAGCGACAATAACGGCTCGGGCGTGGGATTCGGCTCCACTGCGGGAGTCGCAATTAGTCAAGGCGCGGCTGCCGGAACGTTTACAAGCAATCAGTCATTTTCCGGAAGCTATGTATTCGATATCACGGGGGAAGATCTCACTGGCCTTCCAGCTTCATTGGCATCAGTGGGAGAGTTCTGCGCCGATGCAACCGGAAATCTGAACAACGGATACAATGACGAATTTCTCAGCGGATTTGTGATTGGGATCAGCGACTCATTTACCGGAACTTATCTTATGGACCCAAGCGGAACCGGCCGTGTCGATTCCTCCATCACTTTCGCCAACAATGGGGCAGGACCGGAACTAATTTTTTATCTCACTGGCAATGGAAATCCTCCACTCGTCCTGGATGCCGACGCCAACCTTGGTTCTGTAGGAGTGGGACTAGCCAACCCGCAAGCGCAACCGCCATTTGCATTCAACGGACGATATGGGCTGAAGTTTACCCAGGGCAATGGCGTCACCGAAAATGATGCCACGGGACAGATTACCGTGAACGAAACCGCCGACTCGTTGAAGGGTTTTATAGACACCAATTTAAGCTTATTCCCGCAGCCCAACACCTCGCTCACTGGGACTTTCGTTGCTCTTCCCAGCAGCGGCCGTTCCACAGGGGCGTTAACCAATACCTTTTTCCCCACACCGGGCAGCGTCCCCAATACGATCACAGTGGCGTATTACCTTATCGACTCGGGTCACGGGTTTTTCATCGAAACGGATTCCTCGATTACTGGGGAATTAACTTTCGGATACTTCGCCACGCGAACCCCGGTCTGTTCAACCTGCCCTTAGCTCGTCGAATCAAACTCGCCCAGCGTCAGCCGTCCTTGGCTCGCCTTTCACCTGGTTCAACGGATGACCCTTTTCAGTATCCGCTGTGCGCGGAACCAAATCGATAATTCACTCCGGCCGCCAGGCGCAAGTCGTTCTGCGATTTCGAATAACTGTTGGGCAGATCGGTTCGCATATAATCAGCCTGGAGCAGGCGGAGGCCAATCTTTCTGGAGAGCACGAGATTGACGCCACCTCCAGCCTGCATGGCGAACGAGTTGGCACTTGCCGTCAGTCCTGTACTGGTGGGAAAGGCGCCATTGAAGGCATGTACGCCTCCGAAGAGAGCCTCGCCGAAAATTTGCAGGCTCCGCTCCTTCGTTCCCAAATTCCACCCCGCAAAGGTGTAGCGCGGGCCGAACATATATGCGATCTTGTTGACGTCTATGCCGGAGTAATAGTTGTGGGCGTGGGCTCCGGTAATGCTCGCCGAGGCGCCAATGCCCTTCCAGAAAGTCAACGCCGCGTCCGCTCCTCCGCCTTGCAGCCAGAAGCAACCGCAGGTTCCCGGAGCGATTTGCGCGCGCTCCCCGGCATAGGTTACGGCCACGTCGAGAGATGATGAGTTTAAGTACCCGCTCTGGCCTTGAGCCAATACACTGAGAGATGCCGCCGCGACTACACTCACAAGAAGCAATCTTCCGCAAACTGAAATATGCATTGCCAGTTCTCCTTATTGCTTCACGATGAGTGTGAGGGTGGTGGAGTGCGACAGCGTGCCGGATGTAGCTGTCACCGTAATGGTGTAAGAGGTCTGGCCGGGAGCGAAAAAGCCGCTGGAGCCGCAACTGCTCAGCCCCATCGTGCCCCCTATCGCAATCAGCAGCAATAACATCGGCAAGAGTGGACTGGACTTGCGCTTACCGAGCCGCAGCAGCCCGCCGGCGAAGGGCAGAAGCAGAATCGTCCAAGCCATCCTGGGAGCCGTACGATTCTTCAAGTCCTGAACTTGCGCTGACGCGGCCGGCAACTGCACGATCAGCGAAAGAGCTTCAATCGGAGTATTCGCCGGAAATGACCATGACGTGCCGGTGATCACGGCCCAAGTTGCGGGCGTTATCGTGGCCGTGGCCCCAGGCGGCATTCCCGTCACCGCCAATGTCACCGGCGTGGGGAAAATTGTTCCCGCGGTTGGAACGACGGTCAGCGGATAAGTCGCAGTGCCACCGGAAGAAACGGTCTGCGATGTGACTGCACTGCTACCACTGCCTCCGCTGCCTCCACCGCCGGATCCCGGACTAAGGCTAAAGTCCAGCACCGATTGTGTGAGCGCGGCACTTGTGCTTGCCCCGAAGTTAGTCGCTCCGCTGTACACCGCGGTAATAACGTGCGAACCCGCTGCCAGCAACGATGTAGTCAATGTGCATATCCCACCAGACAGTGTTCCCTGACCTAAGTCGGTAGTGCCATCCAGGAACGTCACGGTCCCGTTTGGTGCGCCTGCTGCAGAGGTAACGGTAGCGGTAAACGTGACAGCGCTCTGCACCGGCGACGGGTTGGCACTAGAAACCACCATCGCCGTGGAAGCGAGCTGGTTAATGGTTAGCGAGTAAGCTCGGCTGCCGGTTACCGAGTGCGCGTCCGTCGCAACCACGGTGAAGGAATACGGACCGCCCGCAGTCGTGGGCGTCCCCGAGGGCAGTCCGCCGCTGCTCAAGGTCAATCCGGGAGGCAGGGTTCCGGTATACGAGTAACTATAAGGCCCGGTCCCGCCGCTGGCCGTGAAGTTCAAGCTGGAAAATGCAACTCCAAAGGTGCCCGCCGTCAGCGCCGAGTTCGCCGGCGACAGGCTCAGCGAAACTCCAATGCCGATGCCGCTCAGCGCGATATTTTGGGTAGCGAGCGCGGCGTTCAGGGAATTATCGCTCAGCACAAACGACTCGTTCAGTGGATTGCCGCTCGTAGTCGGCGCGAACCTGATGCTGAGATCGCAACTCGCGCCCGCCGCCACGGTTCCACTATCGGCGCAGTCGGCCGGCGAACCGCTGCCTGCCACCTGCCCGAAATCCGCGGGCGCCGTCAATCCAGTGGAGGTCAGCGCCAGCGCTGCATTGCCCACGTTCTCGAGCGTCACCGCTCTCGGACTGTCGCTGCTGATCGATCCCACATTCGTCGTGGCAAAGCTCAGGCTCGGCGCACTGGCGAAATTCTCCTCGATCACTTTCGTATCGGTGGTATCGGAAAAATAGACGTTGCCGTTCCCGCCCACTGCCACGCCCCACAGATTCGAAGCGGTAAGCGAGGTTGGAACAACGCTCTGAATGTAGCTGCCCTCTGAAGGTGTCTCCTTGTAGATGTGAGCGTTGGCAGGGCTGCTGTGACCGTTGTTGGCAAAGTAAACATTCCCATCTCCGTCAACGATTAATTGCGTGGGCCAGTCGAGGCCGCCCGCCACCAGGCTCGGCGTGTAAGTGCCTTCGGAATAGCTCTCTTTGATCACTCGGTTATTGAGCGTGTCTGAGATGTAGACGTTCCCGCTGGCATCGACCGCTACGTCGAAGGGCGTATTCAGAGCAGTGCCCAAGACCGAAGTGGAGGCCGCCAGGATCACGGTCTGAACATAGCTGCCGTTGGTTTGCAGCGTTTCCAGCAGAATGCGATTGTTGTTGGTATCGGCGATGTAGACATTGCCATATTGATCCACGGCCACGCCTCCGGAAGAGTTGAGTCCGCCGGCCACAGGGCTCGGATTCAGCGCATAGCCGCTTCCCGATGGCGTTGCCTGCAAAACCTGGTTGTTGTTGGAATCACCAATGTAGAGGTTGCCGGCCCCATCGACCGCCAGATTCTCCGGCGTGCCTCCTTCTCCAACGCCGGTCAGATCGAGGATTTTGCTAGTCACTCCCTCGGGCGTTGTCTGATAGACCGCGTGATTGGTGTAGTCGGCGGTGTAGAGATTGCCGTATCCGTCGAGGGCCAGCCCTTGCGGATTGGCGATTCCATTGCCGCTGGTCACCACGAAAGTTTCCAGCCCCGGCAGAAAATTCAACTCGGGCCCGGTACCCGTGCCATAAACATAAGCTGTAGCCAGCACGTTGCCCGATCCGTCTTCCAGCAATACCGCGCCCAGCCTTGTTCCTGGATACCTCGGCGTAAAGATCAGGTTCACCGTGCAGGTGTTGCCGGCGCTGTAGACGTAGCTGGTTCCATTGGTGTCGCAGGTTCCAGTGGTGATATCCGCAAAGTCCAGGCCAGGTGCACCTTCGGTCACCACGACCGGAGTTCCAATCACTCCCGGGGTGAGAAAAGTAAAAGTCAAACTCTGGCTGCTGCTCGGACTCGCCACCGGCACGGAGCCGAAACCGGTCGCCGCCGGAGCGCTGGCGCTGGCCGCCACCGCTGAGTTCACCACCAAATTCACCGTAGCCGTCGCCGTGCCCGGATAAGTTCCCTGGTCGGCGGGAGTAAAGGTCACCGAAAGCGTGTGCGATCCCGCGGCGAGCACGGTTCCGGCGGGCGGTGTATAGACGTAAGTTCCCTCGGTGTTCCCGGCGGCGTTTAATTGCGTGCTACTCAAGGGCGTGCCATCGGCGATCGCCATGGGGGTGGCCCAGGTTACGGCTGCGTGCTGCTCCAGCGTGATGGTCAGTGGCTGAGAGACGCTGCTGGAAAACGTTGGATTGGACACAACGGCAGAGACCGATGGCGTGGTGCTCGATGCTCCTCCCGTCGCGTTCCCGGCAACGCTCACCGTGATGACAACGGAATCGCTGGCCAGAGCGGCGAGTGTGGTGCTGCGGGTGCACGTCAAGGTACCGGCATTGCACGTCCAGCCAGTTGCCGTATCCGACATTGCCGTGGCCGTCAGGCCCGTCGGCAGCGTGACCGTCAGAACTGTACTCAGGTCAAGAGGAATCGTCCCGCTCGTGTTGGTTACATCCACGGTAATCGTGTCGTCGGTGTCGCCCTCCATGAAGATGGAATCGCTGGGGCTGGTGGTAATCGCGATCGAAGCGGTAGGGAGAACAATCGGCGTCACAAAATTGGAAAGATCGAACAGCGCGTATTCCAGCATCTTCTCCTGCGCGCTCATCTGGGGCGGGGTTTTGACCGCTCCACACTCGGCGGGAAAGATTGCGCCGGGTGCTTCCGCAACTGCTTCCACGTGGTATTCGTTGAAAAGCACCCGCCCGTACTGGCCGGAGGCGGCCGCGCCCACCGGAGTATTGAAGGTGAACTGCATGATGTCGGGCGCGGAGTTGAGCGTCAGCCAGGTCTGCGTAGGCGCAATCACTCCCGTCGTGTCATGGCGAAGTGTGCCGATCGAAATCTGTCCCAGCGTGCCGTTAAAAGATTCGCTGAGGTTTTGTATCCATTGCGCAAGCGTCGAACCGTCGGTGAAGTTGGTATTGATGGTGGCTACGCCATCCGGAGGGCTGCCTTGGCCAACATCCCAATTGGCTACGCCCGAGAAGGTCGCGCCCATGAACGTCTCAGCGGTATCCAGCCAGACCAGGCTGTAATGAGTGGCAAAGACACGGCCCCCCGCGCTGGTGTAGGCGAGCAAGTTGTCAACATAGGAGGACGATTCGGCAGTGTCGTTGCCCTGGCAGGGGAACATCGTCATGTCGTAATTGTTCAGCGTGGCGGATGTGCCCACCAGCGCGGTCTCTGAAGGAGTAGACGCATTAATTTCAGCCCCCGCCGAGAGATTGCCCTTGTAGAGATGGATGCGCCCACCGGTTGAGCCATTGTCGTCGGTAAACTCGGTGTCGGCCACGCCCACGTCGCGCAGAACGCACTCGGTCGCATCGACCGAACCGGTGGAGATAGCGATCAACGGAATATCGCCCTCGGCATGAGTGGTTGGCATGTTGAGCACCAGGCCCGTGATGGCGCTGGTGACCACCGCCTGAGTAAACTGACGCCGCCACTTCCCCGCCTGAATAACCAGGGTGTAGGTGGTATTTTCCGGAACCGCACTCAACGTAAAGGTTCCGTCGACCGCGGTATAAGTGCTGACGATCGCGTTAGCGGGAATGGCATTGGAAGCCGTCTGGCAATTTACTCCCGGACATTGCGCTCCGGAAATGAACGGCGCCACCGTTCCCGTGGTCACGTACACCAGCGCATTGGGCAGCGGATCGACTGCATTGGGAACGTATACCGTTCCGCTGATCGTCGTGGTTTGCGCCCACAGCGGAGCGCGCCCAGAAGGACGAAGGCCGGCAGCAGAGCTGCGATTCTACCCAAAACAGCGCCGTTGCGGCGGCGGAGGGAGGCCAGAAACAAACAGAGAGTCGCGATCATAGAAAAGATGTTCTCCCGTTCACGCAATTCAATCTCAAGCAGCGAAGCGTTTGGTCCGCCAATCGAAATTGTGTGCCTCTCCTTTCTTACATCAGCCGCTGGCGAGTGGAACGGAGAGCGCGCTCACGAAAGTTCGGGGGTGGTTTCTATATGGGAAGTCGTTCACAAATGGGATGAATGCGGTGTTACGCCAAATGAACGTACGTTCTAGGAGTACGCACGGCTGAGTCGGCTGGTCGGAAGCTGTGCCGGCAATGGCGGGTGCATCAACTACTGACGGCCCGGAAACTTCGAGTCATCAATGGCAATCGATCCCTGCGTATCAGAAAATTGAGAAGACCGACGGCATGCTTTGCTAATCCTGCTCCCCGAGAGTTTGGACGTACGTTTTGCCGTATGGATAGAAGAGTTCCTTGCGCCCTTGCTGCCACGCCGCCTTCATCTCCGGCGTTGTGATGTCCCAGTCCGGCCGGCATTTCCTGGTGACGGCACGCAGGTCCTGGCGGAGATCTTCCAGCGTGGGCCTGCCCAGGAACCAGTAACCGTTGTAGATCTTGTAAACGACAAGACCGGGCTCAAGAACAATCACGTGAGGGATCATCGGATTGTGAACAGGATCGGTGTATTCGGCGATGTCGAGATCTTTTTGCACGATCCGTCCCGCGTCGGAGAGGAATGGCCAGTGGGCGCCCACTCCGGTGCGGTATTCGTTCGTCTCGGAGATATTGTCGGTGCTGATCGTGACCAGCCGGCAATAGGCAACTTCGAGCTCTCGATAGAGTTGAACCAGCCCTTCCGCCTGCCGGCGGTCCTTGGGGCAGAACCCTCCGCGGCTGAGGACGAGAACCATTGGATGTTGTCCTTGCAGTTCGGAGAGCTTGCGCCGTTTCGCGCTGTGGTCGGAGAGTTCGTAGTCGGGGAAGATAGCTCCGGGAATAACGTCAGATCGCATGTAAGAATCCTCTGCAGTTGGATGTGCGCCGACCAGTTACGTTTCAATGATTGATAGACGGGATGTTTTCCTGATCCTCACCAACAGCCGGCGTGAGCGCCGCCATCCACGTGCAATACCTCTCCGGTTACCTGGCGTGCCTGTGCCAGATACAGAACGGCATCGACAATGTCTTTTACTTCCGCGATCTTCCCCATGGGCTGCCTCGCCTTGAGAGAGTCCTTGCGACCATCCTTGTGCAGTGCTGTGTCCACAACGCCGGGGGCTACGGCGTTGAAGCGGATACCGTCTTTTGCGTATTCAATGGCGAGACTTCGAATCACCGTATTCAAGCCTCCCTTCGTCATCATCGAAACCGAAGCATTAATACCGGCGATGGGCTGATCTGCAAGCGCCGCAGTGATGGTTACAACGTTTCCTGATTTCTGTTTCAACATCTGTTTTACCGTGAGCTGAGTCATGTAAGTAAATCCGAGCAGGTTGATCGAGACCAGGGAATTGAAGTCCTCGGTAGTAAAGTCCGTGAAGGGCTTGGTCAAGAAGATTCCGGCGTTATTCACCAGAACATCAATGCTTCCGAAGTGCTCGATAGCATGTTCGACAACGTTGGCAGCGGTCTCCTGCTTACCGATATCGCCATCGACGAGAACTAGGCTGGGCGAGGTAGTCATGCTGGAGAGAATCGGCGAACGACTGACATCAAGAGACGTCGCGACGACGTTGTAACCTTCCCTCAGAAAGGCTTCGACTAACCCCGCGCCAATACCCCGCGATGCTCCCGTGACGATTGCTGTTTTCTTGTCTGACATTACTCCTCAGCCAACCCGCCGCTCAAAACAACCCTTCACGGAAAGACCCGGCAAACTCCGGGACCAATCCGGCGATCTCATCCGCAGCCGCGTCCAATGCGAAATGACCCGTATCGAGAAACCGAACTTCATCGTTCGGTGCTCACAGTGTCTTTTTGTTCGTAGCAACCTTCACATCGTCAGAACAACGCGGAACTCCGCCTTGCCGCTCATCATTCGCGCGTACGCCTCGGCTGCTTTTTCGAGCGGGTATGTTTCAATCATGGGGCGCACGCCGCTTAGTTCGGCAAAGCGCAGTGTGTCCTCGGAATCTGCTGGTGTTCCCGCGGCCCAGCCCTGAATGGTTCGACTTCCATTGATGAGCTGTACTGGCGCTACCTCAATAGGATCGAAGGTCGCACCGATCACTATGAGCTTGCCATTCGGTCCCAGACCATCGATAAGCTCAGACATCGCTTTCGAGTTTGGAGCCGTGGCTATAATTACGCGCGCGCCTCCCAGCTTTTGCAATGCTTCGGCCGCATTGGTCGCCGCGCTGTCGAGATATACGTTCGCTCCGAGTTTCTTAGCCAGCGCCGCATTTTCAGGCCCGCGACCGATAGCCACAACGTTATAACCAAACTTATTCGCGAATTGAATTCCGAGGTGACCCAAACCGCCGATTCCCTGCACAGCCACAATGTCGCCCGGCATCGCACCGCTGTGCCGCAGCGCGTTGTACGTAGTAATTCCCGCGCAGAGCAGCGGCGCCGCATCAACGTCACTCAGGCTTTCCGGGATTGCCACCAGTGCCTCCACCGGAGCCACCATGTATTGCTGGTATCCGCCGTCGTAGCTGATGCCCGCAACTTTCGCATTCTGGCAATTGCGAAAGTCTCCGCGCCGGCACTCGCGGCACGTGTTGTCATGGCCGCCGTGCCACCCCACACCCGCACGCTGCCCCTTTTTCCAGGCGGAAACACCGTCCCCCACTCCATCAATGACGCCCGCGACCTCGTGTCCGGGAACTCGGGGATACTGAATTCCCGGCCATAAGCCATCTTTCGTGAGCACGTCGCTGTGGCAGACGCCACAGGCCTGCACCTTGATCCGCACCTGTCCTGCGTCCGGTGTGGGGATCTCGCGCTCGACGATCTGGAAATCCGCCCCGGGCTTGGAGATTTGCGCCGCCTTCATCTGCGCCATCTTCATTGGTACAACCGTAACTCTGCTGGTTGCCATAAATCCTCCTATGAATTTTCAGCCGTTGTTGGGAAGCACTCACTGCTACTGGCGAGGCGACCGAACATTGCTAGCCGCGCCTCTCAAATACAGTCTGCCGCCGCTGTTCGCGGGTGAAGAAATTATTATTTTTATGCTGTTGGTTTGCAGAAGAAGTCTGCTCGATCGAAATCGTCAGGGGAGCCTGGTGTCGTACGGCGGAGTCGGCATGACCCTCGTACGTATGCTTTCTTGACGTTGGCTGTTGCCGAGGTGACATCCCGACTGCCTTCCCACACAATGACTCGCGCAGGACACGGTGCGATCCGGCCAGAATCTTGAGAGAAACGGTGTCGAGGCCAAGTCCGAGCAAGGCGCTAATTTCAACAAGTTTGCACTCGGATGGCAAATCTTGTCAATAAAAGCTCCCGGACACCTTCCATCTCTCCGTGTCGCAGTTCAGAAACGGATTCGAGAAGGTTTGCCGGATCGGGGCGCGTCTATGCCGCGGATTTTGTCGTCGCCGATTCTATTGGTCCTGATCGGTTGATCTACGGTTCGAACTCTTCCGGGCCGGCAGTCGTCTTAAGAGCGCGGGACTCCATTGAATGCCGCTCGAACCCAAGGGTCCTCTAAGCCGTTTCTGGATAGCTTCCGATTGGCTGACCCCGCCCTAAAAAGGCGATCAATTGTGACCAGCTTTCGGCAGCCAAGAGTTTGATACTAGCAATTGGTAGGGTTCTGGCGGCAGAACGAACTGCCCCTTCAAGGCAGGGATTTAAAAAGGAGAACTTAATGATGACCGTCAATGAGCAGACCAAATGCTCGCACCTCCCATGCCGATGCATGGCGCAACCCGGCGACAAGTTTTGCGGCCTGTCCTGCCAGGAAGCGGGATCCAAAGAGGTCGAGATTGCATGCCAGTGCGACCACGGACCTTGTCCTCTCACCGTATAGGAAAACCGAACGCCTTGTCATGCACGATACTAAATCGACCGAGGAGAATTTCGCTTTGAAGACGCGCCGAATAGTACGTCTACTTTCTTTAGTCGTGAGTTCCGCGGTCGTTGGCTCCACAATGCTGCCCGGGCTGGCAAAGGCACAATCCCTGGCGGACTCGGATGTCTCTACTAGTGCCGCTGCAGGCAAGACTACGGCGCAGTCGGATCTGACCTACACGCGTCCCACGCAGAAGACAAAAGTGCGCAACTATTTTTTCGACGCGTTCGGCCCCTATCCAATTGTGGGCGCCGCGTTCGCGGCTGGCATCAACCAGGCAGACAATACGCCACCGGAGTGGAAGCAAGGCGCTGAAGGTTATGGAAAGCGCTTCGCGTCCGATTTTGGCATTGCGGCGGTGACTACAACGACGCGGTACGCGCTGGCGCAGGCTTTCCGCGAAGACACTCTGTATTACCGCTGCGAGTGCAAAGGCGTTTTGCCGCGCCTCGGTCATGCCATGATTTCCACTTTTACGGGACGCCGCGGCGCAGACGGGCACCGTGCCTTTTCTTTTTCTGCGCTGGTCGCGCCATATGCCGGAACCATGACCGCCGTCTATGCGTGGTACCCCGGACGCTACGATGCCAGGGACGCGTTCCGGATGGGCAATTACAGCCTGCTGGGATATATGGGCGGAAACGTTGCTCTGGAATTTATCTATAGCGGACCCCATTCGTTACTTTCGCGCATGCACCTTAACAATGCGCACGGAGCCCCAAGCCCGGGCTCAAATCCGTGATCGACCGCCCAGTCACGGGATTAGATGCTGCGCTTCCGCAGCAAGCCAAACCGTTCATCGCTTCTCCGGTAGTCTTCGCCAGGCACGCAATCAACGGAACCCTGGAGTGGTTTGGCGACCTCGGCATATTCTTCTGGCAAGTTGTGCGGGCTGCGGTGACGCCGCCGTTTGAATTCCGCGAGCTGTTTCGACAACTCGACGAGATCGGATCCAAATCTCTGCCGCTTGTCGCTTTGGCCGGCGCCGCTACTGGAGTTGTTCTCTCGTTGGAAGCCCGCTATAGCCTGACCCGATTTGGGGCCAAGTCGCTGCTTCCCGCCGCTATCGTTTTCTCCGTTATTCATGAGACCGGTCCCATCATCACAGGTCTGGTCGTCAGCGGGCGGGTCGGAGCCGGCATCGGCGCGGAGCTGGCTTCGATGAAAGTCACCGAGCAGATCGACGCCATCGAGGCTTCCGCAGTGAACCCATACCGGCTGCTGGCGGCGACCCGAATCCTGGCATGCATCCTGATGCTGCCTTTGCTGACTCTGGCTGGCGACGCATGCGGTTTGCTGATGGGCTGGGTTACACAAGCGATGGTTGAACCGCTCTCATTACACCAGTTCATCAATAGCGGCTTTAGCGGGGCTGATTTCAATGATTTCCTGCCGCCCACGTTGAAGACCGCCGTGTTCGGTCTCATCATTGGCTTGATCGCGTGTTTTCAAGGAATGCGGACTCAGGGAGGCGCAGCGGGCGTAGGCCGTGCCGCAACCAGCTCGGTCGTGTTGTCTTCGTTGTTTGTAATCCTGGCCGATGTCGTTCTGGTGAAAATCATCATCGTATTTTTCCCTTAAGAGTTTCGTGACGATCGAATAGAAACTTAAGCAAAAAATGGCCGCCACCGATCAAATCGATGTTTCGCCCGTGATGAAGCGACAAGAATCCGGGGGAAAGACCGGCGTGCCTGCGGTTGCCGTGGAAGACTTGCGTCAGTCCTTCGGAAGCCAAAAAGTCTTGAACGGAATCACCCTGACCGTAAGCCGCGGAGAAACCCTGGCCGTGCTGGGTCGAAGCGGTACCGGCAAAAGCGTTTTGCTCAGAATCATTATCGGCTTGCAAATACCTGACTCGGGATCTGTTCGCATCCATGGACAGGATATTGCCGGCTTCACTCTCGACCAGATGGGAGAGATCAGAAAGAAGATGGGCTTTCTGTTCCAGCACGCCGCACTCTACGATTCGCTGACTGTCGAACAGAACGTGGCTTTTCCTCTGCAACACCACAGAAAGATGTCGAAGGCCGAGCAGAGCGACCGGGTCAGGGCACTGTTAGCGGAAGTTGGGATGGAAGGCCATCTGGACAAGATGCCGGCCGATATCTCCGGGGGCATGCAGAAACGAGTAGGGCTGGCGCGTGCATTGGCTTTAGAGCCGGATATTCTGCTGCTCGACGAGCCCACCGCGGGTCTCGATCCCATCAGTTCCGCGGAGATTGACGATCTGGTTCTGAAACTCCAGGACGAACATCACATGGCGTCGATCGTGGTGACTCACGATCTGCACAGCGCCAAGACGATTGCGGACCGTCTGGCCCTGCTCGACAAGGGCAATGTGGTGATCGCAGGAACATTTGAAGACCTGCAAAAAAGTGACATCGAGTTTGTCAGGGAATTTCTGAAGCATTCGTAGGAGGACAAATGTCGAGAGCGGCGCGGCTGGGAGCTTTCATCATCACGACAATGGCAATTCTGGTGGCCGGTGTTTTCATCATCGGGAGCAAGCAATATCTATTCAGTTCCACCTATCAATTGCAGACACAATTCGACAACGTGGAAGGACTGGATGCGGGAGGCGATGTGCGGGTGGGCGGGGTTCACACGGGAACTGTCCGCAACATCGTATTGCCTCACAAACCGGGCGAGAAGGTCACGGTCGTTATGGATCTCGGCAAGTCGACGCACGAGATCATCAAACGGGACTCCATAGTAACAATCGAAACCGAGGGGTTGTTGGGCAACCAGTATCTGGCAATCTCGTTTGGATCCGCTGGATCTCCCGACGTGAGGGATGGAGATACCATAGCCAGCCAGCCGCCGCTCGAAATGGCAGACCTGTTGCAAAAGACCAGCGGCATTCTGGATAGCAGCCAGCAGGCCATAGAGAATGCCACTCGGGCAACGGCAAACCTGAACTCAATCAGCGCCAAGATCAACCGGGGCGATGGAACGGTCGGAGCACTGGTAAACGACAAACAGCTCTACAACAATCTTGCACAGACCACGAGCGCCATGCACGACACGATGATCCAGGCGCAAGAAGGAGCGACCGACTTCCAGGAGAATATGGAGGCGCTGAAGCACAGCTTCTTTGTACGCGGCTATTTCAAAAACCGCGGCTATGAAGATTCCGCAGAACTGGCAAAAAACGAGATAGAGCGCCTGCCGCAAAGCGCACCGACCAAAGAGTTCACCTACCCGGCGAAGCAGCTCTTCGATAAGCAGGACTCGGCCAAGCCGAAGAACCAGAAATCTCTAAACGCCGGCGGCGAGTTCCTGGCTAATAATCAGTTTGGATTTGCGGTAGTTGTAGTTTGCGCGGGGATGGAAGGAGATTCCCAGAAGGACCTGGTGCTGACGGAGGCCCGGGCCATGATCGTGCGCGAGTATCTGGTCGAGAATTTCGGATTCGACGATACACAGCTAAAAACTTTGGGACTCGGCAAGCAGACAGACGCAAATTTAAGTTCAGGCTGGGGTACCGTGCAGATTCTTATCTATCCCCCAGGAACCGAAGTTCCGCCCAACAAGCAAACCCAGGCAGGTATCTTATCCAAGACCCCTGCGAACCAGCCGGTTCAGGTTTCCGTGGCCCCAACCCCGAACCCACAGTAGTTAGACGGTCCGGCTCCCTGAAAAGAATCGTTGAAGGTTGCGACCTGCTCGGTTTTGGCGAATCCAGACGTGGCGACAGCTCAATCGGATGCACCTTCTTACCTTAGGGAGCCTGTACCCGCGGCGCTAAATCCAGCCTTGGGTTCTGCAGGATTCCCGACGGTAGAGGCGTCAGGGCCACCATATCTTGCGGCACGAATCGTTCGCCGTATCTCTGGTTTAGCAAGCGGTAAGTAGGGACAGCGCGGCCGGCCAATGAGTTGATGGCCGTGTTGCCCACCACAATGCGCAGATCGTTTCTTCCGGCTTTTAAGAATCTGGTCACGTCAATCGTATAGGGCGGACGCCATACGAAACCTGCGCGCTTGCCGTTAACGTAAACCTCTGCTGCCTCGCGGACAGGACCCTCGATATATGCTTTCATGTTGAATTGCGGCAAGGGAGACGGTTCTTCAATCGCCGTTCCCGGTCCGAAATCGAGCAGGCCACTGATTCTCGAGCTAAGATCCTGCACCGGGAGATCGAACGTTGTCTGGTAGCTGACTTGGCCGGAATAGTACTTGAAAGTTGGGTCTTCGCTCCAGGAATGAAGCTGGGTCATGGAGATGGTCTGGTTTGCTTCTGTGAATGTAACCTTCCAATCCGTGGCGAGATCGATTGTTTTTGAAGGAACGCGCGATGGCAGCTGCGTTTCAACATGCTGCGTTGCAGAATCCGTCAGCAGAAGCAACCGGGACTCGTAAGGCTGCAAGTCGAGATCCAAGCCATTCGAGTTCTCAGCTGCAGATGCCGTGCCGGTGAAAGGGTCCATCCATTCCGCGTGTTTCAGAGGATGGCAGAATGTCGCATGAACGCGATGCGATTGATTGCTGGTGTTGGCAATGAAATACAAATCTCCGTTTTCCAGCTTGCGGTGAATGAATCCGATTCGTGGAGTTGGGGGAGAAAAAACAACATCGGGAGTGAGATAGGTAGTCAGAGAAGAACCGAGTTCGTTTTCATTAGAAATAAAGTGTCCGGGCGCATTGCTCACGCGGAAGAAACGTTGAGAGATTTCGCGAATCTGCCGGCCATCGGATTCCGCTTCAAGCAGACCCGGCGCGGTAGAGGGCAAGCTATGCGCGGCGATCACGATTCCTCCGTGCCGCACATAGTCTTCAATTTTCAGGTATGTCGCCGGGGGTAGCCGGTCAACGCCGGGCAGGATTAATACCGCGTAGGGAATGCCGACGAGATCGATGGCGTCTGCGTCGATAAAGTCTACGTTGAACCCAGAGTCCAAAATCTGGGGAATGATTCTGCTCACCAACGAATTACCCAGCAGTGGCTCATCCATGCTGAAATTGGACCCCACAGTGTTGAAGCCAGCCTGGCTGATGACGGGATTCTTGGAATCGCCTCTTGCGGAAAAAGTTGACCAGATATCGTCATTGGGCAGGAGCAATGCCACGTCGTTGGCCGGCTTTCCCTGGCGAAGAGCGAAGCTGACGCGTTGCAGATAGCGAGCCAGTTCCGGCATTACAAATGACCATGGGTTGTGCACGTTGAGCGCGGCCGCGGCATACATCCGCCATCCCGGCTCGCCCGCCACTTCGGGAGAATACGGCCAGCCATGTCCCACCAACTGGTTGATGCCTTGCAAGAAGTGCAGATCGGCTTCTGCCTTCATGTCCAAAGGCGTTGCGCGAAATGCGGGGGAATGTAACCATGTCCAGGTTTCCGATGAGATAACCGGATGGCCGAAGAGATGGCCTGCCGATGCTGCCCAACGTGTGTCGGAAAATTCGCGCCACATGAGCAATGATGCCTTGCCTTCGCCTTCAGGAAGGTCTGCGTAACGGTTGCTCGAGAGTGTGACAGGTGGAAACCCGTAGGTCTGCGAGCGAAATAATGTGTGGTGTTGCTGCGCCCAGTCATGCAGCGGAGCAAGATAGCGCTCATTCGCCAATTCGGTCAGCGTTTTTCCCCAATCATGCCGAATTGCGGCCGTGAGCGGGCCAATGTCGCCGACCAGTGCCGGCAAGTACGGAGTGAGATCGTACCCACGGCGGGTGCGGAACTGCTCCATCAGATCGCTGGTCCAATTGGAGCCGTAATCTTCCAGGCTGTCGCTGAACACCGCGTAGGGAGGCTGGCCGTCGAATGCATCCAGCAATCGATCTCCCACTGCGTGAAGATGACTTTCGATCGCGCTTCGATCGTAGTGATCCAGCACGAACCCCTCGGCGCCAATTGCAGGGCGCTTCACTGTCATTCCGGTGCGGCTTGAGATAAAGAAAATCGCATTATTCGCGACGTCTACCGGCATAGGAATCTGCAGGTGGCCATCGACAATCGTCGACACTTGCTTTGCGTCTTGCAGCGAGAGCTGGCCATTTCTGACGGGAGCTAGAAACGCAGCGATCAGTTGTTCGCCTGAGGCAATGTCAGGCACGGCGATCGAATCTACTCCCGGCATGACCGGGATCGTTTCTACGCGCAACTCTCCGGCTGCTTGGGTTACCGGTATATGCGGGCCGCCGAACGGCCAGCCGCTCCCCAATGTAATATCAACGCGCAGACCTAGCTTCCGTGCGGCAGCGGCAGCGAAGCGAATCGCATCGAGATGTTCGTCAGAGAGAAATGACTGATTGTGCAAGCCTGTGATTGGATCATCGAGCGCCAAAGGATACAGCGTAGCGATCTCGACGCCGCCAATCCCTTCCGCCTTCATCTGTTCGAGCTCGCGCTGCAACTCGGACTTGGTGACGGCGGGTCCAAACCACCACCAGCGCATCATGATTCGGCAGTCATCTGGCGGATTCGCAAATGAGTCTTCGAAGGATGTCAACTTTTCATTCCGCTGTGCCACGCTCGTGGCAGGCTGCACGAAACAAGCGAACAGAAGAATGATCGTCGCTGCTTTGCAGCGGTGACTTGTGTTTTCTATAGGCATACTCTCATCACGCGCGCGCTATGTCACTCGACGTCAGTGTGCTGGTGTTGCGCCAACGTAGTTGCCGTAGCCCACGATGACCGTTGAGCTTACCAGCACAAACAAGCTAACTCCCACCAGCAGCCATGTCCTGCTGCTGGCGCCCTTCCACTCCTTCAGCGCGATGCCCCACAGTGTGCTGAAGATGATGATGCTGGCCATGTGCAGTGTCCAACTGGAGAACTTGTATCGCCCCATCTGGGTCTCACCCATGGTGTAGAAGAAAAACTGCATGTACCACGTCGTGCCGGCGAGCGCCGAGAATAGGTAGTTAGCAAGCATCGGAGCTCTCACATCTGTGTCTTGAGCAACAGCTGCGGCAACCGCCATTTCCTCCGCGGGAGCATCCGTAACGGCTTCAAGGATGTGCTGTTCATTGCGAGCAGGAACTTCGCCACGAATTTCAGATTCGAAGTATTGGTAGCCGGTCCGGTTCCGAATGTTCAGGATGACGCACCAAATGAAGTTAGTGGTAAAGCCGCCCGCGAGCACAACGACCAGCACCGGAAGTCCCTGCCACAACACGAGCGTGCCATGCTGAATGGTGATGACTTTGATGGGATCGCCGGCGGCGAGTCCGTAAGCGAAGCAGGCGCTCATCACGCCTGAAAACGTGGCGACCAGTAATCCCTTCTTCAAGGCGAATTCCTTGATTGAGGCGCGCTTCTGCTCGGTCGACATCTCACGTTCTTTGGACACGCCAGCCGCGCCGGCGAACGCGATGCCGAAAAGACAGATGGCGACGCCGCCAAGAATGATCAAGCCCGAGTGTGTACCGAGGACTTCGGATGCGAACACTCCACGGAAAATCGGAGGCATCAAGGTGCCAAACGCTGCTGTGTATCCCAGCGCAACCGCCATGCCGAGCGACATCCCGAGATAGCGCATGGTCAGGCCGAACGTCAGGCCGCCAAGTCCCCACAGCACGCCGAAGATGTACGTCCATAAAAGGCTGCTGACAGGCGCTTCGCGCAGCACGTGCGTGAGATCGTGGGTCATGGTCAGCGCGAGTATCCACGGCGCGATAATCCAACTGAAGAATCCACCCACGAGCCAGTAAGTTTCCCAGGCCCAGTTTTTCACCCCGCGATAGGGAACGTAAAAGCTGGCAGAAGCCAGACCGCCGAGCCAGTGGAAGAACACTCCGAGTGCGGGGTTCATGGATTTTCTCGTGTTTGGATTAGAGGTGAAAGACTTCTTCCAACGGCTGCATTGCACGATCCGGCAGCATGTCATCGGGCTGAACGAAAAAGTCGCCCATCTCGCGTTGCCATCGTTCGTTGACTTCACGCCCGGCCATTCCTGCGCGAGCGCGTTCAAAGTCTTCCGTCTCGAGATAGCCGACAAGCAGCCCATCGTCGCGCAGGAACAGAGAGTAGTTGCCCCAGCCAGTTTCGCGAAGAGCGGCCTGCATCTCCGGCCACACACTGCGATGGCGCTCCTTGTACTCCGCAAGCCTCTCCGGCTTGACCTGCAAGACAAAGCAGACACGCTGCATATTTGCTCCTTAACGCAGGAAGGCCTCGGAGAGACCGCCATCCACGGGAATGATGTGCCCCGTTGTCTTCGCGCTCCGGTCACCGGCCAACCACACGATCGCGGCAGCACAATCTTGCGGCAGGATGGGCTGCTTCGTCAGCGTGCGTTGCGCATAAAAATCAGCGAGCTTCGCGCGCAGTTCCTCGGTCGACTCCGAGTCCGTGAACTCGATCTTGTATCTTTCGAGAGATTGAATCACGCGATCACGCGGGAACATTGTAGAGCCGGCAACCACGGTGGCGGGCGCGATGCCATTGACGCGCACCTGCGGGCCGAGCTTGATCGACAGTTCTCGAATCAGGTGATTGAGCGCTGTCTTGCTGGTATCGTAGGCTTCGCTGCCTTTCTTGGGCACTATGGCGTTGGCGGAACTGGTGAGCACCATGGAAGCGGGTAGACCTTGGTCTTTGAATACCCATCCAGTTTGGCGGGCGAGATGATAGTTGCCGGTTACATTGACCAGGAACGTTTGGGCCCACTGCGCGTCGGCGAGTTCGCCGTCAGCACCCGGCACCGGATAAATAGCTGCTGTGTTAACGATGATGTCGATGCCGCCAAATTGAGAAATCGTGAAATTCGCCGCCTCGGCAAGCGATGTGGGTGAACTGAGGTCGACACGAGAGTGCGCGACAAATTCGCGAGACGATATAGCGCTGGCTTCATCGGCAACTTCCTTCGCACCTCGCTCATCAAAATCGGCCACGACGACGTGCGCGCCCTGGCGCGCGAGCAGAAGAGCGACTTCGCGACCGATTCCGCTGGCGCCGCCGACAATGAGCGCAATCTGACGGCTGAATTCCGCTTCGGCAGGCATACGCTGCAGTTTGGCTTCTTCGAGTGCCCAATACTCAATGCGAAACGCCTCTGACCTCGGAAGCGCTACGTAATTATGAAATTGCGTGAACTGCTCCGACTGCTCCGCGTGCCGCGCTTGTGGGAGCGGATGCGGGACGTCTCCTTCTTCCAATGCGTTTGCTCCCGCCATCACATGAATGGCATTGATAAAGAACTCTGTGGTGATCCGCGCTTCTTTTTTATTCTTGCCGAAGCCGAATAGACCCAAGCCGGGAATGACAACGACGGAAGGATTGGAATCTCGAAGCTTGGGCGAATCGTTGCTTGCCCATGCATCGTAATATTTCTTGTACGCGGCTCGGTACTCGACAACCTCTGCCTGGATGCGCGCCTTCAGAGCACTCGCGTCATCTTTGGCCGGGTCCCAGGAAACAAAGAAGGGACAGACTCTCGTTCTCAAAAAGTGGTCCGGACAACTCGTGCCCAGCGCGCTTAACTCTTTCGCCCACTTGGATCCTGCAAAATTCAAAGCGTCCTTATCGTCGGCATGGTGCGCTATGACTCGGCGATTCGAAGACACCGCTCCGCGGAGACCGGGCAGGATTCGAGTCGCCATGTTTTTGCGATCTTGCAACGGAGTATGCTCAATCCCGCCGAAAAGCGAACCTTTCTTTGATTGATGCTTCAAAATGAATTCACCCATCTGATCGATGGTGTGAATGCTGTTCAAATAGCAATCGCGCTGCGTCATTCCCCAGGTGAACAATCCATGACCGCCAAGAATAAGGCCTTCCGATCCCGGATTGTCCTTCACCGCGCGCTCAATCATCAGCGCTAATTCGAATCCCGGACGCTGCCAGGGAACCCATACGATCTTGCGACCGAATTCTTTGTTGAACTCTTCCAGCTTTCGTTTCCCGTTTGCACTCGCCGCCAGAGCAATCGTCCAGTCAGGGTGCAGGTGGTCGACATGGTCGAAAGGAAGGAATGCATGCAGCGGAGTATCAATGGAAGCCACTACCCGGCTTTCGCCGAACGTTGAAAGCGGGTAGTAGCGGACCATCTCGTCTTCATATTGTTCGCCGCGATATAGCTGTCTGAGTTGTTCGAGGCGATCGAGATACAGCAAAGCAAATCCGCCTTCGCTGATGGACCCAAGATCTCCGCCACTGCCTTTTACCGCCAGTACTCGAACAGGTCGGCCCGTAAATGGGTCGGGAAGTTCTAGCTTGGAGCTGGTATTTCCACCGCCGAAATTTGTGATACGCAAATCCGCACCCAGCAGGTTCGAGCGATACCGCAACAGCGCCAGCTGATTGCCGGCTATCTTCCGAGTTTCGCCTTCATTCCACAGATCTTTCAGGTGAACCGTCTCTTTGATCTCAGGCATAGATGCTCCCGCAATATTGCTCAAACCGTTCCGCATGCTGATCCCACTTGTCGGTTTCAAGGGGATTGAAAACTTCGGTCGGGAAAGAGCGATCCACAATCGCGCGTACTTCCTGGAGCGAAGTTGCCACGCCGGTTGCGAGAATCTGGATCGCAATGTTTCCTATTGCCGTGGCTTCGGCGGGCCCAGCCAGCACTTGTCTTCCCGTGGCGTCAGCTGTCAGTTGGTTCAGTAATCGATTTTTGGAACCGCCACCGATGATACGAATCTGTTCGATACGCTTCCCCGTCACGTGTTCCAGATTTCGAAGAACAAAACGGTATTTGAATGCGAGGCTCTCCAGAACAACACGTACGTACGCGCCGGGTTCCTGCGGAGCAGGCTGATGGGTCTGGGTACAGAATCCGTCGATGGCCGTTAGCATGTCCGGCGGACGCAGGAAGGACTCATCATCGGGATCAACCAGATGACGAAACGAAGGCTCACGAATTGCCAACTCGATCAGTTCGCGGTAGTCGTTCACGAGTCCTTGCGCGGTCCACGATTGCCGGCAGCCCTGCAGCATCCACAAGCCCATCACATTCTTCAACAGTCTCGTCGTGCCATTCACGCCACCTTCGTTGGTAAAGTTCAGGCGCAACGCATCAGGTGTGATTACTGGCGAGTCCAGTTCGGTGCCCAGCAGCGACCAGGTTCCAGAACTGAGAAAGGCCGTGCCATCGCGAGCCGATATCGCAGCCACAGCCGAAGCCGTGTCGTGACACGCGGGAGCAATCACCGTCGTGCCTGCGAGAGAAGAATGACCTGCTATGTCTGGCAGCAGCGTTCCAAGGATCGATCCCGGTTCTACGATCGGTGCCGGCAAATGAGCTGGCAATTCCAGGCGCTCAATCAGGCTCGTAGCCCACGCGCGCTTCACCGGGTCTACCATCTGCGTGGTGGTTGCATTGGTAAATTCACAGACTGCATTTCCGGTCAGCCAGTAGTTGAACAAATCTGGGATGGTGAGCAGATATTTCGCTGCCGCTAGAAGGTTGGGATTCTGACGTTGAGCGGCGAAAAGCTGATACAGCGTATTGATCGGCATGAACTGAATGCCAGTCGCCTGGTAGATTTCCTCCTTCGCAACTTTTCGCAGCACTTCCTCTAGGACACCTTCGGTACGCCGATCGCGATAGTGGTAAGGATTCTCAAGCAACTCGCCGCGCTCTCCCAGCAATGCATAGTCCACGCCCCAGGCGTCAACGCCGATACCGGCCAACTCAACTTCTTCCATCCGGGCAAGAGCCTTTCGCATTTCGAACCATAGTCTGGCCACGTCCCAGCGAAGAGAGCCGCCGTATTCCATGGTCTCATTGGGAAAACGATGTATTTCTTCCGTCGTCAGAATTCCTGACCGAAGATGAGCGAGGACGGCGCGTCCGCTCTCCGCGCCTAAATCGAAGGCCAGATAAGGCTTCGCATGAGTGCTTTTAGGCATAGGAGGAGACGCTTCGCGAATTGCGCGCTGCACGTTCTTTGGTGATGCGTTCGAGGTAACCGCTCCGGCGAAACGCCTCCATTGGATTCTTGGGCAGGCCCTTGGAATCGCGCCATTCCTGAATCGCTGGCCGAACGTCGGTGGCGAATGCGTCCTGCAACAAAGACTCGGCTCTTACCAAATCACAATCTTTCTGCGCCATCGCAAGTTCTTCATCATCAACCAGAGCGGCCTTGGAGAACAGTTCCTGGGCTACCGTCACAGTTTGAATCATAGCCTCGATCTTGCCCTTGAGATTGTGGCTCTGATCCACCATGTAGGCGATATCGGCCTGCTTGCCAGTTTCCCATTCAAAGTAGCGAATCTCATGAAAGATGCGAAAGACCTGATAAGGGTCGATGGATCCCATAGTCAAGTCGTCATCGGCATAACGGCGGTCGTTAAAGTGAAACCCGCCCAGCATGCCTTCTGAAAGCAGCCAGGCAACGATCTGCTCGATGTTCTGCGCCGCGTAGTGATGTCCCGTGTCGACCAAAACTTTTGCCTGCGGCCCAGCGGCCCGTGCCAGAAGCAGAGCCATGCCCCAATCGGCGATATCTGTGTGATAAAACGCAGGCTCGAATGGTTTGTACTCAATCAGCAGCCGTTGCCCAGAAGACAACACGGCATGAGCCTCTTTCAGGATCTCCGAAAACCACTCTTTGCGTTGTCTGATATTCGCGGTGCCGGGGTAGTTCGAGCCGTCCGCAAACCACATGGAAATATCTCTGCTGTGCAGGCGCTGGGCAATCTCAATACTGTCGGTCGTATGTTGCAGCGCACGCTGGCGAATCGAGGGGTCAGGGTTGCCGAAGGAACCGAACTTATATTCCTGGTCCTGGAATAGATTGGGATTGATTGAACCCGGAAGAACTCCGTGACGCTCGGCATATTTCTTGATTTCATCGGTGCTGCGTACACCATCAGGACAGTCCCAAAGGATGTGCAAGGCCACGGTCGGGCAGACGCCGGTCAGCAGATGCACCTGTCCGGCATCGCTGAACTTCTCCTCGGTAGTGGTGGCGGCCGCAGGCTGAATAAATTTTCCAAACCGTGTGCCGGTATTGGCGAAGCCCCAGGACGGCAGTTCCATGCGGAACGTCTCGAGCGCATCGAATATCTTCTTGCTCCTGCCTGCATCCATAAGGAACCTCTTTCGGCAACAAAGCTTACAATCATTTCCTTGCAAGGTCACGATTGTTTTTCTGTTGGATGTCATTGCACCGGAAATAATCCAGTTCGGGAGGATCATTGTGCGCTGTTTCAAATTATTGAGCGCATTCATTGGAATCATTATCCTGCAGGCAGTTGCGTCCGCCACGCCGGTCCACCTGCGCTGCGAATACCTGGAGAATCCTCTAGGCCTCGACACGGCTGCCCCTCATTTCTCATGGCAGAGTGACAATACCGAGCGCAACTGGAGCCAGGCGGCATACGAGGTGTTGGTGGCTGGCGCCGATGAGAACTTGCGGGTCGGCGAAGGCGACATCTGGGACAGCGGCAAAATAGATTCTGCCGAGTCGGTTGGAATTGGCTATCGCGGTCCCGCGCTGGAATCGCGCAAGAGATACTACTGGAAAGTTCGGGTATGGGATGCAACAGGGCAAGTCTCGGAATCGGCGACAAAAGCATGGTGGGAGACAGGCCTTCTCCATGCGCCAGACTGGAAAGCAAAGTGGATTCACTGGAAGAACCCTGCGGATGACGAGGACCGCAAGGGGATTCGCTGGATTTGGGCATCGGGTCAAGATGCGCTCGCCGCCGTGCCAAATACTGCTGTTACGTTTCGCGTCACCGTCAAGCTTTCAGAAAAGTCGAAAGACGCAATCCTGTTACTGGCAACGCGAGGAAACTTCGTCGCGAAGGTAAACGGTCACGAAGTAGATGCCAAGAGCAGATGGACCACATTCGATCGCAGGGATATTTCCGATCAGCTCGTCGTGGGCGTGAACCAGATCGAAGTGACAGTGACTGCTCCGGAGCCGCCCCAGTTCGGACCGAATGCCGGAGCCAAAACCACTACGGCAGCGCTGGCGGCCCTGGTAAAGATCACGCGCGCGAATGGCGCGATGATGCGCTTCCCCACGAATGAAAAGTGGGAGGCGAGGCTCGAAAACACTTTGAGTTGGCAATCCGCCCACGTTGTAGGGGATTTGACGGACAAGCGACTGGGAGATCCGGGACCACTGCCACAGCCAGCCGCGTACCTGCGGCGTACCTTCGCACTATCAAAGAATATGCAAAGCGCAAGGCTCTACGTGACCGCTCTTGGCAGCTACCGCGTATTTTTGAACGGCAATCGCATCGGCAGCGATGTCATGACGCCGGATTTCACCGACTACCGCAAACGCGTCTTATATCAGGCCTATGATGTCACCAGCTTATTAGTCAACGGCAACAATGTAATCGGCGCTCTACTGGGTGACGGTTGGTACGGCAGCGGTCTGACTTGGGTAGGAATGCACTTCTTTTCTCCTCCGGACCGTTTTGCCGCGCAACTCGAACTCGACTACGCAGACGGCAGTCATGACACGGTTGTGACGGACGAGTCGTGGAAGGGAGCCGCATCGGCAATTCTTAAATCCGATATTTATGGTGGGGAAGTGTATGACGCGCGTCTGGAACAGCCGGGATGGGAAAACTCTGGCTTCGACGATTCCAAGTGGAAGCCGGCGGCAGTTTCGGATGCGCCCCCCATTGCAGTATCAAGCCAGATCACCGCGCCAGCGCGAGTGGTCGCAACGCTGGGTCCGAAAAGTGTAACTGCTCTCGCAGGCGGAACCTACGTCTTTGACATGGGCCAGAACATGGTGGGATGGGTGACCCTGAAAGTGAAAGGCGCGGCCGGTACCAAAGTCCGGCTGCGATTTGCCGAGATTTTGAATCCAGACGGTACGATATACACAGCGAATCTCCGAAACGCGGATGCCATGGACACTTACATTCTGCGGGGCGGCGACGAAGAGACCTTCGCTCCACATTTTACGTTTCACGGCTTCCGCTACGTCGAGGTTACCGGCTATCCCGGAACCCCGCCTCTGGATGCGATCAAGGGAGATGTCGTAAGCAGCGTCAGCGGCGACCCTGTGGCCAAACTGACCACGTCAAGTGATCTGGTCAATCAGATGTGGTCGATTGGTATCTGGGGTCAGCGAGGTAATTTCCTGAGTATCCCGACGGATTGTCCGCAACGTGATGAGCGTTTGGGGTGGATGGGAGACGCAGAAGTTTTCTGGCGAACCGGAAGCTACAACTTCGACATTGCTTCGTTCTCTCAGAAATTCATTCAAGATATTGTGGACGCGCAGAATCGGCAAGGCGCCTTCACCAATGTTTCTCCGAACACGCTGCCCTCCAGTGCCGAGGAATCCGGCGATCCTGCTCCGTCGAGCGATAGAATTGGCGCGCCAGGTTGGGGCGACGCCGGAGTGATCGTTCCGTGGACGACCTGGGTGCAGTACGGCGACAAGGCTGTCATTGAAGAAAACTGGGACGCGATGGAACGCTGGATGGTTTTCATCCAGAGCCGCAATCCTGACTTTCTCCGCAAGAACGGAGTTGGTCCCAACTTCGCGGACTGGCTGGCTCCCGACGAACATACGAACAAGGATCTTCTCGCGACAGCATATTGGGCCCTCATCGCGAATATGATGTCGCAGATGGCGCACGCCATCGGCAGGGACACCGGCGCGAAGCGTTACGAAGAGACCGTACAGAACATTCGCGCGGCTTTCCAAAAGGCCTACATCAGGGAGAACGGAGAAGTTGGAACGGGAACACAAACTTCCTACGTAGTGGCGCTCTACACTAAGATGGTTCCCACAGCTCTTGAACCACTGATAGTCGACAAACTCGTCAAGGATATCGAGTCGCGCAACTGGCATCTCTCAACAGGATTTCTGGGAACCCCATTCCTGCTGTTCACGCTGGCCGATCATGGACGCAGCGACGTGGCTTATCGACTCTTGCTGAATGACACGTATCCCTCCTGGGGCTACATGCTCTCGAAAGGGGCAACCACATGGTGGGAGCGATGGAACGGAGACACAGGCGACCCCGCGATGAATTCCTACAACCATTACGCGTTCGGCTCCGTCATTGCCTGGGTCTATCGCTACGCCGCCGGAATTGATACGTTGCCGAACTCTCCAGGATTCAAGGAGATCGTCATTCATCCCCATCTCGATCAGCATATGACTTCGGTGCGCGCAGAGTATGACTCGATTTATGGCAGGATCATCAGCGATTGGAGTGGAACTCTCACTGGGCCGTTTTCTCTGAAAGTCACAGTCCCGGCGAATACATCCGCCAGGGTCTTCTTGCCGGTCATCACGGGTGCACACGTGACCGAAGACGGGAATCCCGTAGAGGCGCAGCGAGAGGGAGAATCGTATGCAGTCCGGATTGGATCGGGTTCCTACACCTTTGATGTGAAGTGATTCGACATGGGATTCAATGGGCCCGGAAGAGCAAGTTTTCAAGACACAAAAGCGAATTTGAGAACCACACAGACGAGGGAGCGGCATTGCACGGGTTTGCTGTTCCGGTGCGCGCCTCACTAGGCCCTGCGGCTAGCCAAAGAGTTTGCGCTCTACGCAGTGAAGGTCGCCGTCGTTGAAGTAAGCCACGGACCAGTTATCGTCGGTGTAGAGGAACATGCCGGCCTGAACCGCTGCTTCCTTCTTGGATCGGGGCTGCTTCGATACAAGAGGCTTTTTCGTGGTGGACGGAGCGGGCTGTGCCGAAGCTGCCGGAACAGCCTGTTTTGCGTCGATGCGCTTCTTCGCGGTGCCTTTCTTTGGGGTTCTGTGCTTCTTCATGGGCGCAACCTTTCTGACAGAGGCTGTCATCTTTTCGAAACTCCCTTGCCGCGCGTTCCCTGTGAGCGGGCGTGATCGTCGCGGCTGGCGATACGCACGCTTTACGAAGCCTATTGACGAGATTTCTTTGCGGAACTTTTCTTTGCTGACGTCTTCTTAGTGGCAGCTTTCTTCGCCGGAGCCTTCGCCGCGGTCTTGACGGGCGTCTTTTTTATTGCGTTCTTCTTGCCCGGAACCGTCGTCGCGGATTTGGGTTTGTGCGGAGCGGCATAGCGGTCGAGGAAGGCATAGTGGTCGACCAATAAAAGCGCTTCGATCGCGAAGGCCGTGGCGACGTCTGCATCATGAATCTCGAGCAAATTGTCTCCATTCGACTCTTCGCCGCCCGTAGCGAGGTTAGAAGAGCCGCCGTACACAACCGGATCGGTCCCGTTGAGACCGCAGACAATGAATTTGTCGTGAATTTCATGGCCTGCAATCGAGTGGACCTGATCAAAGGGCGGTGGCAGAGTAACGCTGCCGGGCTTGCCCGTGACCAGCACACCCGTCTTCTTGCCCACCGTGTAAAGGTAGGTGCCCGCGGGAGCGTCGGAGATGCCGTAGCTGAAGATTGATTGCGTGGCATGAATCTTATTGAGATCGTCGTAAACCGGGGTCTGGCTGTTGGTGAGCTGCATGACCGCAAAAAGCACGCTGCCGTTCGGAGCGGAGGTCTCGGCATTGATCCGGGCCGAGATGTTGTTAAGGATGGTATTGGTGTCGCTTGCGCTGTGCGGCGAGAAGGTGATGCTCATCTTCGGGACGGTCGACGACTGGTACTTGAATGGCGTAGTCGCCAAGGGTGTACTGGCGAATGCTGTTGCCGCCTGCTTGCTGGTCTTTGGAAACTGTGTCAGCACCTGCCAGCTCTGCTGAAATACTTTGGCGTACTGCTGGGCAACGGTCGCATCGCTAAAAACGAGCACATGATTGGCGTTGACGTACAACCCCGTTACGGAGAAATTAGTCGAGCCTGTAAGCACCTGCATCGCGGAGCCGTTCTTGGAGACGATCAGAACCTTGTCATGGGAGTAACGACCAAAGGAGCCGCGCAAGATGTCGCCCTTATTCTTTGCCTGTTGTTGAAAGAGCGCGGTGAACTGGTCCTCCGGAGTGGGGTTGGCTTTATTTGTGTGCAGAGCAGCGTTGTCACGAATGATACGAACGCGACCGGCTTTCGCGAGCTGCAGAAGAATCTGCAGAATGTCGGGCTCGTTTAGATCATAGGCAAACATATCGAGGTGGAGCGTGGTGTCATTGAGCACTCCATTAAGCAGGTTGAACACCTGGACGCGGGCCGTGGAACCCATCCATAGATACTCATCGGCGTAGGTAAAACTCTGGCCCTGGGGATTGGTTCCAGCCTGTTGTGAGGTGTTGTAGAGAAGGACGTGGCCCGCCGGTTGGAACAACGCCTGGGGGCCAAAGTGGTGTGTGAAGGCTTGGGACTGCATGTAACCGCGGGTGAACCCGAGAGCGAGCGAGCCCTTCTTGAACGGACCAACTGGGACGGTGACCTTCACCGACAGTGAGTTGTCGATGGGCTGCATCGACTGGTTGGCGTCGAAATAGCGAGGAGTGACGGTGTAGATATACGCGCCGGTAGCTGGCTGAAGGCCCTGATGCGTCGAGCCGGGCACGTGCGTCCAGCGATACTTCTGAATGGGCGCGTTAATCGTGGAGTTGGCCGGCTCAGTCGAGATCTGGGCGTGATTGCTGGGTGTTTGGAATTGGAGTTCGTTGAAGAGATAGTACGAGGATTGGCCGGGCGGCTGGCAGGCGATGGTAAAGCCAGCGAGATTTTTCGCGCTGGCTGGGCTAGCGAAGTTAAAAGCAAGTAAAGTTTTGTTGTCGCCGACGTAAGCTTTGACTGTAAACGAGCCATTGGTTGCGGTTACAACGGCCATTGGAACCTCCGAAATGCTGGTTATCTCAGGAGACGGCGAAGTCTAACAGTCTTCGGTTGGCTTGCCAAATTAATTCTCCAGCATTGCATCGAACTGCGGAAGCGCAACGTGCAGGAATTTGCAATCGGGCGCTGAGAAGATTTCTTAAAACTTTTCTGTCTCCGTCTCTAAGTCAATGCAACGATCGACTGTCGATTTCTTGCGCCTTTGTCCATTCGGTCAATACAGGAAACACCGTATTTGTCACAGGGTCAATGGTGTTGCATTCTTCAAGAGTGTCAGTTGCCTCAAGGGTTGTCCGCTTTGTTGCAAATACCCTTATCTCTAGCTTGAAATGGAGACGCTTTTGCATTGGCGGTAGCAGCCGTGTCAGCGCTCAGGGCCAGATATGACTTCAATCAAAATCCTAATTGCCGATGATCACGAGCAGGTTCGCCGCGGTTTGCGATCTCTCATTGAATCCCGGCCTGGGTGGAAGGTTTGCGGAGAAGCAGCAGACGGAAAGGAAGCCGTAAAGAAAGCGCAGGAACTCGGGCCCGATATAGCTGTTCTGGATGTCTCGATGCCCGGAATGAGCGGGCTGGATGCTGCACGCCTGATCCGGCAAGAGACACCCGCCTGCCAAATTCTGATCATCAGCCAAAACGATTCCGAGTTGATGGCGAAAGCGGCAAAGGAGGCAGGAGCGAAGGGCTTTGTGCAGAAATCAAAAATTTCGCAAAACTTGCTGAAAGCGATAGAGGTTCTCGTGAAGACTGACGCCGGAAGCATAAGCGACGAGCAGTCGCAGATGGCTCCCAATCTGTCCGTGCCCACAGGAGAACGCGAACCGCGCCCGCGCATTCTGTTGGCCGACGACAACGCAGATATGCGCGAGTACGTTCAGCGGCTGCTGCGCGAGCAATATGAAGTCGAAGCCGTAGCCGATGGTGAATTGGCCTTGCAAAGTGCGCGCGAGCGGCGCCCCGACCTGATCCTTTCGGACATCATGATGCCGCGATTGGATGGCTTCGAATTGTTGCGGACGGTGCGAGCGGATCAGGATTTAACCGGCGTCCCCGTGATTCTGCTCTCCGCCCGCGCGGGAGAAGAATCGCGTGTCGAGGGATTGGATGTCGGAGCGGATGATTATCTGGTGAAGCCGTTTTCCGCCCGCGAATTGCTGGCCCGCGTAGGCTCGCATCTCGCCACGGCACGCCTTCGGCATGAAGCCACGCAACGGGAACACGCGCTGCGGGCCGAAGCGGAGCTGGAACGCAACCGAATGCGCGAATTGTTCATGCAGGCTCCTGCCGCAATTGGATTGCTCTCCGGCCCAGAGCATCGCTGGACGTTCGCAAACTCTGAGTTCATCAAAGTCACCGGCCGCACTCGGGGGGAGGACTTCATCGGCCAGACCATCCGCGAAAGTATGCCGGAGCTACAAGGCCAGCCATTTTTCGAACTTCTCGACACGGTATATCGGACAGGTGTGCCCTACATCGGCACCGAAGCGAAAGCGGTCCTCAAAAGAACTGCATCGGGCCAGGATGAAGAGATATATTTCAATTTCGTTTATCAGCCGCTGCACAGCTTGGAAGGAGCGGTCGAAGGAATCGCGATCCACGCGGTCGACGTCACCAGTCAGGTGCTCGCAAAAAAGGAAATCGAACAACGTGGGCGCGCCAGCAGACTTCTCGCGGCCATTGTGGATTCATCGGACGATGCCATCATCAGCAAAAATCTCGATGGCACCATTACCAGTTGGAACAAAAGCGCGGAACGAATGTTCGGCTACACGGCCGCGGAGGCGATTGGTCAGTCCATCACCCTCGTCATTCCCCGCGACCGCTGGGAGGAAGAAAAAGACATCGTTGGAAAAATTAGCCGGGGCGAGCGGGTGGACCACTTTGAAACGGTCCGGGTACGCAAAGACGGCACCATGATTGATTTGTCACTGACCATTTCGCCGGTAAAGGATGCATCCGGCCGGGTGATCGGAGCTTCGAAAGTGGCGCGTGACATCTCGGAACGCAAGATGGCACAAGAGGAACTAACCCGGAGCCAGCGGCGATTGGCTGCGGAAGCCGAAGCGCTACGGCGTAGCGAAGAACAATTGCGTAAGCTGTCTGAAACCCTCGATTCGGAAGTGCGCGCTCGTACGAAAGAGTTAGAGGAGCGGAATCGCGATGTGCTGAGGCAGTCGGAGCAGGTCCGCGACCTTTCCTGGCGCTTGTTGCGAACCCAGGATGAAGAACGACGGCACATTGCGCGTGAATTGCACGACAGTGCTGGTCAGACATTGACGGTCCTTGGCATGAGCCTCGCGCAGCTTGTGCAAAAGACTGGACGCAGTGCACCCGAACTCGCATCGGATGCGGAGATGATTCAAGAAACAGTCCAACAACTGCACAGAGAGATTCGTACTGCCTCTTATCTCCTGCATCCGCCTTTGTTGGACGAGACTGGATTGTCGTCCGCGCTCAACTGGTACGTACAAGGCCTAATCGAACGCAGTGGCCTGGAGGTTAGTCTCGACATTTCGAAAGACTTTGCCAGACTTCCGGACGACATGGAACTGGCGATTTTTCGGCTTGTGCAGGAATGCCTGACCAACATTCACCGCCATTCGGCAAGTAAAACCGCATCGATTCGCATCGCTCGCGAGAATGGCCTGCTAACTATAAATATTGAGGACCAGGGAAAGGGCATGTCACCTGCGAGATTGGCGGAGATTCAGTCGCGAGGCTCAGGCGTGGGAATCAGGGGCATGCGGGAACGACTGCGGCAATTCGAAGGCAGCATGAATATTGAATCTGGCAGCTCTGGAACACGGGTCTTGGTGACGATTCCAATTCCGAAAACCGGCGAACCAGGAAAACAGAGTGCCATCGAACCACTGCAAGCGGTCTAGATTCTGGCGGCGCGATTTCACCGGAAGGAACCGAAATTGCCTCGCCAAACAATCCAAATCGCGGGTTGGAGAATCTAATGCACCATGCGGGTACGAAAACGTCTCATCGGTTTCATCGCAGCTATTCAGTCCGTTCTCTTTTTGACGCACTTTCTCCTCTATAAGACTTGGACATTTTCGCCTTCCGGAAGTCATGCTCCTGGGGCGCTGTGGATTAAAGCGATTCTCGGCCTCTTATCGGTAAGCTTTGTTGCCGCTTCGCTCCTCGCCTTTCGCTATACGAGCGCCGCTCTGCGCGCGTTTTATAGAGCTGCCGCGGTTTGGCTAGGCCTGCTGACTTTTCTCTTTCTCGCAATGGTGTTCTCCTGGATGATTTTCGGTGTCGCCCGGCTGGCTGGGCTGGATGTTAATTTCCATCGGATCGTGGAATTGCTGTTTGGCTTGGCGTTAGTGACCGGAATCTACGGGGTTTTCAATGCAAGCTGGACGCGAATCACCCGCACAACAGTGCGGCTCACAAACTTGCCGTTGGCGTGGCGCGGACGCACAGTGGCTCTGATCAGCGATGTACACCTGGGACACGTGCGAAACGGCGGTTTTTTGCGGCGCATGGTTACGAAGATTTTGAGGGAAGAGCCAGACGCGATTTTCATCGCTGGTGATTTGTACGACGGTACCGCCATCGACGCGGGGCGCGCCGCGGAACCGTTGAACAAGCTGGCGGCGCCGCAAGGCGTGTACTTTGTCGCGGGAAATCACGAACAATTCGGGGACGACAGCAAATATCTCACTGCCATTTCGGGGGCCGGAGTTCGCGTGCTCAGCAACGAGAAGGTGGAAGTGGAGGGCTTGCAGATTATTGGCGTGCCCTACCGGCACGCCACGCAGAAAGGTCACCTGGCGTCCGTGTTGCGCGGCATAAGTTTGGATCGCGACCGCGCGAGCATTTTATTGATACATGCACCCGACCATCCCGAAATTGCCGAAGCTGCGGGCGTTTCTCTGCAGCTATCCGGTCATACTCACGTAGGGCAGTTCATACCCTGGAGCTGGATGGCGCGGCGGATTTACCGCCAGTTTGTGTATGGCTTGAGCCGGATCGGGAAGATGCAGGTCTTCACTTCAAGCGGAGCAGGAACCTGGGGACCCCCGCTGCGACTGGGATCGAATCCCGAGATTGTAATGCTTGAATTCGAGTAGGGCTTTCGAGCAAAGCACAGCTTCACACCAGGCAATCAGAAGGGACTCCAGGATTTCGATCCAGTTACTTCCGGATCGGGGCCACCCTGAGAGTTTTGTCATACCTCTACTCGTGCCGCAAGGCCTCGATCGGATCCAGACGCGAAGCGCGGAAGGCCGGGACCATGCCGCTGATCAATCCCACAGCGCCGAGAATGAGCGTGGACGCGATCAACGTTCCCGGAGCGATGATCAGGCGGATATCACCCGCTTCGCCGTTCTTGGCAAAGGCGCTGTACAAGGTGAGCCTCCCCACGCAAAGCGCGACCACGTAGGCCAGTACCACTCCCAGCACGCCGCCGATGAAGGTAATAGTGAGAGCTTCGGCGAGGAACTGCAGCAGGATGTATTGCCGGGGCGCGCCTAGCGCCTTCTGCACGCCGATCTCACGCGTGCGCTGCGTGACCGAAACCAGCATGATATTCATCAGGCCTACGCCGCCGATGCCGAGTGTAAGTGTGCCAATGAAACCCATCAGGATCTTCAACCCAAGAGTAATGATTTCGAACTGATGGACCTGCATCATGAGATTGAACACTCTCACGGCCTGGCGATCGGTCTGGTTAAACTTGTGCTCCGTCGCCATTATGGTGCGGACCGATTGTTCCAAACGCTCATACTCAGGAGTCTGGTAGGTGAACCAGATGGAGTCCAGGTAATGTGTATCTTTCAGATCGCTCATGGTGCTGAAAGGGACGTAGACCACGCGGTTGATATCGTCGTTCCCCTCCTGCATTTTTGGGCTCAGCACACCGACGACTTCGAAGCTGAGGCCGTCAAGGCGGATGTGCTCACCCAGAGCGCTGCGTCCGGAAAACAGTTTTTCCTTCGCTTCCGAACCGATCACCGCTACGCGGGAATGTTGGATCTCGTCTTCCGGGTTGTAGAAGCGGCCCTGCCCGAGTTTGAGGGCGCGGACATCAATTACATTGGAATAATTGCCAGTGACAGCCCAGGTAAAAACCCTGGTGTCGTACTGCACGCTGGCCTGCTTACTGACTTCGGGTGTGATATGGGTGATTTGGGGAAGATTTGTAGTAAGAGTATCTACATCATCCTGAGTAAAGCGGACGAGGTTTCCCGCTTTCTGACCGCCGGCCTGCATGGAAGTGCGGCCCGGCACCACGATGACGAGCTTGGTGCCGAAATTGGCAAAGATGTTGGCGCAAGCTTGGCCAAAACCATCACCATAGGCGAGCAGCATGACCACCGTGGCGATCCCCCACGCCATGCCCAACATGGTAAGCGCGGTGCGGCGGCGATTGTGCCGCATGGCGCCGTAGGCTTCCTGGAGCAGATCACGCAACATCTCATCACTCCTGCCGGAGGGCTTCCACCGGCTGCAGCATGGCCGCCTTGCGCGCGGGATAAAGACCCGCGACCACTCCTGCCAGCGTCAGGCTGCCTATCGCCAGCATGGCCGACATGGGCACCAATTTTGGCGGATCAAATCCTCCCGGCCCCTGCACATTTCCCGCCATTGCCATCAAGCCTGCCGCAAAACCCATGCCGATCACGCCGCTACCCAGTGTGAGAAGCAATCCCTCAAGAAAAAAATGAAACAGAATACTGCGGTTGGTGGCGCCCAGGGCCTTCCGCAATCCGATCTCATGGGTGCGTTCGCTGACTGCAACCAGCATGATATTGACGACGCCGATGGCGCCCAGGGCCAGTGTAACCATTCCGACCGCTCCCAGGAACATATTCATGACGTCGAAAATGGTTCCCACCATTTTTGATTCCTGGATCGAATCCCACTCGTCAAAAGCGTTTTCGTCGCTGGCATCGAATCCATGATTGCGCGCCACGATGTTATGGACATCATTCTGCGCCAGCACGTGCTCCGCGGTCACCCGCGGCTGATATTCAATATAAGAAATGGAGTTCTGGTGGTTTTCTCCTTTGACCGGAAAGTACGTGGCCATCACCGGGAATGGGATGTAGGCACGCATATTGAGCCAATTGTTGTCGCCGCGGCCAAGGTGCGGCATGCTGCCGACAACTTCGAACCGGATGCCATTCAGCAGAATAAACGCGCCCACTGACGGGCGTCCGGGAAACAAGGTTTTCAGGAGTTCGTTGCCGAGGACAATCACATTGCGTCTTTGCGCTTCGTCCATTTCATTGAGCCAGCGTCCTTCCTTGAGGGGAAGATAACTTATCTCGTTAAGCTGAGGCTCCACGCCCAGAATTTCGCCGCCTGCATTGGCGAATTCGCTCACCTCATGCAGGTCGGTGCGCGAAAGCAGAGGGCAGGCATTGCGGACGTGCGGAGCTTGCGTGCGGATTTCCAAATAGTCCTGGTAGGTGAGCAAATACGAACGCGCCGAGTTCATGTTGTCCTTCACCGCTGGCGCTCGCCCGGGAAAGATAAACATTATGTCCTTGCCGAACTCGGCCAACTCGCGCTTATTGCCCGAGCGGAAGCCTTCGCCCACGCCTACCAACAGCAGCAAAGATCCCACTCCCCAGGCGATCCCGAACATGGTCAGGAACGAGCGCAGCTTGTGCGCCCACAGGTTGCGGAAGATTTGCGCGAAGATGTCCCAAACCGAGCGCATAATCGAGATACATTGTACCCCTTTGATCATTACGGGACTGACACCTGAGATTGGCAAATAATTTGCGTTCTAAAGCAATTTTGTAAACCCACGATATTAGAAACGTTTACTCCAGGGACAGCACGCGTTTACCATGTGTTCGGCATTTTCGCCAGAGGTGGGGCTATGGTTGGACGCCGGGAGTTCCTGCGCAACAGTTTGGCTGGTACGGGGGCAGTGCTCGCCACGAGAGCTTTCTCGCCCTGGGTCTGGGCTCAACCCAAGACCACAGACTCGCGCATCGAAGTGCTCCCCGGGGAGCCTCTCGGGACTATTTCTCCCAATCTATACGGACACTTTACCGAGAATCTAAGCGGAGTGATCTACGACGGCATCTGGGTCGGAACCAATTCGAAGATTCCCAATATCGATGGCATTCGCAAGGAACTTGTCGACGAAATGCGCAAGATCAAAGCTCCGGTAGTGCGCTTTCCCGGCGGCTGTTTTGCCGACAGCTACGACTGGCGCGACGGTATTGGTCCTGCCGACAAAAGACCTCGGCGCACCAACTTCTGGGCTGGAGGAGAGAGCAGCGGCGCTCCCGCCAGCCATCGCTATGATCCCAACGCATTCGGGACAAATGAGTTCGTCCACTTCTGCAAGTTGATTGGAGCCGAGCCCTATCTCGCTGCGAATCTGCGCAGTCTTCCGGCTGAAGAGTTCTATCGTTGGGTGGAATATTGTAATTCTCCGGCGGGCAGCACGACGCTCGCGGACACACGTGGCGAAGCGGGCTTTAAAGATGCTTTCAACGTTCGTTACTGGGGAGTTGGGAACGAAGCGTGGGGGTGTGGGGGAAACTTTACCGCTCAAGAGTACGCTGTGGAGTTTCGCCGTTTCGCAACCTGGGTTCCGCGATTTGGGCGGGAATTGTCGTTCATCGGTTCCGGTCCCAATGTGGACGATTGGTCGTGGACACGAGGCTTCTTCGAGGAGATGGTTCGCAAAGGCCACGGCCAATTACGCGAGGTTTATGGCTGGGCGCTTCATCACTATGCGTGGAATCTGAGTCGAGGACGCACGCGTGACTGGGTGCAGGGAAAAGGCGATGCACTCAAATTTGACAGTGTGGACTGGTACGAGTTGATGCGCGAAGGCGATCGCATGGAAGGCTTGATCAACGGCCATTGGCAGGTGATGAGTGAAGAAGATCCGGAACACTCGGTCAAGCTGGTCGTCGATGAATGGGGGCCATGGTACCGTCCCGGAAGCGAGGCGACCCCGGTAGATCAGTTGGAACAAATGCCCACGCTACGGGATGCTGTCTTCAGCGGAATGACGCTGGACACGTTCAATCGCCATCCGGAAAAGATCGCTATGGCCAATTGCGCGCAGCTGATCAATTGCCTGAACAGTTTGTACCTGGCGCACGAAGACAAGTTTGTAGTCACGCCCGTAGGCCATGTGTTTGCTATGTACGCTGCACACCAGGGCGGTCAGGCGCTGCGGACGATCTTTTCCGCACCCACGATAGAGTATGACCGCGATGCGAACCCCGCTTCTTTCTGGGGACTGAAGGGATCGGCTTCCTTGCATGACAAGGAACTGATTTTGACGGTTGTCAACCCGCATGTGAGCGAGTCCCGCGAAGCCGAAATCTCGGTTCGCGGCGCGGCGCCAAGGGCAGGATCAGCGACAACTCTTACCAATTCTGACATCCACGCTCATAACACATTTGACCAAAGACAAGTCGTCGTCCCGGAAACGAAAACACTGGAAATCAAAGGTCCCGCACTCGCCTACACCTTCCCGCAAGCCTCAGTTACAAAACTGACATTGACTCTGTCGTGAGATGACATAGCGAACTGTCAGACCGCTCGTTCTGAATGAAGAAACTAAAGTCACACGCCCATTTAATAGCCGAAAGCCCGGTTCATTACCTGCCGATCCGCCCTTTTCTCTGGCGGCCTGATACGCACCTTTGTTGCAACATTACTCTTGTGCCTCACACATTAGAGCCATTCCCGAGTCAGTGTCTCCCGTAGCACACTCGTATGTAAGGAGACTGCCGTGAGACGAGTGTGGTGCAATTTTTGGCTCAATGAAGAAGGGCAGGACATCGCCGAATATGCGGTCATGCTCGCCGTCATTCTCGTTATTGCAGTGGGTACGATCCGGATGATCGGCTCAAGTGCCAACAACGTGTTCTCTCAGATTGGAAGTTCTATTCCCTGAGAAACAGCAAAAAGCCGGCCTTGTCCTCCAATATCGATCCTTCTTGATGGCTTGATGGGTGGCAACCTTCGTTTTCAGATCCTGATTATTGAGACTGTAAATCCATTCCGTGTTGGGCTACCAGAGCGCGGCAACCTTGATCGATTCATGCCGCTTGCTCGTTTGCCTATCCCTTTTCAGGATGTGGTAATCCCAGCGCTTTTCGCAATCCACAACAAGAGTGATATGTATTGAGCAATCAGCAGACGAGGCGTGCCCTTGAGTCTGCCGTCGCGGTGTTGGCATGGATGTGGATAACGCACAACTCGGAGACCAAATCACAGCGCCGGCCCTGAGTGTTGGCAATGACCACGTTGAAGGCGTAATAAGGCGGGCCGAACAGGAATTGCGCCAACTAATCGCAGAGCGGGCCGCACTGACCAAGCGCATTGGTACGGTGAAGCAGACCCTTGCGGGTCTAGTGAACCTCTTCGGCGACGGCATCCTGAACGCCGATTTATCGGAGTTCGCCACTCGCAACACTGGTTTGCGTCAGCCCGGAATTACCCAGGCTTGCCGCAGAGTTCTCTTGGGGGCGCGACGGCCTATGGGCGTTCTTGACGTGTGCAATGAGATCCAACGAACCCTGCCCGCATTGCTGGCCCGTCACAAAGATCCCATGGCAACCGTCAGTACGATTTTGAGCCGACTGGTGGAGTACGGCCAGGCAACGGTGTTTTCCGGTGATCGCGGATCGCGTGTCTGGTCCTGGGTGCCCGAGCACGACAGCGGATCGAGCCACACGTCGGGGGAGAACGGCTCAAGCCCAGTTGCGTAGAAGATTCTGCGGTTCTTGCGTACCTCTAAAGTCACATCGAACGTACCTAAGTTCTCCGACTCTCGCCCGTGCCTGACGCTTCCAAGGTCTTCATCCCGGTGAATCCGCTAACTGTCCCAACCGCTGCAGTAGTGTCCCGGACCTCGCCGTCTCTTTTCCATGGCAAGGCATATTTGCAGATATACCGTCGCGGGAACAGAGAGAGCCGAATCATACGCTCGACCGACAGATAGAACACCAGCGCATTCGCCGCGCGATTTCTCTAGCGCAGGGTTGGCAATCGTCCATTCGATGTTACTGTTAGTTCTGAGCTGCAGTTTGTGCGCCTTCGTTTTTGCTGGAGATCTCACTGTAAGAAAGACCAACCCGCCGGTTCGGATGGCGGAAACTCCTTTCAAGCTCTACCACGGATACGTGATCGTTGTGGATGGCCGGATTGGCAACCTCGATCACCAGAACTTGCTGCTCGATACTGGCACTAATCCAAGCATCATCGACAAAAACCTTTCCACGAAACTAGGGTTGCGGGGTACAACACGGGGTATCTCTCTGTTCCAACAAAATATGATGTCTGAAAGCGTTACCCTACCCGATCTCGAGTTCGGTTCCATACGAAGGCAGAATTTTCCGGTCATGGTTGCGGACTTTTCTCGAATCGGAACTGGACTAGGAACACGCATCGATGCGGTCGTCGGGCTCGACGTGCTGGGCGGAACAAATTTCACGGTCGATTATGTGAAACAGCGCATCTTCTTTGGGGCCTCAGCGCTACCGCACACTGTTTCGTTCACTGCGGGTCAGCAGTTCATCGGGGTGAATCTAAAGAGCGGTGGCCGGCAGTTGCATTTATTGCTGGATACGGGAACACCGCAACTGGTCCTATTTGAAAACCATTTGCGCGGTGCGGATTATGTATCGAACGAACGCCCCGGAACCGGACAGAACATTTCCGGCGAGGTATCTTACGAGTCCATCGTTCTCTTGCAGGCCAGTATTGGAGCGCAACAGGTGGGGCCCCAAAGAGCATCGGTCGTAGCAAGCCATCAAGGAATAACGACCGATTTCGACGGTCTGATCGGTATTTCCTGCCTCCGTCCAAAACGCATCAGCTTTGACTTCGACCGGCAAATGTTTGGTTGGAGCGACTGATTACGATTCAGCGCAACTCGCTAAGTATCATCCGGGGGGCGATGCTGAGCGCATCGCTGCGTGCCGGCACCATGTGAAGAGGAATGCTTACCCGAACGACCGCTCCACCTTCCGGAGGGGTGAGCAACTCCACGCTCTGATCCTGGCCGTAAATAGTTTCCAGGCGCTCGCGCGTGATTCTAAGCCCCAAGCCACTTGCCGGGTGGTGGCTTGGATCGCGAAATCCAGGCCCGTTATCCCTTACTTCCAGATGAAGATCACTGTCGTCCCTGGTGGCGGAGATTCGGATTTCTCCTCCAGATACCAACCTGGAGATCCCGTGTTTGATCGCGTTGTCCACCAAAGGCTGCAACAACAAATGTGGAACGCTCGCATCGAGGGTCTCTGGAGCAATGTCCAGACTCACCGTGAGCCTTTCTTCGAATCGTATCTTCTCAATCTCGATATAACAGTTCACGAATTCCAGTTCGCGGCTCAAGGTTGTCATTTGCGTGCCCGCACTCTCAAGACTGGTTCTGAGCAGGTCGCCGAGACGCGTGATCATGCGATCGGCGGCTTCGACGTTGGTTAACATCAGTGCGGAAATCGAGTTGAGCGTATTAAAGAGAAAATGGGGCTGAAGCTGACTCTTCAACGTTTGCAGGCGCGCTTTCTCGAGTTGCGCCTGCAATTGCGAGGAGCGCAACTCGCGCTCCTGGAACCGGCGGTAATAAGATGCCACGTGAGCGATAAGTACGATCGGCAAATAAGTGGTAACGATGTCGTCCACGAGGTTGGTGAGAAATAGCATTCTGTACATGTGCCACTGAATATGGAACCGGTGAGCTTGATAATCCCAAACCGCCGATACCCAATGCTTGAGATGAGGATCCCAAGCCGCATAGGGAGTCAGGCCCCTCAGTGTCACGTGCGCCACTGTAAACATCAGCCCACCCGCCAGGAGCAGGAGCGAACTCCTTGCCCACGCGGTTCGTTGCACCGGATAGCGATTTGCCAGCGCGAAAACAAAAGGAGTCAACAGGGCGTAGGCATAGACCTGGCTGCATTGCAAGGCGAGAACGACCGGGAACTTCATGGGCGTTTCGGTAGAACGATACAACTGGTAAATCGTCGCCGTATATGCCAGAGCGACAAACGACCACACGCCAAAACTCACCGCCCAAACTATGGCAGGGCGGAAATCTCTGGAAACTCCGTTGCTGGTTTGCTCCTCACCTTTTGCGGCGACTGCGCGCTGCGGACGGCGCACCAACTCCCCGCCACAATGCGAACAAACCTCATGCATGTTCGCGGAACAGATGGCACAGAAAGTGCATTCGTAAGAGCACACATACGCCATACCGTCTGGTGACAGCGCGACTCCGCAACCTTCACAATTGCTCTTCATGCGTTCAGAAAGATTCTCAGTAACATCCTTTGCAAATACACGGCACTGTCTCGATTGCGTTCATCACTCCAAGTCGTATGTAGCCGCTAAATGCGGCTTCCATCATGGACCAACTCAGGCGGGAGAGCAATTGAAGACTGAGGCGTGGAAGTCGAAATTCACGAGTCCCGCATACTCCGCCATTCGTCCCGGCACTCGTCCCCACCGGCCAGCGTCCTGTCCCAGCTTGGAGCTGCGGCGCGGAGACGCCGCGAGCGAAATCGTACGAGATGTGTGATCTTGCAGCAAAAGATGCTCATCGAGAAACGCCGGCCGGGCTCGCTCTGTCGATTGCGTCCGCGGTTGAGATTCTTTGCCAGCGCCTTTGATTTGCGATCTCCACGCTGCGAATTTCGCCAACCTCCACCATGAAGTTCAAAGTGCGAATGATGGCTGCATCGGCCGAAGCGAACTCCGCGAATGAAAATGAACCCCTTCGAACAATGCGCTCACGAATTTCTTCCAAAGACGCGGCGCTGGATTCCAAAAGGGCGATACGGCAAGCGCGACTCAGGCCAGGTTCACTGTGGTTTGCACCATCGGGCAGGTGAGGATCAAGAGCGCCTGCGTCTTTGTGTCTTCGGGGGCTGTTGTATGGCCTGAAGCGGTCCATCTCACCTTCCGCATCGACGAGCCGCGTATCGTTCCCGCTGCGGACTGGCTTGATCGCAAGAGCCCGCAATCCTTGCATCACACGCTGAATGCGGTGAATCCGTCGATTGATTTCCGCGCGGCGGACCATGAGATCGTGAGCGCTTGCATTCATTCGCTTCACTGTCTCTGAAACCGCGCTTTCGATCGCGGCAGGCGATGTCTGGAATTCGATGGCGGGCATGGGTGCTCTTGCATTATTGACGCGGCAGAGGGAACTCCGCGAGCGCACGGGGACGGATCCTGAGGATTTAGGGACGTGTTGGTTTGATTCTTGGCTGGATGCACAGTGCTATCGCCATGAGAAACAGATCATGTGCAAGGCCTTGTTGAGAGCCTGTTATGTCAATGGGGTTATAGCCGAGGAACAGAGTAAAGATTGTTGCGCCCTGCGCTCAGACCCTCCCACCCATATTCAACGAGCGAGGGACTGAGACACTCGCTGGAGGGACCACAAAAAAGATCGAAGGGACGACAAGCAATCGGACCGGGACAAGTCGCGAGTCAGACGGCGCTTGTTTGTGAGACTATTCGCGGCTTGTCACGTCTATCCAACTGTTGGACCGCTTTGGGTGATCAAATGACCCCGGATTCTGTTAGTTCATCACCGCAAGACCAACGCTCAGACAAAGTGGTGCGCACCGTCGTGGCCGACGACGAACGGCTGGCTCGCCAGAAACTGCTCATCCTGCTTGACGCGGAACCGCAAGTAAAGGTGGTAGCTGAGTGCCAGGATGGCCGGCAGACAGTGGCAGCGATTCGCACTCTCCGGCCGGACCTGTTGCTGCTCGACATTCAAATGCCGGACCTCGATGGCTTTCAGGTGCTCGGCGAAATTCCTCCGGAAGAGATGCCGGTTGTCATCTTCACTTCTGCCTATGATGAGTATGCAATACGCGCCTTTGAAGCACACGCGCTCGACTATTTGTTGAAGCCGTTCGACCAGGAACGCCTGCACCACGCGGTGGAAAGAGCCCAATCGGAATTGCGCAAGGC
>DATBZH010000060.1:0-2497 GCA_036513255.1 Candidatus Sulfotelmatobacter sp. | reverse complement strand
TTCTCGCGTCGCTCTCAGGCGCGAATTCCAACCGCTCGGTCAGCACAAATTCATTCTAGTGCGGATTAGCCAAAATCCACCACGGAGCGCTCAACACCAGAGAAGTTATTCCCACTTAGTCAGGGCGAATCCATGAAATCCGTGGCAAACGAATTATCGGAAGCTGGCGCTGCGGAATTTGTGTCTGAAGTCTATGCCTTCCATCTTGATGACGCGGCACATCTCGTGCAGGCGGGAGCGCATGCGCTCGCCGATGCGGTCGCCGAGGGTCTCGGCTCGCGCGGCGGCTCTGGCAGCGGAATAGGAGCCGGCCACGCTGGCCGCTGGCTGATCTTCGAAGTTGGTGGTGATGATAGTGGTGCGATTGTCGTTGTAGCGGGTGTTGAGGATGAGGCTCACCGTGTCCCAGACCCATTCCGTGGGCTTGACGGCGCCGAGTTCATCGAGGACGAGTACTTCTGTGTCGAAGACGGGGCGAAGAACGTCTAACTCGGTGGTTTGAACCGCGGCGTTGTAGGAGTTCTGGATTTGCTTCAGGAGTTCGCGATAGTCATAGAACAGGCAAGGTACGCCTTTATTCAGAATCAGCTTCTTGATGATGCCTACGCCGAGGTGAGTTTTGCCGGTGCCGATTTTGCCGATGATGAGCAGGCCTCGATCGCCGTGCGGGTCGTACTTCTCGGCGAATGAGGAAGCCATGAAATGGGCTTCGGCGAGAGAAGGGCTCGCTCCAGGAAAGTCGGTGTCGTAATTGGCGAGTTCGCAGTGTTCGTAGCGTTTGGGGATGCGTGCGGCAGAGAGCAGCGTCTGTTTGCGCGCTTCCAGTTGGCAGTCGCAGCGAGTGACGCGGCGGTCTTTGATCATTTCAAGCGGTGCGTTGGGACCGGCGGAAACTGTCTTCCAGCCGCTGCCACCGCACAATGGGCAGGCTTCCGGGGCAGCCTCGCGGGACGAAGTATGGGGTGAAGAAGTCCTGATCGCGGATGCGTTACTCACTGAAACCCTGCTCACGGAATTCCGGTTCACTCATATCCTTTCACGAAGTCAGCGCTTTATTAGACTTTGCACTGAGGACCTGACATCGCGCAAGTCTTAAACCTGTGGCGCCTGTGTACATCCTGTGGAGCGACTGCCAGGGCTGTGGATGGGCGAGGAAAACGGGGCTGAACAGCGCTCAGGCCGGAGGGTTTCGGTGGAATCTGACAGAGCAGCTACGCGAAAGTCGGCCTCCGAAGCCCCAATTCGGGCTGCGACAGTGCAAAACAGGCTTCCGGTGCGGATTTTCACAGTTGACAATCTGCCGGGAGGGAGGAAAATACAAGCCGTCAGGTTTCCCCAACTCAGGCACAGCTTATTTTCCCCAGTGTGCGCTGGGCACGAAAGAAACCTGCGAGGAGAAACTATGAACAAAGCCGATCTGGTTGACAGAATCGCAGGCGCTTGTGAGATCAGCAAAGCATCAGCTACGACTGCGATTGATACCGCTGTGGAAAGCATCACGGGTGCGCTGCGGAAAGGTGATCGGGTAGCACTGATTGGTTTCGGAACATTCTCTGTGTCGCAGAGAAAAGCCCGGAACGGACGCAATCCGCAAACGGGCGCCACGATCAAGATCGCTGCCCGGAAGGTGGCGAAGTTCACGCCTGGGGCCGAACTGAAGAAGGCGGTTAACAAGAAGTAACCGCAGATTTGGAATTGTCGATTGAAGAGGACGGCAGGGGGTCGGCCCTGCCGTTTTTGTTTGCGTGGAAAGCGAGCCGTGATGTGGCTCATTTCTTCATAGGGAACTGCTTCGGAAATTGCATTGTGCGAATCACGCCCTCGCCTTCTTTCACGAAGATCAGTTGATTCGCTTTCACGTCTTTGATGGTGTCCACTTGGCCGCTGGGCCAGCGGATTTCGAGCAGATCAACTTTCTCCGCATTTCCCAGGCCGAAGTGAATCCGCAGATCGTTTTGTGAGATGTAGCTGCCGCCGCTGCGGACTTCATCGATTTGACGGTGGGGCTTGGATTCGCCCGGGACGTGCGTCACGCAAGCGACGCGCGCGCCGATGCCGCTGCGGTTGGATTTGGTGCCGATGGTCCGCACTTTGATCCAGTTGTTGGCGAGTTGGGAATCGCAACGAAGCAACTGCGGAAAGTCGTTTACTGTGTTGACCACAACATCGATGTCGCCATCGTTGTCAAAGTCGCCGAAGGCGCAGCCGCGGCATGCAGCCGGATCGGACATTCCTGGACCAACCTGCAGAGAAATGTCGGCGAAGTGGCCGTTGCGCAGGTTGCGATAAAGGAGCTTGCGCTGGGCGTATCCGGCTTCGGTTTTCAGTTGCTCGACTTCGGGGTAGACATGCCCGTTGCAGATCAGAATGTCGGGCCACCCGTCGTTGTCGAAATCGAAGAAGCCGCATCCCCAGCCGAGGAACTGGGTGTGCGTTCCAAGGTTCGCGGTGAACGTAACGTCTTCAAAGTTGCCACCACCGAGATTGTGGTAGAGCG
>DATBZH010000059.1:0-44490 GCA_036513255.1 Candidatus Sulfotelmatobacter sp. | reverse complement strand
AACGATTGCCCGACTTCTTCCAGAGTGTGCTCGCTGCCGTCTTCGAGGCCGAAGCGCATCTTGATTACTTTTTCTTCGCGCGGGGTCAGCGTGCGCAGGACCTGTCCGGTCTGGTCCTTGAGGTTCACGTTGATCACCGCTTCGGCGGGCGAGACCACGGCGCGGTCTTCGATGAAGTCGCCAAGGTGCGAATCTTCCTCTTCGCCAATCGGCGTTTCAAGGGAGATCGGTTCTTGCGCGATCTTGAGAACTTTCCTGACTTTCGCCACAGGAATATCCATGCGCTTGGCAATTTCTTCGCTGGTAGGCTCGCGTCCCAGTTCCTGCACAAGTTGCCGCGAGGTGCGGATCAGCTTGTTGATCGTCTCGATCATGTGAACCGGGATGCGAATCGTACGCGCCTGATCGGCAATCGCACGAGTAATCGCCTGCCGAATCCACCATGTGGCATACGTGGAAAACTTATACCCGCGGCGGTATTCGAACTTGTCGACGGCCTTCATCAGGCCGATGTTGCCTTCCTGAATCAGGTCGAGAAACTGCAAACCACGGTTGGTGTACTTTTTGGCGATGGAAACCACGAGACGCAGGTTGGCCTCGATTAGCTCGCGCTTGGCCTGCTCCGCGTCCATGTCGCCCTGGATGATCTCGCGCTGCGTGCGCTTAAGCTCCTGGAACGAGACGCCGGTTTCCACTTCCAGCTTTTCCACCTCGGCGCGAATCGCACGCGCCTGGCGGCGGTATTCTTTTTTCTGTTCTTCGCTGCGCGTGGCGTCAGCCTTGCGCTCCAGGTTGTTCACCTGACGATCGAGCGAACGCATGCCATCGACGGTTTTGTTGACCCGCTCGATGAGCCGCTTGCGCTCATTGTTGGTGAAGCCCAGCTTGCGCAACGCCTGTGAAACTTTGATGATGGCCCGCGCCAGATTCTTACGTGCCCGGCGATGGTCCTTGGGGCGTTTCTTTTCCGAAAGCTCGATGTACTTTTCTTCGAGAAGGCCGGCCTTTTTATACAGCTTGGCCATGTCATCGATCTTGCCGGTGAATTCGTTCAGGCGGTTTTGCAGAATCTCGTCGGTGATTTCTTCTTCATCGAAGGTCACCACTTCCTTGATCGAGCGAACGCCTTTTTTCAGATCCTCGCCCATGGCGAGCAGTTCGCGGATCACAATGGGTGAACGCGAAAGCGCCTTGAGCACGCGAATCTGTCCGCGCTCGATGCGCTTGGCGATTTCTACTTCGCCTTCGCGCGTGAGCAGTGGAACGGTTCCCATCTCGCGCAGGTACATGCGGACGGGGTCGTTGGTTTTTTCCAGGGCGCCGGGGGTGAGGTCGAGCTCAACGTCCTCGGAGCCTTCTTCTGCATCCTCGAATTTTTTGTCGAGGCCAGAGGAAGGCATTTTCGGCCCCTCCAGCACATCGATGCCTTGCGTACCGATAGTAGTAAGCAGATCATCCAGGTCTTCAGGAGAATGCACATCGTGCGGGATTAGGTCGTTGACCTGGTCGTAGGTCAGATATCCCTTTTCCTTGCCTGTATCGATCAGCTTTTTTATGTCGTCGTACTTATCGTCAAGAGCCAAGAAGTGTCCTCAAACAACTCAGTTACGCTCGCGCGGGAGCGTGTGATAAAGTCGCAATGGTAGGAATCTGGGGTAACGCAGGGTTGTGCGTTGAAGCACAAACCCATCAATCCTATCACGCAAGTGCCGTGGTGTCTATTATTTACCCTGCCGCCTGCAATGCCCGGACGTTTATCTACAATTCCGCTAAATACTTAGATGGCGCTCATCGCGCTTTTGTTTCAAGCGTTTTGCGGCTAATCCGCAGCGCTTGTGCCGCTGTCGGCGAGGCCGGGGTCCATCAAGGACCGCTTGACTCTCTCCAATTCCCGCAGCAAATCGTTCCGACGGTCGGGGTCCGTTCCTTTATCGAGGCGCAATTCTCCGAGGACTCGCGTCATTTCCCGCTTCAGGTGAATCTTTTGCAAGGCGCGAACGGCGCGCTCCAACAACTCGGGAGTAAGTTCCTCGTCTTCCTTCAGCAAGATTGTCGCCAGCATGCGGCGGTCGGCATCCGACTGCGGCGCTTCCATTACATCGGCAACGTCTGCCCCGGCAATGAGTAGTGATTCGACGAGCGATTCCGTTGCAAGGCCGCGATGCAGAGGTTCGTTTTCAAGAGCGAAGCGGGCTTGCCGGGCGGGATCGAATTCTTCTTCTTTGTTGCTACCCCGTGCTCCGTCCCGTTGTGAGATGTGGTCTTCGCCGGGCTGCATTTGGCGGGCTGAGGCCAGGGCGCGAATCAGAATGCGCTCGGCGTCGGTGACCTGAGTTTCTGTAGGAGCTTTCACCGTGGCTGCCGAGCGCGTAGAGGCCACGTAGCGCAACTCTTGCCGCAATACCGCAGAGTCGATGTTCAGCTTCTGCGCGATTTCCTGCGCCAGTTCATCGCGGACGATGCGGCTGGGCACGCGCTGCACGTGCGGCAGCAAGTATTTCACGGCCTTGTCTTTTCCCTCGGCACTGCGTACGGGGAATTGAGTGCGGGCGCGCTCGATCAGGTACTCGAAATATTTTTGCGAGTGGCGCAACGCGTTCTCGTATTCGTCTTTGCCTTTGCGGCGAATGTAGAGGTCGGGGTCGAAGCCTTGCTCCAGAGTCAGCACTTTGATTGTGAACTCTTCTTCGATGAGCAGGCCGAGCGTGCGCTCTGTCGCTTTTGCGCCGGCGGTGTCGGGATCGAAGTTGACGACAACATTTTTGGTGAAGCGGCCGAGCAGCTTGGCTTGCAGTTCGGTGAATGCGGTGCCAGAGCTGGCGATGACGTTGTGGAATCCGGCGGCGTAGACGGAGATGCAATCCATCTGGCCCTCGACCAGGATGGCGTAGTCGAATTTCTTGGCCCATTCTTTCGCGAGATCGAGATTGAAGAGCACTTTTCCTTTGGAGTAGATCGCGGTTTCCGGCGAGTTCAAGTATTTAGGTCCGGCCTTTTCGTCGGTGGCGAGGGTGCGTCCGGTGAACGCGATGACTTTGCCGGAGTCGCTGGCGATGGGGAACATGACGCGGTTGCGGAACTTCGAGTACATCGCGGCTTCCGGCTTCCGGCACCCGGCTTCCAGGGCGGGCGCGGAGTCAAAATCCTCGCCTTGTCCGTCCACAGAACGGACGGACAAGGACGGGGCACCCGCGCTTTGCTGAAGTCTGAGGTCTGAGGTCTGAGGTCGTTCTTCCAGAAGCCGGGAACCGGAAGCCGGAAGCCCCTCTTTCCACGAGAACAGGCCGCTTTCGCGCAGAGTTTCTTCGTCGAACTCGTTCTTCAGCCGATCGCGCAGGAGGAATCCGGAGTCAGGGGCGTAGCCGATGCGGAATTTCGCGATTATCTCCGCGTCCAGGCCGCGGCCTTGGAGATATTCGCGGGCGCGGGCGCCTTCGGGACGGCGCAGGCAATCCTGAAAAAATGCGACTGCGCGCTCGTGTACGTCGAGCAGCTTCCCGCGCAACTGGGCTTCTCGGGCTTCGCCTGGAGTGGAATACGATGCCTTCGGCACCGCAATGCCCAGCTTCTGCGCTACCAAGCGGACGCTTTCGGGGAAGGTGATGTTCTCGATTTTCTGGACGAAGGTGAAGATGTCTCCCGAGATGCCGCAGCCGAAGCAGTGAAAGAACTGACGCGTGGCATGGACGGAGAACGAAGGCGTCTTCTCGCCATGAAACGGACAGAGTCCCGCCCAGTTCTGCGCCCCGGCTTTCTTCAGCTTGACGTAATCGCCGATGACGCGGACGATGTCCGCCTGCTGCTTCAGCGTGTACGCGAAATCGCCGGGATTGGCCATGTTAGGAAGTTACACTGCCCTATAAGAATTGTGAGGCATGGCGCAGATGTTTGAAACATGCGGGTCTGAGATTGTTGTGGAGAAACTGTGGAATTGTGGCGATATTCGCTGACTATCGAGGAAAACAAGTCTGAGGACGGGACAGGCTACGTTCCGACTCCGGTTACTGCATGTTCGTCTCCTCCGTTGTAAACTGGTGTCGCCTAGGCGTCTCTTACGCGATCAGGGACTGATGCCACACTCATCTAAAGTGCGCTCTCGTAAATCGAGGACTAGCATCGCTGCGGTCCTTCGACGGCACATCGGGCAGCGCACAGTGCTTGGGGTCGCACTCCCCCTCCTATCTGCGCATGGGGATGCGATGAAGAAAGGCGAAGATTTCAGAGGCCTTAGCGAGAAAGAGATTGAAGTCGCTTTTAGGGAGTTGAACTCGAAGTTTGGCAAAAGCGACTATCACTCGACCTATCTTCACAGGGGACTAGCGCGATTCCTCGAGACGTCGGGAGTCCGCTACAAGATACGCAGTGGTCTACTGTCTGGTGTCAGCGCCAGGGAGATCGATTCACTCCGAGAGGAGCTTATTGAGTCCCTGCGAACTGCGTACGAAAGGCGGCAGGCGGTTATACGGACGCTAATGGACACGTGCTCGCTTCCTACGGAGCAGGTGGAGCAGCGGCGGGCTTTGGTGGATTCCTATTTGTCACAGCTGACAGGCAATCGCGGCGAGATGTTCGAGGTTGTATCCTTTGCGGTGCTGCGAGAGTATTTCCGCACATTTGGCTTTGCTCTGCAGCGATTCTCAACTACGCACGCGAACGACGGTGGCATGGACTTCGTAGGAGGAGAGGCAATTTATCAGGTCACGACTGATGAAAGCATTCAAAAGGTCCGAAGAGATCTCGCGAAGTCGCCCGGCACCAAGCGTGTGCTGGTAAGGCCGACCATGACCTCGGCAGTAGATGAGCTGTGCAACGGGGACGTTTTAGAAACGATCGAGCTCAAAGATCTGCTGAATCATTTCATCTCATGGTTGCTCGCCAGAGATAACCGTTCGAGAAAGGCCCAACACCTCCAGAGCATACTCGAAACTGCATTAGCCGAATTCCGCAGGGAAAACAAGGCGGAGAGCGCATCCGAGTGAGGCGGAAGAGCGCCAGGGAAAAATTCGTACCGGTAACAGAGGCTACCCGGAGATACTCTGGCTAATGCGAAATTTCCAAGCGTTCGGATCGTCCTGGGCATCGCAGCCGAACATCCCGGAGCGAATTCGCTCGAAGACGATTTCGGCGCGCTCGCGCAATACTGCTTCGTCTTGCGCCTCTAAAGTTACAACAATGGTAACTTCCGCCATGGTTTCATCTCCGCTCCAGCCATAGGTATTTAATTTCTCACCTTAAATAATTTTACACTCTCAACTCCACCACCGTTGCTCCACCGCCGCCTTCATTCTGCGGCGGCTCGGCTACGGACTCTACGTGAGGATGCTGCTGCAATACCTGACGCAGCGCTTTGCGGAGGATGCCCATACCGCTGCCGTGGACTATGCGGACGCGGGGGAGGCCGGCGAGGAAAGCGCGGTCGACGAAGCGCTCGACTTCGCGAGTAGCGTCGTCGACGGTGCGTCCGATGACGTTGATTTCGCTGGGGACGTTTGCGCCTTCGTTTTCGAGCGAGACGGAAATGCCGCGGGCGCGCGCGGCTTTCACCGGAGTATCGGCTGCGCGGGCTGCGGCGCTCTGGCTGGTTAGCACTTCGGCGATGTCGTCGCGGGCGATCTTCATTTTCAAGGCGCCCATCTGCACTTCGAAATACTGGTCATCGATTTTGCGCTCGATGCGCGCGGGACGGCCTGTAGACTTCAGCTTCACCGTGTCGCCTTCGTAAACCAGTTTGACGATTTGCGGCTGGGCGTTGGGATCGCCCTGGTCGGCTCCGGTGGAGTGCGCGACCACGGCGGAATCGAACTGCTCGCGGAACTCGCGGCGAAGCTTGGCCACGCGGCGCTCGGCGTCTTTGGAGAGCTTTTGCGCGGCGGCGCGATCCTGAATCACGTTGATCGCTTCGCGCGCGTGATATTCGAAATCGCGCAGGACGCTCTCCAGTTTCTTCTCCATTTCGCGTACTTTGGCCTGCTGATCTTTCTTTCCTTCAACCGCTAAACGGGCCTTTTCGCGGTCGAGTTCCTGCTGGCCTGTTTGCAGTTTTAGGCGGTCGGCCTCGGCTTCGCGCAACTGGGCGTGCAGGCGGTCGAGAAATTCTCCGACGTCTCGTGCTTGCGTTCCCAGGCGAGAGCGCGCGCTGCCGATGATTTCAGGATTCAGGCCAAGGCGCTTCGCGATGTTGATTCCCGCGGATGCTCCGGGAAAACCGACTTTCAATTCGTATGTTGGTTGCAGCGTGGTTTCGTCGAAGCCTACGGATGCATTGACGACTCCCGGTGTGTTCGCCGCATAGACTTTCAGCGACGTGTGATGAGTGGAAATTACAGTCATGCAGCCGATGTGACCGAAATATTCGGCGATGGCGACGGCTAATGCCGCGCCTTCTTCGGGGTCGGTGGCCGAGCCGAGTTCGTCGAGCAGAACGAGGGAGTCGGCGGTCGCAGTGCGGGAGATGAAATCGATGTTGGTGACGTGCGCGGAGAAAGTGGAAAGATTCTGCTCGATGGATTGATAGTCGCCGATGTCGGCGAGGACGGCGTCGAACGCGGGCATCTCGGCGCGGTCGGCAGGGACGGGTATTCCCGACTGCGCCATCAGGGCGAGGAGGCCGACGGTTTTCAGGGTGACGGTTTTGCCTCCGGTGTTCGGTCCGGTGATGATGAATTGGCGCGAGTCTTCGAGTTCGACGGTTACCGGAACGACTATCAAATTCTTTAGCTTCAGGTTGCGCTCGAGGAGAGGATGTCTTGCATTATGCAAGAGCAGGCGGGCTGCGCCCGCGGACAGCCGGGGGCGGCTGTCGCCACATGAGTCTTCCTGATTTCCACATGGTTCTTGCCGACTTGCACTCGCTGCGCTCGCGGGTCGGACGAATGCGTCCGCCCCTACATGTGCTTCGACGCAGTTGTAGTCTTCGGCGAAGCGAGCTTTCGCGAATTGCAGTTCCAGTTCGCTCAGTACGTCGACCGCCGTCAAAATCTCTTGCGATCGTTCGCCGATGCGCTGCGTCATCTCGATCAGGATGCGGTGAATTTCGAATAGCTCTTCTTCCAGCAGGCGGACCAATTCGTTGTTTTGCTCAATCGTTTCCAGTGGCTCGACGAAGACGGTTTGGCCGCTGGAACTCGCGCCATGGACGACGCCTTGCACGCGGCGCTTCTGCTCGGCCTTGACGGGGATGACGAAGCGTTCGCCGCGGATTGTGACCAATTCGTCCTGTACGGCGCCGTCATCGGCGAGGCGGCGAAGATATCCGCGGAGCGATTCCTGAATCGTGCGTCGCTGCTTTTCCATTTCGCGGCGGATACGCGCCAATTGCGGCGAAGCGTTATCTTCCAGGGTTCCGTCGGGCTGAATTTTGTTGCGGAAGGATTTGAGGAATGTAGTGAAGTCGGCCACTAGCACGGAGAGTTCGGCCACTGCGTGCCATTCCGCGCGCATGCTGGCTGGAGGGTGCAAGGCAATCTCGCGCCATTCGGCGGCACGATCGACAATGGCGATGACGTCTCGAATTTCGGCGGTCTCCAGCGCGGCTCCCGCGATGCGCGATTTTTCGACCTGGCTGCGAACATCTTCTAACCCAAAAAAATCAAAGCGTCCGCCGACGCGGCGAAACTCGCGAATTTCGCTTGTCAATTGCTGCTGGCGGGCAATCCAGTCGCGATCGGTGGATGGAGCGAGTGCGGCGACTCGCGCTTGTCCGAGGGGCGAGGCGGTGTATCCGCGCAGCAAAACGCGCAGGGATTCGAACTCCAGCACGCGGGCGGAGCTGTGCAGCAAAGGCTGGGGATTCGGGTACGGCATTCGATTTCAATGTTACAGGAAGCATGCGGCGGCAGTCGGGTGCGCGTAGGGATGCTTCGACCCCGTGTTGCCCTTCGCTTCGCGAATGGCCACACTCCGCTCAGCATGACAGAGCGCGGGGAAAAACAGATTCCTCACCCGCGCTTGCGCACGTGTTCGGAATGACAAGGTTGAAAGAAAGCGTCGGTTCACGCTTTGGCTGCTTCGGCGGCACGCGCGGCTTCGGCTCCCGCAGGAAAGCGGAGCATGAAAAGAGCGCCACCGTCGGGATTGTTCTGGCAGGTAATCTGTCCGCTGTGATCTTGAACGACTCCATAGACCGCGCTCAACCCCAGGCCCGTGCCTTTGCCGACGGGCTTGGTCGTGTAGAAGGGATCGAAGACACGCTGCGGGTCGCGAATGCCGGAACCGGTGTCGGCGAATTGCAACACCGCGTCGTTGCCCTGCCGGTGAGCGGTAATTTTTAAAGATCCGCCGCCCAGCTCTTCCATCGCGTCGATTGAGTTCTCGATGATTTCCACAAACGCCTGAAAGAGTTGATTGGCATTTCCCCGCACGCGGGGGAAGCCTGGCTCGACAAAAACTTCGATTCGCACGCGGCTGGAATGGTGCTGCGCTTCCAACATTTGCGCGCCGCGTTGCAATAGCACGCCCACATCGACGAAAGCTTTTTCTCCGGGAGTTTGCTGGGTAAAGCTGAGCAAGTCAGCCACCAGTTCGCCGGTGCGCTGAGCCTGATTCACGATCTTGCGCACCATGCCAGCTTGTTCGACAGTTAATCTCTGCTGCGACCATAGCTGCTCGGAATATTCCATGACGGCGGCCAGGGGATGATTGATCTCGCGGGCCGCGCCGGCGACGAGCTGTCCCAGGGAGGCTAATTTTTCTTTTTGCACCAACTGACTCTGCAGGCGCTGTTGGGTTTCATATCCGTTGCAAGATTCTTCCAACAGGTGGATGAGGGCCTGGTCCTGCAAATACTGGCGCAGAAAGACGAATGCGCCCAGAATCAGCATGGCGCCGAGTACGGCGGACAGGCGGAAGAGGCGGGACGGCGCGGGTGAATGGTCCGCCAGCAAAGACCACAGTCCCAAACATGGCAATGAAAGAATCGCCAGCATGGCGAGTTGGGGCGTGAGCGCTCCTACTTTCCAGCCATCGGCTGGTGCTTCGGTTTTCATGTCCCACTCGCGAGCGGTGAGCGCGGTTGCCGCCATCCACGCGATCGCGCCTATCAAGGGCACATCGTAGATACTTCCCGAATAGTAAGCGTGCTGCAGAGTAGCGTGATAGAGCCACTCCGAGCCCGCGCTGTACAGGGCGGCGGCACCCAGGAAATTCAAGTAGAGCCTTTTCCACCCGCGTTTGCTGGTAAGACCTGCAAACAAGAGTGTGACCAACAGAAGCATGTTTTCCACATCGTAAAGCGGAAGGTAGTTGCGGTCGTAGGCTTCGATATTCAGGACGACATACTGATGGGGAACGACGATGAAGGCATAAAGAAAGATCCACCAGACCAGCAACATCAGGAAATTCACCGTGCTGAGCTGGAATTTTACTTGCGGCTTGACGGCGTCGGGGCGCCATCCGGCGGCGGCAATCATGGGCACCAGATGGAAGAAGAGCACAATGTCAGCGAAATAGGGGTCTGGGACTTCCATGCGGCGGAGCACTTCGCAATATGTCCACGCGCCCTGATTGAAGGCCCACAAAGCGAAGCCGAAAGCCATTAATCCCCAAAAGGTGCGCTCCGCGCCTGGTTTGGAGATGGCATTGACCAAAAGGATGCTCGTGCCAGCCAGCATGAGAAACAAGCCGAAGATGTCGGAGAAAGCGGTCAGGCCGGGACTACGGTGCGCGGAAAGAGACACGAAGGCGAATGCCGCAGTAATCCCGCCCGCGGCGACGAACCAACGGTGGCGTTGGAACAGACTCATCCGCCTATAATTTTAGAGAGTCAAAGTGGGATTGCGACGGTGGATCGGAAGCGGCTGATTACTTTCGTCACCCGATGGCCTGCGAAAATTCCAGGGGTGGCGGGCCTTTTGGCCTGGCCGCGGCGATGAATTGCAAATGGGCGGGGATTGCTGCCGTTGGGAAGATGTAGAATCTGGGAAGTAGAGCTTAATTTTTTCAAATGGCGTTCCCTGCTACTCGGCTCCGTCGGCTCCGTCGCACCGCCCAGTTGCGAAATCTGGCGGCCGAAACACGGCTTACCCCGGACGCGTTTGTTTATCCGTTATTCGTCTGTGCGGGCGAAGGCGTGCGCAAGGAAGTTCGCTCCATGCCGGGAGTATTCAATCTTTCCGTGGACGAGGCGGTAAAAGAAGGACGCGAAGCGCATGCGCTGGGAGTGCCTGCGGTTATTTTATTTGGTTTGCCGGCAAATAAAGATGAAGTTGCAACTGGAGCATGGGAAGAGAACGGCATTGTGCAGCAGGCTGCGCGCGCGTTCAAACGAGAAGTGCCGGGGCTGATTCTGGTTGGCGATGTCTGCCTGTGCGAATACATGTCGCATGGCCACTGCGGCATTGTGAAGGCCGGGTCGGGGCCGCAGTCGCTGGGCGCGGCCGCCCGCGTGATAGTTGTTAGTGAAGACAACAAGGCCCAAGTCATTGACGAAGCAGCCAGAAGAATGGCCGCTTCCAGCCAAATCGAGTATGAAATCCTCAATGACGAGACGCTGGAGTTGCTGGCTCGCACGTCCGTGTCGCTCGCGCGCGCGGGCATCGACATTCTTGCGCCGTCTGACATGATGGATGGGCGCGTCGCCGCCATTCGCCGGCGACTGGATGAGGCTGGGTTTATCAATACGCCCATTCTTTCTTATGCGGCTAAGTTCGCCTCCGGTTTCTATGGACCATTTCGCGAGGCGGCGGACTCGGCTCCTCAATTCGGCGACCGGCGGTCGTATCAAATGGATGGCGCGAATGTACGCGAGGCGCTGCGCGAAATCGAACTGGATGTCGACGAAGGCGCCGACATGATTATGGTTAAGCCGGCCATGCCTTATCTCGACGTGATCGCTGCGGCGCGCGCCCGTTTCGACCTGCCGCTAGCCGCTTATCAAGTCTCCGGCGAATACGCGATGATCGAGGCAGCCGCCCGCAATAACTGGATCGACCGCGACCGCGTCATGATGGAATCGCTGCTCAGCATTCGCCGGGCGGGAGCGAGTGTGATCGTCACTTATTACGCGAAAGACGCCGCGAAGATGCTGAGGTGAGATTTCTTCGATGCCAACCACGGTCGCGAGCGTCCATGTTTTATCAGTGTCTACGGGGTGGGCGCTTTCTCTAACTCCGCGTTGAGATGAATGTTGCTTCCAGCGCTGACCTTCAGCTTTCGTTCCCAGCTCTGAAAGCCTGCTTTCTTCACTGAGACAGTGTGTTCGCCCTCGGAGACCTGAACATCAGAAGGCGCGGGCCACCGGCCAGATGCGGCTGTAAGTTGTTGAGTAGTTGGTAGCGCTAACGGGAATCGAACCCGTGTTTGAAGATTGAGAATCTTCCGTCCTAACCCCTAGACGATAGCGCCATCTGGGCAGAGATCGATTATAGCAAAGGAATTTGCGCCTAATCGCACGCTTACGCGGCGCAGACGGTGGTTCCTGCTTGCTGCTCTTGAATCTGTTTATTGAGTTTGTTCCAGCAGCCTTTTGCCTGCGGTTTTTCGCGCTCTACTATTTTCATCAAGGCCTATTCGCGATATATTAAAAGTATAACTCTGCTGAAAAACTAAACCGTTGAGTGGCCATTGGCACGGTGACGTGTATGTCATTCATCCATCAACAAATCACTTCATTCCTAAATTTAGGTATCTGCAAGGAGTATCCAATTATGGCGAAAACGAAAAATCCCGGAAATAAGCGGAAAGATGAAACTCTAACCAACAACACAACTCCGGAAAATAACCTGGCAGCCCCGGCATTCGCAGCCCCGAAGGCCGAGCCCACCCTGCCCCTGAAGACGAACGGAGCGCGTGAAGGGGCGAAACTGGCGATGGTGAAGACGGAATCGCGAGCCACCGTCATGCCCATTAACATGGAGGAAGAAATCCGCCGCCGTGCTTATGAACTTTCCGAGCGTCGCGGCTTCACCTCTGGACACGAAACCGAAGACTGGCTGGTCGCGGAGAGCGAAGTTCTCCAGCGCTATCGTCAACATAGCGCATAGGGTCATGCGGCGGACAGCCTTGTCCGCATCTGCAACGCGCGGGGGGTGACCGACCTTGTTTTCCGCCTCGCTTGCCCGGTCCGCCACTTGTACGGATTGCGTAATAAACAGCCGTTACCGGTTGCCTCGGCGGGAGGTTTCTGAAAAAATGATCAGGGACCTCCCCCATGGCGGAAATTGGTAGTTTCGCTCTTCTCCTCGCGCTGGCTCTGAGCCTGTATTGCTTTTGCGCGGGAGCGTTTGCGCTGCTGCGTCAGAACCAGGCTGGCGGATCGGAGCGGCTGGGCGAAACGGCGCGCCGCTCGGGTATCGCCACGTTTGTCGCAGTCTTTCTCGCCGCGGTCGTTCTGGTTGTGTGCGCGTTTCAAAACGATTTCTCCATCGCTTATATTTTTCACCACAGCAACCGCGATCTTCCCGGACCGTACAAATTTGCGACCCTATGGTCGGGGCAGGAAGGCTCGCTGCTGTTCTGGTCTTTGCTGCTGGCCGCGTATGGGTTTGTGCTACGCCTGCGCTACAAGACCGATCCGCGGTTGTTTGCTTACGCTTCGGTCGTGCTGGCGGGCGTGCAAATTTTCTTTCTGCTGCTGGTGAATTTTGCCGCCAATCCCTTCGGCTTGATGCAGGGCACGATTCCCACCGAGGGCAGCGGGCTCAATCCGCTTCTGCAATATCCCGAGATGGTGATTCATCCGCCGATGCTCTATCTGGGCTACGTCGGATTCACCGTGCCGTTCGCTTTCGCGCTGGGCGCGCTGATCATGAAGTATCCCGGCGAAAAGTGGATTCACATCACCCGCCGCTGGACGATGGTCACGTGGGGATTTTTGACGTGCGGAATTTTTCTTGGCGCGCACTGGGCCTATTCCGTGCTTGGTTGGGGAGGCTACTGGGGATGGGATCCGGTGGAAAATGCCTCGCTGATGCCGTGGCTCACCGGCACCGCGTTTTTGCACTCGGTGATGATGCAGGAAAAACGCGGCATGTTGAAGGTCTGGAACATGTGGCTGGTGTTCGCCACATTCTGGCTGGCAATTCTCGGCACGTTTCTCACGCGCAGCGGCATCATCAGTTCGGTCCACGCCTTCGCGCAGTCTTCCATCGGAGATTGGTTCGCGTGGTTTCTCGGCATTAGCTTGGCGGCGTTTCTGTTTTTCTTTTTCAAGAACAAGTCTCATCTGCGCAGCGAACACAAACTGGAATCGCTGGTTTCGCGCGAGTCGAGCTTCCTGTTCAATAATCTTTTGCTGTTGTTGGCCTGCTTCACCGTGCTCTGGGGAACATGGTTCCCGAAGATTTCGGAACTCGTTCAGGGAAATAAGGTCACCGTCGGCGCTCCGTTTTACAATCGCGTCGCCATCCCGGTTGCGTTGTTGCTTCTGATCCTTACCGCGCTGGGGCCGCTGCTGGCGTGGCGCAAGACTTCCTTCGAGAGTCTGAAGCGCAATTTTTTCTGGCCTGCGGTGGGCGCGACCGTTGTCGCATTGTTCCTGATGCTTACGCCGGAAAGCTGGGGCGGACCTTTTGGCCTCAAACCCTGGAAGGATATTGCCTACTTCTATTCGCTGATGGCGATTGCGCTCGCGGCGCTGGTAACGCTGACAGTCGGCTCGGAGTTTGTCCGCGGTGGCCGCGTGATTTCGCGTCACACCGGACAGGGCATGTTCGCATCGATGGTGCAGCTTACACATCGCAACACGCGCCGTTACGGCGGATACATTGTTCACTTCGGAGTGGTGGTTGTGGTGGTTGGCTTGGCCGGCTCGGCTTTCAACCAGGACAAAGAGCAGGAGATGGGCTACGGCGACAAGATGACGATCGGCAGCTACACGCTCGTTTGCCGCTCTTATACCGAAGAGGAGAATCCCAACTACAGCAGCGCATGGGCCGTCCTCGACGTCTACAAGGGCGGCAAGAAAATCGACATGCTGACGCCCGAGCGCCGCTTTTACCACGCCAGCCGCCAGCCTTCGACCATTCCCTATATCCGGTCTACGTTAAGTGAAGATCTCTATCTTGTATTTGAAGGCTTCAATCAGGATAACGGGCATCCCATTCTGAAAGCACATTTGAACCCGCTTGTGATGTGGATATGGCTGGGCGTCTGGATCATTCTTGCGGGAACGATTCTCGCTCTTGTGCCTAACGCTCCCGCTCCCGTGCGCGTGCCTGCCCCACGCATGGTCGAAACGATTAGCGCGGAACCGGTGAGCGCGGGTGATTGAGCTGGTGTCAATGAACACATTAAGCAAAACTCGCTGGCGCTATCTGCAATGCGCCCTGATCTCGCTTGCCGTGTTCCTTTTTTCCGGCGCGGGCGATCCCGCTACCAGCTTCGATCAAATCGGCCATCAGCTTATGTGCATCTGCGGCTGCAATCAGATTCTGCTGGAGTGCAACCATGTCGGCTGCCCGGACTCCGACGGCATGAGGAACGAACTCATGGCCGCCGTCACGCGCGGCGACAGCGACAGCCTGGTAGAGCAAGCGTTCGTGCAAAAATACGGTCCCACAGTCCTGGCAGCCCCAACGACTACAGGCTTCAATCGCACGGCTTGGATTGTTCCGTTTGTCGCTCTGTTTCTCGGATTCTTCGCGGTTGTCGCCGTGGTGCGAGCGTGGAAGAATCGGCCGGCTCCCGCTCTGGCAGCCGGACTGCATCCGGTTCGCGGAGCCGAACTCGAACAGTATCGTGACCAGGCCCGCAAGGAAACTGAATTATGACTCTCGCAATCTGCCTGCTTATGGCGGCAACCGCCGTGTTTTATGTTTTCTATCTACCGGGCAAATTGTATCTCGGACCCAGAAAAACGCGCGCCGCATACCTTCGCGAACGCAAAGACGTGGTCTACGAAAACCTGCGCGACTTGAACTTCGAATACAAAGCGGGCAAGATGCCTGAGGCCGATTACGTCTCGCTGAAATCGAACTTGCAGGACGAAGCCGCCACGCTGCTCGCGGAAATCGCGCGCCTGGAAGCGAGAGCCGCATCCGCGCTTAAGAGAACGAGATCGTGAAATCAAAACAAACTTTAATTTCTCCTCTGTGGTCCTCTGTGTCCTCTGTGGTAAAGGTTTTGGTCCTGGTTCTGGTCGCTCTAGCGTCCCTTGCCACGGCTCAAACCCTCACCGGCACCGTCAAAAACTCCACCACCAACAAGCCCGCCGCCGGAGACGAAGTCGTCCTGCTCAAGCTCGGCCAGGGCATGGAAGAAGCCGGCCGCACCAAGACTGACGCCAAAGGCAACTTCACTTTCAAACTCGACGACGCTCAATCGCCGCATCTGGTGCGTGCCATCCATCAGGAAGTCACTTACCACCGCATGGCGCCTCCCGGCACTACGTCGGTGGAACTCGAAGTCTACGACGTGGGCAAGAAGATCGACGGCATCACCAACGTGGCCGACATCATGCGCTTTCAGGCCAGCCAAGGACAGCTCGAAGTGCAGCGCGTCTTCGCCGTGCAGAATTCTTCCAAGCCGCCGCGCACGCAGATGAACGAACGCAACTTCGAGTTCTACATTCCCGACGGCGCAAAGATCGTCGAAGGCTCGGCCATGACCGCCGGTGGACAACCGATCAACTCCGCACCTATCGCCGAAGGCGATAAGAACCGCTACGCTTTTATTTTTCCCCTGCGTCCCGGCGAAACGCGTTTTGAGGTCGTCTACCAACTTCCCTACACCGGCAGCGCCAACATCGATCCCCGGCCCGTCAGCCCGCTGCAACATTTCGTGGCAGTCGTGCCTAAGACAATGCAGTTCACGCCCGCATCCGGCGCGGCTTTTCAGCAACTCGCCGACCCTCAGCAGGCCGGCGTAATAATGCAAGTTGCGTCCAACGCCACCGACGATCATGCGCTTGCCTTTCGCATCGCCGGCGAAGGAGCATTCGCACAAGAAAATGCGGGCGGCCAGGACCAGGGACAGTCCTCCGATCAGGGGCCGGAACAAACTCCAGGCCCTACCGCGCAATCGGCAAACCGTCCCGGTGGCGGTCTTGGCCCGCCCATCGACGCGCCCGACCCGCTGCAAAAATATCGCTGGTATATTCTCGGTGGATTCGCAGCCGTGCTGATCGCGGGAGCGGTGTTCGTGGCATCGAGGCAACAATCGGCAGCGCGAGCGGTGTCGCGCGGCAAATCATCTCGCGCCGTCGATTATCTGGACGACAACGAATACGCCGATGCCGAAGCAGGAAAAGAGTTAACCCAGGTTCCTGCCGCACAAATCCCGCAGTCGAAAGCACGAGCAACCGGGGCGGCGAAGCCGATGCTTCTCGAAGCCCTCAAAGAAGAACTCTTCGATCTCGAAGTCGAACACAAGCAAGGCACAATCTCAGACCAAGAATACGAAAAAGCCAAATCCGCCCTCGACCAGACGCTCGAACGCGCTTTGAAACGCGAGGCTCAGAAGAACGCGTAGTGGGGACTTGAACCAACCTAAAGCTGCCGTAATCTAACCCGTCATGGAGCAATCGCAAGAAACACTCGTCGCCGGTTTGTTGGATGCTCAACTGAAAGCCGGAGCGCTGTTTGCGGAAGTTAACGCGCAAAATCTGATTCGGCCGGGAGCGACGGAACGCGAGATCAACGAGAAGATTTATGACCTTGCCCAGCGCATGTACGGTATTACGCGCTATTGGCATAAACGCATCGTGCGCGCGGGGCGCAACACGCTGGCGCCCTACGACGAAAATCCTCCGGACCTGACAATCGCGGAAGATGACATCGCCTTTCTTGATCTTGGCCCCGTGTTCGAGGAGTGCGAAGCTGATTTCGGACGGACCTTCGCGGTGGGGAACGATCCGCTGAAGCATAAACTCTGCCGCGACATCGAAGTGGCATTCGCGGATGGAAAACGATATTTTCAAGAGCACCCTGAGATCACCGCGGCCGAGCTGTATGCCTATGCGCGGCAACTCGCGGAACAAGCGGGATGGGAATACGGAGGCCCTATTGCGGGCCATCTGATTGGGGTTTTTCCGCACGAGAAAATCGCGGGAGACAAAATCACCCTCTATGTCCACCCCCAGAACCACAACCGGATGCGAATGCCGGACGCTTCCGGCCGGGAACGGCACTGGATACTCGAGATTCATTTTGTGGATCGGGCGCGGGAGATCGGCGGATTCTACGAAGAACTGTTGACGATCGGCTGAGCTTCTTTATCTCTTCTCTTTTCATGCCTCCTAACGTGCGTGGCGTCAATCTCGATTCGCAGACTCGTTGCGAACACTATCGCGGACCAACTGACGTCGTTGCGATCAAGATGAAGTGCTGCGGGGTCTACTATGCGTGCAAAGACTGCCACGACGCACTCGCCGATCATCCGATAACAGTCTGGCCGGAAAACGAATGGGATGAAAAAGCAATACTATGCGGAGCGTGTGGCACAGAACTAACCGTCCGTCAGTACCTGCAAAGCGAAGCTCGCTGTCCGGATTGTGGCACGCCTTTTAATCCCGGATGCCGAAAGCACTATCATTTCTATTTTCAGGTCACGCAGAGCTTGAATCGCGAATCGTAGAAAAAATGCGAGTGGAACCGGGCTGGAGAAGACTCGTGGAAATATTGACCGCGTCAGTAAAAATCGGCGCAGCTTAAATAGAAGCCGCACGTGGGGCAACTCATCTTGCACCGGCTCTCTTTCAGCCTGGTTGAGCAGTTCGGGCAGTAGTCAGCGGCGGTACCCACGCCGGCGTTGAGCGCGGGTTGGTTTCGATCTCGGTCCACAGCCGCGCAATCCTGATCGTTCATATCCATCTCAAAAGCTATTCTCCGCCGCGTGCGACAGGGATGCCAACCTGCGTCTAAAATGAAAGAGTTCTCATTCCAACACACGGAGAAGTCGCAATGCAACGGAAAGCTAGCGCAGTCTGGAAGGGCGGCCTCAAGGAAGGCAAGGGTTCGATCTCGGCCCCCGGCGGAGTGCTCAACAACACTCCTTATTCGTTTACCTCGCGGTTTGAAAATGGGCCCGGCACCAACCCCGAAGAGTTGATCGCGGCCGCTCACGCTGGCTGTTTTTCAATGGCACTCTCGGGGCAGTTGGGCAGCGCCAACCTGACGCCAGAGAGCTTAAGCACCAACGTGACCCTGACGATGGAAAAGCTCGAATCGGGCTGGACGATTACGGCGAGCCACATCGACGTGGTTGGCAAGGTACCCGGAGCCGATGCGGCGACGTTTCAGAAATTTGCGGAAGCGGCGGAAAAAGGCTGCCCGGTGTCAAAAGTCCTGAACGCGAAGATCACTATGAACGCAAGGCTGGAGTAGGTTAGAAACCAGTCGCAACAACTGCGACGCTCGTTGCAAGGATTGGAGTGGGGAGGGGTTTCGGCATGTTTCACTTTATCCACTCCGGAAGAGGTCTCGTCGGATTCGATTCTTTTTGCGTCCGCCAGTTCATGTGCGCGGGGCACGCTGATCAGGCGGAAGTCGCTTTTTTGTTCGACGCCTTACGTCCGGCTTGCAGCGCCATGTCGCGCGCAGCGCGCAGCTGCGTGACCGGATCGCCAGTGGGATGGAACTCCATTGCAACCATGCCCGCATAGTTCAGTTCGGCCAATTTGGCGAAGATATTTTCGTAATTGATCTCGCCGGTGCCCGGTTGATGACGGCCGGGTACATCCGCGATGTGTACCAGGCCAAGGTGAGGGATGCATTTCGCTAACTTGGCAATGAGATTTCCGGCGGCAATTTGTTCATGGTAGAAGTCGTAGAGCAATTGCACCTGCGGATGGCCGACCGCTGCAACCACATCGAGCGCTTCGGCGATTTCGGTCAAATAATATTTCGGGTTTTCTTCCGGGTCGATGGTTTCGAGCAGTAACCGAACCGGCTCGCCATTGATGGACTTGCCCTGCACGATCTCCGCCGCTGCTTTCAGTGCCTCGATGCAGGACTGATGCTGGCTCTCGCGCGGCATTCCCGGTACCCGGTTCCCGGAGAGCAGGATCATGGTCGGACATTCCAACTTTTCCATGATCGGCAATGCATGGCGCAATTCCGCAAGCAGCGCCTGCCGGTCATCCGGGACGCTTACTCCGTGCTTCAATCCGGCGGTGCAGTCGAAGCTCATGCCGAGCTCTTTGCGTTTAGCATTGGCGCGGGTGAAATCCTCCTCTGTCCACTTATCGTATTCACCAACCAATTCGACATTGCGGTACCCGGCTTCCGCTACTTTTTCCAAACGCTGTTCAAAAGGCATGCCGGTGAAAACTGTCCACAGCATGACGGACAGTTTGAAGGGCGCTGCTACCTCGCTTTTGTTTGCGGCGAATGCCGGCTCACAGAAAAGATTGGAAGTTTGATTGAGCCCGTACGCTCCCGCGACGGTTCCCGCAAGTGTTTGAGCAAAAGTTCGTCGATTCATCATTCACCCCGATTGAAACTTGATCTTCACAAAGTTCGAGATCCGTTGTTAGCACAATTCACAACGAGCTACGGAAGCACTGTCGTTTATGTCCACATCGGGCGGACTCTTATCTGACCGGCGTAGAAGGCTCGGCCTGGGCGCCATCGGCGGCCGAGCAGATGCGAACTTCCGGTTGAACGCCTACTGAATGGCGGTAGCGGGCGGAGACTTGTTCCGCAAATTCTTGAGCACTTCCGGTGTCCACCAAGTTGATCGTAGAGCCGCCGAATCCGCCTCCTGTCATGCGTCCGCCGTAGTAGCCCGGCAGGCCTTCGGCGGCCTCGACCATAATATCCAGTTCACGGCAACTGACTTCGTACAGATCCCGAAGACTACGATGCGATTCCAGCATCAGCTTTCCGAAACTGCTCAAATCGGCGGCGCGGAGGCAACTGGCGGCCGCACGCACCCGCTCATTTTCTTCCACTACGTGGCGGCATCGCTTGTAAATGGTCGCGGGAATGTCTTTGGCGTGCTCCCCCAGTTGATGGAGCGAAACATCGCGCAGCGCACGAATACCGGGATACCACATTGCCAGGATCTTCACACCTTCTTCACATTCCGCGCGGCGCCGGTTGTATTCGCCGCTGGCATGTTGATGCTTAACCATCGTGTTGCAGACTACTATGCGAACGTTATCCGGGATGGGGATCAGCTCGAACTCCAGAGAGCGGCAGTCGAGCAACAGGGCGTGTCCAGCTTTTCCCAGGCACGCGACAAACTGGTCCATGATGCCCACCCGCGCTCCAATAAAAACGTTCTCGGTGCGCTGGCAAAGTTTCGCCACCTCCGCCAACGGCATTGCCACATTGTCGAGGGTCATGAGCGCGAGCGCGCTGGCCACTTCAATGGCAGCAGAGGAGCTGAGTCCGGCACCGACCGGGACCTCGCTATGCACGAATAGATTTGCTCCCTGAAGAACGTGTCCGTTTTGCTGTAACCCCACGGCGATTCCCAGAACATAGTCACACCAGGCTCCAGTGGCATGCTGGGGCAGATTATCCAAATCGAATTCGAAAGTTTCAGGAAACTCCTGCGATTGAATCCGCAGCTTGCGTGTGCCCTGGGGGGTCGCGGCCACGCGAGTGCGCAGATCAATGGCACTGGGCATGACGAAGCCGTCATTGTAATCGGTGTGCTCCCCGATCAGGTTGACACGACCCGGCGCGCTGAAGGTGGCAGTCTGCGTGCCTATAAATTGGACCAACTCCTTCGACTCCATTCCTAATCCCGATAAACTGCGGCGAATCAGATTGAACGGCTGCGATGAAAGATAAGGAAGTGCGAATGATTCCACTTGGAGCAAAACCATAAGCTGGCGCTCGTGGACTGTCAACCGCCTACTTCGACAATGCCGCCAGGGCCCCGCGGAACATCCCATCAAACGACCCTTCTTTACTATTTTTCTTCACTTCCGTCATCACTTTTTCTGCCGCAGCACGTTGATATCCAAGGTTTACCAGTGCCGAAAGAACATCTTCTTCTATCGCGCTCAGCGGCGAGATTGCAGGTGCGGAGGCTGGCCCCACCTGCGGCAGTTTGTCGCGCAGTTCCAGCACCATGCGCTCGGCGGTTTTCTTTCCTATGCCCGGAATATGCGTCAGCCGCGCGATATCGTTTCCGCGGATCGCACCCACCATTGCATCTGCCGGCATTCCACTGAGGATCGTAATCGCCAGCTTCGGCCCGATTCCGCTTACCGTGATCAGCTTTTCGAACAGCAGTTTTTCCGCCGGTCGCAGAAATCCATAGAGCGCGATCTGATCTTCGCGCACGTGTGTATGAATGTGCAGTGCCACTTCGGAACCCGGGCCGGGTAAATCGGAAAACGTGGGCACGCTGATGGTGACGTCGTAGCCGACTCCGCCGGTTTCTACGACCGCCTGATTCGGATGTTTGAAGAGCAACTTCCCGCGAAGATGGGCAATCATGCTGCGGCCATTGTAGAGCAGGCCACTAAAATAGAACTGCGTGGCCCGACTGCCATCTAATGACTTCCCTGCCGCACTCCCACAAGCTCCGTCCGCACCGGAACTCCACGCGTGACTTTCACTCTCAGTAGAGCTTCGAACGACCGCAGCTCTCCCGGCTTCGAGACGCCGAGCCGCTGCAATAATTCTGCCAGGGAATCTTCGCGGCAAACGTATTCGGCTGCAGCCTGCGTGCCCATGGTCGTCGTGCCCGCCAAGATCAACACCGACCGCGCAGGATCCATTCCCGGCACCAGCCCTACCACCGCAAAATCTTCTCCCGCCTGTTGCTGCGATGGAGTCGCCAGATACATTTCCGGCTCTCCCGGCTGTCGATGCACATTGAGGACTCCCAAATCCCCCTTGCGCGGTCCGGTTGCAACCCTCTGGAAGACGAACTCCTGAGTCCCCTGAATCTCCAGCAACGTGAGGTTTTCAGCCGGCGACCCGACAAAAATAAGATCGTTATTCTTGGCGTCATCCAGCGAGAACAAGCTCCCGCGCTTCACCCGCAACTGATGATTCAGCAACTCGAAAACCCGGTCGAGCTGATGGACCGCTAGCACCTCCCCCACCCCTGTGTAGTAGTCGAGGACCGCCGCCTTCGAATCCGAAACCGGATTGAAGTAGTGCATCCCGGTCTCCGGCCGTCCTGCGAAATTAGCGTTGCTGAATACTACCCAGGGCTGTTGCGGCCCGCTGATAAAGCGGCTCCAGAAAACCTGGTAAACGCTGGGAACCGCTTCGCGAATGACAGACGGCCTTCGCCCTCGAACCGCGAGTATGCCGACAGCTGCAAGCGACACCGCCAACAAAATAAAAAGAATGATCGCTGCCGCCCAGCCGTTTCCTCTTTTACGACTTTCCACCGCTAATGCGGGAGCCGCGACTCGCACAGGACCGGTATATTCGTCAGCAAGGTGGGGCGTGCGAACGTGGAACGAAAGAGCGTATGACCCTTTCGGTAACTCCACCAGAATGGAATCGCTGTTCCCCTCGTGCGTATAGTAGTCCGCCAGCTTCACCCGCAGGCGGCCAGCCTGCACACGAACTGTCGAATCGCTTTGCGGATCGAAGGCTGCGGATCGTCCCAGGATCTCAGTAGCGATTTGATATTCCTTGAGGGCGACTCCGGGATGATCGAGAGAGTGCTCCGCGAGATAGCGGAGCAATTTGCACAGCGACTCCGAACTCTTCAGGCTATGACTATTGGTAAGCTTCTCTACTTGCTGGAAGCACTGCTCCCGCCCGGCGGCGAACGTGCGAGTCAAAGACATTTAACGCTCAGGTAACGCGTCCCCTATCTTACTGCAAAAGGGGCACTTCAGTCTTGTAACGGTATCAAACGTAGTGATACCGAGCAGATAGTGCTTTTGTACTACTGACTTGCAAGGACAGAACAACGGTATACCTCTGTTCTGTGCAATCCCCGCGGTCGAGTCTCAGGAGGCAGGTTCATGAAGAGGTCAGTTCTTGCGGTTTCGGCGTCGCTGTTAGTTCTTTGCGTGCTCTCGTCACAGGCAGCTTTTGGGCAAGCGGTCTTTGGGAGCATTTTGGGTACGGTAAACGACCCCTCAGGTGCGGCAGTCGCCGGCGCGAAGGTTACGGTCACTAGTCAGACCAAAGGTACAACCGAACAGACCACAACGAATGAGAGTGGGAACTACTCGGTGACGCATCTTATTCCCGACGTTTACACCGTGCGAGTCGAGGGTACCGGCTTCAAGATTCTTGAGTTCAAGGACATTCAGGTCTCCGCCGACAACGGTTCCAGAGTGGACGGTCAGTTCGTGGTCGGTTCGACCAGCGAACAGGTGGAAGTTACCGCAGAGGCTCCGCAACTCAAAACTGACCGTGAAGACGTGTCGATTGAGCTCAACGCGAAGATGGTTGAAGATGCTCCCATCCTGAATAGAAATTTTACATCCTTTGAACTCCTGTCGCCCGGCACGCAGAAACTGGTGGGCTGGAGCCATGCTGCGACCGAGAACCCTCAAGGTGGCCAGCAGATATTTGTCAACGGTCAGCATTTTAGCGGGACCGCCTTTGAGTTGGATGGAACCGATAACCAGGATCCGATTTTGGGAATCATCGTGGTCAATCCGAATTTAGATGCGATTCAGGAAGCCAAGATTTCGCTGGGCAATTACGATGCCGAGTTTGGTAAGGCGGTGGCTGGCGTCGTAACGGTGCAAACCAAGTCCGGCAGCAACGACATTCACGGTTCGGCGGATTGGTTCCGGCGCACCGACGCTCTGGCAGCACGCGACCCCTTCACACAGTTCGCTCCCGACCCGGTCACGGGGCGTTTGATTCCTTCTTCTCGCTGGCAGCAATTCGCAGGAACGATTGGTGGCCCGGTTATTAAGAACAAATTGTTTTTCTTTGCTGACTACCAGGCGACGCGGCAGAAAAACGGCATCAGCAATCAGGAAACGATTCCGACCGCTCTATTGAAGAGCACTTGTGTCACGGGCGGAACGTTCTGCGACTTCAGCGACTACGCTGCGAAGATCGGCAATGGGGTCGCCGGTGATCCATCCAACTACCTCTACGATCCCACAAGTTCCGCCGATCTGTCGGGAGCAGGACGCCTAGCCTTCTGCGGAGTACAAGGCGATGTTCCAGCAGCAAGTTGCTTGCCTGCCAATAATTTCAAAATTCCCGTGAGCGCCATGTCGACCGCAGCACTCAACATGCTGGCCGCTTTTCCGAACCCAACCAGCGGCGGCGCGACGAACAACTTTGTAGGAGCCGGCTCCGGTCCGTACAACCAAAACAGCTTCGACACTCGAATCGATTTTAATGCCAAGCCGACCGTGCAAGTGTTCGGCCGCTTCAGCCTCGATTATTTCAGCCTGTCGGGCACCCCCAGCTTGGGCGCGGTGGGCGGCATTGGATTTGGCCCCGGCGGTTTGGCGGGCAGTTCAAATGTTCATAATTACAGTCTGGCCACCGGTGTAACCAAGACTTTCAGTTCGACGTTGCTCGGCGATTTTCGCTTCGGCTATTTCCAATACAATCCTCTCACCAACAAGCCGGATGCGGGCAAAGCAGCGATGACAGCGTTCGGCATTCCTAACGCGAACCTAGGAGATAACTTCACCTCGGGCTTGGGTGAGTTCGACATGGATGGCGTGGGATCGAACTTCGGAGATGGCCTGGGTGTCGCGCGTTGCAACTGTCCTCTGATTGAGCGAGAACGCCAATACCAATGGGTCGGCAACATGACGAAGATCCATGGCAACCATCAGTTTAAGTTTGGGGCCGACGTTCGCTACGCACAAAACCTGCGCGTCCCGAGCGACTCCAACCGCACAGGTGTCTATGCGTTCAATCATCTGGCTACTTCCGATGGGGGGTTGGGCGGCCTGGACTTTGCTACGTTCATGCTTGGCGACGTTACCCAATTGAGCCGTTACGTCAGCACCAGCACCGACGCTGCCGAACGGCAGCATCGGATGTTCTACTACGGACAAGACACATGGCGCGTAACTTCTAAACTCACTGTGAACTACGGCCTTCGCTGGGAAGTTTATTTCCCGGAATACGTGAATGGTAAGGGCCAGGGCGGCTTCACCAACATCGCCTTGGGCGATGGTCATGATCGTGTGGCCGGATATGGCAACATCGGATTAAACGGAAACATTGACAATAAGTGGTCTTATTTTGCGCCGCGGCTCGGCGCCGCTTATCAGCTAACACCAAGGACAGTGGTCAGGATGGGTTACGGACGCAGCTTCGACATGGGCGTTTTCGGCTCGAACTTTGGCCACGCCGTTACGCAGAATCTGCCAGTACTGGCGGCCCAACTGGTCCAAGCTTCGACGATCAATGCTGCAGCAAGCAACAACTTCATACCGGCGTTCCAGTTGGACGCGGGACCGCCCATTTTCACGTTTCCCACCGTCCCTTCCAATGGTCTGTTGCCACTGAATGGTCCTGCGGGAAATTTGCAGCCGCATATTCGCCCGACCTATCAACGGCTTCCTACGCTTGATGCGTGGAACGTGACTGTTCAGCACCAGATCAACAACACTACTTCGCTCGAAGTCGCCTATATTGGCAACAAAGGAACCAACGGCTTCGCAGGCGATGGCAATACCTATAACATCAACAACCCGTCCATCGTGGGGTATGGCACTTTGAGCCAAGCGCAGCGCAGGCCGTACTTCGACAAGTTCATCTACCCGGACTGTTCGACCGTGACACAAACTTGCGGCAATACGGGAGTGCCCGTGGCGGATCAACTGACCTGTTGTTCCGGCGATCAAGGAAACTATCTGGGAAACGACGCCAGCAGCATCTACAACGCCCTGCAAGTAAAAGTAGACAAGCGGTTCTCTCATGGCCTGCAATTGTTATCGCACTACACATTCGCCCATGCAGACAAATATGACAGCAACTATTACGCCAACAGCCATCCCATCGCGTACGGTCCTGACGATCAAGTTCGGAATCACGTGTGGGTGACCAGCTTGGTTTATGAATTACCGTTCGGGAAAGGCAGGACATTCGGCGGAAATGCGAATCGGCCTGAGGATCTGATTCTGGGCGGCTGGCAGATTTCAGGTGACACTAACTGGAGTGGCGGACTGCCTTGGACTCCCAGCTTCAGCGACTGCGGTAACGAGGAGGATGTGAACATCTGCCGTCCGGACAAGGGCTCTGGCTCGTTCCACACTGGAGCAGGATCCTTGCAGCATCCGGCGGGCGCAAATCCCTACGTTCAGTTCTTCATGCCCGTCGCTAATATCACTACTACGTCGGGCGGTCCATTTGCTGATCCTGGGGCTGGTCACTTAGGCAACATCGGTTTCGACAGCTTCCGCGGTCCGCGGGCTTTCTCCGCCGATGCGGCTCTCTTTAAAACGTTCAGCATTACTGAGCGTTTTAAGATGCAGTTCCGTATGGACGCCTTTAATGTCTTCAATCATCCGGTGCTGGGCTTTAATGCCAACCAGGGAAACACGCAAATTGACGGAGGCGGCAACGCCGGTCAGATCACCGACATCGAAGCTGATTCTTCGCCGGGTTCGACCACCGGCATGCGCCAGTTGGAATTCGCTCTAAAATTAAGCTTCTAGCAAAACTACGAGCTATTTGCAGCGGGGAGTCTTTCGGGACTCCCCGTTTTTGTCTGCTACGAGAATCTCCCCCGCCAGAAGTCATGGACAATGAGAGCCCTTGCTCCTTAGAATCGCATTTTGAGCCAGGTTTGAGGCAAGTCTGAGCGGGTCTGAGCAGTTGAGTATCTTATGAATCAGTCGCGGTGCTCACTGAAATTCGTTCGGGTGCTCTGCGGAATTCTTCTGGCAGGTCATTCCGGTGTTCTGCTGTGGGGACAACTGAGTGCCATCGACCTGGATGGCAAGTCCACAAATCCGCTGGCGGTGTCCGGAGACAAAATCGCAGTGCTGATATTCCTGCGTCGTGATTGCCCCGTCTCTGGCCGCTATGCCCCCATCATCCAGCGATTGAACCAGCGCTACGCAGATAGAGCCAGTTTCTCCCTTGTCTTTCCTGACCGAGCCGATACGCCGGACGAGATCCGTAAATATCTGGAAAACTATGGCTATCACTTGCCCGCCTTGCGGGACCCTCAGCACGAGCTCGTCAAGCTCGCTGGCGTGGAGATTACGCCTGAGGCCGCGGTCTTCGATCGCCATCGCCGACTCGTATACGAAGGGCGAATCGACAATACCTACGTCGATGTTACACGCACACGTCCCGAGCCCACCACTCATGAACTGGACGACGCCATTCAATCTGCGCTCGCCGGCAAGCCTGTCGCCGCGAAAGAAGTCAGGGGAGTAGGATGCTACATCGCCGATCTGGAATAGCACCTCCGCGGTGCCGCATTCTGGCACGAACGCTGGCACTGCTCGGGGTTATTCTCACTGCGGCGGCGCTGCCCAATTTTCAACTGCAGAGAGCCGCTTCAGCAGCATCCATCCCCGGACAAGTCACCTTCAATAAAGACATCGCCCCCATCATGTTCCGTTCGTGTGCCGCCTGTCACCGGCCGGGCGAGGCAGCACCGTTTCCCCTGCTCAGCTATGCCGACGCGAAGAAACACGCCCATCAGATCGCGGATGTGACGCGGGATAAGTCGATGCCGCCGTGGCTGCCCGAACCGCAGCCGCTGAAGTTCGCCGACGAAATGCGCCTGACACCCGGCGAAATCGATCTCATTCAGAGGTGGGTCGAACAGGGAGCGTTGGAAGGCAATCCCTCGGATATGCCTCCGCCGCCGCAATTTCCCGAAGGCTGGCGATTGGGAAAGCCTGACTTGGTGCTTCAGGCAGAGAAGCCGTTTGTCCTTCAGCCGCAGGGCACTGACACTTATTGGAATTTCATTTTTCGTGTTCCCATTACCGAAACGCGCTGGGTCAAGGCCGTCGAAATTCGGCCTGGTGACAAGCGTTATGTACACCACGCCAATATTCTTATCGACCGCGACGAATCTTCACGGCGGCGGGAAGCCCAGCCGGGAGCCGGTTTTGGAGGCATGGAGATTCGCATCGAGTCGCAAGCCTTTGAACCCGACAGCCATTTATTGTTCTGGAAGCCGGGGTCGGTTCCTTCGGTTGAGCCGGAAGGCATGGCTCTGCAGCTCAACAAAGGGGCGGACCTCATCTTGAACACGCATATGCAGCCATCCGGGAAGACGGAAATCATTCAGCCCAGCCTCGGACTGTACTTTACTGCTCATCCGGCGACGAAGTTGCCGATGCTTTTCCAGCTTGAGGATGATGACAAGCTCGACATAGCCGCGGGACAGCACAACTTTCCGGTCACTGACGAATTCATTCTTCCTGTCGACGTCAACCTGCTGGCTATCTATCCTCACGCGCATTATCTGGGGAAAGATATTGAAGCATGGGCGACGCTTCCGGATGGAACCAGGGAAACGTTGATCCATATTCCTCACTGGAATCTGAGCTGGCAGGCAGTCTATCGCTATGCCGAACCGGTCTTATTGCCGAAGGGAACGACAGTAAACATGCGCTACGTGTACGACAATTCCGAAGAAAATCCCCTGAATCCCAATCATCCACCGCTACGGGTCAAGGGCGGAAACCGTTCCAGCGACGAAATGTGCCATTTGTGGCTGCAGGTGCTTCCTGTCAATTTCGATCCCACGCAAGGTGATCCGCGCCGGCTTCTTGAGGAATCGCTCGCTGCGCACGATGTGAAAAATGATCCGTCAAATTTCGAGGCGCATTACAATCTTGCGGCGATGTTACAGGCTCGAGGGCAATTGGACGATGCAGTAAGCGAGTACGAAGCCGCGCTGCGTCTGCGGCCCGATGACGCCGTCGCCAACAACGCGATGGGAGCCGCTCTGCTGGCGAATGGCCGACCACAGCAGGCCATAGCCTTTCTCGCGGCCGCAGTGGAAGCACGGCCCGATTACTTCGACGCGCACTACAATTTGGGCAACGCGTTGGCGCAGTTGGCCAACTTTGAGGGTGCATTACGGCAGTTCCGTTTGGCGATACAGGAGCAACCGAAAGACGCCAACGCCGAAGCTAATTTAGGGAGCGCCTTGGCTGAACTGGGCCGCTTTGGGGAAGCAAAATCACACTTCGAGCGCGCCCTGAAGATCGATCCCAATCATTCTCTGGCGCGCGAAAATCTGGAAGAAATACAAAGGACGATGAAGCGACAATAGGAATTCAGTGGGTTGTTTGTTTCCCGACCAATGCGACCGATGTGTTCTAATTTTCAAGTGCGGAGCGAATTTGCATTGTGTATTTTCTTTCTTGTGCGGCGTTGTTGGTTGATGGTTTGTTGCTCTTCGATACTCTGCGTGGCGCAACAGAACGTCCCGCGAGCCGATTCAGCGGCTTCGCCTCAGGAGACGGCATCGACATCGGATTTCGCGCACGCCCGCGCCCTCATCCAGCAAGGCAAAGTGGACGACGCCATCGCTGAACTTCAAACTCTTGAGGCCAGCTCTCCAAGGCCGACCGGACTCGATCTCGAGATCGGGTCCGCATACTATAAGAAGAGTGATTATCCGAAGGCCATCGAATATTTCACTAAGGCCGCCGCCGCCGACCCCAAGAGTGCCGAATCCCAGCAACTGCTGGGACTGTCATACTATCTCGGTGGGCACCCAGCCCAGGCGATTCCGCTGCTCGAAAAAGTCCAGACATGGTTTCCGCGCGCAAATGTCGATGCGTCTTACATTCTCGGAATTTGCTACATCCAAACCAAGAACTATCCGCAGGCGCGCAAGGCGTTCGCCAAAATGTTCGACGTCCCCCCTGATTCCGCTGCCAGTTATCTGTTCACCGCGCGCATGTTGTTCCGGCAGGAGTTCGATCCTATTGCCGAAGAATACGGTCAGAAAGCCGTGGCCCTCGACCCGAAGCTGCCGCTGGCTCACTTTATGCTCGGCGAGCTTTACCTGTACAAGTCGCGAGTGCCGGAAGCGATTGCCGAATTTCAGAAGGAGTTGGCGCTCAATCCCGCGAATGCTGCTACTTATTACAAGCTGGCTGATGCCTATTCGCGGATACAGAAGTTTGATGATGCCGAACGCCTTTTGCAGCGCTCCATCTGGCTCGACGCAACTTCGACTGGCCCTTACATCTTGATGGGAAAAGTTTTGGAGAAGAAAGGCGAGTTCGAACTGGCCGTGCGCTCACTGCAACGGGCCGCGGCTATGGACCCAAACAATCCCACCACTCATCACTTGCTCGGCCAGGCTTATCGCGACTTGGGGAAAAAAGAGGAAGCAGAGAGCGAACTGAAGTTGGCTGAGCAGTTGCAATCGAAACAGGATGCGCATCCCTAGGCTTGGCTCGGGAACGAATGACAGTAATGAAGCACACCATTGTGGGTCTGGGTGAGATTCTCTGGGACTTGTTTCCCGCTGGCCGGCAACTGGGCGGTGCGCCTGCGAACTTTGCTTATATCACGTCGCTGCTGGGCAATAGAGGAATCGCGGCCAGCCGTTTGGGAAACGACGATCTAGGCAGTGAAGCTTTGGGCCGGCTGAGTGAATTGGGGGTTGAAACCTCTTTCTTACAGCGGGACGCGCAGCATGCAACTGGCACTGTCCACGTCAGAGTAGATGAACACGGCCAGCCCTGCTTTGAGATTTCGCAATCGGTCGCCTGGGATTTTCTCGAGTGGACGGCGCAGTGGCAGGAACTCGCAGCAGAGGCCGACGCCGTGTGTTTTGGGTCGCTCGCGCAACGCTCCGCGCAAAGCCAGTCAACGATTCGCAGTTTTCTGCAAGCGACACGACCGCAATGTTTGCGCGTTTTTGACGTGAATCTGCGTCAGAATTTCTATAGCGCCGCGGTTCTCGACGAATCGATGAAGCTGGCGTCCATCGTCAAGCTGAATCACGAAGAACTGCCGAAGATTATGCGAGTGCTGACGGCGGATAAGAAATCTTCCGAATCCGAGTCGGAAGAGTCATCGGCGCGGCACCTTATTGATCTTTATCAACTGCGGCTGGTCTGTGTAACTCGTGGGAATCAAGGAAGTTTGTTAGTGGCTCCCAGCGACTGTAATACCCATCCGGGCTTTCGCGTGAAGGTTGCCGACACGGTGGGCGCGGGCGACGCTTTCACTGCGTCGCTAGTTTGCGAATATCTTCGCGGGGCGTCACTGGGCCAGATCAACGAAGTCGCGAATCACGTGGGCGCGTGGGTCGCGAGCGAACACGGTGCAACGCCTGCGCCCGGTCCGGGAGGGATCGAGGGCCGGGTGGCACACATTCGCTGATCGCTATTTGGGTGAAGGAAGAGGAGCGTTCTGCTCGGCCGCCAAACGGTCCGCCATCTCTTTCGGTAGCCCATGCAGTAGTTCCAAGAACGCGGCGTTGGTCCAGCCAAAGCCCACCACGTTCATTTGATATCCGAGTTCGACGTGCGCTTCTGAAGAGCGCGTAACCACGTTGTATTTTTCGCGGATGTTGCCATCGCGCCGGAAGTTTTCCGCCACAGTCGATAGGAACTCATACGAGATCCGATCGGCGTCGGCGTTATCTCCGTTGCGGCGCAGCCCTTCCACGGCCAGCATCTCGATATTGCCCCAACCATACGGCAAATCCCATTGTGCGCCAGTGTCCTCGGTGCTCATGGGAAGGCCACCCGGTTGCTCGAATCCCTTCAACTTGCTCTCCACCAATTTCGCCTGCTGAGGCGTGGCCAGCCCAGCCCACAGCGGATAAAACGTGGTTGCATAGAGATAGGAACTTCTTTTTTGTGCTTCAAAGTTGTAATCGAAGAACGTCCCTTGCGCCTGATCCCACAGATAGCGATTGATCAGTTTCTTGCGATCTTCCGCACGCTTCTTCCACGTCGCAGCGTCCGCCGGACGTCCAAGCCACAAGCTGATCTGTTCCATGTCCTTTTCTGTCTTGAAGAGAAGGCTATTCAGACAGACGGGCGCGTAATGATGGGTTGCTGCGCCGAAGGGTCCAAAGCGAAAGCTCACATCGAAACCCGATTCGCGCATGGAGCGGTCGCCTTTGTAGTAGTCCGAACTGAGCATGAAGTCGCGCGGTTTTTCGCATCCCGGCGGCGACATCGTCGTCGCGATATCGCAGATCTGGAGTGAGTACGACGCTCCGGCTGATGATCGCTTGGTTCCGGGCGCAGACTCGATAACGTAATCATTAGCTTCGACTGGATGAAAAAAGAAATAGCTCGCCACCTTCCGGTAAAATCCGCTCTCGTCCTGCAACGCTTCCGCCGGAGGGCCTTCGCCGAAATCAAAGTAGCGCGACAAGCCGGTTTGCCCGGCGAGATGAGGTTCGCGCGTCCACATGCCGTAGTCTTTATCGAGGTCGGCATAAGCTTTCTCCAGCCACTCACGATTTGTTTGGCCGTTCTTCTGCATCTCACCGTAAACGTCGACGAACATCGAGCTCAGGAACGGCGGCTGCGACCGAGTGAGGTAGTAAGTGCGGTTGGCGTTGAGCATCGCGCCGTAGTGTTCAATCTCGAAGAAAAAATTGTCGACCATGCCCCGCGCCAGTTCCACTCGCCCGGCGCGCAACAGCCCACGAACAATGAAGTAACTGTCCCAGCCGTACATCTCGTTGAAGCGGCCACCGGGGACGACATATTTGTTTTCCAAATAAAGCAGGCCGTGCGGCTGAATCTTGCTGGTGTCGATTTCCCCGAGATGATGAATCTCCATCGGCAAGTGTTCGACTTGCACGTTGCAATCGGCAGCCAACTTCTGCACGGCGGCGGGTTCCGCGAAGCCCGCGGGCAAATAAAGGACCGGCGCGACTTTCAGTTTGGGATCGACCACGCTCTTGCAATCAGTCATGGAGCGGGTCAGAACGTCCCATGCCGACGAGATGTAATCGAGAATCGGCGCAAGCCCTTGGCCATCTCTCTCTTTGGCTCTGGCCGGTTGGGCAGCTTGGGAAGCGAAAACATAAATAAGAAAGACGACCGCCAAGGACCGGCCCATACACGGCAGTAGACGGCGAACAAGGTTCGAAATATGAGGATGCATTGAGATGTCAGAGTTGGTGGCGCGTCAAGTTTACCGCAGCAGGGGCGGCTTCCAGGCGAATTTAGGGAGGTCAAATCACTGATAAGAAACCCCTCCGGCACCTACTTTGGTTTATGCTGTAGGGTTTGCTTGCAGGTTCAAGGGGGCGCCAAGTGATGCAACGTCCTGCGATCTTATTCTTCCGGTTATTCACTCTCATCTCTATCGCTCTGGCTGCGGCAACTTCTCCCGCTCAGGTTCACGACAATGTGTTTCAGGAACTTCATTGGCGAATGATTGGGCCTTTTCGCGGCGGGCGCACGCGCGCGGCTGCAGGAGTTCCCACCCAACCGAATGTTTTTTATGTTGGCCAGGTTAACGGCGGTGTCTGGAAGACGGACGACTACGGCCGGACTTGGAACCCTATTTTCGATCACGAGTCTTCGCAGTCGATTGGTGCGATTGCGGTCGCACCGTCGGATCCCAACATTGTTTATGCCGCGAGCGGAGAGGGCTTGCATCGTCCCGATCTTTCCGTGGGCAACGGAATCTACAAGTCAATCGACGCGGGAAAAACCTGGAAGCATATGGGTTCAGACAAGGCAGGCGCGGAAGGTGCGGAAAAAACCGGTCTCCGCGATGCGCAACAGATTCCGGCGATTGTTGTCGATCCGCGCAATCCCGATCGGCTATTTGCGGCGGTACTCGGACATCCTTACGGACCCAGCGAAGAGCGCGGTATCTTCCGTTCCACTGACGGCGGCGAAAGTTGGGAAAAGGTGATTTACAAAGATGCCAACACCGGCGGCTCCGACATTGAAATCGATCCGTCAAATCCCAATGTGATGTACGCCTCGATGTGGGAGGTGCGAGAAGGGCCGTGGGAAGACGGAAATGAATTTAATGGAACGAACGGAGGATTGTTTAAGTCCATTGACGGTGGCGATACCTGGTCTCCGCTGACTGCGGGCTTGCCGAAGGACCTATCACAAATTTATGTCGCGATAGCTCCCTCCGATTCGTGGCGTCTTTATGCGACGGTGGGAATGGCATCCGGCAAGCTCGGGGTCTATCGCTCTGACGACGCAGGCCAGACATGGTCACAGATCACCGACGATCCCCGTCCCTCTGGACGCATCGGCGGCGGCGATTTATCAATTCCAAAAGTAAACCCCAAGAACCCCGATGACGTTATCGTGGTGAGCACGGTAACCATGCGCTCCACCGATGGCGGAAAGACCTGGTACGGTTTTCGAGGTGCACCCGGGGGCGACGACTATCAGAATTTGTGGATCAACCCCAACGATCCCAATATCATTCTCCTGGTCAGCGACCAGGGCGCGCTGGTCACCGTGAACGGCGGAGCCAGTTGGAGTTCCTGGTACAACCAGCCAACGGCGCAGCTTTATCATGTTGCTGTCACCAACACATTTCCATATCGCGTCTGCGCTGGGCAGCAAGAGAGCGGATCGGTGTGCATCTCTTCTCGCGGCAACGACGGAGAGATTACTTTTCGGGATTGGCACCCGGTCGGCGTTATCGAATACGGCTATGTCGCGCCTGATCCGCTTGATTCCGACATCATCTATGGCGGCGGGAGAAGTGAAGTCTCGCGCTTTCATTTTTCCACCGGGCAGGTGCAGAACGTTACTCCCATTCCGCTCCGCACTCCCAAATACCGCACCGATCGCACCGAGCCGCTCATGTTTTCTCCTGTCGATCCGCACATTCTTTATTACGCGGCCAATGTGCTTTTCAAGACCACCGATGGCGGAAATTCCTGGCAAACCATCAGCAAAGATTTGACGCGCGAGAAGCCCGAGGTACCTGCCAGCGTGGGCAAGTTGATTCCCGAAGGTGCGGAAAAGCGCCGCGGAGTTATTTACGCGCTCGCTCCTTCTTTCAAGAGTTTGAACACCCTTTGGGCTGGCACGGATGACGGGCTGATCTGGCTCACTCGCGACGCCGGAAAGAGTTGGAGCAATATCACGCCGCCGGAGCTCACAGCGTGGAGCAAGGTCACGCAGATTTCCGCATCCCACTTCGATGAAGAGACCGCCTACGCTTCGGTCAGCCGTTTCCGCGTCGACGACATGCATCCTTACATCTACCGCACGCACGATGGCGGAAAGAGTTGGAAGCTGATCATCGATGGCCTGCCTGCGTTCGGTCCGGTTGATACGGTGCGGGAAGATCCTCAGCGCAAAGGATTGCTGTTCGCAGGCACCGAGAATGCGGTCTGGGTGTCGTTTGACGATGGCGATCACTGGCAATCATTGCAACTGAATTTGCCACACACATCTATGCGCGATCTGTGGATCAACGGAGACGATTTGATCGTTGGAACGCACGGGCGGTCGTTCTGGATTCTCGATGACATCACTCCGCTGCGGCAAGCGGCGGGTGTTGCGGCGAAGTCCGAAGCTTATCTGTTTAAGCCGGCTATTGCGTACCGCGTGCAACGAGATACCTACACCGATACTCCGATGCCCCCTGACGAACCGATGGGCGCCAATCCTCCCGACGGAGCGATTCTCGATTACTACCTTCCTCAGTCCGCACAGAACGTGACCCTCGAGATTCTCAATGCGCAGGGCCAGGTTGTGCGCAAGTTTTCCAGCGCCGATAAACCCGATGTCTCCGAAGAGGCTCTGAAGAAACAGTTGATTCCGCTCTACTGGCTGCGCCCCTTCAAATCGCTGTCGCAAGCTCCCGGCATGCATCGTTGGACGTGGGGCCTTCATTACGCTCCTCCAACTTCGACCAACCACGGTTATCCCATCGCGGCCGTTCCGTTCGATACCCCGCGATTGCCCCGTGGGCCTTCGGTCCTGCCCGGTCAGTACACGGTGCGCCTGACGGTGGACGGCAAGGTTTCAACGGCGAAGCTTACGGTAAAGATGGATCCGCGCGTGAAAGTTTCCGCAGCAGCGCTCGAGGCGAAATTCCACGCTGAAATGCAACTCGCTTCGCTCCTCGGCGATACGTCGGAAGCCGTGATTCAGGCCGGCGCCATTCGCGATCAACTGGAGAAGGTCAGCGAGAAGAACGGTGAGCAATCGCAAACCGCGACGAACGACACAATCGCACCCTTTCAGAAGAAATTGACGGCGCTTCTTGGTGCATCCGGCGGGCCGGCTGCGGGTGGTACCGAACAAGTCACGCTCGTCCGCGTTAACCAACAAGCCAGCACGCTGTATGGAGAGGTATGGCAGGTCGATGCTCAGCCTACGACTTCACAACTCTCCGCCGTCGCTACGACTCAGAGCGCGAGCGTCGACATCATGAAGCATTGGGATGAATTCAAATCCTCCGATCTACCTAACCTGAATCGCCAACTGCGCGGCTTAAATGTGCCGGAGATTCAGCTGCAGTCGAATCTGGAGCAGGAAGATTCACAAGTCGACGAAGAATAATTGTAGAAAGATCGCCGAAGAGTGATGAATGAAAATGGTTTTCCTGGGCTGCCAGAAACGCCGAACGGCAATCGGGATTTCTGCATTATGAGGGCGGTGAGTCGTTCGACTCCAGTGGTTTGACTTAGTGAGGAAGTTTAGAAAATGCACGGAAGATTGCACTTTCTTGCAACCTTCGAATCCTTCGAAAAAATTGTTGACACTTTTTGGACATAAGTTCTTGAACGCCATTCGAAGCGGGTTATAATCCGGCAACTTAGGGATTTTGAACTGGACTGCGACCGGGCTCTCTCCCATCTGTGGCGGCAGGTCAATCGGAATCCATCTGAGAACTCAGTTTCACCAATAATCGAACACTGCGAGGTCAGACTACTATGAAGGCATTCCGAACACTCGGAATTTCGCTCCTGACGTTACTGGTTTGCGCCGGTATCGCCAGCTCCCAGGAACCGTTTACTGCAGGAACTTGGACGGCAACTAAGACTGCTCCCCCGTCCGCGGTCGCTCACGCTCTGCTGCTCACCGATGGTTCAGTCCTCGTGAATAGCTTCTTCTTCTCGAAACACACGGATACCTGGTACCGCTTGGTGCCGGATAGCACTGGCAGTTACGTCAACGGAACATGGGTCACCGCCGGCAGCTTGCCTACGGGTTACAACCCTCTCTACTTCGGATCCGTCGTACTTCCCAGCGGCCAAGTAACCGTTATGGGCGGCGAGTACAACAACGGAAGTGGCGTCTGGACCAACCTCGGTGCCATCTACAACCCGGTTACCAACAAGTGGCAGAAATTGGCCGCGCCCACGGGCTGGACGACGGTTGGCGACGCTCAAGCCATCGTTCTGCCCAATGGCCACCTGATGCAGGCCAATTGCTGCACCACAGAGGAAGCCATTCTGACCCTCACCAACGGCGTAGCGAGTTGGGCAGCCACGGGCACCGGCAAGTCTGACTGGAACGACGAAGAAGGCTGGACGCTGCTGCCCGGCGGCAATATTCTGACCGTCGATACCTACGTGAGCGGCGGCTGCTGCGCGTTGGGCTATCAGATTTATAGCCCGACCACTGGCGCCTGGACCACGCCCTCGAATACCACTGTTGTGAACTTGGTCGATCCCAACTCTCTCGAACTCGGCCCGGCGCCCCTGCTCCCCAACGGCACCGTGTTCGGAGCTGGCGCTACCACCAACAACGCAATTTACACCATCTCCACCGGCACTTGGGCTGCTGCTCCGAAGTTCGGAGGCACGCTCGACATCGCCGACGGACCGGCCGCCGTTCTGCCTGACGGCAACGCGCTGTTCGACACCAGCCCGGGCGTGTTCCAGACTGGCAGCAAGTTCTTCGAATGGGATGGAACCAAGCTGAACGCAACTTCGGTTCCACCGAATGCTTCAATCGACAGCTCCTATGTGGGCAATATGGTTGTGCTGCCCACCGGCCAGGTTCTCTTCACCGACTTCTCGTCGGAAGTTGAGATCTACACTCCTGCCGGAACCCCATGTACCACTTGCGCTCCTAAAATCAGCTCCGTTAAGGCTACCCTGACTCATGGCAGCACCAACAACATGATCCGGGGAACTCAGTTCAACGGCGTGACACAGGGCGCATACTACGGTGACGACAATCAGAGCGCGACGAACTTCCCGATCGTGCGTATCACTGATTCGACCGGAGCCGTGGTCTATTGCAAGTCGCATGGATGGCTGGGCGGCGTTGCTACCGGAACGACCAGCGTCAGCACACTGTTCGATATTCCGTCTACAATCGCAACCGGAACAGCGACCATCGAGGTTGTTGCTAACGGTATCGCATCTGCTCCGAAGACCGTGACAATTAACTAATGTCACGCAAGCAGCCCTGAATAAGGAAGTTTTACGCCTCGACTCTTTTTCAGAGTCGAGGCGTTTTTATTTTCGCTCTCGCTTCCTTCAAGTTCGCAAATCGTAAGGTAATGCGTCTCTCAATAGGGGCCTCGCCGCAAACCTCCCGAATAACAAATTGCCACAACCTCATATGTCCTCCGCCGTCTTGGCCTTTGATCATTCACTACTTATCAGCCTTTGCTTAAGTTGGAGGCGAAGACACCAACCCGGCCTTCAATACTGTTTTCGTAACAAGAAAAGAATCCGCTCACAACAGATTCGGAACCGGCCTACGATTTCTCGCCGCTTCTCTGCAGATCCGAATGGCACATTCGTTCGGCTCTACCCCAAAATCGAATCACGAGGTGAAGTATGAAAGTTCTCCGGACACTCGGAATTGCGCTGATGACGTTACTGGCATGGTCCGGTATCGCCCGCTCTCAAGAACCTTTTACTGCAGGCACCTGGACGAAGGTGACGGCAACTCCTCCGTCCGCGGTTGCTCACGCGATGCTGCTCACCGATGGCTCGGTCCTGGTGGATAGCTTCTTCTTCTCCAGCCACGTCAACACCTGGTACCGTTTGATTCCAAGCAGCAGCGGCAGTTACACCGCCGGGACATGGGTTACGGCAGGCAATCTGCCCAGTGGCTACAACCCGCTGTACTTCGGCTCCGCCGTGCTTCCGAACGGCGAGGTGGCCATCTTCGGCGGCGAATACAACAATGGCAGCGCGGTATGGACCAACAAAGGCGCTCTCTATAATCCGGCGACCAATACATGGTCCTCTCTGTCGCCGCCTTCAGGATGGACCATGATCGGTGACGCACAGAGTGTGGTTCTTCCCAACGGGCACATGATGCAGGCCAACTGCTGCAACACCGACCAGGCCATCCTGACGCTCAGCGGCAGCACTGCCACCTGGGCCACCACCGGCACCGGCAAAGCCGACTGGAACGACGAAGAAGGCTGGACACTGTTGCCCAGCGGCAACGTTTTGACGGTGGATGCGTATGTCGATTCGTACAATGCAACCGGTACCAACTCGGAGTTGTACACCACCAGCACCGGAAGTTGGGCCAGCGCGGGAAGCACGATCGAACAACTGTGGGATTCGGCTGCGGCCTGCGGCGGATCGGGCTCTGCCTCTTACGAACTCGGTCCGGCAGTACTTCGCCCGAATGGCACAGTATTCGCCACTGGTGCGAACGCTTGTGCCGCGGGTCATACGGCTATCTACAACACCGCGACGGCTACGTGGACTGCGGGACCAAACTTCCCCAGCAACCTTGACATCGCCGACGGGCCGGCTTCATTGCTGCCCGATGGCAATGTCCTGCTCGATACGAGTCCGGGAATTTTCGAGACCGGCAGCAAATTCTACGAGTGGGACGGCACTACCTTGAACCTTACCTCGGGTCCACCGAATGCCTCGATCGACAGCTCCTATGTAGGTGACATGGTGATACTGCCGACGGGCCAGGTTCTCTTCACTGATTTTTCCACCAGCGTCGAGGTCTACACCCCGAGCGGCACGTATCAGGCAGCGTGGCGTCCCACCGTCACCTCGGTGGCGGCCACTCTTACTCATGGCTCAGTCAACAACGCGATCAGCGGCACTCAGCTCAACGGCTTGTCGCAAGGCGCGGCTTACGGCGACGACAATCAGTCCGCGACCAACTTCCCGCTGGTGCGCATTACCGATTCAGCGAGCCACGTTGTGTACTGCAAGTCGCACACATTCAGCACGATGGGAGTTGCTACCGGATCGACGGTGGTGTCGGCGCAGTTCGATATTCCATCAACTATCGCTACCGGAACGGCGAGCCTTGTGGTGGTCGCCAACGGTATTCCGTCGGTTGCGAAAAGCGTGACCATTAACTGATGTTGGCACCGTAAAGGTTGGAAGAAAACATTCGATCGCCTCGACTCTCTAGCAGAGCCGGGGCGATTTTTGTGAGGCCATTTTCAGGTAGTGGCTCAATTTGGATTTTCTGACTCACACCCCGAAGGCGTCATCCCGAAAGCCGGCGTATTTCAGCCTGCTGAGGGATCTTGCGTGGGCTATCCCGGCTTTATTGCACGCGAGATCCCTCACTACGCCTGAAAAACGGCTCCGTTCGGGATGACGCCCCGTGTAGACGATGGCACGAATTTTAAAACTGAGTCACTACCCATTTTCACAAAGCCTCCAGTACCTTATGCAACTCCGCTGTAATCTGTTTCGCATCCATTCCCGGATCGAAGTTGATCGGGCGTCCGATGCGCACGCGAATTTTTCCTGGAGCTGCGAATTTTCTTCCCGCCTGTTTCAGCTCAAAGAGTCCGTAGATGCGCATGGGCAGTACCGGTATTCCGAGACTGCCTGCGAGCAAACCAATGCCCTCGCGAAACTGGCCGATATTCCCGTCCACGGTGTGCCTGCCTTCGGGAAAAATCAGGATGCTGTATCCGCGATCGACCGCTTCTCCGGCATACGCGAAACTTTTTCGGAAGCCAACCTCACGAGGGAGCGGAAACAGATTCAATAAAGACACGCCCAGGGCCCACTGCAATCGGTCATAGGCTTTTCTGAACAATCCTCGACCAGATGCCGGATTCCGCAAAGCTTCCAGCGCTTCTCCGCGCACAGCCGTAGCCAGCCTGTTCCGGACGCGCGCGGGCAGTGCGGCTTGAATGAAGCCAAGATCGACATCCCCAATATGATTGGAAATCAGCAGCAGGGGCCCACTCCAGCCGCGCAAATTCTCGCGGCCCTCAATCCGCGGCCACGCCAGTAAAGCCGTAGCCGGCCTCATCAGCGAATAGTGCGCGGCCAGTCGTATCCAGCGCACCGGCCAGCGCAGCGCCCACCGCGGATAGTGATAAACCACGCGCTCCGCCGCGCCCCCGCGCAAGATCTTTTCCAGATCGCCCACGGTGCGGGCCGTGCTGAAACGTGTTTCGCCCAGATCGACTTGATAACGCTCCTCGATCGCGCCGAGCAATTCCACGCGGTCCAACGAACTCAACCCCAGGTCAGTTTCCAGGTCAGAATTCGCGCCCACGGTCCCAATTGCGCGGCCCTTCACACTCGCGATCAATTCGGCGAGCGAACTCCTCGCCGCCCCTTCGGAAGACCGACTAGATCCTGAAATTCGCTCCTGTGCGAATTCCTGTACCAGTTGCTTGCGCGGCTTCTGCGTGCTGGTGCGTGGAAAATCTTGTTCCGGCCACTCGAGCCAGAGTCGCATCTGTTGATACTCAGCCAAAAATTCATTGGCTCTCCGCGCCGCTGCCTCAATGCTCCCGTTCTCGCGGGGAATCACCACCGCACAAGGCTCCGCATTTCCTCCGCGTTCGATCCCCACGACGACACAATCTCTGACCTCCGGCTGGCGGCGCAAGGCAGCCTCGAGATCATCCGGATAAATATTCAGTCCTGCCGGCGTGACGATCACATCCTTCTTCCGGCCCTTGAAATACAAGTTGCCCGCTTCGTCGAGCGCACCTATGTCGCCGGTGCGATACCAACCGCCTTCATCAGCGACTTTTTGCTTCTCTCCCGATTGCCAATAGCCGGACGCCACGCCCGCGCCGCGCACCAGGATTTCTCCGTCGTCGGCAAGCTTCACCTCGCGTCCCGGCAATGCTTTCCCAATCGAACCTTTTCCCAACCGGAACGGATGATTCACGCTGATCAGCGACGTGGTCTCGGTCAACCCGTAACCTTGAATTACGGCATAGCCCAAGCGTCCCCAGAACTCCTCCGTTTCGCTATCGAGAGCTGCACCGCCCGCGATGAAGGCCCAGAATTTCCATCCGAACTGACGACGGATCGCCCGAAAAATCCACCATCGCCGCAAAAAGTGCTTGCCTTGGGTGGCCGAAAAGCGCTTGCGGAATGCGTCCAGCTTTCCCCGATCTTCCAGATCGCGTTCCACTTTTTGCTTAAGCGACTGCAATACTCTGGGTACGCTCGCCACGATTGATATTCTTTCCCGCCGGATGGTACTCACGATGTCCGATGGCTTGAATTCATTTTGAAAGATGACCGTTCCCCCGAGGAGCGGTGGCAGAAACATTCCGAGAAATTGCCCGAAAACGTGGCTCAGGGGCAGCAGGCAAAGAAATCGCACGGGATGCACGAAGCGCTCGTACTTCAGATAACCTCGAATCTGCTGTTCGAGCGGCATTAGGTTAGCCAGCACATTCCCGTGCGTGATGACCACTCCTTTCGGTTCTGCCGTCGTCCCTGATGTGAAAACAATCTGCAGCGGATCGCTGGGGCCGACAGACGGTGCGGGCGGCGCATTCGCGGGACGCGGCTTCAGAGTCGTCGACAAATCTTCCAGGACCAAAACTGTCGCACCCGCGTGTTCGCGCACATCCAAATGCGCGCGAGAGCACACCAGAAGCTTCGCCTTCACCTGAAGCAAAACGCGCACAGCGAATTCTGAAGCAGCTCCGTCGTCCATGGGAACGACAACTACGCCACGAATCGCGCATCCCACGAACGCGACAACCCACTCGGCGCAATTCTCGCCCCACAGCATTACGCGGTCGCCCTTTCGGATTTGTCGCGCGTCCAGTTCGTGGGCAAAGCGAAATGCTAGGTCCACAACCTGCCCGTACGTGAACCATTCCATGCGATAGCCGTGACGCTTTCCGTAGGCACGCTCGTGGAGGTGCGCGTCAAAGCTCGGCACTAAGAATTCCGCTAACGATTCAGGCATCAGAAGGCGGCGGCCAGGAAGTAGCACGCTGGCCCTGCCTGAGAAAAGTTTAGTTGCTGAAGGAAAGAAGAGGAAGTGTACGGGCCCGGATGCCTACTCTCGACCTACGCCCAGCGCATCGGCAACGCGATTGATGTAGTTAAACCACGACGCAATCAGCGTGATCTGCAAAATGCCTTGGTCGTCGAATCCAGCCACCCGCAAACCTTCTATGTCGTCTTTCCAAACCTTGGTGGCATCGCGAGTCAGCTTGACCACATAGTCGAGCATGACCCGCTCCTGCGGCGTGATGGGCGCGGTTGTGTAGTCCTTCTCCAGCGCTTCCACCAGCCCTTTGTCCAGCGTTACTCGACGCAGAAACTCTGCGTGAGATTCGATTCAATACTGGCACCGATTGGTGACCGACACGACTGTCGCGATCATCTCGTGTTGTCGGCGCTCAAGCGGAAGATCCGACGCCATAAGCGCGCCGAAGGTGCTGAATGCATGATAGAGAGCCTGCGGAATCAGAGTGTGCGAGCCGACAATCGACGACGCGCCCGAGGCGTCCGGATGTACGGGCTCGGCGTACTCTTTGGGATAGAAAACTTTTTCGCCCTCAATGGCCTGGCGCAACTTCTCATCGGCTTCGGTCAGTGGAATCGTGCGGATCCAAGTCATAGGTCGTGTTCCCTCGCTGCGTGCTCTACATCACGCACCGGAACAGTACACTTTTGTTTAACGGCAGCCCATAGCAGATTCATATTAACGGCAAGACGCCCGGTCGCTACTCTTCGCGAGTAACCCGAATCCACTCTTCCATCTGATCCAGATATCGCGCCAGCGCCCGCCGTCCCGCCGTCGTCAGCCGGTACTCAGTGCGGGGAACACGTCCCTCAAAAAATTTGGCGCAGGCAATGTACTGCGCTTCTTCCAGCTTGCGCGCGTGTACGCTGAGATTTCCGTCGGTCGTTTTGAGGATGCGCTTCAGGTCGTTGAAGCTCAGGGATTCGTTGGTCGCCAGCGCACTCACAATTCCCAGCCGGATGCGCTCATGAATCAGCCGGTCCAGTTCCGGTAACTCCATGGCCGGCACGGCGGCGCGTTCGCGTGGAGCGGCGGTCGCGATCTTGCCAGTTTTTCGTCGTTGCGCTAAAGCCCTAGCCACCGTGCCTCCTCGCGATCATCGTTCCGAACACGATATGTAGTCCGCCGAATCCCGCGGCCAGCAGCCAACTGCCCCAGGCTGGCGGAGCCACAACCGCCAGACCGCCCAGCGTCATAAAACACATGCCCATCACCGGAACAATCGCCACAGAAAATGCGCCGCCCGTCGCGATTCCCGCCCCATAAAGCAACAGCCACGTCGCTGGTAACGCCGGTTGCGCACCCATCCGATAGAGCAGGAAGGTCAGAAACGCGCCGGCCATGAGTGGCGGCAAAAGTCCCAGCGCAACTTTTCTTCCCGGCCCGGAAAACAATGGCAGACCTCGCCGGTTGGCCTTCCACACGATCGATAACATCGCGATCGCCACGGCTACTAATGCCTCGCCCAGCCATACTCGCAACCATGCAAACCCGGCAGCTTGTCGCGAGGCTACCCACGCCGCACCGAGCGCTGTCACGCCCAGCAAAACTTGTCCCCACCCGGAAACCGCGGTGAACGAGGC
>DATBZH010000058.1:0-4939 GCA_036513255.1 Candidatus Sulfotelmatobacter sp. | reverse complement strand
GCGAGGCAGACCAAAGAAGGTGAAATAATCCACCGGCGCCGGCGGCTGAACCTTGCCACACGACTCGCAGAAGTGTACGGCGCGCATGGTGCCGCATGACCAGCAGGACTGAGTCCCCTCCGGTGCAGCCTTCGCGGTAATCGTAGTCAAAGAAGAATCGGTCATTTCCAGCCTACTCAGCCTACGCGTCGCGCAAACACAACTACACCCTCAGAGCTTGAACCGGTGCAGGCCCAGGGCGCTGGGTGCTGGGTGAGGACGGTCGCGCCTTGCAAACCCTCGCGGGCAAGAGTGCCCGCGCCACAGATTCCGAGTCACACAATCCAAGTCAAAGCACGCTCACGCCGAGAACGAAGTCCCGCAGCCGCACGATTTCGTCGCTTGCGGATTCACGAAGACGAATCCCTGTTGCAGCAAGGTTTCCTGGTAATCGAGAATCATGCCGTGCAAATAGATAAACGACTTCGGATCCACGAACACGCGCACATCGCCAAACTGGAAGATGCGGTCGCGTTCGCGTGGCTGCGTATCGAAACGAACGTTATAGCTAAGACCCGAACAACCCCCGCCCTGGACGCCGAGGCGCAGTCCACCCTGCTCGGGTGAAATGCCTTCCTTGGCCATCGCGCTTTTCACCCTGCCCAGGGCTTTGTCAGTCACCTGTATGCCCTTGGCCGGGGAGGTTTGGGGTGGCTTCGCGCTTTGTTCCGTTACCGTTGTCATAAAGTTTCCCGGTCCGCGCCCGCCCGCCTCAGCACGGCCCAGGGCCGTACTGGCAGCGCGCGCGACAACAAGCCTACTGCGCTACGGCGGCGGTAACTGGCTTCGAACTTTCCTGCTTTTTCTTCCAGTCACCAATGGCGGCGCGAATGGCATCTTCCGCCAACACCGAGCAATGGATCTTTACCGGAGGAAGCGACAGCTCCTTCACGATGTCCATGTTCTTAATGGCGAGAGCTTCGTCCACGGTCTTGCCCTTGACCCACTCTGTGGCCAAAGAGGAAGAGGCGATCGCGGAGCCGCAGCCGAACGTCTTGAACTTGGCTTCTTCAATGACGTTAGTCTCGCGGTTGACTTTGATCTGCAACTTCATGACGTCACCACACTCCGGTGCGCCGACCAAACCCGTGCCTACGTCCGCGCTGCTCTTATCCATTGAGCCGACGTTGCGTGGATTGTTGTAATGATCGATTACCTTATCGCTATATGACATTTGCTCTCCTAAATTCTCTGAATTCGTCTCTTGTTAGGCACTCAGTACCAGGTACTGCTTACTCCCCAGCCCACTTCACATCCTTCAGATTGATGCCTTCCTTCGCCATTTCGTAAAGCGGAGAAAGTTCGCGCAGGCGTTCGACGGTTTCGATCACGCGGTCGGCCACGTAATCGACTTCGGCAGCGGTATTGAAGCGTCCAATGCCGAAGCGTATCGAACTATGCGCCAAGTCGTCGCCCGTGCCCAAAGCCTTCAATACATAAGATGGCTCAAGCGTCGCGGAGGTGCATGCCGAACCGCTGGAAACTGCAATATCGTTGATTCCCATGAGCAAGGATTCGCCTTCCACATAGGCAAAGCTGATATTCAGGTTGCCGGGCAAGCGGTGCTCCATCGAACCGTTGATGTAGGTTTCGTCCAGACGATTCATGATGCGGTCGCGGAGACGATCGCGCAAACCGCCCAATTGCGCGGCTTCGCGAGACATTTCCTCCGCCGCAAGGGCGCAAGCCTTGCCCAACCCCACGATGCCCGGGACATTCAATGTGCCGGAGCGCATGCCGCGCTCGTGGCCGCCTCCGTCAATGCCCGCGGAAATCTGCACGCGCGGATTTTTCCGGCGAACGTACAAGGCCCCCACACCCTTAGGACCGTAAATCTTGTGTCCAGTAATAGACATCAGGTCGATATTCTGCTTGATTACGTCCACCGGAACCTTGCCAATGGCCTGCACGGCGTCGGTGTGGAAGGTCACGCCGCGTTCGTGGCACAGCTTTCCGATCTCGGTAACTGGCTGCAGCACGCCGATTTCGTTGTTGGCGGCCATGATGGTGACCAGGATGGTTTTGTCATCCATGGCGCGCTTGAGGTCGTCGAGGTCGACCAGGCCGTCCTTCTGCACAGGCAGGTAGGTGACGCGATAACCATATTTCTCCAGGCGCTTACAGGTATCGAGCACTGCCTTGTGCTCGGTAACCGCGGTGATGATGTGGTTGCCTTTCTCGCGGTACATCTCGGCCACACCCTTGATGGCGAGGTTGTCGCTCTCGGTTGCGCCCGAAGTGAAAATGATTTCCTTGGTGGTGGCGCCAATCAGCTTCGCGATGCGTTCGCGAGCCGTTTCCACGCCGTCCTCGGCTGCCCAGCCGAATGAGTGATTGCGGCTGGCCGAGTTTCCGAACTTCTCCATGAAGTAGGGCAGCATTTCCTCCAACACCCGCGGATCCATGCGGGTGGTGGCATGGTTGTCCATATAAATGGGAAGTTTCACTCCTTGGGGAGTGGCGTGCTTTGTGACTCCAAGTTCCTGGGGGATCTTTACATCCGTGCTCATAAAATGCGTCTCCTACCGGGTTGATTGCTTAAACATCAATATTCACTTCTCAAACAATTGTCACGAGCTCAGCCGGCTTGGTGGCTGCGCTTTCGGCCACTTCCGGCTCTTCCCTCATATGTGAGATCTTGATGCGCTTCAGCACCGCTTCGATGCTATCGTTTACCTTGCGGAGAGGTTCACGGATGTTGCAACGGTCGCTCTGGCCGCATTCCCCGCGAATCGTAACGCAAGAGGTAATAAACAGGGGCCCGTCGATAGCCCGGATCACATCAAACGCTGAAATCGTATGCGCGGCCCGCGCCAGCTTGTAACCGCCGTAGGTGCCATGCTGCGACAGCAACAAACCCGCCTTGGCCAACCGCTGCAGTATCTTCGCCAAAGCCTCCGGAGGAATACCGAAGGAGTCGGCAACGTCCTTCGCACTGGCGCTGCCCGTACCCTGCAGAGCATGATCAGCCAAATGCTTCATCGCCATGAGTGCGTAATCCGCTTTCTTGGTTAGTTTCAGCATCTGGTTTGCGCCGCCGGTGCGACCATCTCCGACTTTTTCAGTCGGATTTAATTGCGACCTTTTCTGTCGTATTTCATTCTACGTCCAAACGCCAGATTCGCGCAAGGTTTAGCAGGCATCGGCGATAACCTGGGATCGGACGGTAAACAATCGCGATTGAAGGGTTTAAGTCCTGACGGGGGATGACAGGATGACCGGTTCGGAATTTCGGATAACCGGGGATGAAGCCAGCTGGTGGCTGAAATTGGCGAAGAAGGAAATTAATCCACGGGGGCTTGACAACTGGCCTAGCAGGGCTAAAATACCCGAAATTCCCGATCGATCCCTCCCGCTACTCCGATGAGGGCGACGTTTCTGGATTATGACCTCAAAGCCGTTCTCCCAGCCGAAAGACACGAAAAAACCGCCCTGCAAACACCCACGTGTGCAAATTGTCGCCCGCGACGAAGACGACGAGTTCGTGGAATGCCTCGAGTGCCGCGAAGTCTTCGAGTCCAGCGAACTGAAGGACATGAGTATCGAAGAGAGTGTCGAGGGTGAAGCCCAGGAACCGTAAGCCCGCCAAGCGCCCGCACCATGGTAACCGTGTGGGCTCGCTTCTTCCTTGTGAGGCGGACACACACACTGCTAATCTCCGGAGCGGGGGCGTGCCTACGCACGTTACATGCTGATGCCTGCCGTAGCGCTGGTGGTTGATGACTCGATGCTCATCCGCTACACCGTTTGCCGATCATTGGAAGAGCGCGGCTTTACAGTGGAGTCCGCCACCAACGGCTTGGAGGCTCTGCTCATCCTTGAACGTGTCCTGCCCGATGTGATTGTCACGGACATGAACATGCCAAAGATGTCAGGCCGGGAACTGATCACGGCATTAAAGAACGATCCGAAGACCGCCAACATTCCCATCATTATTGTAGCGGGACGCGGCAGCGGCTTCGACGAAAGCGAAAAGCGCGCCGATTTTGCCATTTACAAAGATATTGATATCCAAAGCCAACTCGAAAAGGCGCTGGATGCGGTCATGGGAAATAAAGGCGCGAGCAAGTAGATCGCCCTCGTAACTTCTGCTTAACGCAAGACCTTAACGCAACACGAGGTTCGCCTCGGCGGAAAAATCCATCGCAGCAAAATCCTTGGCCAGATATTTGGGATAGGCGGCGGCGGCAATCATTGCGGCGTTGTCGGTGGAAAGCGCACGCGAAGGAAAATAAACCGGCACCCCCGCCTGGGCGCCCTGCTGCTCGAAGGTCGTTCGCAGTTCGCTATTTGCCGCCACTCCGCCCGTCACAAAGAGTGTAGCCACGTCATACGCCTGGGCCGCAGCCAGAGTCTTGCTCACCAGATCCTCTACGATCGCACGCTGAAACGAGGCGACTAAGTCGAGCGTCTGGCGGTCACAAGTCGCCAAATAATCTTCCAGCCTCGGCTTCGAAATCTTCGCCAGCGCTTGGCGTCGGCCTTCGATGGAATCCCGCATGCCGTGAACCTCAACGTAGCGCAGAACTGCTGTCTTGATGCCGCTGTAGGAAAAGTCAAAGCGCGGACGATCGTTTTCTATTTCTTCTTTTTGTCCGCGATGATGCCGGCGATCAGGATGCTTGATTTGGGCGGGAAGGAACTTCACCGCGCGGGGATCGCCATGGGGAGCGAGCCGGTCGACGATGGGGCCTCCGGGATAACCCAGGCCAATCAGTTTTGCAACTTTGTCGAAAGCCTCTCCGGCTGCGTCGTCGCGGGTATGGCCGATATTTTCATAGATCCAACCTTCGTTCTTTCGTGCCGCGAGATACAGGTGTGTGTGCCCCCCTGATACAACCAAAGCCAGCACCGGGAATTGCGGTTCGTGATTACCTTTCTGCCGCTCTTCGAGCAGCAC
>DATBZH010000057.1:0-24559 GCA_036513255.1 Candidatus Sulfotelmatobacter sp. | reverse complement strand
TTCCCGCCACAACTGCCGGAATTCACGGCACAGTCTGGTTCACCAACGCCGCTGGACAGCCCACGCAACCCATGCAGGGAGTAAACGTCGTCGCCCGCTGGATCGATCCGAGCACCGGCCAGCCCTCGCGCCAGTACGCTGCGTCATCCGTCTCGGGAGCGTTCTTCACCGGCAACGCCGGCAATCCTATTACAGGATTTTATGATCCTCTCGGAAATCTCTTCAGCAACTGGGGATCAAGCACCGCATCGATGGAAGGATTCTTCGATATCTCCGGATTGCAGATTCCCAACGGCGCAACCAGCACCCAATACGAACTCACTGTCGAAAACCTTGATCCGCTGTGGTCGATGGGAGTCCAGCCCTACGGCCCGTTCCAGGTTGCCCTGTCTGGCCAGTCCGCGCTCACCGTAGTGAATGTCACTCTCGGCGCCGATGTCGAACAAGACATCCTCATGGCGGGCAGCGCTCAGCCGGTCGCGCCTTGGGCAGCGTCACAAACCTGGACCGTCCCCGCCGCGTTGCCAGCCGCCGCCGATTGGATGGAATCACTTAACGGCTACGGCAATGAGCCCTACTTCTCGTTCTCAGCGCGAGCAAACCGCACGCTCTCCGTCGCGGTCACCGCGCTCGATGAAAACGGAAATCCCAGCGCCGTCAAAGCTCAGCCCGTCATCGGCATGTGGGCTGCCAGCGATCCCGAAGGCACGCCTCCCGGAGCCTTCACGCCTTCCGCGCTGAACACTCCAATGCTCGGTCTGACGCGCCTGGACGCTCAAATCCTGAGCCCAACTCAATTCCTGGTTGGCATCGCCGACATGCGCGGCGACGGCCGTCCCGACTACCGCTATCACGCGCACGTGCTTTATGGCGATTCGGTTGTACCTTCTCGCATCAGCGCCAGCGGCGGAGCAATCACTGTGCAAGGCATGGGATTCGCTCCGGGACAGATCGTCGCCATTGGAAGCGCCAATGTATCGCCGCTCGAGATAAGCAGCGGCCAGATAATTCTGGAAGTTCCCGCGCAGCCCGATGGCACGCAAACCATCACGATCACAGACCCCGTCACAGGTTCCTCGTCTGTGATGACCGGCGTATTCACTCTCGGCGCGTCCGCGACCGACAACATCGTGCTCGTGCGAGGATTGAATCCTCCCACTCCGGTCGGAACGCAGACCGTCAATCCGGTGACCGTGCAAGTGGTAGCCGCCGACGGCGTCACTCCCGTAGCTGGCGCTACTATCGCCTGGAGCAGTACCAACAGCGCCGCGCTCTCCGCATGTGGCGGCGCATTCTCCTGCTCGACGGCCAGCGACGAAGTTGGCAGCGCCTCAACCTTCGTCGTCCCCGATGCCGCCGGAGTCGCCACCATCACCGCCGCCCTCGCACCGCTTTCCTACAATTCGGCGAAGTCAGTGTCGGCGACGGTGCTGGGAACGCTCGCGGCATCACAAATCGGCGTCGCCACACCGTATCTCTATATTGCCCAAGGCGCGTCGCTTACCATCCCTCTCACCGCCCGCGTCCTGAGCAACGGAGTTCCCCAAAGCGCAGCCACGGTCAACTTCAACATGACCACCGGCTCGGGAAGCCTCAGCGCAACCAGCGCAACCACCAACAGCACCGGCTACGCCACCGTCGATCTCACGCTCTCGCAATTTGCGGCGACGGTGCAGGTGAACGCCTGCGTCGCACAGCCGAGCGGTCCCTGCGCGCCTACTTATGCCATTCCCGTGCCTCTGCCTCAGCAAAAATTGCAGCCAGTTGCGGGAGGAAATCAGATCGTCGCGCTCGGTCAAGCGTTCCAGCCAATAGTCGTGCGCGTAACGGATTCTTCTTCGCCGCCCAATCCGGTGCTGGGCGCGAGCGTGGCGTTTGAAAATATTGTCGAGCGTTCCTCTGAAAATTCTGCCACCGGAAATTCTGCGGCCGGAGATTCCTGCCAAAGCAATCCTGTCATGCCCGACATTCTGAGCGTGAGCCAAAGCATCGCGCTGACCGACTTCAGCGGCCTGGCCAGCGTCGAGCCTTCGGCCGGATCATTCAACGGAACTCTCGAAGTCAACGTGCTGGCCACAGCGGGAATCAGCGCCATGCTCAACTATGTCCTGGAAGCACTACCGGAAGCTGCGGAAACCGGTGGATCGAACACAATTCCTTCCAGCAGAGGCAATCCCGTGCGCCCGCCGCAGGGATGGCTGGAAAAGTAGGCTGGAAAAGTAACTCGGAGCGCCGCACGACCAGTCATTTCTTTCCAGGAACGGCGCGGCGCGGACGCTGTTTCGCAGAGACCGACCGGATCATCAGCTTGCGGCGCGCCTTCGCCGGCATGGGAACTTTGGCGCGGTTGAGAGCGGTGTTAATCAGAGCGCGCACTTCCGGATCGTCCAGTACTTTGCCGTCGGGCTCCCCGGCATCGTAGAGCCGAATGTTGCGAACGACGTTGCCGCTTCCCTGAAGTCGCTTCGCGGGATCGGGCAATCCCGCGCCCTGCAGAAAACACAACGTCACGCGCCCCGGAGGCATCACGATGGAGAAAATCGCCTCCGACGGCCGCTCCGTAGGACTAAAGCCGATGACCAGCCAGTTGTAATTGTCGTACACCATCTCAATGGCGCCGGGCACGAGCTTGCGCATCTTGGCCAGCGCCCCGCGCGCAAAGCCGGCGACCTCCGGCGTGTATTTATCGAGGAAGGAATCGAGTTGCCGCTGCGCCTCAGCCGGAGAAACTTCAGCTTCAGTTTTCATATTGCGAGTACTCACTTTAGCCATAACCCACCCTTGTCATTTCGAACCAAGCGAAGCGCAGGTGAGAAATCTGCTTCTGGCTGAGGTCCGAGGTCTAACGTCCGCTCTACTTCTTCGTCCACTGATCCACCCAGTCATTCACCGTCTTGTACCAAAGCTGCGAATTCTGCGGCTTCTGCACCCAGTGCCCCTCATCCGGAAAATACAGCATCTTCGACGGCACGCCTTCCATTTGCAGCGTGGTGAACAGATCGAATCCCTGCGAAACGTCCAGCCGGTAGTCGCGCTGCCCATGAATCACGAGAGTCGGCGTCTTGAAATTCTTGGCGTATTGGTGCGGCGACCACTTCTGGTAGCCGGCACGGTTGTCGTAGGGAGTGCCTTTGAACTCCCAGTCGTTAAACCACAATTCTTCAGTCGTGCCCCACGCGGATTCCGCATTGAACATGCCATCGTGAGAGACCAGGCACTTGAAGCGGTCGGTGTGCCCCATGATCCAGTTGATCATGTATCCGCCGTAGCTGGCGCCCAGCGCGCACTCCCGGTCTTTATCGATGAACGGATAAGTCTTCTCCGCGTAGTCGAGCCCCTTCATCAAATCTTCAAACGGAGCTCCGCCCCAGTCGCCATTGATCGAGTCAATAAACCTCTGCCCGTAGCCCGGCGAACCGTGAAAGTTAATCATGATGACCACGTATCCGCTGGCCGCAAAAAGCTCGGCATTCCAGCGATAACTCCACTCATCGCCCATCGGAACTTCAGGCCCGCCATGGACAATGAACTTCAAAGGATATTTCTTCGACGCATCAAAGTTCGGCGGCTTGACGAGAAAACCTTCGACTTCGCCTCCGTGCGCGCCCTTGAAAAAAAACGACTCGATCTTGCTCATGTTCACTTGCGAGAGCAACGAATCGTTGATATGAGTGACGGCCCACTCTTTGTTCAGCGAACAACTTTCTTTACCGGTATCGACATCTCCATTTCGTGCCGGACAACCCGGACTAGCAGGATCAGCGGCGTAGATTTCGGTTGGAGCTGCGATCGATATTCGCGCGAACACTAGAGTCTTGTCGTTGGATGTCAGGGCCAGATCATCGTTGTATCCGGCCACGATGGTTCGTCTTGAAGAATTTGGGTTCGCTATGTCGAGCGCGTAAATCAAGGAATGGCCTTTGTGGTCGGAACTGAAATCAATTTGCCTTGAATCCCAAGTCCAAACAAAAGTTCCCACCCATTGATCGAAGCCTTCGGTCAGTTCCTTCTTCTCGCCCGTCTTGCGGTCATAGAGCATCAACCGGAATCTGTCGCTCTCATATCCCGGGCGCTGCTGGGCGCGGTATGCGATGTAGCGGCCATCGGGCGAGTAGAGCGGCGATGAGTCGCTGGCGGGATTGTCGGCAGTGATGTTCTTTGCTTGGATAGATCCGGCCGCGCCGCCGCTGACCGGAACGATCCACAAATCGTTGTTAGTGGAAGCCGCCGGATTCTTGTCGTGATTCGAGGCATAGCAAATCTCTTGCCCATCAGGCGAGAAGGCATAGTCATCTTGCCCGCCAAGCGAGAACACGGGCGCGTCGTAATCGCCCGGTGTCAGATCGAGCGCAATCGAGCACGCTGACGTACTGATGCCGTCCGTCGCGCCACCACAGCCGCACGTTGACGCAACGCATACGACAAACAGATGTGTGCGTTTGCCCTCCTTGTATGTATTCCAGTGCCTGTAGAGCAGCACGTTAAAGATCAACGCCTTGACCTTCGATGTATTCGCTCGATCCAGCTTCTTGGCATTGCAGTCTGCTTCTTGACCCATGGCATTATCCCCCGACACATCACTGCATTCGGGATAAACATCCGAAGTGAAAAGGATATTCTTTCCATCTGGCGACCAGAGTTCGCCGCCAGCCTCAGTCGCAATCGAAGTCAGCTTGTGCACACCGGTGACAATCCCGCCCGCGCCATCAAAATCCGCAATCCAAACCTGCGATCCACCTTCCTTCGTCGAGATAAACGCAAACCGCTTCCCATCCGGCGCCCAGCGAGGCCGGTCCGCATCCTGATCGGCAATAATCTTGCGCTCCTGACCACCCGCCGTAGGCACGATCCACACATGCGGCGTCTTCGTATTGGCTTCGAGATCCACATCCACCACGCTGAAGATCACCCACTTGCCATCCGGCGAAACCTCCGGCTCGCCCACGCGCTTCAGCTTCATCATGTCTTCAAACGTGAACGGATGCTTGGCCTGCGCGCAAGCAAAAGATGCGAACACGAAGAGGGCGAGTAGAGAAAGAAAAAGACGGCGCATGAGGACGCTCCTTGGCAAACGGAAAAAGTGTAGCAGGGCGATAGTTCCAGCCGCTAACTTTCCGGTTCGGTAAGCGCAAACCGCTTCATCATCCTGACGCCGGAGCATCTAAAAAAGCAAAGGGAGCGCGACAACGCGCTCCCCTGCCTGTGTTTTGCTTACTTACTCAGTCATCCGTTACTTGCAGTTACTTGGCCGAGCCGGATTGCATGTTGTCGGTTGCCCCGCCAAGATCGAGAGCAAATTTTTTCCCGGCAAAACGAACCCCGGCTAATGTGGAGGTGCCGTCGTCACTCTTTCTCGTAACTGCGGCGCTGTTTTGCGCGATGTTTTCCAGGTTCACGACGTGCGCCGGCGCTTTCGCCAAAACCGTCTTGCCTTGCATAATGCTGAGTTCCACGTCGGGGCCGGAGCCATCCCACTGAAGCTTGTAATCGCCAGCTTTCAGTGTGGTTCCATTGACGACGACGGGATTGCTAAGGCTCAGACTGGCTTTGGTTGCCGCAAATGCGCTGGAGGCCAGAATCAGGGCCGCGCCCAGAACTAGGCTCTTAGAAAATGTCGCGTACTTCATGGCTGTCCTCTTTTCTTTTCCGAGCTTACGCCCGGAAACGGTTGGGGCGGCTGGCTTGCGATCAACCAGAAAACACTTGTGTTTCCTTGAGAATCGCCTAAAATGCAGCGACCGGGGTTAAGCAATACAAGCCAAAAGCCTGCGTTGCCGACGATGGGGGCTTTCTCACCTGGGCCGCCAAACCGAGAGTGAGAGAATCCCCTTACCCCGCAAATTATTCCCAGGTCAACGTCACCTCTGCGTTGGCCCTGTTTGTTTCACACCTCATTTACTGCACGGTTTACTGCACAACAAGAGTTACGCGATTTCCACTCCGGAAGTTCCATTCCGCTCTCCCGAGTTCATGCTGGTTTGGACGAAGGCCACGGGGCTTGGGTAGCAGACTTGTGGACTTCAATTATTGTTCAGTCTGAGTACAGTATTTGATTGTTGTGTCTAGACCAAAGAAATCCTGGCACGAAAATTAAGATAGCGCGACTCGCCGCGGAAGCGAACTTAGAAGTCGCTGATGATAGAGATGTAATTTTAATTTGGGAAAGCAGCGCGCCAACAAGCTTGACACTGACATGGCACGCTCTAGTCGGCATCGCCGTGCTGCCGTTCAGTCGACCAGATGCTTGCTTGGTCTTTCTCGAAGGGATAAACGTGCACCATCCAGTTGAAGATCACCGGATGAAACGTTCCTCCGGCAGCGTCGCAGGCTTCCTGTGTGACGATTGACCCCTTCAGTCCGAACTGCGGATGCGGCGCGAGATATTCGTTCTTGCGGCCAGCGGGAGCCGTGCAGAAGTTCACGTGCTCATGCCATTGCGCGACGCTGAGGGGAATCCGCTGATTGAGATCGTCTTCAGTAAAGCGCTTGGGCGCGGTATACATCACGCCGATTAACTTGTAATCCTCGCCATGCTTTTCGTAGAGCAGCGAGGTGGGATGCTCGGGATTGAAACTGAAGGCCGCTTCCATGGCGTAGGAGTAGTTGGTGAAGTGATAGATTTTTTGGGGAAAGTTCGGCAGGAAGATTTTAAAGCCGTCGTTAAGGGCGGTGTGATAGTCGACGTATTTTTCCGCCGCGGCGCGTGCGGACTTCACCACGCGCTCGGCTTGGTCGGCGTCGCCCGCTTTCGACGGACGTAGCGCGGTTATCTTCATGTGCGGCCCCATATCCATGTGGCCTTGCATCGAGCTCATGACATGAGCGCCGGCGTCGGAGTCGTTTTCTGCGTCCTTTCCCTGAGTCGCGGACATGCCTTTCATGTTCGACATATCGTGACCCGACATATCCATGCCAGGCATCGATTGCTGCGCAGGCGTGGCAGCACCGCTGGGCTGCGGCTGCTGTGCCCAAGCGCACCAAACACCGCACGACAAAATGCTGGCAAGAATAATCGCAGAGCGATGTGACATAACAATCCCCTTCCTGACTCTTCGATAGATATAACAATCTTATCGAAGAAATGTTTCTGCAAAGTTACCGAAAAAACTACGGTATTACAGAAGTAATCGCCCATATTTTAAAGGCTTCGCGCGACGTGAAAGCTGACAGAAGCTCCTTTCCTCTGATACACGTATTGCTTGACTCTGCAAACCGCAATCTTTCTGTTTGTCGCCGGAGCACTGGGCGGGGCGTTGAACTCCGTGGCCGGCGGGGGCAGCTTCGTCGCCTTTCCCGCGCTGCTGTTCACCGGCGTGCCGCCGATTCCCGCCAACGCCACCAACACCATCGCATTGTGGACTGCGGCGGCGGCCAGTGGAAGCGCGTATCGCAGCAAGCTGGATGTGCCGCGGCGCGTCATGATTCCGCTGTTTGCGGCCAGCCTTGTGGGCGGACTGGCGGGTGCTTTTCTGTTGCTGAGAACTCCGGCTCACACATTCTTGCGAGTGCTGCCGTGGCTCACGCTAGGAGCGACGCTGTTGTTTGCCATCGGCAAAAAGCTGGCAGGCGGGCGTCGATCGGTGATCGAGCACGAATCGAGCAGGGCCGCTCTGGCTGGCGCGACGCTGTTCCAGTTGGCGGTTGCTGTTTATGGCGGCTACTTTGGCGGAGGCATGGGGATTGTCATGCTGGCCATGCTCGCTGCCTTGGGCATGACCGACATTCATTCGATGAATGCGCTGAAGAGCGTGTTGGGATTCGTCATCAACGGAGTCGCGGTTGTGGTGTTTATAGCGCAGCGCGCGGTGTATTGGAAGCCGGGGCTGGTCATGATCGTGGGCGCAATCCTCGGCGGATATGCCGGCGCGCGCTATGCGCTGAAGCTTCCGCAGGCGTGGGTGCGAGTGTTTGTGGTGCTGGTGGGCGCGGCGATGACGGTGTATTTCTTCGTCAAGGCGTATTGAGAGGCCAAATTATGAAGAAAATTATTTTTCTGCTGGTTCTCTGTCAGGCAGTGTGGGCACAGGATGCGGCGAAGAAACCCGACACCGGCGAACATCACGAACTCATCATCTCGAACTTCCATACCGAAAGTGGCGTTACGCTCCCCACCGCCCGCATCTCTTATGGAACCTACGGCCACCTCAACGCCGCCCACGACAACGTCATCCTTCTGCCCTCGCACTACATGGCGGACTATCACGGCTATGAATGGCTGATCGGGCCAGGTCACGCGCTCGATACGTCCCAACTTTTTCTCGTGGCCACCGAAATGTTTGGCAACGGACATTCTTCCTCGCCCAGCAATACGCCGGAGCCGTTTCACGGTCCGCGCTTTCCGCTGATGACGATCCGCGATAACGTGGAAGCCGTGCACCGCCTGCTTATCGAAGAGCTAAAAATCACGCACGTCCGCGCCATCATCGGATTTTCCATGGGAGCGCAGCAGGCGTTTCAATGGGCTGTGAGCTATCCCACATATGCGGATCGCATTGTGGCCACGGCGGGCACCGCAAAAACATACGGCCACGGAGTCGTCCGGCTCGAAGGCCAGATCGCCGCGCTCACCGCCGACGCCGCCTTCAAAGACGGCGACTACACTACGCCACCAACAAAAGGTCTCGAAGCCTTCGGCGTGGTCTGGACGGCGTGGCTGTTCTCGCAGGAGTGGTGGCGCAAAGAGTTGTGGCGGGAAGGCGCGAAGCCGGGAACCACGTTCGAAAGCGTGCTGCACGAGTTCCGCACGAACTTCATTCCCGGCGCGGATGCGAACGATTTAATTCTGCAATGCCGCGCCTGGGAGCATAACGACGTAGGAATGACTCCGGGATTCAATGGCGACACGGAGCGGGCTCTGCGCTCGATCAAAGTTCCGTTTCTGTATATGCCGTCGGAAACCGATCTCTACTTCCCCGTCGGCGACGCGCGCTACGAGGCGGCATTCATGTCCACGGTGTCGCTGGTGCCGATCCCGTCGCTGTGGGGACACACGGCGGGTGCGGGCGGCAGCGCGGCGGACGAGAAATTCTTGAATGAGAAGATTGGACAGTTTTTGGGGGTGAGGCACTGAGCACAGCAAATCCGCCGCAGAGAAAGAGCTAATCAAACTTCATCGCTTACCACTCAGGCAATCCCGGTTTCGAGTGACGCGGGGTACTTCGGAAGTAAAAGGTTTGCTATTCCTGCGATTGCTGACACTACTGCAAGCGAGATCAGCAACGAGGCATACGAGCCGGTAGAATCGAACGCGCGTCCCAGAATCACCGGGCCAGTGGCGCCAGCGGCAGCATAGAAAGTCCAGGTGAGACCGTAAAGTGTCGAGAAAGCGCGCAGGCCGAAATAACGAGTCAACAAGTATGGCGTAATGGCAGCTTCTCCGCCGGCCCCAATGCCAATGAGCGCAGTGGCGAGGGCTCCCGCCGCGAAACTATCCGCTCGCGCGAGCGAAAATATTCCCGCCGCAGTAATCAGGCTGACGACAAAGGCGACGCGCCCGCCGAAGAAGCGGTCGAGAAGCCATCCCGTAAAAATCCTGCCTAGCACGCTTGTACCGCCAAGAATGGACGCGCACAGCGCCGCGTCTCCCGGAGTGATTCCGCGGTCCGTCAACAACGCCGAGAGATGAGCGATCGCTCCGTTCATGCTGATCGAACCCACGAATAGAAGAGCGACAATAATCCAGAAAGCGTAGGAGCGTATGCCTTGCTGCCACGTGGATCCAGAATGCGCAACCGGCGCAGCCTGGTTGCGAACAGGACCACGCTCCCTGATATAGAGCCAGCTCAGCGGCAGGCCGAGAAGCAGCGCAATTCCCCCCAGCGAAAGATACGCCGCCCGCCAGCCAGACCGGGTGAGGACCGCTTGCGCAACCACGGGCAGAATCATCGCGCCCAAACCCGCGCCCACCATGACGAACGCCAGCGCCATCCCTAAACGTTTCTGGAACCAGGTGGAGATCGATCGAGCATAAGCCAGATGGCCAGCGCCATTCCCCACCAAGCCGACGACGAAGCAGGTCGCGTAGAACTGCCACAATCCAGAGCGCAGGAATGCCAGCGCCGCAATGCCGCAGCCAAAAACCGTCATGCACGGAAGAATGATGCGGCGCGGACCGAGACGGTCGATCAAACGGCCGATCAGCGGAGAAGTGAGTCCCACTGTCATGGCGCCGATGGCGAAGCCGAGCGAGATGGATTCGCGGTTCCAGCCGAATTGCGCGCTCAGGGGTTTAACAAAAACAGCGAAGGTGTAGACGAACAGCGAGCCGAAGCCCGCCATCACCCCCAGGCACGCGGCCAGCACCACCCGCCAGCCGTAGTAACTAAGCGGACTTTCGTCGAGTCCCGCGTCGGCTTCGATTAATTTCTCAGTCAGCGTATCGGTGGTCATGAGTTTTTTGGCCGCTGGAATTATTGCGGCGCCACGATTGCGCTTATGCGACTTCTCGTGTGGATTTTTTCGTTTCCTGAAAACGATCTCGCACGTAGCCTTCGCGGGCAAGCATCTCACCCATCTCGTGGTAAGCCTCGCGTTCCCGCGGTTGCCAGGTAGCGAGGCCATCGACGTAGCGGTTGTACATGCAGAATGCGGCGGCGATCAAAACTGTGTCGTGGATTTCCTTGTCGGTGGCGCCACGTTCGCGGGCTCGCTCGATGTCTTCCGTGTTCACATGCTTTCCACCTTGCTGCACCTTGCCCGCGATGGTCAGCAGGGCCTTCAGTTTGTCGGAGACATCGGCGGCTTGTGGATTGGTTTTGGCCGCTTCCACCAGGTCATAGTTCCCATTGAGATGTGCAGCGGCCGCGGCGCTATGCGAAAGCTGGCAGAAGTCGCACTCGTTGCGATACGACACATGCGCGGCGATCATCTCCCGCTCCGCCGAAGTCAGAGTGTTGGGCCCTCGCAGCAACGTCTCCGCCAGCATAAGCAACGGCTTCGCGGTATCGGGACTATAGGCAAGTGGCCCGGAAATTCCCGGCAACCCTTCGGGAAGATTGATGTGTGGCATGGAGCGATCCTCATCTCTTGTAATGTTGTCTTTTGCGCGAATCTCGAGATACTTCGGAAAGATTCAATGTTAACGATAGAGCAGAGAGGAGCAATAGTAGGAAAAGATTAAAGATTGGCGTGACCGCTCACTTTTTGGCAGTCGGAGCCTGGGGTAGGCCAGTTCGTGACGGCGTAGGTGGGCTGGCTTCCCGACTATAATGAACATGGGAGGAAGTCAGAAATGACGACATACGTGTTGGGAGCAGGTGCATCCTGTGACGCCGGATACCCCCTGGCGAAAACAATGGCGTCCGAGCTGTTGCAATGGATGAAGCGCCCAACGCATGACCCGAACTCCTACGCGGCGCGTTATCCGGCAACGGCTCATTTCTTAGAAGAATCTTTTGCTCCCGTTCAGAATGTTGAAGACCTAGTGACGGCAATACATAAGACGATTGACGAATTCGAAAACGGGACACGAGAGCAGCAAGCAAAGCGTACTTATGTGGCGAATGAATATGGCGTGCTCAAGCAGGCTGTGCGTGCTTGGTTCGCCGAGATTCAGCAGGGCGTCGCTTTGGCCTCTTCGGCCTATCGGGACTTCGCTCGGGACATTGTCGTTCCGGGCGATTGCATTGTCACATTCAACTACGATGTGTCGCTTGACCGGGAGCTCAGGCTGGCCGGGAAGTTGGAAATAGGCGATGGCTATGGATTCCCGATAGAAAGCCTTCCCGGAGGATCGCCAACGAAGATGTTGAAATTGCATGGCAGTACGAGTTGGCTCGCGCTGCTTTTTGGCGGGAGGACCTCAGGACCCTTTCAGTTCCAGCCCGGAAATACTTTGGGGACGCGGCCAGTGATCGGCAAGAATGAACTCTCGTTCTTGGGATACGTTAACGCGGCCGATCCTGCGTTTGGAAAAGGTGGGGCGGCGATGCCGGTAATGATTTTTCCCGCTCGGTCAAAAGATTTCTACTTTGCACCCAACACTGGCATTGAATATGCCGAGTTCTGGAATGACCTGTGGCGGCAGGCCGGAACCGCGTTGCGATCAGCGGATCGTGTGGTGATGTGCGGCTACAGTCTCTCTTCGGTTGACGAGCGGGCGCGCAAGCTACTGCTGACCGCACCGAGAAAGGAAGCCGAGATTGTAGTTGCGAGTGGCGACGACACGGAGGGGATAGTTAAGCAGTATCGGGAGGCAGGTTACGCGATGTCAACGGCCGCGGATGAGGTTTTGTTTCAAAGGTTGGTGGCGAGATCTCCCGAGAGCGCTGCTGCGATTCGATAAACCGGAGCATCTATGACGTTTTGGACGGTTCTGGAAACGATCGTCGGCCAAGGCGTTGTTGCATGGGCCATGGTGTTTGGGCTATCAAAGTACCTCGGCGATCGGTTGCTCGAAGGGGTAAAGGCCCAGCACAGCAAAGAGCTGGCAGAGTTCTCACATCAGCGATCAGTTTTACTAGCTGAGATGCAAAACGTCTTTTCAATGGGGGCAAACTCCCACATGGCCATGGTCGTATTCGATAAGCATATTGGTTTTTGTGAGGAATATGTCCAGGCGGTGTCCAACGCACTGTACGCATTGATGCAAGAAGGAATGAAGGACAAACCGCTGGACGCCAAAGAGTTCTTCAGAATCCGGCAGAAATGGGTTTTATGGTTAGGTCTCGAAATTGAAGCCCGCCTGGACCAGTTCGAGCGCGGTGTGGCTGATGCCCAAGGTGTGGACGCCAATGGCGCCCCAGTCTCGAATGAAATTCACGTCAGAACACTAATTGCTGATTTGCGAGAGGTTCTGGGCGCGGAAAAGCTCACGACACTCAGGAATGACTTGCTAGTACGTTCAATGAAGCCACCGCAAGTCTTCTGAGACCGTCCACGCAACAAACAAACGGCAACAAGACTTACTGAAAATTCGGGCACCCCCACTCAACTGATTAGGCCCAGAAAAACTCGCACCCTCTCTAACTCCGTCTCGAGTTCCCGCTTGAATGCCCAATCCTTGGACGGGCTTGCCTCCGCATAACCAAACTGCGAGTGAAGCTCTCCATCCTTCACTGACAAGTTGCCCCAACCGATTACTCGATCTCGCCAGAGCAGCGGCAAGGCATAATATCCGCGCACGCGCTTGGCCAGCGGCGTGTAGGCTTCGAAGCGGTAGGTCCATCCCCAGAGTAGCTCGAATCGGTCACGGTCCCATACGACCGGATCGAACGGAGTCAGCAACCGTACTTTATCTTGCGCTTCGCGCCGCTCCGCTTTTTCATCGGCTGGCCAATACCAATCCACGCCATCGACACGCGCGCTCGCCAATCGTTCTTTCGCTCTTTGGATCGCGGCGGTCACCTCGCCTTCCCATTGCGGCGCGGCATAGCGCAGGCGGCGCAACAAAAAACGCAGACCAGAAAAAGTTAGCGGAGCATAGATTCGCATGGCCACATCCGCCATCGCGTCGATGCGGCCGCGACGGATTTCATCGTCCATGAGCGTGGCCTCGTGCTGGTGCGCGGCATAGATGCGGATGCCGGCTTCGCGCCGCACCACGCGCAGCATTCCCTGGTAGTGCATGGCGTCGAGCATATGCGTGGTGGCGTTCGACGAGCCTCCCCAATAATTGGTGACGCGGCCGTGGGCAAAGTGGTCGTCGACCTCGCGGGGATGAACATTGCCGCGTTCGCGCACGAACTCCAGCAGCAACTGGGCCCGCTTGCGCTCCGCCGCGGGCCATGGCAAACGGCTTTGGGCGGGGACGCGACAATCCGACCGCGGATGCATCAAAGCCTGCAATTCCCGGGTCACAAAGCCGTAGTTGATGAAAAAATCTTCTTCGACGCCAAGCTGCGTGTAACGGCGCTCTAGCTCACCCGCACGATAGTCTTTGACACGATGCCGCAGCATCAGATCCTGCGCCCGCGCAGGCGCGCGAATCGGATCGGCCTGCACAAATCCCCACTTGTGGAGCGCGCGCTTCAGCGTGGTGGGAGGGAACAGGCTGCGCGCCACCGCAAACCTGCGCAGGTCGTCGAGGGTGATCGGCATGTGTGATCGGGCACAGCGCGCTTGCGGCTCGGCTACTCCCGCCGATTCTTAAGCGTTCATCTTAATTATTCATCACCGCCACAAGAAGAAAGGAAGGCGGGTTCGTGTCGCCGTTGCCCAGCAAGTCTGGCACGAGGGCGCCTGCTTTCAATTGAGTGTCATCCTTGCCCGCATCTTCGCCCCCTGTGATGCTGCCAATGAAAGCCCGCGGCCGCGCTACGTGAGTATCGTTATCGGTTTGTGCGAAATACACCGTAAAGTAATAGTCGTTCAGCGTCGACAGCGAAAGCTGGAGCGGGTCGAGGCGAATGATGCAGGGATTCGCTCCCGAGAGCGGCTGGATCGGGCAGACCTTTGTGTCGGTAAGGGAAATAGTTGGGTTCGACACTCCGTGTAAGTTGACCGGAGTCACTGCGGCGATGGTGAAACTTTCCCGCGCAGTGGTGTAGAGGACCATGTTGCCGATATCCACGGTGGTCCCCGCAGTGAATCCGATGTAGAGAACAGTCTTTTCGCTGGTGAGCGGGTAGAGGGATGTTCCGGGAATATTTTCGATGACGGAGTTCCCGGTCCAGTTGGAAGAGCCGCCGGGTTGCAGCAGCGGACCGATTCCGGGCAATAGATTGCGAGGTGTGGCTGGCGGTTGTTGAGCCGTTACGCCAAGCGAGAGTGCTGCTACAAGCACCAGGGAAGACATGCAGAAAAGAAAGGTCTTCATTGCGGACTCCATGTGGGCTTGCGGACGGAAATAATCATACCTCCGTTAGCCTTTATTGAATGGGCGCGGAGAAGTGATCGTGGACGATCACCCATTTTCCGTTTTCGTTTTGCCAGATGACGGTCCAGCGGAAATTACTCATTTCGACTTTGCCGGCTTTCGTTGTCATCTCGCTGCTTACTGTTGCAGTGGCCCAGACCGGATCGCCGTCGGTGTGAACGGCGGCGTCATCGTTCAAGGTGAACTTGGCGCTCTTGTAGCCTGCGAGGACGGCTTTCACGCCGGTCTGATATTCGTCCCAACTGTTGTATTTGAGCGGAGCGATATCGAAAAAGGTGTGCGGGCCGGAGGCATAATACATGGCGACGTTGTCCGGGTTAAGGGTCGCCCAGGCGTCCAGGATTTTCTGCATGGAAGCTTTATCGGGAGGCGCGGGAGACTTTTTGGGGGCAGCGGCCGACGCAGGGGCTAAGTTCAGCATCGTTAGGCACACCAGAAGGATGAAAGATCGCTTCATAGAACGTTCCTCCAAGTTCGCGCGAAATTCTCGCACATCCGCTGCTAAAGAACAAAGTATTAAAGGCCGGGCCGTAAGAGGCCATAAACGTCCATGCACAGGTGGGCTAGGACTACAGGTGCGACCCGGCGAGTCTTCAGGAAGTAGATGGACGAGACGAAGAAGATAACCGCGAGAGCGATCCCGTGCTCGAGTCCCTGGTAGAGGTGATAACTCATCTGTACTGCAACACTGAGCACGACCGCTAGCACGCCGCTGCCGCCAAGATCAAGGATTTCCGACATCAGGTAACCACGGACGGTCAGCTCTTCGAAAAACGGATTCACGCAGACGAAAACAATGGAGAGCGCTGAGATTCCAAATCCGAGCATGCCGTGCAACGATTTTGGGGCCAGATAGTGCCCGAAGTAAGAACGGTATGAAATTTGAATTGGGATCAGGATCAAGCGACTGGCGAAGCGGGACCCTATGAGCAGACCCACACCACTAGCAATATCCTTCCATTCGGGGACCCAGCCGATGCTCTTCCAGTCCCTATGTTGCCCGGACAATACGTACCACAGGAGGGCCAGCGATCCGACTTGCGCCACCAGCGCTCCCATCAGTCTCGCCTGGTTCTGCTGCGGAAGATAAGATACCGGGCTAGCAGCAATCATGGAATACCATGAGGAGACGACGTAATGCGCGAAGCTCACGAACAACACTAGACCCAGCGCAAATAGACGACGCCGGGGAGTTTCTGTTACCCCCGTAGCAGGCTTCGCAGATTCGTCCGGTTGGAGGGCAATGGTCTCGGAAGCCGCAGGCTGAGTCGCGGTCATTTCCAGCAGATGCTACAACACCGCCGTTCTTTGTGATAGTCATGTTTTGATCAACTTGCGATTGACCGATTTCCAGCCAACAGGCTAAGATAGAAGTGTTTGCCTGTACTTGCCGACCGTTCTGGTTGGCGTGCCGGGGCGGAGGGTGCGCCGCGGCGGAAACACACAGCAAGCAAAGGGAAATCAGCAGGTTTCTGGATCGCGCCTGTGTGCGTGCAAAGTTCAGACCTTCCATCTTACAAGCTGACTTTTTCAGAACATTGGGACGACATTTGACGGAGGCAGACGTATGTACGCGGTGATCCGCGCTGGCGGTAAGCAATACCGGGTGGCGCCCGGCGATGTGATTCGAGTAGAAAAGATGGCGAGCGGCACCGACGGCGTAGTCGAGTTCCCCGAAGTGCTGGCGGTTTCCGGCGAAGCGGGCAAGGTCGGCAAGCCCCAGTCGGGCGACAGCGTAACCGGCCAGGTGGTGGAAGAAGGCCGCGGCGCGAAGATTCTCGTCTTCCATTACAAACGCAAGAAGCAATACAAGAAGCTGCGTGGCCACCGGCAGGCTTATACTGCTGTGCGCATCAGCGAGATTTCCATCAATGGCGAGAGCTTCAAGGCGCCCGAGCTTCCGAAGAAAGAAGCGAAGGTCAAGAAGGTGAAGGCGGCTGAGGAAGAAACGCCAGCGACGGAATCCAAGGCCACGCGGGGTAAGGCCAAGAAGAAAGCTGCTCCCAAGAAGGCTGCGGCGAAAAAGAAATCGGCTCCGAAGAAAAAGAAGTAATAATTGAAGTAATAATTCAAAGAGCGGACGGCCGACGGCGGCCGTCCCCACACGATCCGTTCCACACAAATTGAAACTGGCAACCAGCCACTGACAACCGGGGTTTATGGCACACAAAAAAGGACAAGGCACTTCACGAAACGGTCGCGATTCCAACGCACAACGGCTCGGCTTTAAGGCATTTGGCGGCCAGATTGTTCCCGGCGGAACAATTATTGTGCGGCAGCGTGGAACTCCGGTAAAACCGGGCCTGAACGTGGGCCGCGGCAAAGACGATACGCTCTTTGCCAAGATCACCGGCCGCATCAAGTTCTTGAACAAGGGACAGATGGGCAAGTTTGTGATGGTCGAGCCCGTCGAAGCGAAGTAATTGCGCCAACGATTGCGACGCGCGGATTACGCGGAGTTGCATATCGCGCACATCAGACCAGCCTCTTCTTCGGGAAGAGGCTTTGTAATGTGTGAACGAGCCGGCAACGGGAGCCGCGGGCTTACTGGCGAATGTCCAGGGTAACCCAGAGAGGCTCGGATTCAAATAACAGGGGGAACTCCAGCCGCTCGCAGCCCGTTGTGGAGTGAATCGTGTAGCTCTTGCCGATGACGATCGTGGGAAGCGATAGAGAACCCTTATCGGCGAAGCCGATTTTGGCTTTGAAATATCCGGCCACCACATTGCAAATTTCACCGACAGCATCGCTGGCAGCTTTTTCGGCTCCCGCATCGTCGGCGGGGATGCCCAGCATCCGAGATGCAAGGCTGATTGCGAATTTTTGGCTGCATCGCAGGCTGAAGATCGCGCGCATCTGACCGGCGATGCCGATTACTCCAGTCATCTGCGCCAGAATTGGCTGGCTGCTTTCTGTTGGGGCAGTGACGGTAACTCCGACCATGGTGGAGAAAACTTCGATGGTGGTTTCGCGTAAAACGGCCTGCCACTCGCTTCGCGGCAAAACGGGCGCGAGTCCTCTTGTTGTTGAAGCCATTTCAGTTCCAAGGTACAGACAAGTAAGGAACGATTAACATTCGGTCACCGAAGTCAGCCGCCGGAACGAGGTCGAAACACCCGAGCAGCTTGAGCTTCTGTGTTTCTATCGGCCGAAGGCGGAAGCAACATGACTTTGGAGATTCTTGGTCGGCGATATTCGAGCGGAAGATTCCGGGATTGACCGGGCGGCTCGGCGAAAGACTGGCCCTGCCGCCGGCCATATAATTCAGATATGCACGGCTGGCGAACGCGCACTCTTCGTGAGCCTCCGGTTACGCTGCATTAGAAAATTTCATGTTTATCGACGAAGCTAAAATTCGGGTCCAGGCGGGCGATGGCGGCAACGGCTGCATGGCGTTTCGCAGGGAGAAATTCGTCCCGCGCGGCGGGCCGTCGGGCGGCGACGGCGGCAAGGGCGGCGATGTGATTATGGAATCCAGCGAGCGCCACAACACGCTGGTCCATTTCCGTTTCAATCCCGAATACAAAGCGCAGCGCGGACGTCACGGCGAAGGCTCCAATAAAACCGGCCGCGACGGAATTGATGTGACTCTGAAGGTTCCGGTCGGCACCATCGTTTACGACGAGGATTCGGGAGAGAAAGTTTTTGATTTTTCCACTCCAGATCAGCGCATGGTGATCGCTCATGGCGGACGCGGCGGCCGTGGCAACGCGCGCTTTGCCACATCTGTTCATCAGGCGCCGCGCGAGCACGAAGTCGGGCGTCCCGGAGAAGAGCACACGTACCGACTGGAACTGAAGCTGCTCGCTGATGTCGGCCTGGTCGGCTATCCCAATGTGGGCAAGTCAACTCTGATTGCGCGCATCTCCGCGGCGCGACCTAAGATTGCGGATTATCCCTTCACCACGCTGGAGCCGAATTTAGGCGTTGTGGCCGTAGGCGACGCCAGAAGCGAAGTCAGCTTCGTGGTCGCCGACATTCCCGGACTAATCGAGGGCGCGCACGAGGGAGCCGGCCTTGGAACGCAATTCCTGCGGCACATCGAGCGCACGCGGTTGCTGGTGCATCTGGTGGATGTCTCCGACGGCAGCGGCCGTACCGACGTGGTCAAAGATGCCGAGGTGATTCGCGGAGAGCTGGCCAGCTTTGGCGCCCATCTGGAAGAAAAACCGATGCTCATGGTGGCTTCGAAAATCGACGTTGCCAACAAAGATAAAGTCGCGAAGCTGAAGAAGTATTGCAAGAAGGAAAAACTAAAGCTGTATGAGATTTCCGCGGTGACCGGTAAAGGAATCGAAACGCTCAAGTACGCGATCGCGGAGGAAGTGGGAGCGCTGCGTGCAGAAGACCGCAAGATGATTGAACAGGAAGCGCACAACGTTATGCTCTAACCGAATGCGGATCTCACGCTGGTATTGCGAAAATACTATTCGCTGCTTCGTCGAGAATTGCTAATGTAAATACGAAGATGAGATTTCTAACCACAGATGATTCTCGCTATGATAAGCTGCAAGTCCTCAGGAGAGAGTTTTATGGCTGACCGTAAACAATTTCAGAATGTAACTCAACCCGATCCTGAGTTGTTGCGTTTGCTGGAAGAGTCTCGAAGAATATCCGTTTCAGAGGAGGAATTGCACGAACAAAGGATCAGTTTTGCGTATGGCAATGCTCCAGCTTCTTCTGAATTAATTACCAAAGATAGCGTACGCGCAGCTTCCCGGAACATAAAGTTGTTAGGTTAAGACGCTTACATCGGCCCATCAGGGCCATTCTTAATTTGTGTCCGTCCGCGAAAAAGACAATCCCGCTCTCTTCGCTAAAATTCAAGAGCAAAATCTCTTGAGACAGTATGATTTACTCTCCAACTGCATCGAAATAGGCCTTTCTAAAAAGATAGAATCTTTCGACAAGTACACTCTTTGGGCGCTGAACCATACAGCAGTTGCCAACATCGCTCAGTTTGGTGGCCGCTATCGCGAAGAGCCAATCTACGTAGGGAACCATATACCGCCGCATTTTAAAGATGTTCCCCACGAGATGGACCGATTCTTTTCAGTTGTCCACGAAAACTGGACAATTATGACGCACCCAACTTTACTTCCTGCCTACGCGCTATGGCGGCTTAACTGGATTCACCCATTTGTTGAGGGCAACGGCCGTACTGCCAGAGCTGCCTGTTACTATCTGATTTGCATGCGCCACGGCCAACTTCTCCCGGGCAAGAAAATCGTCCCAGAGCGGATCAGAGAGAACCGCAATCCCTACTATGGAGCTCTCCAATCCGCCGATATCGCTTGGGAAGCTGGACACTTCGATGTCTCAGCGTTGACTGATTATTTGGCGGATCTCCTCAAGGCACAATTAAGCGATGCGCCTTGAACACCTGCAAGAGTTCCATTCAGTCGCCTCTCTGGGCATAATAAATGTCCGCCTATGAGCACAACTCCAACCTCCGTTCAGGCCCGCCGCTATATCGTCCGCGGACGCGTGCAGGGAGTTGGCTTCCGCTGGTTCGTAGAACGCGAAGCTCACATTCTCGGCATTGCCGGATGGGTGCGCAACAATCATGACGGCAGCGTGGAGGTTCAGGCGCAGGGAACTCGCGATCAGCTTTCCGGTCTACGTTCGCGCCTGCAACAAGGGCCGCGAGCCGCGCGCGTGGACGGCGTCGAAGAGAGAGAAGCAAATCCCGTTGCTGGACTCAACGCATTTCGCATCGAAGGAGCGTGGTAGATGGCATCGCATCCCAGTCTCAATTCCGACCAACTCAAGCACCTGATTCGCGAGGTGCAGGATTTCCCTAAGAAGGGAATTCTGTTTTACGACATCACCACACTTCTTAAAGACAAAGTGGGATTCGCCACGCTGATCGACAAGTTTTCCGAGTACTACATCGGCCAAGAGGTCGATGTGGTGTTGGGAATCGAAGCGCGCGGATTTATTTTCGGCCCCGCTCTCGCATATCGGCTCAACGCAGGGTTTGTACCGGTGCGCAAGCCAGGCAAGCTGCCCGCCGCAACCGTAAAGCAGGATTATGCACTGGAATACGGCCTCGGCACACTGGAGATCCACAAGGATGCGTTGCAAAGTGGACAGCGTGTGCTAATCGTGGACGATTTGCTCGCGACAGGCGGCACGGCGGAGGCGACGGCCAAATTAGCGGCATCGCAGGGAGCGGAGATAGCCGGATTGGGATTTGTCGTCGAGCTGGATTTTCTCCACGGGCGCGACAAGCTGAAGGGTTACAACGTTATGTCGCTGCTGCGCTACAGCAGTTAGACTTACGGCATGTAGTCAAGCGGCAGATACTACCGCAGGCTTGCAACGGCCATTCCAATTCCGGCCCAAAAGCCAGCGCTGGCTCCGCCCGCCAAGAGCATGCCGATTAGGAAATTCCAATTGAATCTTTCGCTCCGCTGATCAGACGCAAGCGTCGAGTCGTAGACAAGCCAAGAGCGCAAGAAAGTAACATCTGGCGCATATGCAGCCGGAAAGCGCCATGATGCCCGACGATCTCGAGACAGACCACGCTCAGAATGTGATAGCAGAATAGACGGTTGATGGCTCATAAGGTCCTCCCACTTGGGGACATGCAACTCTTGTGCCACACGGCGCGCACTTGGCGCGCGCAAAGCTTAAACGTCTGAAAATAAGAGGGCCACACAACGGAAGAAGGTTGCTTTCTGGCTCGTGCGGTTAGGAATTCCTTACGAGACTGCCGGAAGGTCTGCGACCTGAAGTGCCATGTCACCGCACGGAATCTCGTTCTAAGACATTACTTAGCGTGCGGTTGCAAATCCTGTGTCAAGGATAACCCTGAATCCTTCGCCAGATATCCCTTACGCCGGAACCAATCCTCCATGGCATCTTTGAGCCGGTCCAGCGGCACGTTCGACCCAATCTCAATGTCCCCGTCGCCTACAGGCAGCGTGTCGTCAAAGACTCCCGCGTTGGTGAAGTTGCGCATGGAAAAGCTGTCCAGCCACTTCAAGGGGCAGGGGCGCTTTTGGCCGTTCACTTCGTATTCCACGCGTATCTTGCGGGCAAACATTCGTTCCTCAATGGGCAGATCTGGATCGTCATGGATCGTCAAAACGGTATCGCCAGAAAAAGCGCGCTTGACACCTATATCGTACAAGCATAGTCTCCGCAACGCCGGTCAGTCCGACGGTTATAACTTAGCGAACGCCAGGGAGTTTCTATTCGCGAAGTTTCAGGGAGGACAACATGGGATTTATCGCCTGGATCATAGCCGGCCTGATTGCGGGCTGGGCCGCCGGAAAAATCATGAAGGGCGGAGGGTATGGCCCGCTCATGGACATTCTGCTCGGTATTGTTGGCGGAATTGTCGGAGGATGGATCTTCAATTTGCTTGGGATTTATCCCGGAGGCGGGATGATTGGGAGCATTGTCGTGGCCATCATCGGGGCCATATTTCTGATCTGGCTCACGCGCCTCATTAAGAAGGCGTAAAAAAAACCGCAAGCAGAAAAAGGCTCGGCAGCCGCCGGGCCCTTTGTTTTCCATACTGTCGTTTTGAATATTATTTTTGCGCTTTGGGCCGCGCCGCCTTCACTTCGGGCGGGGCATCAAACTTCTCAAAGTTCTTGGCGAAACGATCGCACAGATCGGCGGCTGCCCGGTCATAGGCCGCTTTGTCCGGCCACGCGTTACGCGGGTTCAGCACTAGCGGCGGTACGCCGGGACATGCTTTGGGAATGCTGAAACCGAAGCTCGGCTCGATCTCAAACTCTTGTTTGGATAACTCTCCTTCCACCGCGTTATCAACCATGGCGCGCGTATAAGGAATTTCCATACGCTTGCCCACGCCATACGGACCGCCCTGCCAGCCGGTATTCACCAGCCAGCATTGCGCATTGTGCTCGCGTAAGCGGCGGCCCAGCATCTCGGCGTAGGTTTTGGGCGGCAGCGGCATGAACGGCGCGCCAAAGCAAGTGGAGAAAGTAGCTTGCGGCTCCTTCACGCCGGCCTCCGTGCCCGCCACCTTCGCGGTGTAACCAGAAAAGAAATGAAACATCGCCTGCTCCGGCGTAAGGCGCGATATGGGCGGAAGAACTCCAAAAGCATCCGCGGTAAGAAAAACCACATTGCGCGGATGCCCGCCGACCCCGGGAATCACAGCGTTGTCAATGAAATCGACGGGATACGCGGCGCGGGTGTTCTCAGTCTTGCTGTCGTCGTTGTAGTCCGGCACGCGCGTGTCGCGATCAAGCGTCACGTTTTCCAAAACGCAGCCGAAGCGCAGCGCGTTCCAGATCTGCGGTTCGTTCTTCTGCGAAAGCTTGATGCACTTGGCGTAGCAGCCGCCCTCGAAGTTGAAGATTCCGTCGGAGCTCCAGCCGTGTTCGTCGTCTCCGATAAGGTCACGGGAGGGATCAGCAGAGAGCGTCGTTTTGCCGGTTCCAGACAAACCAAAAAACAAAGCGCTCACGCCATTATGCCCGACATTGGCCGAGCAATGCATGGGGAAGACGTTGCGCGGAGGCAGCAGGAAATTCATTGCGCTGAAAATGCATTTCTTCATCTCTCCCGCATACGATGTGCCCCCGATCAGAACTGTGCGGCGGGAAAAATTGAGCAGGACGAAAACCTCGGAGTTCACGCCATCGCGCGCGGGATCGGCCTGGAATTCCGGAGCGGAAATAACCGTGAACTCCGCGTGATGGGACTTCAACTCCTGTGCCGTCGGTCGCAGGAACAACTGGCGCACAAAAAGATTGTGCCAGGCATATTCATTCACAATACGTACGGGAAGCCGATAAGCCGGATCGGCGCCGCAAAATAGATCCTGCACGAACAGTTCCCGCCCTTGCAGATGTTCCATAACGCGGTCGTAAAGAGCGTCAAACTTCTCCGGATCGATAGGCTGGTTGGCCGCGCCCCAGGCCACCTTGCCTGCCGTGGTTTCATCTTCGACGATGAACCTGTCTTTCGGCGATCGTCCGGTCCGGTTGGTGTACCCGACCAGCGCTCCGTTGGCGGCGAGTTTGGCCTCGTTGCGCCGTATCGATTGCTCCACTAGCTCTGCCGGGGAAAGATTGAAGTGGGTTCTGCCGTCGTTGAGCAATTCCGCGATATCGCCGACGTGCATCATGGTCGCCATAAGGTCTCCTCGAGCAACGCAAAAAGGCAAACGCCGTATTCTCACTCAAAACGGCGCAGATGCCAAGCGGAGGTAATCACGGCAGGCACCGTGAAGGCCAATGCGCCGGAATTCGGATTTCGCATATATAAGTTGGTTGCCGAGAAAGGCCCAACAGGATAGTAGTGCTAACAGTCAGAAACGAAAGCGCTTCGGGACCAACCAAGGTAACCTTTCAGACCGCTGCTGCCGCTTGCATCTCGCTAACCACGCCTTCTAGATTGGCCAGCGTCTCGGCGACTGTCAAAGAATACATTTCCCGGCCCACTCCTTCACCAGCTTCGAGTGCCGTTTTCAAGTAGTGCCCAGCGATTTCCACGGCCAGGGAATCGGTGATGGATTTGCCCGTCCGCTTCTTGTATTCGACCCATGCCGGGTGAGGCAGCGCCACCCAGACCGTTCGCCCATCGACCAGAAACTTTATGTCGACGGCGTCGGCGTGCCGCGTGGAAATAGCGACGATCAGCGCCTGGTAAAGGCAATGAACCGGCTTTTTCGTCCAACGGTCGAGGGCCGTGAAATCGTTGAACATGTCTACCTTGATGATAGCGGAGGGCCTGCTTTTCGGGCAAATGCCCTAG
>DATBZH010000056.1:0-4670 GCA_036513255.1 Candidatus Sulfotelmatobacter sp. | reverse complement strand
CTCGACTTTTGTGAAGACCAGATGGCGTGTCCATTTTCCGTCGTGGTCTTCCCCCACGATCTTAAAGATGTCGGCGACGTACGCCGCCTTGCCGGGCACCTGATCGAAATCAACGGTCCCATTAAGCTCTATGACGGCCGCGCCGAGATCATCCTCAATCGCGTCAGCCAGGTCGCCGGAGGCATGCTGCTCATGCCGCCTCTACCCAAAGACTATGACGTGGAAAAACAAGGCCACTACAGCGCCGGCCATCTTTATTCGAAGAAGTTGAAGGCAGCCAAACCTACGCCGAACTCCACGGCTACCTACGGGAATGAGAGCGACGTGGAAAATCCGTGAAGTTGGCATTCACCGCACTCCTACCAATGCCAAGGCAACTAAGAATCTTCCAACAAATCCCCAACAGAATCTCTTCGGTATTACGTTCGTTCCCGCTACCTCCCGTAGTAAGAGCCATTCCGCTAAAGCTGATCTCCTCGCCGTCCGATTCCACAGAGTAACGGGCGGAGTGTACCGCCTGCTTTCTGCTGGCGGGAGAAGTCATCATGAAGAAGTCCGTCATGAAAAAAATAGCTTTGCCGGTGTCTATTCTTTTTGTTCTGGTTGCGGATGTCAGCCCAGCCTCGGCATCGGCCAGCGCATCCGCCACGATGGCAGTTTCGATCACGGTCGCGAGTTCTTTGAGCTTTGTAATCCAGAGCGATGCCAGCGGCCTGGCGCTCACCAACTCCGGCACTTCGGCCGTGACGGCTGCATTCGGAACCATGTCGGCCTACGGAGGCACCGTGCCGACCGGCGTTACGCGAACGGTGAACGCACCCACCAACTGGAAGGTTAGTACGCCATTCGATGCTGTCATTCAGGTGGCCAACCAGACCAGCTCCAACTACACGCTCACGGCGCAACTGGCCAGTTCCGACGCGACCAATACCTGGCAGATTGGAAGCACGACGATCACTTCGGCCTCGGCCTCAACGGTGACTGCGACCGGAACCTACGGAAACACGGCGTATACGTTCAACCTGACGATTCCATTTTCCGAAGCGGCGGGCGCGATCAGCAATACGGTCAACTTTGTGGCGACCGCGAATTAGGGCAAAAACATGTCACGCGCCGTTCCATGCATCGCGCTCTCTGCTTTGATCTTACTTGCCGTGCCCCGCTCTCATGCGCAATGTATCCCCTTAGTCTGCGCGCTCAGCATCTCTCTACGATCCGATGCCAGTGGGATTGCGCTTGGCGGTAGCGGGGGCAATACCGCGAGCATGTCGTTCGGAACCATGCGTGCCTTTGGTGGTGCGGCTCCTACCGGCGTTACTAAAACGGTGGGAGCGACCAGTTGGACCGTCAGCACGCCGTTCGATGTGAACGTCACCTGCTCGAACTTGCTCACCCTGCTGCCCTGTACCCTCCTGCTGACGCCAACCTATGTGTTAACGGCGCAGTTGCAATCGGCCGACACCACCAATACCTGGAAGATCGCAGGCTCCACGTTGAGCAGCAGCAGCGCGCTCACCCTGACGTCCAATGGCACTTACGGCGCGACCGTCGCCTACAACTTCGCATTAATCATCCCATTTTCGGAGGCTGCCGGAACCATCAGCAACACGGTTAATTTTGTCGCGATCTCGAATTGAGGACCTCGTGAATCTGACTCCCATGAATCTCAAGCGCCAGCAACTTCGCCACGCTGTCCGTCTGATCGCGATGCTCGTAACCACCTTGAATGGCTGCCATGGGTTCGGGCAAAAGTCAGCGGGCGCCGCGAACAATTCACCCACACTTACCCTGACCCCCGCGGTCGTGATGGTAAAAGCCAAGCCAGGACAAACCTTCACTCAGGAACTCACTCTTTGGAACAACACCATCTACGACCTGGCCTTCCACATGGAGGCCCAGGACGTGGTCGTACGCGACGGTAAACGCGCCTTCATCCCCGCCGGAGAACTGCCGGGCAGCATCGCACGCAATGCCGTGTTCAACGATGACGACGTGATCGTTCCGGCTGCGGGTTCGGCTAGCACTCGCGTTACCGTCACCGTTCCCGATTCCCCCGGGCCGCGCGCCATTGCCTGCGTTTTCATGGGGCGCACTCCCGTTGGCATGCAGAACACCCTGGCCATGACGGCTTCGCTGGGAGCGCTTGTGACCTTCACCATCAACAACGACTTTCATCTGCAGCATGAGCCACTGCAGATTTCGGTTGACGACGACTCGCAGACGATCACATTCCATCAGATGGTGAAAAACATCGGCCTCGATCCCGTGGTGCCCGCCGGCGTGATTGCGATCACCAATCAACACGGCGCCTTGGTCGCCAGATTGCCCGTCTCTCCTCTGCGCCTGCTTCCGGGCGAAAGTCTCGAGTTCACCGCCGAGCATCCCGGCCTGCCCAAGACCGGCAAGTACAAGGCCACGATCCTCATGCAGCACGAGAACGCACTTTTCTCCAATGCAGCCGAATTCACCATCAAATGAGGTCCGCGGATATGAAATCGCGTTCCTCATCCTGCTGGTGGCGGCATGGCCCCTGCATGCGCAAGTTAATCCAGAGGCGACACCACCGGAAAACACAACGGCTTACACAGCCCCCGCACTGAGCATCCCCTCCGGCAAGCAAATACAAATTCCCGCGCTCGGCGCGAGTTCTGCGGTCTCCCTGGATCTTCACATTGCCGAGGTTCAATTAGAAAACGGCAGCGTCCTCATTCGCGCCATCGATGTCGGAGATACCCTGATCGTCCTGCTGGGTGAAAGTGAGTTACACCAAATTTCCATCCATGTTGTGCCCGGGCCGCCGATGTTTCCTCCCGGATTCATTCCACCTCAGGACATCGGCAATCAGACTGGAAGTTACGAACTTCGCTACAGCTCAGACCGCCAGCAGTTTGAGAACAGCATTGATCTTTCCAGCCGCAGCGCACCCGGAGAAACCACGCAGATTCATCTGGTCACCGCGACTTATACGGCTGTCCAGACGCCGACAACGTTTGTACCCTCGGCGTTCTATCGCATCACCGCGCAAGACAAAGACCTGACGCTGCTCGACCAGACGGTCGATGAATCTCCGCTCACGCTGCAGAATGTAACCGTGCGTGGAATCCATTTTCGCGACGGCGACTGGAGATTTCACGCCGGGTATACAACCTCGGCCACTTTTGCCGACGTGCTCATTCCAACCGAGAAAGAATTTGCCGCGGGAGTTAGCCACTCCAACACTTTCGGGGATTTTCTGACCGTCACGCCCGGCGTCTACTTCCTTCGCTCCATCGACCTGGCCACGGGCCTGCAGCGCTCGGCGTTTGTCGGCTCACTGCGTTTGAACGCCGATCTTCCCTCAGACTGGCATTTGGAGGCCGAAGCTGGAGAAAGTCACAATCTCGCCTACTCCGGCCAGCTCCGTCATGAGAGCGATGTCAGTAAGATTTATGCGCGCATCATGGATCGCAAGCTCGACTTCCCCGCGCTGCGCACCAGCGCCCTGCCCGGACTTAACGGAGAATTTTCCTGGACGCAGATGCTTACCTCGCGACTGGCGCTATTCAGCGGAGGCAGCATTAGCGATGTCGACTTGAACAATATTCAGCAAGATTCGCAAAACGGTTTCATCAACCTGCGCTACAAGCTCACGCATTCCTGGTCGGTTACCAGCGGGGTCAGTTACGGACTGTTCAAGACCGTCGGTCAATTCTCGGCCCAGACGCTCACTCTGCCGCAACAGATCAACTTCGATCGCACGCACTTCGGCGCCGGATTTGAATATCAGTTTGCGACCGCCTCTGACAGCTTTTCCAATGGCAGCGGCCTGCGCCAGACGATGCGCGGGAGTTTCGGCCGCTTTCAGATTGGAGAATACGTGGACTTGCAGAGAGACGCGCTGAGCGTGAGCGCGTTGTTCTCTGAACTGCCTGCGCTGCAAATCGAATTGCAGAAGCTCGGCATCTCATCGATCACGCCCGATCAACTCGCCATCCTTCTGCAAGACGCGGCCTTTCTGCAGTCGCTGGGACTCTCCGGCAGCGCACAAATCGTCACAGTTCCGCGCCGCGTACAGGAAGGCGGCGATCTGAGCTGGAGTTCGAACGGCATTCGTCCGCATCAGCTGAGCCTGGCGGTGATTGAAAATCATAACCAGTACGCCACCTACAACTCCCACGAGTACAGTTTTACCGGCGCATATTCAAAACAGCTCAGCCCGAGCAATCAAATGCAGTTGAGCTGGTCGCTTGTGAAGTCGGATATGAACGGAAGCCAGGTGGTGAGCCCGCTCGTTTCCGCGTCTTTCCGGCACATTTTTTCTCACGCCTCTCCGCATTACTGGAAACAGAAAGACGACAACCTCATCAGCGGTGTTGTGTTCATCGACTCCAGGCGCAGGGGCGAATACGAAACCGGGATGGAAGTTATTCCCAAAGTCACAGTCATCCTCGACGGCGTGCGCACAGCCTCCACGGATGCGAACGGCCACTTCCGATTCGCCGGTCTCAGCGCAGGCAACCATCGCGTTGAATTGCAATATCGATCGGAGCGGGAACACTACTTCACTTCGCCGCAAGATACGGTTGTTACCGGCGGCGCGACCGTCAACTTTGGCGTCGCGTTTCCTAAGACAGATTTATGGGGCTATGTGGAAGACGACGCCGGAAATGGCCTCGCCAACGTTAAGCTGG
>DATBZH010000055.1:0-48959 GCA_036513255.1 Candidatus Sulfotelmatobacter sp. | reverse complement strand
CCCAAAGTCTTGCCCTTCTTTTTCCCCACGCCGACAACCTGGTAGGTCCAGCCGTCAATGCGGATTTCCTTGCCCAGAGGATCGGAGCCACCCATGAGGTGCTCAACAATATCCGTGCCGACGACCGCCACCGGTGAGCGGTTATCCAAATCCGTTTGGTTTAGCATGCGCCCCAGCGTCAGATCGGTGTCGAGAATCGTCGCCATGGACGGCGTAATTCCCTGTACCGTCGTATCCTCGATCGACTGTTCGGCGCGCTTCACCTTGCCGCTGCCCTGTTGCGCCGCTCCTACTACTTCGCAATGCTGGCAGGAATCAAGAACGGCCTGATAGTCCTCCAAAACAATGTTCTTGCGCTTCTCGGCCGACAGAAAATGCTCGACGTTGGTCTCGACCGCCGACATCTTGGAGACGATAAAAACGTCCGCCCCAAGATTGAAAATTTTCTGTGCGACGTAATCGTTGATGCCGGAAACGAACGTCACAACCGCGATCACCGCGGCCACGCCAATGACCACCCCAAGCAGCGTCAACACAGAGCGCAGCTTGTTTGCCCACAGCGATTGCAATGCGATACGTATGGCTTCGGCAATGTTCAAGAACCGGACCTCAAAGTTCAGACCAGACGTCGGACCTCAGACCACAACCCGGGACTCCAGACCGCAGCCTGCTTGAGAGACCAGTTTATCAGCGAATTGGGCCGAGCCGGACGGACAACATCGCCGCTGCTACGGCCTCGCGTCAAAACGCTAAAGCCCGGTAAGGCTGGGTAGTGGTGCCGTACGGCACCAGTACCGAATGCTGATTGCTGAGCGCTCCCATATAATGAATCGTTGGCAGCCGGACCGGACGGTCGCTCGCCGCTTCTTCGGAGGCGGCGGGAGGAAAGTCCGAACTCCGCAGAGCAGTGTGCCGGATAACGTCCGGGAGGGCGGGTTCAATCCCGTTCGACGGCCAGTGCCACAGAGAATATACCGCCTCGCCGCCGTTGTGATTTTTCGCGCGTCGGATTAAGAAAGCCAGCGCGAGAAATGAGCACGGCGGCGAGGTAAGGGTGAAAAGGTGCGGTAAGAGCGCACCGCCGCGTCAGTAATGACGCGGGCATGGCAAACCCCACACGGAGCAAGACCAAATAGGGAGGAAGTTCCGCTGTCGCTGGGAGCTGTGAGCAGCGAGCAAGACTGAACTGGTTGCTCATCGCTCATAACTCATCGCTCACAGCTCGCGAGCGACAGCGGAACACGTGCCGGCTCGGTGCGTCAAACCTTCGGGTAGGTCGCTAGAGCCAGACAGTAATGCCTGGCCCAGAGGAATGGCCGTCCCGCCGGAGCAATCCGGCGGACAGAATTCGGCTTATAGGTCCGGCTGCCATAATTAAATTTCCCGCCATTTTTACATCGCATCTCTGATCCTCGACCTCACTCGTCTAGAATGTTCACGGACATCGGCATTCACTGATGCGTACTCAAATTGGAATTGTCGGAGCCGGCCCAGCGGGCTTGCTGTTATCGCATCTGCTGCATCTTGAAGGAATCGAATCGGTGGTCCTGGAGTGCCGCAGCCGCGAATATGTCCAGGAGCGGGTTCGCGCCGGCGTGCTCGAACAAAATACGGTCGACCTGCTGACCGAAGCCGGTGTTGGCGAACGCATGAAGCGAGAAGGCCTCGTCCACCATGGAATCGAATTGCGCTTCGGCGGACGCGGCCACCGTATCGACTTCCAAGAACTCACCGGCGGACGTGGCATCACCATCTACGCTCAGGCGGAAGTCGTTAAGGATCTGATCGACGCGCGCCTGGCGGCGGGCGGCCAGGTTTTTTTTGAAGTTGAAAATGTCGTCATCCAGGACTTCGACACCGCAAAACCGATCGTGCGCTTTCAAAGAAACGGCGAGCCTTGTGAACTGGCCTGTGACTTCATTGCCGGATGCGACGGCTTTCACGGAATCTGCCGTCCAAGCATTCAGCACGCACTTACAACTTACGAGCGAATTTTTCCTTTCGGGTGGCTGGGCATCCTGGCGGAAGCTCCGCCCTCTTCGCATGAACTGATTTACGCCTACCACGAGCGCGGCTTTGCCTTGCTCAGCATGCGGTCACCACAACTCAGCCGTCTTTACCTGCAGTGCGCGCACGATGAAGATATCCAGAACTGGCCGGATCACAGAATTTGGCAAGAGTTGCACACCCGCCTGGCAAGCCAGGGCTGGAGCCTGACTGAAGGACCGATCATTCAAAAAGGCATCACCGGAATGCGCAGCTTCGTGGTCGAACCGATGCAATACGGACGCCTCTTTCTGGCTGGCGATTCGGCTCACATCGTTCCCCCGACCGGCGCGAAAGGCCTGAACCTCGCCGTAGCCGATGTTCGCCTGCTGGCGCGTGCGATCGCCGAGTTTTACCGCTCGGGCAAGAGCCACCTTCTCGATCAATACTCGGAGACGTGTCTTCGCCGTGTGTGGAAGGTCCAGCGCTTCTCCTGGTGGATGACTTCCATGCTCCACCTCTTCGATACCGACAACGCATTCGACCGCCGGCGCCAATTAGGCGAACTGGATTACGTCACCAGTTCTCGCGCTGCCTCGCAAAGCCTCGCCGAAAATTATGTCGGCCTGCCTTTCGAATAATCTGGCCAGCTTCCCTTTCGGAATTTCCCAGTTTAGGCCCGAGTTGCGAACTGGAACGCGCTCGACATGTTACGCCGCTAATCTCACAGCCATTCACCTTCGTGCTGGCGTCAACATTGGATGCGCACCACCATCGCGATAAACTGATCGAAGAACGCGGGCAGCATCTTGTGCAGATTGGGTTGCGCTGCAAGGAGAATCATGTCTCCACAACAACAAAATATCGAAGCGCTTCAGCATGCCATGCTTCGATTTAAAGTGAAGGACATCGAGGGATACCTCGCGATGTACAGCAACGCGGTGATTCACCACGGCTATTCCAGCCGCATCCGGCCGGGCGTCGCGGGGTTGCGGGAACACTACACCGCACTATTAAAAGGTTTCCCCGACCTGCGGGTCGAAATTGACGACATCATTGCCGAAGGCGAGAAGGTCGCGCACCGCTTTGTGTTTTACGGCACACATCGCGGTGATTTTCTGGGAATTGAGCCTACCACGAAGCGAGTCACGGTTGCGGGAATGCAAATCAATCTCTTTGCCGGCGGCAAGTGCATCGAAGTCTGGTCGGTGCACGACAGCTTTCGCTTCTTATCGCAGATCGGCGCCGTGCCTCAACTTCGCGAAAGATCGGCAAGATAGGCAACCCAACGCGTCAGCGCTCCAAAACCTAAGACAACCGAACGCATTCCAGGCTAAAGTATCTTTATTGCCAGTAGGAACCTTTTTGTAACCTGGCACCCTCTGGGAGGCTTAGGATGCAGGAGATTTCTTGCCCAGTAAAGTTGACCGCCGATGTGATCGGCGGCAAATGGAAACCGTCAATTCTGTTTTATCTGGAGAGCGGTACCAAGCGGTTTGGCGAATTGCGCAAGCGGATTCCCGGCCTGACTAAGAAAATGCTTACGCAACATCTTAGAGACTTGGAGCGCGATCAGGTCGTTCACCGCAAGGTGTATGCAGTCGTTCCTCCCAAGGTCGAATACTCGTTGACGCGCCACGGAGAAAGTCTGAAACCCATCCTCAAGCTGATGTCGGCCTGGGGAACAAAGCACCGTGCCCGCTATGGCAACCCCAAGGCTCCAATTGGCGCCGCAGGGAATTCCGCGACTATCAAACGGGCGACGGCATCTGTAGAAGATAGGCTTGCCAGTTAGTTCTTTTCCCAACTGACAATTACGAAATCGTACTGAGGAGTGGCGTCGGGATGAAGGAGCGTGCGAAAGGGCTGCGGTCGCAATATGACGAAATCTGGCTCGTCGATGGCGTACGCACGCCATTCGCGGATTACAACACGGTGCTGGGGCTGGTTTCTCCGATTGACCTGGGCATTAAGGTCGCCCGCGAAATCTTCCGCCGGTCTGGCGTTTCTCCCGAGTCGGTTGGGACCGTCATCGCCGGCAACATGGCGCAAGCCTCCTTCGATGCCTACGTGTTGCCACGCCACATTGGTATCTATTCCGGAGTCCCCATCGAAGTGCCGGCGCATCTGGTGCAGCGAGTTTGCGGAACCGGAATCGAAGCGATTCTCCAGGCCGCTGATTCCATCGCGCTGGGCAGGACGGAGCTGGCCCTGGTCGTGGGAACTGAATCGATGTCGCGGAATCCTATCGCCGCTTACACCCACCGCGGCGGCTTCCGCATGGGACAAGTCGAATTTAAAGATTTTCTCTGGGAAGCACTACTCGATCCGTCAGCGAACGTGACGATGGGCCAGTCGGCGGAAACGCTGGCCAAGCGCTACAGAATTTATCGCGAAGAAGCGGATCGGTTTGCCGCCGAAAGTTTCAGCCGTGCAGTCGCATCGCAAAAGAGCTGCTTCCTCAGCGGGGAAATTGTTCCAGTCGTGACCGAAACTTTCGAGCGCGAAGGATATAACTCGCGCGGCATCCGGCTACCGAAGAAAGTGGAATCGTTCAGTCAGGACAGTCACATTCGGCCGTCGCCGATTGACGTGCTGGCAAAACTTTCTCCCGCGTTCGGTGGCGTGCAAACCGGCGGCAACAGCTCAGCCATTGTCGACGGCGCGGCCGCGACTCTGGTCGCCTCCAGCGAATTCGTGCGCCAGTACAACAAGCCGCCCTTGGCGAAAATAGTCGCCGGAGCGGTCGTCGGCGTTCCTCCGGAAATTATGGGGATCGGTCCGGTTCCGGCAATTCAAGCCGTTCTCGAAACCAGCGGATTGCGCCTCGACCAAATCGATCGATTCGAAATTAACGAGGCCTTCGCCGCGCAAACTTTAGCCTGTGCGCGTGAACTTGGCTTGGGTCATGCCAAGCTAAACGTCAACGGCGGAGCCATTGCCATCGGCCATCCTCTCGCCGCCACGGGTGTGCGCTTGGCAGTTACGCTGGCCCGCGAACTCAGGCGCTCAAACGGACGCTACGGAATCGCTTCCGCCTGCATTGGCGGAGGTCAGGGGATTGCGCTGCTGGTGGAGAATGCATCCGCATCACCGAAGGCGGGCAGGTGAGTTGACGCTAGGTTTATAACATCCGAACTTGCGCCCCAATCCGACCTCGGCAGCGGAATCAGGTCACATCGGGCGTCGAGTTCTCTGTGAATCTCGTCACTGTAGGGCACGACAATATAGCCGGTCTGCTGATCACCGACCATCAGGCAGCACCCTCCCTCAACCCAGTAGAGCGCCACAAGCAGACAGATGCAAGCATCCAGCTTGTCTTGATCACTCTTGTTCGGCGCAGCTTTCTGAGCAGCATCGTTGATCCACTCTGCGATCTCCCTCAGTTCTCGACCCCAAAATTCGGCAGAAGCCAAGCCGCAGACGTGCTGCCAGTCGTCTATCGAGAAGATCTTTTTCAGCGGGTTGTATTTGGGTAGGCGGCCCCTCAGGCGTGAATCTGCCAGACTCCAACCGAGGGAAATCATCGCTAACACCGGGTACGTCTCAAACACCAGCGTGCCCGCGGCTGGCTCCAACGGATTCGCCGGGCCGCCAAACCGCTCCAGGAAACTCCATACCGGTGCCTCTTTGCCAAACATCTCCTTGGAGGTGTTGGATGGTTGCATGCCGCCACGCCGGCGGCCAACCACGGAGCTAACAATTTTTTCGACAGGGCGAGAACCTGTGGGGTTCTTGATAATAGTAGGCTAATCGAGCAGTACGATCGTCGCCTTCGGCATGTAATCGTCTCGCCATTTGAGGATGCTGCGCTCAGCCTTGTGGTAGTTCACGGTTTCGGGCGCACCGAGATCGCGAAACCTCCCGTCATCAAGGCGGAGCACCCAACAAGCGCACCGCAATTGGTAGGGCTCCACGCGGAATCGAACCCGACGAGCAGAGTAGTCATGGAAGACTGAGTTCTTACGCCGGCCAAATGCTGAGCGCTGTCTTGCTCAGAATCTGCTGCTTCACTTCTTCTTTCAACGGCAACGCGCGGAAATCATCCAGATTCTTCTTGATATCCGGAACGCCGGGACCGGGCCAATCTGTGCCGAACAGCGTCTTGTGCGCGATTTCTTCGAGGCGCGGAAAATACTTCAGCAGCGTTTTAGGCGGGATGCCGCTGATGTCGAGGTAAACGTTGGGATGGCGCCGCAGCAGAAAGAAAGCCGTGTCCATCCACAGCGGACGCCCGCCGTGGGCCAGCAGAATCTTCATCTTGGGAAAATCGACGGCGACATCATCCACAAAAATGGGATCGCCGTAGCGGTTGCGAGCCCCGTGAAAAATCGACGTCCCTGTGTGGAACATCACCGGAACGCCATTCGCTTCAGCCGCGCGGTAAATGACTTCCAGTTCGGTTACACCATTCAAATAATCGTTAGGAAACAGCAGTTGGTGGGGAGGGTGAATCTTGATCATGCGGATCTTCAGCCGCAGAAGGTGCTCGACGTCGGCCAAAATATTTTGGCTGTGACGAGGGTGCAATCCTCCGCATGAGATGAGCCGCTCCGGATTCTCCTTCACATAATCCGCGATCCACTGATTTACCTCGGTGGTAAAACCGATGACTTCCGGCGCCACGTAGTTGATGAGCACGCCGCGATCAATGCCTGCGGCATCCATGTATTTAAGGAACGCTTTGGGCGATCGACAGAGCTCGGAGATCTGCTCGAAGTTGGGCCGTTTGCGCCGGACCAACTCCAACGCCTCCGGGCGGAACATCTCCATCGGCGCGATATGAATGTGGCAGTCGGTGATCAAGTTCGTTGTCAGCGTTTCACGGAGGACGTGATGCCCGCCAAAAATATGTCGCCCACTTGGCGTGCCAGAGCGGCCGCTTCCGGGTCGATCTGCGGCTTATACCAAGTGTAGATCCAGTTCATCATGCCGAACAGGCTGAGCGTGGCGACTCGCGTATTAAACTCCAATCCCTTTTGCTCCTTTAGCGCGTCGACCAGCGCCGAACAGCTACGGTAATACTTGCGCTTGAGTGCGGTCACTTCTGCCCCAAGATCGCCGGCGAGCACGTCGTCTTCTTTGGACAGCACCTTCGTAGCCTTGTAATTCTCGGCCAGGAAATACTCGAAGTGGTTCAGGATGAAGGCGCGCACGCGCGCCTCAGAATCGCTCACGTTCTTAAGCCGTTCGTGCAGTCGCTCTATAACCACCGTGAAGTAATGTTTCTGAATCAGGCAGAGCAGTTCTTCTTTTGATTCGAAGTAGTAATATAGGCCCGCCAGCGAAAGGCCGGCGACACGCGATAAGTCGCGCATTGAGGCGCCTTCGTATCCCTTCTCATAAAATACGGACGTCGCGTGGTCGAGGATTTTGGACAGCCGACGGTCGAAGCGTGTGGGGGAACGCGACGGCGGGGCGCCGGGAGTGACAGAGGTGCTGCTCATCTATCGAACGTTCGTTAATCTTATCCAAGACAGGTTAGCCCCTGCAAGTATTTAACACGCGGGTGAAGGCAACCGTCTGTCGACGCGATTGAGACTCGATGCGGCCGAACGCCCGGAAAGGTCTTGATGCAAGGTACCATGATGAATTATCCGCTGACGCTCATGCACATCCTTGAGCGGGCAGGCCGAATATTTCCCGAACAAGAAATTGTCTCGCGCCTGCCCGATCATTCCCTCCATCGTTGCACGTACGCCGACATATATCATCGATCTCGCCATCTCGCCGAAGCCTTGCAGAAAGCTGGTCTCCAGCGTGGAGAGCGTGTGGCCACGTTGATGTGGAACCACTTCGCGCATGTCGAAGCATATCTCGGTATTCCGGCATCGGGCGGCGTGATGCATACGTTGAACCTGCGGCTGGCAGCGCGTGAGATCGCCTACATCGCCAACCATGCTGGCGGACGGTTTCTCATCGTCGATGACTCGCTTTTGCCGCTCTATGAACAAATCCGCGAGTCGACGCGGTTTGAACGGGTATTCGTTGTCAATTTCAGTAAGAAAGCGACTCTGCCCGGCACCGAGGATTACGAAGATTTTCTCCGCACCGCCAGCGGCGATTTCCAATATCCGCAGCTCGACGAAAACGAAGCCGCGTCTTTGTGCTACACCTCGGGCACAACCGGGGTACCCAAGGGCGTTGCGTACACGCATCGTTCCGTCTTCCTGCACACATTCCTTCTCACCACGGCCGACAATTTTGCGGTGAGTCATTCCGACGTGATCTTGCCGGTGGTCTCCATGTTTCACGTAAACGGGTGGGGATTTCCTTATGCCGCAGCGATGGTGGGATGCAAGCTCGTGCTTCCCGGACCATGTCTGGACGCGGAGAGTCTCCTGGAATTGCTTGAAAAAGAGAACATCACAGCCGCGGCAGGCGTCCCTACAATTTGGCTCAACGTAGTGAACTGTCTGGAGAAGTATCCCGGCCGCTGGAAGCTGCCGCCGATGCGCGTCATCATTGGCGGTGCCGCGCCTCCGCTATCGCTGATTCGCAAACTGGAAAAATATGGGCTGAAACTCCACCAAGGTTGGGGTCTCACAGAAAGCAGCCCCCAGGCAACCACTAATCAGATGAAAACGCACATGAAGGATTGGCCTGGCGAGAAAAAACTCGAAGTGCAAGCCAAGGCCGGAATTCCAGTTCCGCTAGTCGATATGCGTGTAATGCACGAATCGGGCGAAGTCCCTCGTAACGGCAGCACGATGGGCGAAGTGCATTTGCGAGGCCCTTGGGTAGCCGCCTCCTACTACCAACTGCCAGAGGAAAAAGATAAGTGGACCGAGGATGGCTGGTTCCGCACCGGTGACATCGGCACAATGGATGAGCACGGCTATCTGTCGATTGTGGACCGGACAAAAGACTTGATTAAGTCGGGCGGCGAATGGATCAGTTCTGTCGATTTGGAGAATGCCCTTGTTGCGCACCCTGACGTGTTTGAAGCTGCGGTCATCGCCGTGCCGCATCCTAAATGGCTGGAGCGGCCGCTGGCAGTAGTCGTCTCCCGAGAAGGAATCAAAACATCCGCTGAGAACCTGCGCGAGTTCCTGGCCGGCAAGTTCGCAAAATGGCAATTGCCCGACGCTTTCATATTCGTAGATGAGTTGCCGCACACGTCTACGGGAAAACTCCTCAAAGCGGAACTACGGCGGCGCTATCAGGATTGGCAGTGGGAACCTAAGACATAGGGCCTGAATTGCGCGCGCTTGATCCCCACAAGCGTGAAGCTAGAACGAAAACTTCAAAGCAAATTGCATCTGACGCGGATTCAGCATGGTTCTCGGTTGCCCGAAGGTAGCATTCGGAGAATTCGGAACCGAGACGGGCAAAAGTCCCAAGGCAAGCCAGGCCGGTGGTGCCGCCGCAGCCTGCTGCGTGGCGCAGGACACCGAGGCATCACCCCGTTGGATAGCGAGAGTCGTCGCGTCTTTGTAGTGCTTCGGTACAGCGGGACTGGCTCCACAAAAAGCCGGAGAGCCGTAGATATAATTCACTTCGTCCACATTCGGCCGGTTGAGCAGGTTGAAGGCATCCACAGTCAAATCAAGCCGCAAGTGTTCGCGCAACTGGAAATACCGCGCCACGCGCAGATCCAACGAGTACAAGGGATCGCCAACGTAGGTATTCCGTCCGATGGTGGTACTGCAATTCGATACGGAAGTGCAGACCCCACCCAGGCCGCCCACGCGGTCCGTGCTCAAACCAGCCACATCGCCAAACGTATTGTCTCCCGCGAACAGCGTAAAGGGGCGGCCAGACTGCAGTGTGATGATGCTGCTGAACTGGAAGTTCCGCACAAAACTGTGGCCGGGTCCGTTCGCCGTGAAGTTCGCGGTCAAGTGATGGCGAACGTCCTGGTTTGAGTTGGCGCGCTCGGAAGCGTAGTCGAATTGGTTGGGCGGAAGATTGATGAAAGTCGTGAAATTGCCGTTATCGATGGTATGAGAGTAGGTGTAATTGGCGGTCAGGTTGAACAGCTTGCCCATCCGCTCAAGCGCGGTAATCGTCAAGCCATTGTAGACGGCGTTGGCCACGTCGTTGTTGTAGTCGAGAAGGCCGCCGCTGAGCGTCGGCGGAGCACCGACTGCACCGGGCACACCGAATTCCAGCCCGCTTGGGTTGACGGGAAGCAGAGGATTCGGCGGAGCAAAAGAGGGGGGAATCGGGCTTGCGGGTCCGAGCCAATTGAAAAACGGTCCCAAGCCCAGTGGTCCAAGAATCGGTGTTCCGCTGCACGGAGTGAGAGAGCCGCTCGGATCGAGCAACCCTTGAGCATAGTAAGGATTTGATGGCTTGGCCGTGCCGTAGGGACAAGGCACGTTAATGTTGTTGCCGCGAACAAGTTTGTGTGCGCCCACAAAAAGATATCCCAGCTGGAGGGTGAGTCCGCCTCCGATCTGACGATCAATTTCAAGACTGGCCTGCTCGGCGTACGGCAGTCGCGCATTACGCTGAATTCCACCAGACCCCACGCCGCAGGCCCCGGTCGGAGCGCCGGTTATAGGGTTCGCAGTACAAGGGCCGGTTAGCGATACAGCGGGGTAAGCATTAGGACCATCCCCGAGAATGCTGAGGGCTTGTAACGCTGCAATACTGACGGTCTGTTGCGCAGCGCTGCCGGGAAGTTGCGCGCAAAGACTGCCGGGTAAACCCAAAGCCACACACGGTAGCGATGGCGTTCCCGGGTATCCTGGGTCCGCCGATAATTGCCAGCCGCCGGTAGCCGCTTTGTTTTGGATCATCGGAACGGTCACGCCCTGAGTGAATCCGTTTGCCGCGCAACTGGGGTCGGCACTTGGAGGATTGCAAAAGTATCCTGGGAGCGTCTTCTGGTTTCCCGTAGTGAAGAAAAATGTCAGGTTATTGCGATCAAAGAACATTCCAGAGCCGGCGCGAATAACCGTCTTTGCATCGGGAGAATAAGCGAAGCCGACTCGCGGCTGGAATGCGCGATAGTCTGCATTGATCGTGTTCCCCAACCCGGTCTCGACATCCCATCGCAAGCCGTAATTCAACGTAAGGTGCGGAGTGATTCGCCACTGATCCTGACCATAAAATCCCCAGTAGCCGTGGTTCAAACTGTAGGCATAATTGGAATATTGATTCGTGGGAAATGCATTCGGCCAGCCGCTGCCGAAGCCGCCGCCAGTTGCGGGCGAGGGAACGTAACCGTTCGTAAACCCGGTTCGCGGAACCGCAACTCCCCAGTACAGGAACGCCACGCCGTCCGCTTGGGGTCCAAGTGGACAATTCGCCGCGCCGGGAACCGTACCATACACACCCGTCGTCAAAAGACCCACTGCGTCGGCGAACGCGTACATGCAATCGAGATCCGGAAGTAGAATCCGCTCCGGCGTAAATCCAGGATAGTTGTTGTAGCTCCAGGTATAGTTTCCGTCGAATCCGAACTTGGCGACGTGATTACCCTTCACCCAGGCCAGCGATTCCGATCCTTGGACGCGGCTCTCGTAGATCGCATCATAGGTGCCAAAGTTGTGTCCCATTTCCAGGTCATTCACCACACTCAGATCCGGCTCTCCGGTCGCGCCGGGGAAATTGTAATGTCGCCGTGAATATTGCCCCAGAACGGTGTTGACCAGGTTCGGCTTCAACACCGAATTGAGAGTCCCCACGAAAGACTGATCGCGAATGAAAAGATTGCGTGCTCCGCTCGGAGAACCAACACCGCCGCCATCCTCAGTGTTGCCGATCAGTTCCCCATTGTCTCGTGCGTCTTCCACCACGTAGCGAAGGGCAAGTCGATTGTTGACACTGATTTGATGGTCGAGCCTGGCAAAGCCATAGTCGTTGTTCACCGTCTTCAGCACCGACTTAAGATAAGAAAAGGGTGAGCCAGTGCATTGTGCGGGCGGCAAGTTACAACCTTCAGGAGAGAGTCCAAGGTAGCCCTTGGCCTGATCGATGTTCGCAATATTGTTGTAAAGATCAGGCGCGTAAGTGGGCGACTCGCCGCGCCGCGTGCTCTCATAATTCAGGAAAAAGAAAGTCTTATCCTTGCGGATTGGCCCACCGAGAGAACCGCCGTACTGGTTTTGTCGCAGGTCGTGTGGCAGCGGCGCCGGCTGCAAAAGCGAGCGCGCGTCTGTGGCGCTGTTCTGCAGGAAATCGTAAACGGACCCATGGAAATCGTTGCCCCCTGATTTGGTAACGATGTTGACGATGCCCCCCAGCGCCCGCCCATACTCGGCGCCAAAACTATTGTTGACCACGCGAAATTCCTGCACGGAATCTTGAGGCGGCGTGGCGCGTTGCACGCCGCTCACAGAGTTCACAAAATCGGCGCCGTCCACGGTGACTTCATTGCTGAACGAACGCATCCCGCCAAAAGAGATTTGTGTCACCTCGAACTCGGTGAACGTGCTGCCCAACGCCGTCCGGCTCTTGGCCACGCTGGGCGTCAGCAGAGCGAAGTCAGTAAACAGGCGGCCGCTGATCGGCAAATCCTCAATCTGCTGGCTCTCGATCACCTGGCTAATCTCTGTTTTGGTGGGCTCGATGACTGGAGCTTCGCCCGTGACCAAGACAGTTTCTCCGGCGGCTGCCACTTTCAACGTCAGATTGACCGTTGCCGTCTGGCCTACCGTGATCACGATACCCGTCTGCGTGGTCTTCGAGAATCCGCTGAACGTTGCCGACACATCGTACGTTCCCGGTGGAAGGTTGGGTACGACGTAAAACCCATCCCCGGTGGTGGTTGCCGTGAAACCGGTATTCGTGTCCACATTCCGGGCAGTGACGGACGCCTTGGCTATGGTACGCCCGCTGGAATCGAGCACCGTGCCGCTGAGCTGGGCGTAGCCAATGGTAGCCTGCGGAAACGCCGGCTTGGCCAGAAAAACAACCGTCAGCAAAAGAGGTATAGCAGCCAGATTCCATCGCTGTCTCATCATGGAGAAGCCCTTCCAGAACGAACGTCTGTCCGATAAACTGTTTTGCACGCCTTAACTTATCGAACGTCCGTTCACCCAGCCGCAGTATTTCGCACAATCGTAGCCGACTGTCAAGAAAATTCGATTCGTCTAGGCAGCGTCCCTGCTTCGACGGCAAGCCTCACGCTCTGAGGCGGGCTGCAACCTCCGACTTGCCCCAAACTTCCGCTGCGGTCTCCGCCACCAGGCGGAGCTTCGCTTCCTGATCGGCAAACGTCAACAAGTTGCCTTCCAGCGTTGACGCGAATCCACACTGCGGACTGAGCGCCAGCCGTTCCAGCGGAATGAAAGCCGAGGCCTGCTCGATTCGCTGTTTCAGTTCATCCTTGCTTTCGAGCGCCGGCTTCTTGGAACTAACCAACCCGAGTACCACGGTGCGATCTTCCGGAACCTGGCGCAACGGCTCGAAGCCACCGGAACGCTCGTCATCGTATTCGAGCAGAAAACGCTGAAAACGAGTTTGTCGAAAAACCCGGGTGATCGGACCGTAGTCACCGGAAGCATAAAACTTGCTCTGATTGTTTCCCCGGCAAAGATGCAAACCAAATGTAATGCCGGGGTGGTCGCCGATTACCGCATTATCCATCTCAGTCGAAAGGTCGAGCAGACGATCCGGATCGTTGCCGCGCTGACGATATCCCTCGCGCAACTGTGGATCGAGCAAAGCGGCGTATTGCGGCGAATCAATCTGAATGTAGGTGCAACCCAGGCGAATCAATTCCTGCACTTCGTCGCGCAGAATATCGACCATGTCCGCGAGATAGGCGTCGATCTTGGGATAAGCTCCGGCCGATTTCTTGCTGTCGTAGTAGGCTGCCGCTTGTTGCGCGCTGATCATCGTGGTCTTGGCGGGATGAGTGGTGCGCGCCCGCACGTAAGTGAATTCCTCCGCGCACAACGGCCGCTTGCGCCGCAGCTTCGAAACCACCACTGGCCGCGACAATACCAGTTCCTCGCCCTTTTCGTTGCGAAAAGGAATCGCCCAGCCACCGTATTTGTCGAAGCCTTCGACCGCATCGATCAGGTGCCCAAAGAACGCGTAGCGCCGGACCTCACCATCGGTGATCACACCGACGCCGGTTCGCTCCTGCAAAGCAATCGCTTCATCCACGGCTCGATCTTCTGTCCGCTTAAATTCTGCTTCCGTGAGACGACCGGACTCATGATGCTCGCGAGCCTCTTTTAAGTAAGCGGGCCGCAAGAGACTTCCCACTACATCGCTTCGAAACACCAGACCCTCCCCAGTACTAAACATTTAGACGGGCGTCATAAGAGCGCAATCTTGAGTTTCCATAATCTCAAAAACAGTCGTGCCGCACGAACCTGTAATTTTGAAAACACCCTTGAGCGCGCATCAGATTACTCCGTAAAAGAACCAGTCACAAGTGAAATTTACGCTGACAATTCGAACAGCTAACCGCGAAACCGGCGTATGAACATTTGCAATCAGCCAGTTACAAACCTCAATTTTTAATCGTTCGCCGTCCTCTTAACTTTTTTGAACATGCGCAAAAGAGCTTGCACGGCGGATTGCTGAATCTGAAGATCGACGCGGGTGGAGTACATGCGCGCGCCGAATCATCGAGCGTGAACTGGATCGCACCGCAACATCGGCGAAGTAAGTGCCGCTTACTTCCCGGCCACGGCCGCCTTGCTCTGCGACACGCTCTGGTTCCTGCGGAAAATTACATATGCCCGAATATCGGCGGCATCGTCGTGCGACACTTCTTTGGCGAACGAAACCATACCCTGGGACTGCAGCATTCCTCCCAGCACATCATCGAACCACTCGTCGCCCTTGAGCGCGCCGGAGAAACGCAGATCGGGAAGCACACCGCCACTGACGGCGACATCGCCATGGCAGCCCGCGCAATAAGTTTGAAACAGTTGTTCGCCTTTGTGGATGGTTGCGGAACTGGCATGATTCAGTAGTGAAGACAGCGCGGGTTGTTGGGGTACATCGAGAGCAGGCAGACTTGCAGTCCCCCCTAATTTGAAAACCAACATGCGGCTGATGTTCCTCACGCGGCCCGACTTGAACGAAACTTCCCCGGTAGCCAGCGGAAACACACCTCCCCAACCCGCAAGCACGGCAACGTATTGTTCGCCCTTCACCTCGTAAGTGACCGGCCCTGCCATCACGCCGGTCTGTGCGGCAAACGACCAAAGCTTCTCGCCGCTATTGGCTCGATAGGCTTCAAAAGTTCCACTGGCTGCGCCTTCGAAGACCAGATTCCCCGCGGTCGAAAGTGTTCCTCCATTCCACGGCCCGGGACGTTCCACCACCCACGCCTGTTTTTGTTGCAGCGGATCCCACGCCACAAGTTTTCCCTTCACCGTATCGAGAATTGCTTTTTTGATCTTGGGATCTTGCGGCATTCCGGCGGCGACTACGTCGATTCCATAGTTCGGAGCCAACTTCCTGGTGTGAAAGTTTTCCGCAGATTTGTATTCGAAACCCGCGTCGTTCACCGGAATGTAAACCAGCCCAGTGAGCGGACTATAAGACATCGGCTGCCAACTGTGCGCGCCCAAAGGACCGGGAACAATTGGCGCGGGATCGCTACCCGGATATCGTGCCAGCGCGGTTTCGATCGGCCTTCCGGTTTTCATGTCGACACCGCTTGCCCAGTTGATATATGTGAAAGGCTTGGCTGAAATCAACGTTCCATTGCTGCGATCGATCACGTAGAAAAATCCGTTCTTCGGCGCTTGCAGCAGAACTTTATGCGGCTGGCCTTCGATGGAAACATCTGCCAAGATCATCTGCTCATCGGAATCGTAGTCCCAGTCATCGGCAAAGTCTTCCTGATAGTGCCAAACGTATTCTCCCGTATCCGGCCTGAGTGCGACGATAGAGCAAGTGAAAAGATTATCGCCGCCTTTCGGGCTGCGATACTTTTCATTCCACGGTCCTCCGTTGCCGGTACCGATATAGAGCAGATCGAGTTCGGGATCATAGACGATGGCATCCCACACAGTGCCGCCGCCACCAGACTTCCACCAATCGCCGCTCCAGGTCTTGGCCGCTCGCTCCAGGATTGAATTCTCAAACGGCTGTGAAGGATCGCCTGGTACGGTATAAAAGCGCCAGATTAGTTTGCCGGTTTCGGAGTCGTAGGCAGAAACATAGCCACGCACGCCGAACTCGCCGCCGCCGTTGCCGATAATCACCTTGCCCTTCACCACGCGAGGAGCACCAGTAATCGTGTAACGAAAATTACGGTCAATGGTAAGTATCTCCCACAGCAGCTTGCCCGTTTTCGCGTCGAGCGCGAGGAGACGGCCATCGAGAGTTCCAACGAAAACTTTCCCGCTCCAAACCGCTACGCCGCGATTAATTACGTCACAGCAGGCATTTATGCCCCATTCGCCGGGCACTTGCGGATCGTACGACCACAACAGAGCTCCGGTTGCGGCGTTGAGCGCGAACACTTTGCTCCAGGCGCTGGTGAAGTACATAACTCCATCGACGACGAGCGGCGTGGCTTCCTGTCCGCGGTGCGTGTCCAAATCGTAGTACCACGCCAGATTGAGCTGCGAAACATTTTGATCGTCGATCTGTTTCAGCGGGCTGAATCGTTGTTCACTGTAAGTGCGTCCGTGGGTCATCCAGTTTTCCGGCTCGCGGTCGGCAGCAACGATGCGAGCGTCGTTCACATCGGCAGATTTGCCGGTGTTTGGCTTTTTTCCCGTGCCGCAGCCCGCGCATATCGCGACCAGGACCGCGCTGACGAGCGATACTAGCTTTACCCGCCCCACAATTCCTCCCACTTTGTCTGCGAACGCCTCAATCCGTGATGGGTTGCAGACCTTCAGGTCACCTGAGCTTGTCGATTTCCTCGCTCGCAATATGAAACCCAGTATTCGCCGCGGGCGCCCCCGCATAGATCGCGGTCTGCAACAGCACTTCTTTCAGGTCGCAGGATTCCAATTCGTGCATTAAGCCGGCACGCACGTGCAATCTGAATTCTTCCCATCGCCCCAGAGACGCCATCATGGCCAGCACTAGCAGACGCCGGGTGCGCCGCTCCAGGCCGGCGCGCGTCCAAATCGTGCCCCACGCATAGCGCGTAATCAGTTCTTGAAATTCACGATTGAAGTCATTGGTCGCATCCATAGCGCGGTCCACATGAGCATCGCCCAGCACAGCCCGCCGCACAGCGAATCCGGCTTCCAGCGGATCGACGGGAGTTTCTGTGGCAGGCTGCAAGAAATTCAGCAACGCCGCAGTAAATGACCGTGGACGCTCTAGATTGGAGAGATGAGCAGCAGCCAAATGAATCGTCTCAGCATCGGGAATTTCGCGGGCCAGGATTTCTCCATGACCTTCCCATGGAGTAGACACATCGCGGTCGCCGGCAATCACTAATGTCGGAACACGAATCGTACGCAACAATTCGCGGTTGTCTACATCACGCAATGCGGCGCAGCAACCGGTGTACCCGATGGAATCGGTAGCCGACAAAACGGCCCTCACGGCGCTGGCGTAAACGCCGTCCTGAGCCAGTGTCTCGGGCGAAAAAAACCGCCCCATCGCCATGTCGACAATGGATTTCATTCCGCCTTCGGAAACCATCTTGATCCGAGCTTCCCAGTTGCTGCGCGGCCCAAACTGTGGAGACGTATTGGCGAGGATCAACTGCGTCAGGCGGTCGGCAGCGTGAATGCCTAACCACTGACCAATCGCCCCACCAAGGGAAAGTCCGCAGAAAGCAAACTGTTTGATCTCGAGTCGGTCGACCAAACCCAACACATCGCGCCCTAGCAACTCAATCGAATACTCGCCGGCCGGCGCGTCTGAGGCGCCGTGGCCCCGCGTGTCGTAGCGCAGAATTTGAAAGTGCGGGAGAAGGTCCGCGGCCTGCAGACCCCACATGCCATGGTCTGTCCCGATGGAATGCGACAGAACCAATACCGGCCGTCCGACCCGGCCCTCCAGACGATAAAACAAACGCGTGTTGTTAACGCTGATAAAGGGCAAGATCTAACGCTCCTTTTTGGAGTTCGTGGCAGAGGAGACCAATGCTTTCCGAAAAGTCTCAGCCGATCCGAGATACCGTTCCGGCACTTCCAGTTCGCGCAAAGTAGAAGGCTCGATGTGCGCAGTGACCTCGGGCATTTCCTGCAAAACCTCGGAAAGATTTCTTTCCTGCGTGACGCTCTTCCGCGTGGCCTCCTCGACAAGTTTGTGTGCGACATCGCGGCCCAGCTTCGAAGCCAATAACATCATGGCGCGCTCAGCAAAAACTGCGCCGTGTGTGGCATCAATATTCGCCCGCATGCGTGCGGCATCCACCAACAGGCCCTCTGTCACTTCTGCCATCGAAGCCGCTGCCAAACCGGTGGATTGGATCACTGATGCGACGATCGGCCACTCTGCCTGCCAACCGCCGACGCCGCGCTCGTGTTCCTGCACCATGGCCGAAAGAAACGCCGCAACTTCGCCGGGAACCCTTTGAGCCGCAGCCAGAGTCAGCGCGCTGCCAATCGGATTGCGCTTGTGCGGCATGGTGGAAGAACCGCCACGCCCCTGTCCGCCCGGTTCCGCAACTTCGGCAACTTCATTCTGCATCAGCAAGCTGATGTCGCGAGCAATCTTGCCCAGCGATCCAGTCAGCACACCGCAATCGCAGATCAGATTCGCAAAACGATCACGATGCGTGTGCCACGGCGCTTGCGGACAAGCCAATCCAAGCTCCTTCGCGAGCTCAAGAGCGACGGATACTCCCTGTTCTCCGAGAGATGCCAGCGTCCCCGAGGCTCCGCCAAACTGCACCGTTAATATTTCCGCGAAAGACGAATCGAGCCGCTTTCCGCTGCGATGAACCGCGCCCAACCATCCCGCTGCCTTCAGACCGAATGTCACCGGCGGCGCACCCTGCATCAAGGTTCGCCCAAGCATCACCGTGTTTTTGTGCTCGTCGGATAATCTTGCCAGCGCTTCTTCCAGCCGCAAAATATCCGCACGCACGATTGGCTGAGCGCGCTTGAGCAGTAGAACCAGGGCCGTGTCCGCAACATCCTGGCTGGTCGCTCCCCAGTGAACGTAACGCGCGGCACCTGCGTCTTTCGCCCGCACTCGCTCGGTTAACGCTTTCGCCAGCGGCACGCCCGGCGTCCCAGCTCGCAATATGTCGTGGGAAAATGCGGCTATGTCAAATGTTTCGGCCTTGGCAGCCGCCGCAATGCTTTCAGCGGCCGCATGCGGAACAATTCCGGCGCGCGCCTCCGCCCGAGCCAGCGCCACTTCAAAATCCAGCAACGCCTGAAGCACCGACTGATCTGAAAATAATTCTGCCAGTGGGTCTGTGGTCGCGAGGCTCTCGATCAGACGCGCCATGAACGCTGTTTCCTCAGCCCCGAATTATAGACGTTGAGCTTGTTTAGACGTTCTCGCGGTGATTCCCGCGGCTGCCATTAGACATCGAAGAAAACGGTTTCCTGCTCGCCCTGCAGATGAATATCGAAGCGCCAATGTCCGGGACGCGATCTATTCGGCTGCGCAATCAGCGTCTCGCGACGAGGCGTTGGGACTAGCGCAATCACTGGATCTTCAAAATTCGCGGGATCTCCCGCGAAATAAATCCGGGTATAGAGCTGCTTGAGCAGGCCTCGCGCGAAGATAGCGACGTTGAGATGCGGCGCTTGCAATATATTTCCCGCCCCGGGCACACGCCCTGGCTTAACGGTCTCGAATTGACAGCTCCCGTCTTCAACGGTCGGCATTCGCCCAAAACCAAACCAAGCCGGTTCCACCGTTGTTTCTTTAACGGTATCCGGCGACTCGTCAGGATGGCGATACTTCCCTTCCGTGTCCGCCTGCCAGATCTCGACCATGGCATCGGGCACAGGCACGCCATCCCCATCAAGAATGCGGCAGGTCAGCCAAACCCTTTCGCCCTTCATCTTCGGCCCTGCAATGCATGAGACAGACCGCGTGTCCGTCATACCCAGGTGAAAATACGGGCCTGCAGTTTGCGAAGGAGTAGGAACCGCGCTCATATACGATCTCGGAATCAAGTCTCAAACGGGGTCGCATCGCGCCCCCTAAGAACGATATCAAAGCGGAAGCCGAGCGCCCACTGCGGCTGTGTCGTCTCCAGATCGAATTTCGAAATCAAACGCTGCCGCGCCTTTTCATCCGGGATGGATTGAAATACAGGATCGAAAGCGAAGAGCGGATCGCCGGGAAAATACATCTGCGTGACCAATCGAGTGATGAATGCTCTGCCGAAAATAGAGAAGTGAATGTGCGCCGGCCGCCACGCGTTGTAATGATTGAACCAGGGATATGCGCCCGGCTTGATGGTTACGAAACGGTATGAGCCATTCTCGTCGGTGAGCGTGCGGCCGGCGCCGGTGAAGTTAGGATCGAGCGGCGCAGGATGTTGATCGCACTTGTGACGGTATCGGCCCGTCGCGTTGGCCTGCCAAATTTCAATCAGAGCGTGAGGAATCGGGCGTCCGTTGTCGTCCAGAACACGTCCAGTGACGATGATGCGTTCGCCCAGCGGCTCGCCCGCATGCTGACCGGTGAGATCATTGTCGGTTTCGCCGATCCTCTCATGCCCGTACACGGGCCCGGTTATTTCCGACAACGTGTGAGGCAGAACAATCAGAGGTTTGGTGGGCGCGCGGCGGACCGTCGCTTGATACGGCTCATACAATGAAGACGGCTGGCTACCCGGAGGCATCCGGTGATATTGTGCAATCGAACGTTCGTTCGTCACATCGGCCATAGGCCTTTTCTCCGACCGTCTCCTCCTGAAGAAATCTCCACAGACGTTGCATCATATCTCAGCTTACTCCGTTTGTCACCGCAGCGTAAGCATGCCACGGCCTTAGGACTAGTGATAGGCTATTAGGGCTTTTTAATGGACCTGAATGTCGGGGAGGGCTTCTCCCATGAACCAATTCGCAAAGTTGAATCAGCAGTATATCGGCGGAATGTGGCGCGACGGATCGAGCAAGAAGACGCTCAGCGACACTAACCCTTACAACGGAAAAGCGATTGCCGACTTCAAGCTGGCAAGCCTCTCAGACCTGGATGAAGCCTATCGCTCGGCGGCCGCTGCGCAGAAGATCTGGGCGGAAGTGAATCCGTTCGAGAAGCGCACGATCCTGGAAAAGGCGATTACCTGGATTGAACAGAACGAAGCCGATATTACCGACATCATCATCGAGGAATTGGGCGGCACGCATCTCAAAGCCTTCATTGAGATTATGCTGGTGAAAAGCTTCATCAAGGAAGCTTCGACTTATCCGCTGCGAATGACGGGCGAAATCCTGCCCTCGACCGTGGAGGGCAAGGAAAACCGTCTCTATCGGATTCCCGCCGGTGTGGTGGGAGTAATCAGCCCTTTCAATTTCCCTTTCAATCTGAGCATGCGCTCGGTCGCTCCGGCTCTGGCCTGCGGAAACGGTGTTGTACTCAAACCGCACGACGACACCCCCATCATGGGCGGAACGTTGATCGCGAAAATCTTTGAAGAAGCCGGAATTCCCAAGGGATTGTTAAACGTAATCGTCGCTGACATTGGTGAAATTGGGGATGCGTTCGTGGATCATCCGATTCCCCGCATCATTTCGTTCACCGGTTCGGAAGGCGTCGGCCGCCACATTGGCGGAGTTGCCGGCAGAAGTTTGAAAAAAGCAATTCTTGAACTGGGAGGAAACAGCGCGCTCATCGTGTTGGAAGATGCCGACCTGCAAACTGCAATCAATGCCGCCGTCTTCAGCCGCTTCGCTCATCAAGGCCAGGTTTGCATGTGTACCAACCGCATTCTTGTGCAGCGCAGCGTCTACAGCAAGTTCCTCGATAAATTCGTGGATCAGGTTTCCAAACTAAAAGCAGGCGATCCTCGCGATCCGCAAACCGATCTCGGTCCGCTCATCAATCGGCGGCAAGCAGAGACGTTTTCCAGACAAGTGCAGAAAGGAATTGACGAAGGTGCGCGCACTGCTCTGCGCGGGACGGTAGAAGGCAACGTAGCTTCGCCCACCGTTTTTGCCGACGTGAAGCCTGACATGTGGATCGCGCAAAACGAAATGTTTGGCCCTGCAGTTTGCGTCATGCCATTCGATACGCCGCAGGATGCAATCCGCATCGCCAATGACAGCCTCTATGGGTTAAGCGGAGCGATCCACACGCAAGACGTAGAGTACGGAGCCGAACTGGCCAAGCAAATTGAATCTGGCATGGTCCACGTGAACGACGGTACCATCAATGACGATCCCCTGATTGCCTTCGGCGGAGAAAAGGCCTCTGGATTCGGCCGTCTCAACGGTAGATGGGCGCTGGAGGAATTCACCACATTGAAGTGGGTTTCAGTGCAACACAAGCCGAGGCACTACCCGTTCGAACCCGCGCCGCCTAAGTCGTCGTAGCAATCCGTCTAATGCACCGCGCGGTCGGCATGAGCCCAGTAAGGTTTCCGGAGAGACTTCCTGTCTGTCTTCCCCGCCGGAGTCTTCGGTATGTCGGGCGAGAACTCGATTGACTTGGGTGATTTCACTCCGCCGAGCTTTTCCTTGCAGTGCGCGATGACGTCGGCTTCCGTCATGGATTCGCCATCTCTGAGCACGACAAAGGCTTTCACCGCTTCGCCCCATTTATCGTCCGGAACGCCGATCACGGCGCATTCTCGCACTTGCGGCAACGCCATGATGCCAGCCTCCACTTCCGCACAATAAACGTTGAATCCTCCCGTGACGATCATGTCTTTCTTGCGGTCAACGATATATACGTATCCGTCTTCGTCCATGTAACCAACGTCGCCGGTATGGTGCCAGCCGAACGCTCGTATCTCCGCCGTCGCGTCGGGCAGATTGTAATAACCCGCGCTCACCAGCGTGCCGCGCGCCACGATTTCGCCGCGCTCATGAGCTGGAAGAATCTGGCCGCGGTCATCCATGATCGCCACGCGAACCGCGGATGTCGGTTTGCCGCAACTTCGCAAACGTTCAGGATGGTTTCCGGCAGCGGCGGCCGCAAGCGTCTTGGCGTCCAGAAAAGTCAGTAACATCGGCGCTTCCGTCTGCCCATAAGATTGACACATGCACGGGCCAAACAGTTCAATTCCCTGCTTGAGTTTGTCCGGTGATACCGGCGATCCCGCGAGCAGAAATACATGCAAACTCGAGTAGTCGAAGTTGCCGGCCTCAGGATGCGCCAGCAAAGCATAGAAAGCTGTCGGCGGCAGAAACAGATGCGTACATCGATAGCGTTCGATGCTGCGCAAGACCTCCAGCGCATCGAACTTTGGCAGGATGATGTTGGTCGCGCCCAGGGCAAACATGGTGAAGGCCACCACACCGGCCGCGTGCGAAAGCGGAGCGACATTCAAGCAAACAGGATCGGTCGCATCGTCGCTGCGCCAATAGTGAGTGGCCATTTCGGTCATGGTTCCCCACGCCAGACTCGTCACCCTCACGCCCTTGGCCGGTCCGGTCGTCCCGCCGGTGGGAACCAGACCTACAAGACGATCCAAATTGCCATAAGCATCAGCCCACTCGATTTCTTCCGCTTCGGTTCTCCGTTGCATGAAGGTCTCCAACGAAGGATGATCGTTGTCTTCGCGGTCGATGCAGATCAAATGACGCAACGACGGAACACGAGCGCGAATTTCTGCGACGCTGTCTCTGAAATTGCTGTGATAAAAAAGCCACGCCATACCGGCGTAGTTCATGTACTCCACGTTGGCGTCGATAGCGTTGCGATAGTTGATGGGCACCCAGACCGCGCCCGCGCGCATGATGCCTAACATGCAGAACAGAACTCTCGCGTCGTTATGCGAATAGATTCCCGCGCATTCCTCGCCGCGCAACCCGGCCGCCCACATGGCACGTGCAATCTGCCGCGTAATCGCCCGCGTCTCCCGGTACGAATAGCGACGCTCGCCGTCGACGATCGCAATTCGATCGGGACAGGCATCCGCGCCTTTGTCGAAATAATCAATCGCTCGCACGTCGAAATATTCTTCCAGCGCCGCTCAGGAGTAAATTTTCGCCTTGGCCAGCCCGTGGCTTTCCACAACCTTCAGCAATTCGCGATGGCCAAACGCTTCCGCAGCCGAGGCAAAGCCCACCTTGCGAGGCGGCGTATGTACCAGATGGTGCGCCGCGAATGCCTGAATCAAGCCGGTTTGCCGATAACAGCACGTTCCAAAAATGACGCACTGCACGTAGTCTGTAGTCCCGCGTCCCACCACCACATCGATCGTTCGTTGTTCACGCGAGTTCTCTCTCGGCGGCGTGCTCCCTTGTACCGCGCTCGCCATTTCCGCAAGCTTGCGCTCCTGCTCCTCCTTCGGCAATGGACGAATCTGCTCCTCGAACATTTTTTCAGTAGCCGCAACTCCTTCCATGATTTGTCTATCGAGAAGCCCGCCAATAGACCGCACATTCGCTACCTGCGGATGATCCTTGAACCATACCGGCTGAGGAAACCCTCCCCAGGCAAGCGCAAGCTGCGTTTGAATGTAGCCGGGAACAGCAGCGTCATAGCGCGTGGCGCGAGGCCACAACTTGAACTGGTTTTGTTCCAGATAGTACCCATCCGTTTGGATTACTGCAAAGATAGTCTGGGTAGAGCCGAAGGTCGGAATGCCCTTAAACATTGTGAGCGTCTCGAGGGTATCGATGGCTCCGGACTCAAGGCACAGGCGAGCAGCCGCGTCACTCATCGCCGACATGAATGCCGTTCCCGGCGCCGCAAGCAATCCCTTGGCCGCGAACTTCGCGCCCCACTTTTCCGCAACCTCTCGTATCCACGCCTGCTCCCCGCCGATGTCTACGTAGTGGCAGCCCGCTTTCAAGCTGGCCTCAATTACTCGTGGGCCGTTATAGATAAATGGCCCGACCGTGTTGCAGACAACTTTGGCGCCAGTGAACAATGCGGCAAGCTCATCCACTGAGCCGCCAACTTCGACAATTTCGTAATTGGCAGTTTCGATGCCGGGGACATGACTCATCACTTCTTTGATTCTTTCCCGGCTGCGGCCAGCGGCGATAAATGGAACGTTGTACTCACGCAAAAATTCGGCGATAAGCCGTCCCGAAAAACCGTTGGCGCCGTACAAAACAACTGAACGCTTGGTTTCCATCAGTTCCCTCTCGTGCGATGTGGATTAAACACTCGACAGTCCCGCCTTGGCCGTCGTCACAACAAACCGGGTTCGGGTCGCAGTCATCACTCAGCAGGCGATTCTAGGCTAAAGTATCTTTATTGCCAGTAGGCACCTTTAGGTAACCCAATATCGGAAGTGAGGCCGGAATCGGCGGAGTTGAGTTGCCTGCGCAAAACCAGACATTGCCGTCGAGAAATTCTGCGATTCTTGTTCACTGCTGATTAGTCACGCCTCAGGTACCGGGTTACCCAGAAGTGCCTACTGGCAATAAAGATACTTTAGCCTAGAATTATGCGAGAGACTGCGCAATCCATCGTTCGAAGGTTAAGCTCGTTCCCGCAATGGACCTGAGGAGGCCGCATGGCGATAACTGCAGCACTGCCCAACCTGCAAAAAGGCGTAAGTGACTTTCTCAGCCATCCCAGGAACATGCTGATCGATGGGAAATGGGTACCGGCCGCATCCGGCAAGACATTTGAAACCTATAATCCCGCGACCGGCGAAGTCCTGGCTCATCTGTCCGAAGGGGATCGCGAAGACGTGGACCGCGCTGTGAAAGCGGCTCGCAAGGCCTTCGAAAGCGGGCCGTGGCCAGCCATGTCACCCTCAGAGCGCGGGCGCCTTCTGTTAAAACTCGCGGACTTGTTGGAGAGTCATCTCGAAGAATTTGCCGAGTTGGAAACGCTGGACAATGGCAAACCAGTATTCTTCTCTCGCATTGTCGATATCCCTACCGCCGTCGATGTCTTTCGCTACATGGCCGGCTGGGCAACCAAAGTAGAGGGCAGCACAATCCCTATCTCCGCGCACGGCGCCCCGTACTTCGCCTACACTTTGCGCGAACCGGTGGGAGTCGTCGGCCAGATCATTCCCTGGAACTTCCCCATGATTATGGCGTCGTGGAAACTGGCGCCGGCGCTCGCTGTCGGATGTACCGTAGTTCTGAAACCTGCGGAGCAAACTCCGCTCACCGCGTTACGCTTGGGAGAACTGGCCCTCGAAGCCGGATTTCCCGCGGGCGTCCTAAACATTGTGACCGGCTTCGGTGAAACCGCGGGCGCCGCTCTCTCGGCACATCCTGACGTGGACAAAGTTGCGTTCACGGGCTCAACCGAAGTGGGCAAGCTGATTCTCGGCGCCGCAACGGGAAACTTGAAGAAAGTCTCACTCGAACTGGGCGGTAAATCTCCTAACATCGTTTTCGCGGATGCCGATTTGCGGGCGGCTATTCCCGGTGCGGCCAATGCCATTTTCTTTAACCAGGGCCAGTGCTGCACCGCCGGCTCGCGGCTTTTTGTCCACAACAGTATCTTCGATGAAGTAGTCGAAGGCGTGGTTAAGGCGGCGAAGAAATATACGATCGGCCCCGGTCTTGATCCTTCCACGAACATGGGTCCGGTGGTGTCGAAAGAACAACTGGATCGTGTTTGCGGATATCTCGAGTCCGGCCTCAGCGAAGGCGCAAAGGCGTTGGTTGGCGGACACAAGCACGGTAACACCGGATACTTCGTGGAACCGACAGTGCTGGTGGATGTGAAACCAGAAATGAAAGTCGTGAAGGAAGAAATTTTCGGGCCGGTCGTAACTGCGATTCCATTCAGCGAGCCGGAAGAAGTGATCAAATCCGCAAACCACACGCTCTACGGCCTCGCCGCGGCGGTCTGGACGCGAGACATCAGCACCGCCCATCGTATCGCAGCCAAACTGCGAGCCGGCACCGTGTGGATCAATTGCTACAACGTCTTTGATCCCGCACTTCCTTTCGGCGGATACAAGCAATCCGGCTGGGGCCGTGAATCGGGTCACGCCGCGCTGGAGCTATACACGGAAACTAAAGCCGTCTGTGCTCAACTCTAAGCTGGACCACCATTCCGGCAGATGGGATCGACGCATATTCTTCAGCGGTAGGCTGCATCGCGGAAATCTTCGCCATGCAGTATCGTCTTTTCATGCGCGAAATCTCACGCCGTGAACTGATTCTTCTCTGGCTTCTGACCTGCGTCGTCTTCGTCACGGTAATCGTTCGCTTCGACACCTACTCCCGCAAAGTAGACGATTTCGGCGACAGCAGCGCCTATATGACGGCCGCTTCGGGCATCCGCAGGGCAGATTTCCGCGACATCCGCGTCAAGCAGTTTTGGGGCGTTTCGTATGTAATGGCGCCCGTCTCTTTTCTGTTAGGCGGATCGGTTCGTGCATCCCTGCTCCTGGTCTGCGGAATCTCGTCGCTTCTCAGTGTCTTGTTGGCGCGGCAACTTTGGGGAGGATGGATCGCTGGCTTCTTCGCTATTCTCAATTTCGATTGGCTTCAACGATCGTACTTGGGCGGCTCCGAGCCGTTATTCATGGCCTTGTTGTTCGCATCATTTCTCGCTGTGCGGCGCGCCCGCTGGATATTGGCGTCCACCCTGGCAGCATTCGCTACCGTGACTCGCCCCGTGGGTATCTTTGCTCTAGTTGCTCTGGGCCTGGCGTTATTGGTAAAGCGCGAGTACAAAACATTCGCGCTCTGCACAGGTGTTGCGCTGATCATCGGTGTGCTCTATGTTTTGCCATTTTGGCTTTATTTTGGCGACCCGCTCTACCAGGTCCACAGTTACAAAGTGAATGACTGGCACTCAGGGCTTCCCATCGGCCTGCCGTTCTTCGCGATTGGAAGCAGCTTCCTGCGCGGCCAGCAACCGTTCACCAATGTGCTGCTTACCCTGGGGTGGATAATTTTCGTTCTGATCGGCACCGTGGCGATGGCTCGCAAACGCTTTCGCAGCTACATCCGAGAGCGACCATCGGAAGCCTGGTTCGCTTTGCTCTACATCGCATTCATTCTTACCTACAACTCTTCGGCTTGGGCGCGGGCGGAAGTCGTTCGCTTTGCGATCCCCGCTCTGCCATTCGTCTTGCTGTCGCTGAGCGACTGGATCCCAAAATCGCGCCCCCTACTGTACGCGGTGGCTGCCGTGTCCGCCGCTCTGGCTGCCTGCTCCGCAATCGGCATCAGAAATGTGTTTTTGATGCTTCACTGAGGATTAAACCAACGTGACCTGAAATGTGAAACCTTGAGATGGTGAAACCTCGAACTTTGCCTTCCCCTTTGTGAAGAACCTCCTGATCCATTTAGAATGAACTTGCATACCAACGAGTCTGCACTTACCTCAAATGATCTAGGAGAAAACACATGTCCGCACCAAGCCGCCGGCCTGAAATTCGCCGCCGTCGCACTCGAAAAGAAAAGATTGTACAACTGCGCAAACGGCTGGCTGCGGCCAAAACCGACGCCGACCGCACCCGTATCACCGCCAAGTTGCACAAACTCGCGATCGGTTCACCGGGCGAGCCTCTACTAAAGTAAAAGAGCGGCAACGCAGCAAAGCGGAAATATAAAGTAGATGTCTTAGTGCTACGGGTTCAACTACGCAGCTCCGGTTGTTTCCCCATTTTTCTCCGCAGTGACGTCGAGCTCGCCAATTCTCGCGCTGCCGCCCACCTGCCGGTACACGTCCAAAATTCGCCGCACTGATTTTTCCCAGGAAAACTTGGCCGCCTGCTGATAACTGCGTTCTTTCATTCGATCGCGAAGTGTCTGGTCAATCAGCACGCGGTGCAGCGCCCGCATGATCTCAAACACATTTTCCGGGTTCACCAGAACCGCCGCGTTCCCTACTACTTCCGGAAGCGACGACACATTGGAGGCTACGACCGGCGTCCCATGCGCCATCGCCTCCAGAGGCGGCAGCCCGAATCCCTCGTAGAGCGAGGGAAAGACAAATATCTTCGCCATGTCATAAAAAATTCGCAGCACTTCGATGGGCACGAATCCCAAAAAACGCACATCATTATTTACGCCGCTGCGCACCACCGTCCGCCGCAGATCGGGATTCCCCGAGAGATCGTCTCCGATAATGATAAGTTTGAGATCGGGTAACTCTCCGTCTTTTTCCAGTTGCGTCTTCAGCGCGGAAAATGCCTCGATCATGCGCACCACATTCTTGTGCGGACTGATTCTTCCCGCATAAAGCAAGAACGGATACGTCACCTGATAGCGCTGCACAATCAGTTGCCGGTCGGCGGCGCTTGCGTGCCCGTGCAGAAACCGTTCGTCAATGGCGTTATAGACCACCTCGATGCGCTCAGCAGGAATTTCGAACAGTTTCTCCATTTCGTTCTTGGTGAAATTCGAAACCGCAAAAATGCGCGCCGCCCCGCCCAACACGCGCTTGGTTAGCTGAAAGTGTACCGAGCGCCAAAACCCACTCTGTTCGCGCGCCCGCGCCATGTGCTCCAGCATGTCATGCACGGTCATTACATAGGGACAAGGCAATGCGCGCGGCACGGAAAACAAATTTGGAACGTGAACCAAGTCGCAGTCTATATTTTTAAGAACCGCGCGAAATTCTCGATATCCCTTCACGGAGCGCTCGGGCGCCGCAATCTCAATGGGATGAAAATTGGCGGGCAACGGCCCAAACTCTTGAACTTTGCCGGTAGGCCCGATCAGCAGATATTCCGTCTCGCCATCCAGCCGCCCCAGCGTGCGTACCACATTGCGAATGTAGGTCCCGACGCCAAAATCGGTCATCCGCCGTATGTCGATAGCGATCTTCACCGAAGGCATTTAACCATAGATGGGAGACGAGAAAACAGCGGAATGAAACACGGATTGTTATACTAGGCAAGGATTTCGTTATGGACCCAAATGTCGCACAAGAACGCGAACAGGCCCACGCGCTGCTCGACTTGCTACCGGTTGAAAAACTCGCTGCCGTGCGCAGCTTGCTCGCGGTGATGGTAGAACCATTGTCGCGTGCCCTGGCTTCCGCCCCGGTGGAAGAGGAAGAGATCACCGCCGAGACGGCCACGGCGATCGACCGGGCCCGCGCTTCTCTCGCTCGTGGAGAAGTCATTCCCCACTAAGATGTCCTCCGCGAGTTTGGCCTGAGTAAATAACGAATGACCGAACCGCCCGCGCTAGAGCGGATCGCGGTTGGCTGGTCGACCGAGGCCCGCGTTGACTTGCGCGTTATTGACCGCGAAACTGCCATGCAGATTCTCCACTGCGTGGATGTTACTGGGCCTTCCGCGCCGGCGATGTGAAAAAGCTCAAGTCTCCGCTCACTGGTTTTCGTCTCCGCTGTGGCGACTACCGCGTATTCTTCGACCTTAGAGACGAGAACACAATCCAGATCACCGCCGTACGCCACCGCCGCGAAGCCTATCGCTGATGACCTACGCCGCCCGCCCGTTACCGATCCCCGTTGTGCTCGCAATTTCTTGGTAAATTCTTTCAACCATCACGCCCGCACTTCCGCCTGCGCCTTCGCCCGCTGCTCCGCGTAAAGCGGAAATGCCTCGCACAATCCCAGCACCTGCTTGCGAATCTTAGCTAGCAGAGTGGCATCGCTCCTCCCCAGTAGCGCCTCGGCAATCCAGACTCCAACTTGCCGCATCTCTGCTTCTTTCATGCCGCGTGTGGTCAGCGCCGGCGACCCAATGCGGATGCCGCTCGGCTTCATCGGAGGATTCGTATCAAACGGAATCGCATTCTTGTTGACGGTAATTCCCGCCTCGCCCAGAGCCTTCTCCGCCTCGCTGCCCAGCATCCCCTTCGAAAAGACATCGACCAGCATCAGGTGCGTATCGGTCCCACCGGAAATAATGCGGAAGCCCTCGGCAGACAGCGTCTCCGCCAGCACCTTCGCGTTCGCGACAACCTGCTTCGCATAATCGCGAAACTCAGGTTGCATCGCCTCGAGAAAACAAACGGCCTTGGCCGCGATGATGTGTACCAGCGGTCCGCCCTGCATCCCCGGAAAAACAACTTTATCGATCGCCGCCGCAAACTCCGGTTTCGAAAGAATCATGCCCGCCCGCGGCCCGCGCAGCGTCTTGTGCGTCGTCGAAGTCACAATATGTGCATGCGGCACTGGTGAAGGATGCGCGCCTCCCGCCACCAGTCCGGCGAAGTGCGCCATATCGACCAGATACAGCGCTCCAACTTTGTCGGCAATCTGCCTCATACGCGCAAAATCAATAATCCGCGGATACGCGCTTCCCCCGCCAATAATCAGCTTCGGATGTTCCCTCTCGGCCAGCTTTTCCAAATCGTCGTAATCGATCGTCTCCGTTTCCTTGGTCACACCGTAAGGAACAATCTTGTAGGTCTTCCCCGAAAAATTCAGATGATGCCCGTGCGTCAAATGCCCGCCATGCGCCAGATTCAATCCCAGAATCGTGTCGCCCGGCTGCAGGATCGCCGCATAAGCTTCCATATTCGCCTGCGACCCAGCATGCGGCTGCACGTTGGCATGTTCCGCACCGAACAGTTGTTTCGCCCGGTCGCGCGCCAGGTTTTCCACCACGTCCGCATACTCGCACCCACCGTAATACCGCTTCCCCGGATATCCCTCCGCATATTTATTCGTGAAGACCGAGCCGGCCGCCTCCAGCACGGCCTCGCTGACAAAATTTTCAGAAGCAATCAACTCAAGCCCCTCGTGCTGCCGGATGGCTTCGTTGTCGATAGCCACCGCAATCTGCGGATCGGCTTCATAGAGCGGCTGGTACATTCTTGTGGAAGCTGCTGAAGTCTTCATATCGTTTTCCTAAAGTGCCTCGTAAATGTGTGCCCGATGTAATTCCATATACCGTTCCGAAGCCTTTACCGGCATAAATCCAAACTGCGAATAAAGCCCATGCGCATCGCGAGTCAGCAAAATCCAGCGCCGCAAATCTTGCAGCGCGGGATGCGCCATAACGCACTCCATAAGCCACTTGCTCAACCCGCGCCCACGATGCGATTCGAGCACAAACACATCGCCGAGATAAGCAATGGTTGCGAAATCGCTGACCACGCGCGCGAAGCCGACCTGCGCGCCGTCCGCATCATATATGCCGAAGCACAGCGCATGCTGAATGGATCGGCGCACAACCTCTTTCGGAATTCCCTTCGCCCAATAACAATTCGTCAGGAACCCGTGCACAACATCCAAATCCAGCCGCGCACGGTCGGTGCTGATTAGAAACTCGCCTTGCCGATACTCCGCAATTTCCGGCTCTCGCGCAGTTTCCACGCTCTCATTCTAACTCGGGATTCGGCATAGACGACGCTATGGCGCCGCCACGCGCCCCATATAAAGCCGGAAGAACGCGTCGGAATCGGAATCCAGGCAAACCTGCGCATTGGCGGCCCCGGGCTCAACACGCGTAAAGCCCTTTTCGTCCACGTGAATTCGCAGCGGCTGCACCGGGCAAATCTTAGGATTGAGAATGTAAGCCACCGTCATCACATCGAAAAGCGTCGGCGTCTCCTGTCCCCATTGGTGATAAAGCAACGTCAACGCATCGGTGAGCGGCGTGCCCGACTGAAACAGAATTGCTCTCTTCACCTCATCCAGTTTCACTTGCGTCGAATCGAGCGGCATCACATAAAGCGGCACACCGGAAGCAAAAAGTTTCTGCGCCGACGGAATGTCATTCAAAATATTCCATTCCGCCTGCGGACCATGCGACGGAAAATATCCCACATCGCCATAGCCTCGATAAATCGACCCGCCCATCAGCACCACGCGCCGCAGCTTACGAAACGTCTCCGGCTCCTTGTCGATCAACGCGCCCACGTTCACCAGCGGCCCAATCGCAACCAAAGTAATCTGCCCCGGATAACGGCGAATCTGCTCCAGAATAAAATCCACTGCCTTGGGATGCGACGCGCGCGCAAAGTGCCCACCTTCCGCATAGCGTCGCTGCGTAAAGTGATTGGCAGCCGAAGTCGGCGCGCCCACTGCAACTGGAATATCCTGCCGCCCAACTTCCCCCAGCATCCGGTCCAAAAGCTTTGCCCGAGTCTCCGCATCCCCAAACGTAGTCGTAATGCCAAGAATCTCCAGCTCCGGGCTGCGCAAAGCCAGCGCGACGGCGAACGCATCATCCACATCGTCGCCAATGTCGGTATCAATAATGACTTTTTCCGAAGCGGCCGCTGCGGATTGCGCGCAGCAAGAAACAGCGCCCGCAAATAGCAGCGCCACGCAAAAACGTAAGATGAGCAAATTCGCCTTAGGGCCAGTCATGCCATCGTCTTCTCGATCGACAAAGCAAACGCAAAATCCCAAGGGCTGAGTGCTGACGGCTGAATGCTGAGTGCTATCCCTCAAACCCCGTTCGCAAAAACGACGCCAGTTGCCACCCATCCATATATTTATAAGGCGTCTCGCCCATCGTGTAATGACCGCAAGGCAGCACCACCACTTTATGATCCAACTCATGCCGCTCGAATTCCGCCACCACATCGCGCGAGAGTTCCGGCAAAAAAGTGAGATCGTACTTCGCATAAATAATCAGCGACTTCCTCTGCCATCGCGAAAATTTATCGAAATACGCCATGGGACTCACAGCCAGCCAAGCCTGCCGCAACGTCTCCAGCGTGATCCCCGACTCCATCCCCTGCCGAATGTGCCGCGTCGACTGCCCGTGCCACACAACGTCGGCCACATAAGTCGACGCATGATTAAACGCCGCGACGCGAATCCGCGGATCATGCGCCGCCGTAATAAACGCATAACAAGATCCCAGGCTCGTCCCCACAATCCCCAGCTGGCTATACCCTCGCTCTTCCAGCCAATCCAAACAGCACCTGGCATCGATCACGCCCTGGCGCAGCGCATGCATCGTGCGCCCAATATTTGCCGAGACCGCATAATCCGCCCGCCGCGTCTCCGCCGGCATGCGAATGTCGTGATACGGCATCGTCATCCGCAGCACCGCGATCCCCAACATGTTCAGCACCCGGCACAAGCTGCCGTAGGCAATCGCGTCGGCATTCCAGTGCGGCAACAGCACAATCGCCCGCCGCCCCCGCGCCGGATACCACCGCGCGTTGACTAAATCATTCTCTGCATACGGAGTCTTCACCGGCGAAGTGAACCGCAAAAAATCCGCATGCGTTTCCTTCACCTTCGCCTCAAGCTCAGGATCGGGAACTTCGCGCGTAGAAAACACCTGCACCTCGCGCCGCTCCAGCCGGAAATCCGTTGGCCGCGCATACGAATAAAACTCATCGCTATCGGCCACAATGCGCCGGTTGAAATCCAGAAAAAACTTCTCTGGATCCTCTTGGGCCAAACTCGGCACCTGCCCCGGCTTCCACCCATTGCGGCAAGGCCACTCCCGCGCCCACTCCATGCCCCACTCCAGCGGACGCACCACGCGGTTGTTGTCCACCGAAGTCAGCCGGTGTTCCCAGTCATACATCCATTGCGCGTAACGTGAAGGCATCTATTTCGAATATAGCAAACAGCGCGCAAAGCGCATCGGCCGCAACAGCGAGCGGCGAGTACGCCGCGTTGAACGGCGATGATCCCGGCAAAAGAGTGCGGCGTAGTACGAGCCCATCTCCACGGCGTCATCCCGACCGCAGCCGTTTTTCAGGCGGAGGGAGGGATCTCGCGCGCGCCAGATCAAACTGTGCCGGTGCGTGGACTAAGCTTTGCTGTAGCTACTCTTGGAGTTCCAATGAATTGGATTTGATCATGGAATGCGGTCGCTTCCGAGCCGGCTGACCAAAGTCGTGCCAGCTCCTCCTACTCCTCAATCCAGCGGAAGCATATATCCCGGAGTTGCCCCCAGGCGGCCGCCGAATACCTGCGCATCAAGCGCCGCCATGTCCCACGAGATCCACGACGCGGGCGTGAGCTGGATCGTTACGTCATCAAACCCCGCAAACACGGACCCCACGTGCGGATCGGACAGGGCCTCGGCACTCAGATACCGGCGGTGAATGCGCTGATTGATTTCCTGCGACTGCGCACCACGAATCAACTCCGCGGCTCCAGTTGCAGTAACCCCACGTTCCTTGGTGGACTTGCGCGCGTCAACCATCAGCGAGGCATGCGGCCGCGCCATGACGTTGTGCGCTTTGCGCGTTTTGGATGCGGTGGCAACAAACAGGCTCCCCTCCTCAAAAACGTACCAGACTGCGGTCAAGTGGATACTTCCATCTTCATTCTCAGTGCCGATGGTCGCGATATGGCGTCCTGCCAAAAATTCCTGAAGCGCCGGAGTAATCGTTAACATGCTTGTGTCTCCTTTGCCTTGTCCCTCTTGCTTGTCTGCTCTTGCATGGATGCGTTCGCGTGCGATTTTCTCACGACGCGGGGTGCCATGCCCTTGTCGCATTTGCCGCGACAGAGCCTGCCCTGAGCAAGCGAAGCGCGTCGAAGGGGTGGGGCCGCTAATGGGAAATAGCGAAAGGGTGGGCCAGCCCGCCTGATGCCAGCGGATCAAAGACTGAGCCACCCGCCCACCTTCCTGTCCCTAGTTTCCCAAGACTCAGTGATGTTTAGGTGGGGCTTGGCATTCCGTCGCCATGTCGTGTGCGATCACAGTGTTTCCCTTGGGACAGGTAGTACCATTGTAAAAGGCCGGCACGAACCCATTTCCGACATCCTCGTTGGTCGGAGTGCATCCGTCGACTCGAAAAAGCTTGAGCGCGCGGGCCGACCCGAAACCTGCGATTTGGTCCGCAAAGTAGTCGGCTTCGGCAGCCGAATTGTTTGCCGGGGGGTTCGATCCGTTACAAATCGAGTTATTTCCAGGGCTGGCGCATACCCATATGCTCACTGCCGTCGCGGGATAGTGGAAGGTGGAATCCGATTCATTATCGACGATGCTCATATCCAGGTAATTGGGCCCTGAGCCATTGGAATTTCCGCAGGTGTGTGGCGCAACGTTAGTCCATCTGTCGATGGCGCCCTCTTGCTGACTGTATGCGAATGCGTCGGTCCAACTGCCTTCGGGCGTCATTCCCAGCGGCGCGCTGTGGCAGAACGATTCCGAGCACACGTTGGCTTGATCGGTGCCGCCGCACCCCTTCGAGATGTCACTCAAAGGCGGTCCGGAAAGAAATTCAACGGCATCAAGATAGTTGACATTGTATTGGGCCATTGAGTAGGCAATCGCTGCTGATCCTGCGCTAACTCCCTCCGCACACTTGCCGCCGCTGCCATAAATATGGCCGTCGTTGATATTGCCTGGGCTAAAAATCCAATTCAACAGAGTCGCAGGGCGGCAGGCGGCGTGTTTAATGATAGTGGTGACGGTTCCGGTACCACTCGCGGATTGTTCCCACGGCGCGAGTCCTCCAGGGGAAGCGGGTTGCCAAATTACCTCCACGGTCCCAAATTGTGCCTGGTTGTAATTACTGAGGACAGTGTTGTCGAAATCAAGTGTGGTGCCGTCGCCATGGCTGAAGAGAACGATGGTACCGTTGGTTCCGCTGGTTCCCTGTGCGCCGAAGGTGAATCCAATGTCAGCCACGTCGCTGTGGACGTTGGAGCAGGAGATGGTCCCGCTGAAACAATGAGAGTTTGAGGGAAATTGATTCATACCCGAGAGGCTGGGACAACTCCCTTGATTAATCGTTATTATTCCGGGGCCTGCTGTCTGCGCGTTTCCCCAACCGGTTAGCGTGATCGTAATACAAACGACAACTAGAGCGAGGAAAATGAACGTTTTCATGTGTAGACCTTTCGCTATTGTTTGAACGCTATTTAGTTGATGGGTATCTGTTCTTACAAACAGACGCACCGGGACCTTGTTGTGGGAGTATAGCGTCGGGCCTTGGGGAAGTTCAATCGGTCGGGTGGCCGGGACAACCTTATTAGTGGTATCGGGGGAAAAGACGAGCCCGCCTGCCTGCGCACCTCGAGTTCGAGTGGGCTAAAGGCTGCGCCCTCTTGAGAAGCTTCTTCAGGTTGTACTTGGCTCGCATGCGGTGATACTCTGCTCTTGTATCGTTGAAGCACAATCTGTACCGGTGGAAGCCGAGGGTGCAACAACGAAGATCCCGCGCCTGTGCGGCGGGAAATCTAAACCTGTTTGGTGGAGAAGAAGAATAATGACGCTGAATATTATTGGACCCCTCTCTACGAAAGTCGAACATTCGTTCCGCAAACTTTCCGCCGTAGCATCCGATCTCAACTTCAGTTCAGACGAGTTGGGAAAGTCCGTTTCTGAATTGGATGCCGCTCTAAAAAAGCTCAATCTTGGCATTTCTGCTTGGGTAACATTTCGCGGCAACTCTGATCCTAACGAAGGCTGGTATTGGAATGAAGAATTGGGTTACGACAAGGTCGGTGGTACGTGGGGTATGGCGCTTCGAACTATAAAAGGTAGTGGCGACCCAGAACACGACCTTGTGGAAACCTGGCTTTTTAACGATGGGCCTCGTTCCCTTCGCCTTTCGGCAATTGACGCGATCCCGAAGCTACTGGAGGAACTTAGCACCAACGCCACTGAAACTGCAAAGAAGATTCGTTTAAAACTCTCTGAGGTTCAGGAGGTTGCTGCCGTGGTGAAAAAGGCGGCAGAGGAACCATTAAAGAGAATCATTGCTCGCGGTCCCGAAGTCCCGGCGACGGGAGGAAACAAAAAATGAATGTTTCTTCAGTTTTCTCAACTGTTCCGGGGAACCTCGCCATCTATTTTGTGACTGCTCTCCTGACCTGCGGCGGCTTGGTCTGGTATGCACTTCGAATAAAAGGCGACGTTCGAGCAGTGTTCTCTCACGGTAACACCACGGTTGAACTAGAAGCGAAGGAACGACGGAGTAAACGCGATGAAATTGTCGAATGACAACATACGGGGACACGCGAGAACTCAATTGACACTCGCGGCCTCGAAATCATTTCAAATCAAATCGGAAACTGAGAAGTGCATCCATCCGGAATTGCTTTGACTTCAATTCTCACGACCGGCGATCATTTACTGTGTGCGCAAAAGCGTGATGACTTCTGCTCTCTGACAATCGAATAGCAATCAACCCTAACTTCTTTGAATGGAATAATTTACGGGACCAACTACTGATTCTAAAGCACTTAGCCATGAGCAATTCCCGTAAGTCCTTTGAATTTGAGAATTTACGAGCAAGTGTTTTCGTTCGAAGAATTTAGCGAGTTCCAAAATGGCAAATCGGTGATTCCAGATAATTTAGCCGATTATTTTTTATTTTTCGACCGGGATCAATCGCGGGCAGGGACCACTTACCTCTCGCCATACTTTCGCGGCACGCGCTTGGAAATATTGCAGAGAATCTCATACGGAGTGCTGTTGGCCAGTTCCGCATGTTCCAGCGCATCCACGCTGAGGCCATCACCGCTTGTACTGTGAAAAGAACCTAGCAAAATCACTTCATCGCCCACCGCAATGCCGGGAATGCCGGTCACATCGGCCAGCGTCAAGTCCATCGAGATGCGGCCCACGATCGGCGCATAATGTTCGCGCACGATCACCCGCCCGCGATTCGAAAGCTGGCGGTTATACCCATCGGCATAACCAACCGGCAGCACGGCGATGTGCGCCGGAGCCTTCGTCACATAAGTCGCGCCATAGCCGAGAGGCTGGTTCGCCGCGAAGTTGCGCAACGAAAGAATGCGCGTCTTCCAGGTCAGCACCGGCTTCACCGGCAGACGCAGAGTGCCGCCGCTCACCTCGCGCCCCGCGCGCTGAAATGGCAAGTGATAACCGTAAAGCGCAATCCCCGGACGCACCATCGTATTCCACGTCTCGCGCCGCGAAATAACCGCGCTGGTATTGGCGACGTGGACAAAAACGGGATCCATTCCCGCCTCGCGCACCATGCTGCGAGCATCTTCAAACCTGCGCTCCTGCTCCGCAACGCTCGGCGCATCCATAATCTCGGATGACGCCAGATGAGTCGAGAATCCTTCCAGCACCAGATGCCGCGCGGCTTTCAAAGCAGCCAGCAGTGCGGGAAGTTCTTCCACCGCAACTCCCAGCCGCCCCATTCCGGTGTCGACTTTCAAGTGAACCGGATGCCGTCCGCCCGCTGCAACCGCACTGTCCAGCGATTCGATCTGCCACGGCTCCCAAACCGTCGGAGTAAGGCGCAGCCGCACGATTTCGTTTTCTTCGCCGCGCCAAAATCCGGTCATCAAAAGAATGTTGGCCTGGATGCCGGCATCACGCAGCGGAATCGCTTCATCGAGCGAAGTAACTCCCAGCCACTGCGCACCTTCAGACTCAAGCGCGTGCGAACATTCGACCGCACCGTGGCCATAAGCATCCGCCTTCACCACAGCGCAGATGGTCACAGCATTCCCGACGTGCTTCTGTACCGTGCGAAAATTCTGCCGCAACGTTCCCAGCGAAACCTCCGCCCAGGTAGGACGCGTTGCAACTCGGCTAAGGGTTTCTGCAGTGGTAGCCACTTTCGCGATTATATCGGCATGCGACGACGTGCCGAGGTTACGTGCGGGCTACTCCCGAAAATGCCGCCCGCGCGCAGGCAGTACACTCTCACACCTAACTGCGGCCCAGCAAAAAGTTCACCGTGATCTGCGTTTCCACTTCCACGGGCTCGTCGTTCAAAACATAAGGCCTGTAGCGCCACTGCTTCACTGCCTCCACCGCCGCTGGCACCAGCAGAGGATGTCCCGACAGCACCTGCACTTTCTCGATCGTTCCCTCCTTGCTGATGACCGCGGAGAGCACCACTCGCCCTTGAACATGCGCCATCTTCGCCGTAGCAGGATATTCCGGCTGCACGCGGCGAATCAGATTTCCTTCCATCATGCGCGACACGCGCAGATGGCTCGCAACCGGTGGCGGAGGCGCGGGCATTGCCACAGGAGCGTTGCCGAGCCCACTCAGAATTCCGTGCGGATCTCCGGAGCCCGTTGCCCCCGGCACAAATTCACCGCCCGCAACAATCTGCGGCGGCGCTACCGTCTCGTCAACATTCAAGACGTGATTTGGCGTTTCGCTCGGCGCTATCAAAATGTTGTTGTTCATGTTGCTCTGGGTGATCTGGGTGGAATGTTGAAGTGGCTGTGCCGGCGGCAATCCATGCGGCACAGCCAGTGCAATCGGCGCGGCGAGAGGCTGTAGAAAAGGCAAGGCAATCGGCCGGATCAAAGGCAACAGCAACAATATCCCCATGACTGCGGCTTGAAGTCCGAACGAACTAAGGGTTGTCCAACCGCGGCGAGTGCGCTGTCTCCACGAGCTTTCCAATAAACAGTCGGCAAACATGGTGTCCTCCTGCAAGCAAGTTTCTTGTTGCTGTTATGGACACCGCAAACGATCGCCGCAGCGTAGGAAAGAAAATAAAAAAAGGCCGCGTTCGATCGCGGCCTTTGGGAACTTTTCGGACACCGCAGGTGTCCGAGGAATTTACTCAGAAATATCAGTTGCTCTTCGGTGTTGTCGGAGCGGCAGGCTTCGGAGTCGTTGCCGGCCTCGTGCCCGCAGGCTTGGGCGCTGCAGTGCCAGCGGCCGGAGCAGGCACGCCAGACTGCGCGTTGTAGGCTTCAATGATCGGCTTGGTGATATCCACTTTGTCGCCGTCATACCACAGGACAGGACTCTGCGGCCACGGCTTGGTGGTGTCGACGACCATGCCAAAGCCATTTTCCTGCGCGTACTTCACGATCATCGGCGCCATCTTTTGCAAGATGCGCTGCGCGATGTCGTTCTGCTGATTCCCGGCTTCTTCCTGCGCGTCCTGCACCGAGCGATCAAAGGACTTCTTCTTGGTTTCGATCTGTTTCACCAAAGTCGCGCGAGCGTCCTCGTTCAGCTTGTCGCCCTGGGTTTGCAGCTGTTTCTGCAAGGCCTCAAGTTCCTCGTTCTGGCTCTTAAGTTCGTTTTGCTTGGGCTCCAGTTTTTTGCTGAGAGCTTCAAAGTCACGCCGGCCTTCGTTCGAACCGAAGATGGCCTGCTCAATGTTGATGGTGCCCAGGCGCGTGCCGCCGCCTGTGGCCACCGGCAGGGCGGGTACCGCACCGGTTGCTCCGGCCGAAGGGCTGGAGGGTGTAGTCGCGCTGCTGGTTTGGGCCAATGCAGAAATGGTGAACAGAACCGCAGCAGCCAGAGAGAGTCGCAAGAACTTGCTTGTCATTGTGTAGGTTAAACTCCTTGGAACCTGGTTCCGGGACGACCTGTATTTTCGTCGATCCGATTTTCGTCGATCAGTTTTCTTCGATCAGATTTCTTCAGTCAACGCTGGGCCGCACTGATGAGGTCTCCGCCGCTAGCGGCCGCCATCGGAAAAGGCGCACTAGATTGCCAGCGTCACACGCCGGGCAGCGCGCTTCATGCCCACTCCCGAACCTGCTTGCCATGGCGCGGATAACCCATTATAGGTACGCCACTCCAACGGCGTCAAACCGTCAGAACGTCGTGGCCACCGTAAATCGGAAAGTCTTTCGCGGCTCACGCAACAAAAAGCTCGGAGCGTAAGTCTGCTTCGCCAAGCCAAACGTGTAATCGCCGTCCGCACCGGCTGGGAACATGCTCCGTGTAATCGGAATCGGCGGATTCGCCGGGTTATCCAGGCGCAGCGGATTATACGCCCAGTAAATGCGGAACGGAGCGTTCACCACGGGCAGAAACATTTGCAGTTCCAGCCCGGTCGATATCCGAGGTCTCCAGTTGGTCGAGCCCAAAACCAGTAACTCATTCGAAGGCGGGGGACTCAGCAGGCTCCCTGATGTACAGCCCGTGGCGCTCAGCGGATCCAGCTTGGGACAGCCAAACTCTGTGCTGATGACGCTGCTGTACTGCTGCGCAGCGATTTGCAATTGCGAGCGCCTTGTAACCGGATCGATGCCGGCATCCAGGAACGGCGCTATAGCGACCGGACCATAAATCGTAATGCGATATTCGAGGTTGGTGACTAAGCTGAGATCACCGCCGGGAAAAACAATCTGGTCCACTGGGATCGGCACAGTGACAGGTCCGGATCGCGGATTCGACGGATCCTTTAATACTGGAATGCCGTCTGGATTCACCAGCGAAATCGAACCCGCGCTGGGCAAGAATGCCACCGGCGAGACCGACCGTATATCGAAACCGCGTATATCGTTCTCGCCGCCCATGTAGAAGCGCTGGAACGGGGGCGCCACCAAGCCTCCGAACCCAGAAATAAACGATCCCTGCACCCTGAAGCCAAGAGCGTTGCGGCGCTTCTGCACAGGGGTCCAGTGCGTGAACTGAATAATGGGACGCACCGAATTCACCGTTCCCCCCAGCCCCGCAATTTCCGCGCCCAACGTAAGCTGATGTCCGCTGTGCGGCGATATTTGCGAATCAACCGTGTTGGTGGAAAAATTGGGAAATATCTTGCTGGTGATAATTCCGTCTAAGGCGCTGGGACCGGAGATGCCGCGAAATTGGATGAACTCAAACAAGCTCTTGGACGCCGTGCTCAAGGCGATCAGCGATGTTCTGTCGAATGAATAGGTGATGCCCACGCGTTTGAACGACCGCCGCCCCAGCGGATAGCCCAATGATGAGGTAAATCCTGCGCTCGACTGCGAATAGTTCTGCAGATTCTGCAATACGGCGTTGGGCAGGTTCAGCGTTTGTCCGCTGAAAATGGAAAGCTGCCGCGCCTGGTTGTAGCTGATCTTATTGCCAAAAACGGTAAAGCCGAGTTGCAGCGGCCGGTCGAACAGATATGGCTGGGTAAAGCCGAACAGTATGCTGCGGGCCAGATTTCCCAGGCTGACTTGCACTTGCAAAGTTTCGCCCAGACCGAGGAAGTTGTTGGTCGTGTAATTCAGACCTATGAAAGCGCCTTCCAGTCCGCTGACGCCGCCATTCAATCCGATGCTGTTCTTGCCCTTTTCGTGGACCTTCAGCGTGAGATCGACTGCGCCCGTTTTTTCGTCGAGCTTCTTGTCGGTGGTATTGGGGTCGTCCGGCTTCAACTGGTCGAAGTAGCCGAGTTGGTTCAGACGCAGAAGGCTCATCTCCCAGCGCCGCGAATCGTAAATGTTCCCTTCTTCCAGCGCCAGTTCGCGCCGGATCACTTTATCGCGCGTGGTAGTGTTGCCTTCAAATTCGATTCGCCGGACATAAAATTGCTTGCCTTCGTCGATATCGATTTCCAGGAAAGCCAGCTTCTTTTCGTCGTCAAACGTGGTGCCCGGTACGCCAGTGAAGTTGATGTAGCCCAGCTGGCCATATGCCTTGCGCAGGTTCTCCAGGCCTTTGGCGATTTTCTCGCGGCTGAAAATGTCGCCGTCTTTCAAGGGAAACAGCGCCCGCAACGCGTTCACGTTCTGCACCGCTTTATTGTTCTTGAAAGTAATTTTGCCGAGCCGGTATTTATCGCCCTCTTCCACCGGCATCGTGATGTCGACGGCTTTGCCCGGTCCACCTTGAACGAGCGGAATGTGAAATCCTTTGTGTCCGGTATCGTGGATTTCCGTCTTGGGATCGCCCGGGACGTTCATTTTGAAGTAACCGCGGTTCTGATACTCCGCGCGCACCCGTTCCGTATCTTCCTCCAGCTTGGTCGCGTCGTAAGTCTTCGCGAAAATGTTTTCCAGGAAAATCGAGTGCGGAATCCCAATGGGTTTCAGGTTCTTCATGGCCGCGCGCAGGGTGCGCGCGTTGATGTTCTTGTTGCCTTCAAAGCGGATCTTGCCGACCTTGACCTTCGGCCCTTCCTTAATCGCAAATGTAATGCCGACCGCCGCCGGAGGAATTTGCCGCACTTCCGTTCGGATCGTGGCGAACTGCCGTCCGTGCTCGGCCAGCAACCCCTTGATCGCCACTTCCGCCTTCTTGATGCGCGTGGGATCATACTGGCTCTCGACCGAGAGGCCGACCTTCGCTTCCTTGAAACGGTCGAGCACGTCGCTGGTGGAAACCGCATTCAGGCCGGTGTAGTTGATCTCGCGGATGGTCGGCTTTTCCTTCACCTGCACGACAATCTTCCACCCCTTGGGTGTCTGTTCGCGGGTAAAGCGAATGTCTTCGAAGTAACCCGTATTCCACAGCGAGTTGAAATCGCGCTCCAGGCTGGAGGCGTCATAAATATCGCCGGCCTTGGTAAATATTCTCGCCCGAATCGTGTCGGCGGGAATGCGCCGGTTGTCCTTCACACTGATCTCCGAAATGACATCGCTGTTCTGCGACCATACGAGTGAGGCGGTCAGAATTACCAAGGCCAGCAGGATGCACACTCGGAACGCGCTCACTGTCATCCGCCAACCCGCTGCAAATGAAAGGGATGATGGCATTGGAGGCCGCGAGGCGCGTCCGCGCTTAGGCACAAAAACATTCTCCGGATGAACGCGAAAAGGAATCGCTACGACCTCAGCCTCTGGGATGTAGGAAAACAGCAATTATACGGTAGCGCACGGAAAAGCGTCCAAGCCGCAACTCTTGTTAGCCTTCTAATCTTGCCGCGATTTGGTCTTGCGCCGGCGCCCGCAACTGCCGGATCACACGATTGGTTGTGCCCGAGCTAGCCCTGAATTCACTCTACCTCAACCAAGACGGAATAAACCGTGGCGGAGTTGCCCATCTGAGAAAGTTTTTCTGAAAGTTCGTTACTGGTTCCGACGATGCCCGTTCCAGTTTACTTCGCTTTCCGTAAGGAACCAACTCGATCCGCAAGAGCGCGTGAGCAGGAGATTCACGTTCTTCCTGTAATCGGCTAAAATCGGGGCTCCGGGTCGAAAAGCTTTAGCCGGAGGAGACGAGCGCGATGATCAAGCGATCTGTGGCGGCGTCCTGTTTGTTGCTTGCGTCAGTTTCACTTGCGTTCGGGCAAGACGCAAGCGCAACCTCTCCGAAGACGGTGCAAGTTGAGCCTTACGTACCTAAAGACCTCATCAAAATTGTCAAGATAAAGCTGGGAAGCGTAGAGGTAAAACTTGGTATGCCGTTCTTGTCAAAAGATGAATGGTTCAGTCAGCTCGCCGTTGTGGTAAAGAACGTATCGACAAAGAAAATAATCTTCGCCTCCGGCCAGTTGCGTTTTCCCGAGACTGGAGATGCCTCTCCTGAACACCTGATGGTTATGGAGAGGATTTTGATCGGCCAGAGACCGGACTCCGCACACGACCCAAGTATTTCCGGATTGAGGCCTGATGATGTCCCGAGCGCTCCGATCCTTGTAAATCATGGCCAGGAAATGATTATTCCAGTTGTCGATAGGTTTGACCGTATCAAGCGGTTGATCGAGCAGAGACAGGCCTTGTCCAGCGTCACAACTTGCGTGGCCGGAATCAACACACTCTATTTCGACGATGGGACCAGTTGGATGGCACCGGGCTATACCTTCGTGCCGACCCGGCTACACCGGGAAAGTATGTTCGCATAACGTCTCGTGAGTTCTACGGCGGTTCAACTGATCCTGCAGCAGCCAAAACCGAATAAAACGTGGCCGCACGCGATAACCAGCCCTACAGCGAGAGCACTTCCTTTTCTTTCGCTTTGCTCATCTCTTCCATCTTCTTAATTTCGTCGTCGGTCAGCTTCTGAATTTCGTCGAGCGAACGTTTCTCTTCGTCCTCGGTAATCTTCTTATCCTTCAGCGCTTTCTTGATGGCGTCATTTCCGTCGCGGCGAATATTGCGAACCGCCGTGCGATGCTCTTCCAGCACTTTGTGCAGATGCTTGACCATGTCCTGACGCCGCTCCTGCGTCAGCGCAGGCACGGGCACGCGAATGATCTTGCCGTCGTTCATGGGATTCAATCCCAACTCGGCCCCGCGGATCGCCTTTTCAATCGCCCCCAGTTGCGAGCCATCGAACGGCTGCACGGTAATCAACTGCGCCTCCGGCGCGTGAACCTGCGCAATCTGGTTGAGCGGCATCTGCTCGCCGTAGTAGTCGACGGTAACGCCGTCCATCATGTGTACGGAGGCGCGTCCGGTGCGCGTCGATGCCATCGCTTTGCGGAAATCTTCTACCGCTTTATCCATGCGGGTCTTCAGTTGGGTATAAGTTTCTTTCAGGCCGGCAATTGCGGCCATCGTCGCTTGAGCCATGATTGAGCTCCCTATTATTTCAAGATCAAAACGCTGAATTATAAACCCAAAAAGAAGTTGGCCACGGATTACGCGGATTGCCACGGATCAAACAAAAAATCCGTGAAGATCCGTGCGAATCCGTGGCCCCGATTTTAAGCGCACACCATCGAGCCAATTTTCTCGCCCGTCACAACTCTGCGGATGTTGCCGCGCTCGTTGAGGCTGAAAATGATAATCGGCAGGTTGTTGTCCTTGCACAGGCTGATGGCGGTCGAGTCCATCACTTTGAGGCCCTGCTTGAGCACGTCCATGTAAGTGATGACGGTAAATTTTTTCGCGTCTTTCACCAGCATCGGGTCGGCGTCGTAGATGCCATCGACCTTCGTCGCTTTCAGAATCGCATCCGCTTTGATTTCCATCGCCCGCAGCGAAGCCGCCGTGTCGGTTGAGAAATATGGATTGCCAGTTCCCCCGGCAAAAATCACTACGCGTCCCTTTTCCAGATGACGAATCGCGCGGCGGCGGATGAAGGGCTCGGCCACCTGTTTCATCTCGATGGCAGATTGCACCCGCGTATAGACATTTTGCTTTTCCAGCGCATCCTGCAGCGCCAGCGCGTTGATCACAGTCGCCAGCATGCCCATATGGTCGGCGGAAACGCGGTCCATATCTTTAGCCTGTTCGGCTACGCCACGGAAAAAATTTCCGCCGCCGACAACGATGGCGATCTGCACACCCAGCCTGTGGACCTCGGCGATCTCCGCGGCAACCTCATGTATGCGGGGAGTGTCGACGCCAAAGCCCTGGTCCGCGGCCAGCGCCTCACCGGAAATCTTGAGAAGGATGCGTTTGAAGGCAGGAGTTGTCATTGGGCGTCCAGATTCTGATGGGTAAGTTTCACAGCCTCGTCTAAGACCTCTCGGCTGCTATAGTCTGGGCCTTGCGAAGGCGCGATCGGCCTGAACACGCCCAATTGCTCCCGGGGGGTAATTAATTTTGCGACTTCGTCTTCGGGGACCGCAATCAGTTCCGAATATGCCAACTCAGCGCCGTGCTCCAGTTCGTCGTGAATGACCTCAAGAGATCGAAGACCGCGAAAACGAATCAAAACCGTTTTTCCGGCCGGGTTCTTATACCTAGTTTCGCTCTGCTTTCCTAACTCTTGGGCCCGGTCAAAAGCGGCAACTGCAGAATCCGCCCCGACCAAAACAACATTTAAATGGACGATGTTTCGAGGGTCACTTTCAGCCGCAATCTCCTCGATCATTTCAGCCAAGTACCAGCGAGCATTTCTTGGAATGTAGCTCATGGAAAAACGGGGCGATTCTTTGCGCCCGGAATCATTCAGGTTTCTGTTCTGTCGGTTTCGTGACGGCAATGGTCTCGCTTGCATCGCCAACCTTGAATCGCGCGAAGCGCCGGACCGCGATGTTCTCGCCCAGCTTGCCAATCTTCGCCGCGATGAGTTGCGAGATGGAAATGGTCTGGTCCTTGATGAAGGGCTGCTCCAGTAGGCAGACTTCCTCGTAGAATTTTTCCATTTTCCCGACGACCATCTTTTCCGCAATGTTCGGCGGCTTGCCGGAAGCAACGGCCTGCGCCAGAAAAATTTCCTTCTCGCGCGCGAAATCCGCGGCCGTCACGTCTTCTTTGCGGACATATTTTGGATCGCTGGCTGCGATGTGCATGGCGATGTCATGGACCAGTTCTTTGAAGTCGTCGGTGCGGGCCACGAAATCGCTCTCGCAGTTGACTTCGACCAGCACACCAATCTTGCCGCCGGCGTGAATGTAGCTGGTCACCGACCCTTCGCTGGTCACGCGCGCCGATTTCTTGGCCGCAACCGAAACACCTTTTTTGCGCAGGATGACAACCGCCTGCTCCATGTCGCCTTTGGCTTCTGTCAAAGCCTGCTTGCAATCCATCATAGGAGCTCCGGTTTTTTCCCGGAGGTCCTTCACCTGCGTAGCGGAAATATTCATATTCACTGTAGTAGTTCCCATCTCTTCCTCTTAGGTTTCAAGGTTGCAATGTTTCAAAGTTTCAAGGAAAAATCCGGCGGGCACCTCACGCCGCGCGCATGTTGAAACCTTGAAACCTGTGAAACTTCGAAACTGCTTCCTATAAACTTTGACCCGCGCCAGACGACCCGCGCGGGCCCTAAATTTCCTCAACCCGTTTTTTTTGCTGGCCACTAATCACTGACCACTGGCCACAGACCTTAAACTGTCTGGCTCTCCACCACCGGAACTTCCGCCTCTTCGGCCACTGCCGGCTTCTTAGTGACGCCTGCGCCCAGCACTTCTTCCATGCTGATGTCTTCCGCGGTATCGACCGATTCCGCCGCGGCGCGTCTCTCGTCTGCCGCGACCTGCGCAGCGTTGGCTGCGTCAGTCGCCGCCTGCATATCCGCGACCTGCTTGTCTGTCATGAACTGCGCGCCCTCGGCAATCGATTCCGAAATCTTCGAGGTAAAGAGGCGAATCGCCCGCAACGCGTCGTCGTTGCCGGGGATCACATAATCCACCTCGGTCGGGTCGCAATTCGTATCGACAACCGCGACCACCGGGATGCCCAGCTTGCGCGCTTCACGCACCGCGATCTGTTCTTTGTTGGAGTCGATCACAAAGATCGCGTCCGGCAACCGGCTCATGTTCTTGATGCCCGCCAGGTTCGCCTGCAAGTGCTTGCGCTCGCGCTCCAGTTTGATGACTTCTTTTTTCGGCAGCAGCTCGTAGCGACCATCGGTGGCCATCTCGTCCAGTTCCTTGAGCCGCTTCACCGACTTCTGCACCGTGACCCAGTTGGTGAGCAGTCCGCCCAGCCAGCGCTGGTTGATGTAGAAGCCGCCGCACTTAGTCGCTTCTTCGGCAATGGCGTCCTGCGCCTGGCGCTTGGTGCCGACAAAGAGCACAATCTTGCCTTCGGCGGAAAGATCCTGCACAAACTTCGACGCCTCCTTGAACATCTTCAGCGTCTTCTGCAAATCGATGATGTAAATCCCGTTGCGCTCTCCGAAGATGAACTCCTTCATCCTGGGATTCCAACGCTTCGTCTGATGCCCGAAGTGAACTCCCGCTTCGAGCAACTCCTTCATGGTG
>DATBZH010000054.1:0-4603 GCA_036513255.1 Candidatus Sulfotelmatobacter sp. | reverse complement strand
CTTTTTGATGTTTTTCCAGATATTCATTCGCGACTTTCGCGCCCAGGCTGTCACGTTCCTCGCCCACCACAAAAAGCAGGCCCACATAAATATTTTCCGCTCGCAAACGCTCGGCGGCGGCAATCTGCGCAGCGATGATGCCTTTGGCGTCGCAGGAGCCGCGGCCGAAGATGCGAGTCGCATCTTCGGAGGAAGGAATAAATGGCGGTACGGTATCCATGTGAGTGGAGAAAACCACGGTTTCCGGCTTCCGACCGTTGGGTTCCGCCAGGGATTCTGCCTGCGAGTCCGGCGGAACGGCATATACGTTAAACCGGTTGCCGTCGACCGGCATCTTTACAGGCTGATAGCCGATGCGACAAAGTTCACCGTATAGATAATTTCCGACTGCGGCTTCGTTGCCGCTGATCGACTCGATGTCGACGAGCTGGCGGGTGAGTGTGATTGCGTCCATTGCTTGGAGAGGATAACAGGAAGAGCGGGTTCGGACTTCGGACTTCGGACGTCAGACCTCGGCGCTGCGTTCTTCTCAAGGATGCTGGTTGTGTAAGCTGATACTGTGACTTCCTCGGCATCGATGATCCGCTCATTGTTTCTTGACGGCCAGGCTGGCCGGCTGGAGGCGCTGCTCAATGCGGGCGCGGAGAACGCCACTCACGCTGCCGTGGTTTGCCATCCCCATCCGTTGTTTGGCGGAACGCTGCACAACAAAGTGGTGTTCCACACCATGAAGGCGCTCAACAGTTTTGGCTTTCCCGTATTGCGGTTTAATTTTCGCGGCACCGGGTTAAGTCAGGGACAACATGATAGCGGCAATGGTGAAGTGGACGACGTGCACACGGCTCTCGACTGGCTCGACAGGGAGTTTCATTTGCCGATCGTTTTTGCCGGCTTTTCGTTTGGCGCGGCAGTGGGTTTGCGCGCCGCGTGTCCCGACGCGTGTGTGAGAGCCGCGATTGCCGTTGGGACGCCGGTTACTCCCGTGGCCGCGGATGCGGAGATGCCGCGCAATTACACCTACGAATTTCTACAGAGTTGCGTGAAGCCGAAGCTGTTTGTGAGTGGTGCGCGAGATCAGTTTGGTCCAAAGGCCAAGCTGGAAGCGCTGGTTGCGTCCGCGTCAGAGCCCAAGAAGTTGGTAGTCATTGACGGCGCAGATCATTTTTTCGAAGGCCGCCTGCGCGAACTGCGGGAAGCAATTGAGGCGTGGGTGAAAGAAGCTGTCAACTCTTAGCCGCTGGCTCTCAACTAACTTGAAGATGAGTCGCGGCGCACGTGCGAGTCGCGATACAAAATCCGTGCTCGGCCACGGCCTGCAAGCGGGTTGAGCCCAAAGAAATAGCGATTCCTATGGGTCTTCGGCAGAGCGCTTTAATCCTGTTGGCAATTTCATTCTTCACGGTGCGTTTGGGTCTTGCAGAGCCAATCCCGGTGAAACATGTGGAGGGCGCTATCCATGGATTCATGTTGCTTCGGACAGAAGAAGGCAAAGCGATTGCCATTGGCGATCTGGATCAGACTGTAGAAGGCGCGCGAGTCACAACGAATTTAAAGTTTCGCTTTGAAGATGGTTCAATCCATGAAGAAACAACAGTGTTTTCGCAGCGGGGAGTTTTTCGAGTGCTAAGCGATCATCTGCTGGAAAAAGGACCGGCATTTAAGAAGCCAATTGAAGTCTGGATTGACTGCTCGACCGGACAAGTGAAAGTGCGGGATATGGAGGATGGTAAGGATAAAGTTACGACTCATCATGTCGAAATTCCTGTAGATTTGGCGAATGGAATTGTCCCGATGCTAATCCAAAACTTTCCCGATGATGCTGAACACACGGTAACCATCCTGGCGGCTACTCCAAAGCCGAGAATCGTAAAATTCGTGATCACGCCCGAGAGCGAGGACACATTTTCGATTGCAGGCACGAAGTATAAGGCCAAGCAATACACTGCGAAAGTTCAGATTGGAGGCGTTGCCGGCGCAGTCGCTCCGGTTGTTGGGCAGCAGCCTCCCGACAGCCACTTCTGGATTTTCAAGGGAGCGGTGCCAATCTTCTTGAAATCGATAGGCCCCATTTCCGCTGGAACTCCGGTCTGGCAAATCGAGTTGGCCAGCCCGACCTGGGGTCGAGATCAGAAGTGAGGGCAATTTCTCTAATCGTCTGTTCGCGCGCTCGCGGATTTCTTGACCATGTTGGCTGATTCGCGAGAGCTGTCTCTATAATCCCTTCGATGTCCGCAGCCGCCGACCGTGAGCCGCAGTTCCACCAAATGCGCGAGACCGCGCGCGAGATCTTTTCTCATGCACTGGCCGCGTCTTCCATTGCCAAGGCATTTGCGAAAAATGTGCAGTGTGAGCGCGGAATTCTTCGTATTTGCGAGGATCTTTACGACTTGCAGTCCTATTCACGGGTGCTTGTGGTCTCGATTGGAAAGGCTGGGCACACCATGGTGCAGGCGCTGGCCGACCAAGTCGGCTCAGCTTCGCTCGAAGGCATCGTCGCCACGTCGGTCGAGCCGGCAGCACAGGTCCACGGATTCCGCTATTTTCTGGGCGGACATCCCACGCCTAACGCGGAATCCATCCGCGCGGCCAGCGCGATTTTGAAGACGCTGCAGAATCAAACCGCGGGGTCACTGGTGATTTTTCTGCTCAGCGGAGGAGGATCGTCGATCGTCGAGAAGACTCTCGACGAAGAAGTTTCTTTGGACGACTTGATCGCGACCTACCGCGCTCTGGTTCATTCGGGAGCGCCCATCGGCGAAATTAATGCTGTGCGCAAACATCTTTCCGCTGTTAAAGGCGGAAGGTTGGCACAGGCAGCCTATCCGGCGCAGCAGGTTTCGCTGTTGATTTCCGACGTTCCAGACAACACGCTCGACGCCCTCGCCTCCGGCCCCACGATGCCTGACTCGACCAGCGTGGAAGATTGTTACCGCATCACGGAAAAATACGACCTGTTGCCGCAGTTTCCGGGGCCGGTGCGCGAACTGTTCGAGCGCCACACGTTGGAGGAAACGCCGAAATCCGACGATCCGGTGTTCTGCCGATCCAGATGGTGGCCGGTGTTGTCCAATCAAACGATCGTGGAAGAAGCAAAGGCTGCGGCGGAAAAGGCTGGATTCACGGTACACGTGGACAATTCTTGCGACGACTGGGACTACGAAAAGGCGGCTGAGCATCTGGTGAACGGGGTTCATCAACTGAGAAAAAAATTTGCGCGTGTCTGCCTGATTTCCGGAGGCGAGGTCACGGTCAAAGTCACCAACGGTGGTGTCGGTGGACGCAACCAGCAGTTCGCTCTCGCCTGCGCGATGAAGATTTCAGGTGAAAACATTACGGTGCTTAGCGCAGGGACCGATGGCATCGACGGCAACAGCGTGGCAGCGGGAGCGATCGCAGACGGCAGCACTCTGGTTCGCTCGCAATCACATGGTCTTGATGCCCGCGCAGCGCTGGAGAAATTTGACGCGTATTCGTTCTTTGCCGCGCTTGGGGATGCGATCAAGATTGGCCCGACAGGCAACAACCTACGGGATCTGAGAATCCTACTGGCATTCTAGATTGCCATCGGCAGAGATCAGAACCCACCACGAAGACACCGAGACACGGAGAGAACATCAGAGCTTTCTCCGTGCTTCGGTGACTCTGGTGGGAATTAGCTTTGCCTCGCCCTGTGGCACAGCGACTTCGATTCAGGCAGGCGAGGGGGCTGTTTCCACATGGCTTGTGGGTGCTTCTACGCGCTCTTTTTCATCTGGGCCATGGCTTCTTTCATGCCGCGGTCCATTTCTTCTGCGGACAAATCGGCCTTGTGGGTGGCGATGGACCACTTGTGGCCGAAGGGATCTTTCAGTTTGCCGTAGCGGTCGCCCCAAAACATATCCATAACGGGCATCTCCGTTATCCCACCGGCTTTCACTGCGCGGTCAAAAGCAGAGTCCACGTCTTCGACGTAAATATGGAGGCCGCTCGCTGATCCGCCTATGGCCTCCGGCGAGACGACTCCCATCTGAGGAAATTCGTCGGCCAACATAATAATGGAATCACCGATCATCAGTTCGGCGTGCATGACTCTACCGCTCGGATCTTTCATGACGCCTCTTTCCTTTGCGCCAAATGCCTGCTTATAAAATTCGATGGCACGGGGAGCGTCGCGAACGGTCAGGTATGGAGTGAGTGTGTGGTAGCCCTCGGGTATCGGTTTTACGGACATAACGGCCTCCTATGGCTGGTTTTGCGGAGGCCAGTACACCAAAAACCAAGGGCGAATGTCAAGCGAAGATTTCGGCTTGGCTTTCTTTTACAAGTCAAAACATGGTCAAGGTGTAATGTCTGGCTGGAATGATCAGAAAAATCGGGTGATGCCCTCTTCCATGACGACGACCCGATCTTCAATTCCCGCGGAATGCGCTTCGCGTCTGAGCAATTGCAACGGTTCATCGATGGGTTCGTGTGACAAGCGAAAGCTACCGTAGTGCATAGGCACCATCCAGCGGGCGTTCAGATCGAGAAAAGCCCGGGTGGCATCGGCGGGATTGGTGTGAACGTTGCGAAATTGCGGAGGATTATAGGCGCCGATGGGCAGCAATGCCAGCTCCGGCGAAAG
>DATBZH010000053.1:0-32505 GCA_036513255.1 Candidatus Sulfotelmatobacter sp. | reverse complement strand
CCGTAAACGGTCACGGTAGCGTGTTCCCTGCGACCGTCCGCACACGTAGGCACATCTGGAGGCTGGAAATGAAATCGCTCTCGCCCATGTCTGTCGGGAGTTCGGGCATTCTCGTGGGGCGCCGCTTCTCGCGGTTCGCTCTCCTCGCATGTTTCTTCCTGGCAATATTCGCCGTTTCGGCGCTGGCGCAGGAAGCCACCATCCTCGGCACCGTCACCGATCCTTCTGGAGCTGCGGTTCCCAACGCGGCGATCGTGATTACCAACAACGAAACGGGAGTCGTTCGCAACACGACGACCAACACTGACGGGCAGTATGTGGCTCCCGATCTTCACATCGGGCGCTACAACATCCGCGCCAGCGCCACGGGGTTCAAGGTGGCCGATCAAAAAGGCCTGAACCTCAATGAAGGCGACCGCGCCCGTATCGACTTTAAGCTCATCGTCGGCAGCGTCACGGAAGAGGTCACCATCGAGGCCAATGCGGTCGCGGTGCAGACCGATACCGGCGAAGTCAGCAACGTCGTCACCGGGGAGCAGGTGACGCAGCTGGCCACGAATGGCCGAAGCATTTATGAGTTATTCGCTCTCTCTCCAGGAGCGGTCAGTCTCCAGTCTTCGAAGGTGATGTTCACCCCGGTCAGCGGTGACAGCACTGTCAGCATCAACGGCGAGCGCGCGGGCCACAACCTGCAACTGATCGACGGCGGCGAAAACCTCGACCGCGGCGGCAGCAGCGGCAGCGTCATGCCCTCCATCGACTCCATCGCTGAGTTCCGAAACATGACCTCGAACTACAGCGCTGAATACGGGCTGGCTTCCGCGTCGCAGATCAGCACCGTTATCAAGTCAGGCACCAACAAACTTCACGCCGAGGCTTGGGAGTTCTTCCGCAACGACGATCTCAACGCCCGCAACTATTTCAACCCCGCACCCAACCCGATCGCGGAATTGCGCTACAACATTTACGGATTCAATGTCGGCGGCCCGGTTCCCATCGCCAAGAGCCATCCCACGTTCTTTTTCTTCAATATGGAATGGCGCAAAGAAATCGACGGCGGGCTTCTGGACGTGCCGGTTCCGCTGACGAGTGCGTATCCGGACGCGAATGGCGCCGGTACGGGTGCCGTAATCCCGACTACCTACAATGGCAAGACGGTGGAAGCGGTGGTGCCCAGCAACATTGCGAACTTTGGTTCCAACTGTTCGCCCGCAGTTTTGAGCACTCTTACGCCCGGTGCAGCCTTCCCCAACAATACGATTCCAGATTGCTTGATCGACCCCAATGCGTCGGCGTTATTGACTGCCGGCGGCACGTACGGCGGAATCTTTCCCGCGAACACTCCCACCAGCCCGAACGGCGCATATTTCCAGGGCGGCAACAACTCTCCGACGTCGTTGCGGGAAGAAATCGCGCGCATCGACCACACCTTCAGCAGCAAATTCAGCGTGTTCGGTCACTGGATTTCAGAGCAGACTTCGCAGCAATACGGAACCACCCAATGGAGCGGCGACAACCTGCCGACGATCGCCGACACATTTGGCAACCCGTCGTTTAGCGCTGTGATCCATACGACCTACGTCATCAAGCCGAACTTGTTGAACGAGACATCGTTCAACTACAACGGAAACCGCATTCACATTATCCCGACGGGACTGATCAGCGCCCCCAGCGGGTTTACATTTAACCGCCTGTTCACGGGACCTAACCAGGACAACCGCATTCCATCGATCAACCTGAATGGCGTCACCGGAGCGGATTACACATCGAACTGGACGCCCTGGAACAACGACGCCAACGACTATCAAATCCGCGACGATGTTTCCTGGACGCGCGGTGCGCACCAATTCAAGATGGGAGCCAGTTGGGCGCTCTACAAGAAAGTTCAGGATGCCTTCGCGAATACGCAAGGTAACTTCAACTTTAACGGGTTCTTCACCGATCCGAGAACAGCCAATCCGGGTTCCTGCACGCCTTCACCGACCGTGGCCTGCGGGTACGATTTCGGCGACTACCTGATGGGCTATTCCCAAAGCTACTCGGAGGATGGCAACAAGATTTCCGGCCATTGGAATAACATTTCTCCGGCGGCTTATTTTCAGGACAACTGGCGCGTCAATAGCCGGTTGACCTTGAATCTCGGCATCCGCTGGGATGGCATTCCGCACACCTACGAAGCCAACCACCTGTCGTCGAATTTCTATCCCAACTTGTACAACCCAGCGAATGCAGCCACCTTCGACTCCAATGGTCACATTTGCAGCGCCAACTCGGTTCCTGCCTGCGCCGGCGGACCGAGCCCCGGTCTGGTGTCTGAGAGCGCCTTCGGGGGCTATCAGTTCTACCTCAATGGAATTGGCGTCGGCGGCGAGAACGGGATCCCCAAAGGATTGGTCAGCGATTCATGGAACAACTGGGGACCGCGCCTGGGCTTCGCTTACGATCTGACTGGGTCGGGCAAGACTGTGATCCGCGGCGGTTACGGTCTCACCTACGAGCGTATTCAGGGCAACGACATGTACAACGGAGCGGTCAACCCTCCGGGCGATCCGAATCCGACATTGAACCTGGTGTCGCTATCGAATCCCGGCTTGAACCTGACCACCGGAAACGTCATCTCTGCGGCAAATCTGCCAGTGCTGCCCCTCGGCGTTACCGGCATCGCAGAGCACTATCCTCCACCGCGAAGTTCGCAGTACAGCTTCGGCGTGCAGCATCAGGTTGGAACTCACGCTGTGTTGAATGTTTCCTACGTGGGAAGCCAGGGACGGCATGAGAACTACTATCAGGCCGTCAACTTACCGCCGTTAGCTTCTTTGCCGGCGGAAGTGGCTGCCGGTTCGCTCAGCTTCCCAACGCTAACCTATCCCGGTATCGGCAACATGCGCCTGGCGTACGACGAGGGCAACGCCAAGTACAACTCGCTGCAAACCTCACTGAACGGAACCGTGCATCACGATCTTCACCTGCAACTGTCGTACACACTTGCCAAGGCTGACGATTCCACCACGGCCACCGGCAGCGGCGGCGATCTGAACAACGCGACGAATCCATACGTGGGCTGGAAGTACGATTACGGTCCGTCCGTGTTCGACCGTAAGAATGTTTTCTTCGCCAACTTCGTCTACGATCTGCCGATCTTCCGTGATACTTCCAGCCGCCTGACGAAGGCGACCCTGGGCGGATGGCAGTTCTCGGGAATCATCACCGAAGAGTCGGGAGCGCCGGTCAACCTGGGTGTGAGTGGCTCGAACCCATCGAGCATCATCTCGAACTCCGGAGACCGCCCGGATCTGACTGGCCCGATCACCTACAAGAAGACGGCCGCAAGTTGGTTCTCCGGCAACTTCTCTGCACCGGCTTGCCTCACAGGGCCCGATTGCTACGGGAACGTGGGATTCAATGCCATCCGTGGTCCTGGACGAAACAACTTCGACTTGTCGCTCCTGAAGAACTTTGCCTTCACGGAAAGGTTCCGCATGGAGTTCCGTGTTGAAGCGTTCAACATCTGGAACCATACGCAGTTTGCCGGAAACTCGAACCTGGGCGGCATCAGCAACAACTTCGGCGCCAGCAACTTCGGTGCTGTAACTTCAGCCTATGATCCGCGCGAACTGCAGCTCGGCCTTAAGCTGATCTACTAATTTTTCTACTGTGCTTCCACATCCCCGTCCGCGAATGCAACAGCCGCGGACGGGGAATTTTTCACCTGCTGCGACGTTCCTGCTCTTCTCGATTCGCAAACAGAGTTACGAAAATAAATCAGGATGTCGTTATTGTTGCTTGACGGGGCTGTGCGAATGAAGAAGAGGACCATTCCCGGGATGATTTTCGTCCTGCTGTTTGCTGCGAGTTTCGCCTGCGCGCAGCAGACACCTGCCGAAGCAGTTGCGCTCGAGCGGGAAGGGAAGCTGCCCGAGGCCGCCGAGGCCTGGAAGTCGGTCATAAAAAATGATCCGAACGATGCCGGCGCTTATGCCAGCCTGGGCGTGGTTCTTTCCAGGCAGCAGAAGTATGCGGAGGCGGCATCGGCTTACCGCAAGGCGCTGGGACTTGACCAACGACTACCCGGCATTGAACAGAACCTGGGACTTGCTGAGTTCAAGCAGGGGCATTTCGCAGCGGCCGCGGCCGCATTTCACGCTGTACTTGCGGCAGATTCCACGAACTCGCAGGCGCGAGCGCTGCTTGGTCTTAGTTATTACGGAACGAAGAAATTCAGTCTCGCTGCGGAACATTTAGAGGCCGCGTCGAAATCTGACCCGAGCAACATGGAGCTGCGCCAAGTGCTGGCCCAGAGTTGTCTCTGGGCTAAAAAGTTTGCCTGCGCGCAAGAAGAGTTCCAGCGCATCCTCGAACAGAATCCGAACTCGGCAGAAGCTCATGTGCTTACCGGAGAGGCGCTCGACGGCCTGAGCCGGACCGACGAGGCGATTGCGGAATTTGAAGCTGCCGCAAAGCTTTCGCCGCAGACTCCGAATATTCATTTCGGCCTCGGTTACCTTCACTGGAAGATGCATGCGTATGAGCAGGCGCAGCAGGAGTTTGAAAAAGAGCTGTCGCTTGATCCGCAGAATTCGCAGGCTCTGGCCTATCTCGGGGATATTGAATGGAAGCATGATCAGGCGGAGAAGGCGATCGCTTACCTGAACCGGGCGCAAAAAAATGACGCCACGTTACTGATTGCCCAGCTCGATCTCGGCGAGATTTATTTGCGGCAGAAGAACTATTCGGCCGCGAAAGCGAATTTGGAGCGCGCTGTCAATTTGAATCCGGCGGAACCGGAGGCTCACTACCAGTTGGGGCGCTTGTATCACGCGGAGGGCGATCAGGCTGCCGCGGACAAGGAATTTCGCAGGGTGCAGGAGTTGCACACTAAATCTCAAGAGAATCTGGTGGGCAAGATTTCTGCTTCCCCACCGGCATTGAATCCGTCTGAAGAGAGATAAGAAAGTAAAGATAGGCAAGTAAAGATAAGCAAGGGGGCGGGATGAACAACGGGAACGGATACGAACCGAAGCCACAGGACAAATTTTCTTTCGGATTGTGGACGCTGGGCAACCGCGGCCGCGATCCGTTTGGAGATTTTGTGCGCCCCGTCATGCCGCCCACGGAGATCGTGCGGGTGCTCGGCGAGATTGGCGCATGGGGCGTCAATTTGCATGACAACGATCTGGTCCCGATTGATGCAACCGCGGCAGAGCGCGACCAGATTGTGCGGGAATTCAAGAAAGCCTGCCAGGAAAATGGCATTGTGGTGCCCATGGCGACGGTGTCGCTGTTCTTCCATCCTGTGTTTCGCGACGGAGCTTTTACCGCAAACGACCCTGAAGTACGCGCTTATGCCTTGCAGAAGACCATGCGGGCCATGGATCTGGGAGCTGAGCTGGGAGCAAAGATTTTTGTGCTGTGGGGCGGCCGCGAAGGTGTGGAGACGGATGCATGCCGTCGCGCCGATGAAGCGGTGAAGCGGCTGCGCCACGCAGTGAACTATCTATGCGAGTACAGCACCGCCTGCGGCTACGGATACAAGTTTGCGCTTGAGGCGAAGCCCAACGAGCCGCGCGCCGACATTTACATGGCCACCACCGGACACTACCTGGGCTTCATCCCTACGCTCGATCACCCGGAGATGGTGGGCGTCAATCCCGAGGTGGCGCACGAAACCATGGCCGGGCTTAACTTTATGCATGCCGTGGCGCAAGCGTGGGAAGCGGGCAAGTTGTTTCATATCGACTTGAACGATCAGATGCCCGGACGCTTTGACCAGGATCTGCGCTTTGGGTCGGCTAATCCGAAAGCTGCCTTCTGGCTGGTGAAATTTCTGGAGGATGTGGCCTACGACGGCCCGCGCCATTTCGACGCGCACGCTTACCGCACAGAAAATAATTGCGGGGTCAAAGATTTTGCCCGCGGCTGCATGCGGACTTATCTCATTCTGAAAGAGAAGGCGGCGCGCTGGAATGCGGACCGCGAGATTCAGGCGCTTCTGGCGGAAATTTCTGCCAGTGCGCCGGCGCATGCATTGGCGGCAACTTATTCGAAAGCAGGCTCAGCCTCGCTGCTTGCGCACGAGTTCGATAAAGACGCGATTCTGAAAAAGCGCCTGCCTTATGAACTGCTCGATCAACTGACGATCGACATTCTCCTCGGCGCGCGATAAACCGCGCGCTTCCAGAGCTACTGCACAGTCAAGGTTAGAGCCGGCGCGGCGCTCTGCACTCCATTGGAGCTGCCAGTTACGGTTACGGTATATGTTCCCGCGGGAGTGCCGCTGGCGGGCGGCGGGGTGGTGGTACTAGAGCCGCTGCTGCCACCACCACAGGCGACCTGCAGCATGCATCCGCCAAGAACGAGCGCACCCAGGAAGTAAGCGAACAACCGCCGCCGATGTTCTTTGCCAGCCCCTCCTGTAATGAACAAGATTCCGGGGATCAACATGGCGAACGCAAGCAGTGTTGAAGTGGAAGACTTCGCGTTCAACAATGATCGGCGGTGATCCGCAGCCGCGCGCTCGCTTCCCGTTGTAGAGACCGTTACGCTCGCCGTCCCTGTTCCATTTGAAATGGAGACGGATCCCACGGTGCATACCGGCGCCGGTGTTGCCGTGGGGCTCACGGCGCAGGTGAAGGTAACTCCCGACAGGTTGAATCCATTGACCGGCGTGACGGTGACGCTGGAAGTAGACGACCCTCCCGGTGCAACGGAAGCCGGTGATAGTGCAGCGGCTGCGAGAGTAAATCCAGCTGTGACGGGGAGGACTGAGGATGTGCTGCTGTTGAAATTGCTATTACCGCCGTAAGATGCGGTGATGCTGTGGGGGCCGGCGGCGAGGGCCGATGTCGAGAACGTCGCGATGCCGCTGCTGTTCAAGGATGAAGTACCGAGCGCAGTGGCTCCGTCCACAAAGCTCACTGGTCCGGTGGGCATTGTCGAAGACTGCGAGCTGATCGTGGCAGTCAGGGTTAAGTTCGCGGAAGACGAACTCGAGGCTAACGCGAGATTCGTATTCGCCGTCTGCACGGTCTGTTTCATAGCGTGAGACGCATTGGCCTGGAAGTTCGAATCGCCGCTATAGGCCGCTAATATAGTGTTCGACCCCACCGGCAGTGTTGTAAGCGCAAGAGTGGCGACGCCACTTGCGTTCAGCGGGGAACTCCCCAGCTTTGAGGAACCATTCCAGAGCGTAACGGTTCCAGTCGGCGTAGGCGCTCCCGTCATGCTGGCCTTCACCGTGGTCGTAAAGGTAACGGAGCCACCGTAGGTCGAAGGATTGGTGGAAGCATTCAATGTGATCTGATTGCCTTGCGTGTTGAGCAGGATGCTTACGGTGTTGCTGATGCCATTGGCGACGGCTATGTCGACGGCGCCGTCTCCGTTGAAATCGCCGACGGCGGCTGAATAGGCTTGCGAGCCTGTGCCGTAGACCGAAGGCGCCTGGAAGGTGCCGTCGCCGTTGCCCAGCAACACGCTAACGAGATTTCCCGGCGAGGAGCCAAGGGGCGTGCTGGCCAAAGCGACATCGAGCTTTCCGTCGCCATTGAAGTCACCGAGCACGACTGACGAAGGATTGGCGCCCGTGGGATATTCTTTCGCAGTCTGAAACGATCCGTCGCCTTTGCCCAGCAGGATGCTTACCTGCTGCGACTGATAGTCCGCGACGGCGAGATCAGGAGTGCCATCGCCGTTGAAATCGCCCACAACCACCGAAAGCGGATTGCCGCCGGCAACGATGGGATAGGCAACCTGCGCCTGGAAGGTGCCGTCGCCATTGCCCAAAAGAACACTCGCGTTGTTGTCAGTTTCATTGATGACGACGAGGTCGAGCTTCTTGTCGCCATTGAAATCGCCGACGGCGACATCCACCGGCCCGTGCCCAACGCTATAAGTCACGGCTGACTGGAATGTACCAGTGCCGGTTCCGAGCAAAACGCTGACGGTATTGTCGTGGAAGTTGGCGACCACGAGATCGAAGTTGTGATCTCCGTTGAAGTCGCCGACTGCAACCGCGTCCGGCTCGCGTCCGGTGGGGAAATCGACATGACCCTGAAAGATCCCGTCGCCAGAGCCGAGAAAAAGACTGACCGTGTTGGTCGCGTAGTTGGTTACGACGAGGTCTGGAATTTTGTCTCCATTAAAATCGCCCACGGCGAGCGAATAGGGATCGGTATCGGTCCCGGTGGAGTAGGGCACGGGAGACTGGAAGGTGCCGTCGCCATTGCCGAACATGATGGAAACGGTTCCTGCGTTGCAATTGGGAAATGCGGAACAGTTGCTGTTGGTGACTGCCAGATCGAAGATGCCATCCCCGTTAAAATCGGCAGCGACCACAGAATAAGGTTCAGGACCGGCAGGGTAATCGAGACGAGTCTGGAAGGCCTGCTTTCCGCTGTTGAGAATGATGCTCACCGAATTCCCACCGGAGTTCGCGACGGCCAGATCGATCACGCCATCCTGGTTGAAATCGGCGGCGATGACTGAGTAGGGAATATCGCCGGTGCCATAATTCTCCGGCCCCTGGAACGTGCCATCCCCGTTGCCCCAGAGAACGCTGACCGTATTGCTGTTGCCGGCTGAAACAGCGACATCCGGAACGCCGTCGCCGTTGAGGTCGGCTATCGCGACTGCGGTTGGAAATGCGGCTGTGGGATACTGAACCTGGGCTTGGAATCCGCCGTTCCCGGTTCCGAGCAACACGCTGACTGAATTTCCTTGCTGATTGGCGACGACGATATCCTGATTTCCGTCGCCATTGACGTCGGCAACCGCGGCCCAGATGGGCGCGCTTCCGGTTGGGAACTGGAATTGATTTTGGAAGGTGCCGTCTCCCTTCCCGAGGAACACGCTTAGCACATTGTTTGTGTTGTTATTGGCCACGGCGAGATCGGGAACGCCATCGTTGTTGAAGTCTCCGATAGCCACCGACCATGGATTAAACCCGGTGATATATGTGGTTTGAGCGGCGAAGGTGCCGTCCCCGTTATTCAGAAGGATGCCCAATGTGCCGTCGATGGTATTGGTAATTGCAATATCAGGACTTCCGTCGCCATTGAAATCGGCAGCCGCAATGCCCTTTGGCCCGCGGCCGGTTGCGTAGTCCACCTTGGGTTTGAAGGTTCCGTCGCCGTTTCCGAGAAACACGCTGATCGTATTGCTGCCGATGTTGGTGACGGCCAGATCGAGATGACCGTCGCCGTTAAAATCTGCCACTACGACGCTCTGCGGAGTCGAGTCTGTGGCGTAGTCAACATGCGTGGCAAACGTGCCGTTTCCGCTCCCGAGTAATACGCTCACGGTGTTGGCCGTGGAATTGGCGACGACGAGATCGGGTTTGCCGTCTGCGTTGAAGTCGCCCGTAGCGACCGCCTGAGGATTCCTTCCAGTTGCATATTGCGGCGCCTCGAGAAACTGCCCGGCGAAAACGAGCGGCCCTCCGGTAAGTAGAAAAAGTATGAGTTCCGCTAGTCTGCATTTCCGCATGGCATCACCTCGGGGATCGATTTCTCAAAATATGTAAGCGTCCAGTGTCCGCAACAGGTTGCGTCGGGGCACACCTCGACGCACGAGCTCCGGTAAACGAGAACGCTCTTCGGGGGAGCACAGGGGAGAATCTTCTACATCTGAGGGAGGTGTTCCGGCCGTGAGAGGGAGTTGAACGGCGAGCCAGGAACCGGGCTAACTTATCCTGCTACTACTCCTTATTCAATAACCCATTTGGGTTAGTTCGTTTGGTTATTTACTGTAATTCTATAAGTCGCTGAAAGGAGGTCCAATAACTCCTGGACCTCCTTTTAGCCGATTCGAAATAACTTGATCTAAAGCAGGGAGAGGGCTGTGACTTACTTACTTCGCGCTGCCTCCCTTGGCCACTTGCACGCCGGGAGTGAGCTGCTGGTCGACAACGTCGCGCAGTGCAGCATAGTCGAGCGCGCCGCTAAGATAGTGACCGTTGATGAAGAAGCTGGGCGTACCGCTGATGCCGATCTTCTCGCCTTCCTTGCGATCACGTTCCACCGCGGCAGCCTCGGCGCCGGTATCGAGGCACTTGTCGAAATCGTCGACATTCAACTTCAGAGCGCGGGCCTGTGCCTTCAGTTGATCTACGTCTAGTTCTTTGCTGCGGAAGATTTCGTCGTGGAACTCCCAGAATTTGTTCTGTTTGCCGGCGCAGCGTGCGGCCTCAGCGGCTTTTTCCGCGCGGGTGTGCATGGGCAGCGGGAAGTCTTTATAGACGACCGTGACCTTGCCTTGATAGTCCGCGGCGAGCTTCTTCAGATCAGCGGCTACTTTCTGGCAATAAGGGCACTCGTAGTCGGCAAACTCGACCAGCTCCACCGCCGGCTTTTCGTTGCTCGCAACCTTTACATCCGTGTCCTGGGCTTTGACGTCGATGCGCGGCGGCGCGAGGGCGATGTTCACGGAGGTTTGTGCCCGCAGATTCTTCACATAAGCGGCAAGCGCTTTGTTGGTACGTATCTCGCGAATCTTGTCGAGAATCTTTCCGCGGACCTCTTCATAGGGCTGCTCGGTTTCCACGCCTTCGTAGTACACCTTCATCTGGTCTTCGGTGGGATCCTTCACCTGCGATTTAATGTCGCGATCGATGAGTTGGTCTACCGTAAGGTGCTCGCTGGCTGCTTTTTGCTGCAGCAACTTCTTATCAATGAGATCGTTAAGAGCCTTAACCTGGGCCTGATAATAGGAATAATGGGCGGACAGGAGCCGTTGCGATTCCTGCTGTTCGAGTTCCGCCATGGTGACCTGCACTCCACCGACATTGGCCACGACCGTGGAATCGGTTTGCGCAGCCAGCCGTGAGACGCCGGGTAGCACGAGCAGGGCGCTCAAGCTGATCTTTAAAATTGTTTCCGATACCGACATGCAATCCCTCCCCCGAAAAATTGCGAACTTAATTAAGTATTGAGATGGGTGGGCTTTTGACAAACCCACCCATACTCGATTTGGCAACGATTAGTCGCCGGTTCCGCAGCTGCAAATTCCGTGTCCACTGCCATCGGCATGGATTGCACGGCACTCGCTCTGCAGGCTTCCCAGTTCCCAGGTGCTCAACGTGGCATCTTGCGAAGCGGTCTCAGTGATCGAGAAATTGCTGTTCTGGATATGAGTACCCCACGCGCGGATGGCCGCCGTCGGAGACATGCTGGTGGGCAGCGGGCAAACGCCCGACGCGGGCGCCTTGGTCGAAACAATCTTGACCACGCCCGTGGTCAGCGCGACGCCGGTCAGCGGGTTGCCGGTCAGATTGGTGTTGACGGACAGAGTCCGCAGACCATCAGGACTGACAAAGCAGCTGCAGCATTCGGTGAGTTCCTGGCTCGGGTCGAATACAAAGATAGCGGCGCACAGATTCGCTCCCGCGGTCCCAGGATTGGTGATGCGAAGGGTTCCATCCGGAGCCCCAGCAGTATTGGCGTTGGCAAAATAATCTACCTTCAAAGTGTCGGCCGGTGGAGCTTGTCCCCACGCGGACACGGCGCAAAAAGCTAGTGCCAACGAACACACGACAACCATTGTGCTTCGTTTCATTTTTTGTCCTCCATACAGAGATACGCCGCCAAGCTGGGAGAGGGGAGCTTAGCCTATTGTGGCGCCCCTGTACTCTATCGGTATTTCTCTCGCCCACAAGTCCCCAGATAAACTAACCCTTTGTCACTAAGCCTGAAGGCTCGTGTTAGATAGGTACTGAGCTAACTGAGTCATCAAGCTGGTCATAACCTTATAAGGGTGTTGAGCCGGAGATTAGAGCTTTGAACCGACAAAGCGACCGATAATTCCCGATCGCGTGGAGACATCCATTTTGACCATTACCAGGCGGATGAAAGCTTTCACCGTGTTCGGGCTAATCTTCATTCGCTGGGCAATTTCTTTGCTGGTGAGACCTTGTAACAAATATTGCACAGTCTCCTGTTCCCGCGCTGTGAGGCCAAAGCGAGCCGAAATCTCGGCGATCTTTACGGTGCCGTTGCTTCGCCGCTCGAGCATGACCATGAGCAATCCGCCGGAGCTGGGGTTGCTCGATTTGTTCACATCCAGAGGAAAAGATCTGCATAGATACATGCGTCTGGCGGAACGAAATCCCTCAACAAAGCGGGGAGGTGATTGTTTCCCCACAAGATCGGAACGAACCTTGTTCCCGAGCCAGGTTTCTGGATGCCGCAGGCTTCCAGGCTGGTCGGGATAGGAAAGAATATGCAGAGCTTCGCCGTTATAGGCGACTACTCCCAGAGATGAGTCAACAATGATTAAACCCGGTTGGGTTGGAGCACTATGCACGAGGTACCCTTTTTAGGACGAATGCAGACCAATGCAACCGTCCCCGACGAAATGACTTGGCCTTCGGCCCAGGCCGAGCGGGGCCCTTCGATCCCCTCCAACACAGCGAATCCACGGCGTCTTGTGCGCCGATTGGAACCGCGGCAGGAGTTGATGTTAGTTCAAATTCCCAACTACGAGGACTGGTGCTCTCCTTGGGGTGGAAAGAGTCCGTTAGCTTCTCGAGAGGGTGAGAAGCTTCAGCAGTATGCCATACAAAAAGTATTAGTCAATGGCACTTCCGTGGTTAGATCAAAATAACTAGCCCGTTCGAAGTAGGCTGAACGGGTCGGATTCATTCATGGTTTCCGCATGGGGAATCGTCGGAATTGCTTCGGCAATGCTTTGCAGCGAAGGCAAAAAGGGGGAGGGAGTCAACGAAAGTGCGCAAAATCCTTCACTGCGCAACAAACTGCCGCCATTTATCCGCGATACTCTTCGATGCTGCCGTCATTCTGCCAGCTGCACGATCGAGGAAACTGGACGACTGTGTCGTGTGCGCTTCCTCTGACGGAACTGCCTCCATCGCAGCCCTGTATTTCTCGATCCAGTCATCGCTGATTTCATTGTGACTGTAAACCTGGCTATTCGCCGCCATAAAACACCACCGCAAAAAACAAGTAAGATTCGCGCTTAAGCCTTATACGCCCGCCCGCTGCCCAGGAATAGAACCCCAAAGGAATTAGCCGAGCGGGTTAAAGGCTAGGCTCGATAAAATTGAGGTAGGATGATCAGGCAATGATGGGAAGTGTACTTACTCGCGGGTTGTGTCGCATGAATCTTCGAAGCGTCTGCCTGGCGTTGTTTCTGGTTGGGTCCGGATTGGCGCAGGCGCCGGCTCACTCGTACATGCAACGAGCTGAGGTCACCGTGGACAGCGGAAAGATCAAGGTTGTGGCGAACAGTCCGCGCCCTCTGGAGCAAGCCTTTGACGCTCTGCAGCAAAAGTACGGATGGATCATTAATTATGAGGATCCGCGCTATACCTCGCCTCTGGATTTGGCCGACGCGCCGGATGAGCAGAAAACAAGGCGAGTTCCGGCGGGGGGAAATTTCAGCGTAGATATTGCTGACTCTTCTAAGGCGGAAGAGAAAATGCTGCGGACGATTCTCGAAGCCTACAATCACAGCCAGAATCCTGGGCGGTTTGAGCTAAGAGTGGGTACCCAGGGAGATTTTGATGTTGTCGGCACGGCCGCACATGACGCGAAAGGCGCGATCTCTCAGCAGGAGGTTCTCCTCGATCTTCCGATCGAGTTGCCGAGCCAAGAGAGAACAATCGCAGAGACGGTTCAACTGATTTGCGAGAAGTTAACCGAGCAGAGCCACGTTACAGTCAGTCTGGGCGTCTATCCGAGAAGCACGCTCGGCCACACGCCGGTCACGGTTGGAGGAGCGAAGACTCCGGCTCGAGATCTTTTACGCCAGTGTTTGCGCGCGACCAAACGGAAATTGAACTGGCAGCTCATCTTCGATCCCGAAGCCAACTGTTATTTTCTTAACATCCATGGGCTGTCGACGTAATGGATAACTTTCGGAGCGCCGGCGATTTAGAGCGACACGCCGCGCTTCCAGGGAATGAAGTCATCTTGTCCGAGTAATTCCGCTTTGGTGTGGACCTCACCGCTCGCTACCTGAACTACTAATTCAAGAATTGAGTCAGCCATCTCTTCGACGGTTTTGTCTCCCGTGACGATAGCTCCGGTGTCGATGTCGATGATGTCTTTCATCCGCTGCGCGAGGTCGGTGTTGGTCGAGATCTTGAGTACGGGTGCGACGGGATTTCCGGTCGGAGTGCCGAGCCCGGTGGTGAATAGAACTATGTTCGCGCCCGCACCGACTTGGGCTGTGACACACTCCACATCATTTCCGGGAGTACAGAGAAGATTCAGTCCGCGATCGGTCGAATATTCCGGATAATCGAGAACGGCGGTGACTGGAGACGTGCCTCCCTTTCTCGCGGCGCCGGCAGACTTCATCGCGTCGGTTACGAGTCCATCGCGAATGTTTCCCGGCGACGGATTCATATCAAAGCCGGAGCGCGCAGCTTTTGCGCGGGCGGCATAGTCGCGCATGAGGGCGATGAAGCGGTCCGCAACTTCTTTGCTCATGCTGCGATCGATCAGTTGCTGCTCGACGCCGCACAGTTCGGGAAATTCCGAGAGTATCGATCGTCCGCCCAAAGCGGCGAGCATATCGGAAAGATGACCGATGGCTGGATTGGCGGAGATGCCGGAGAAGCCATCGGAGCCTCCGCACTTCAAACCAATGCAGAGGCGGGAAAGCGGCGCGGGAGCGCGCTCGGCTTGGTTCGCAGCGGCCAATCCCAGAAAAGTTTCGTGAATTGCCTGCGACAGCATTTTGAATTCCGAGCCGCTTTGTTGCTGCTCGAAGACAAATAGAGGTTTGTCGAATGTGGGGTCGCGCTGGCTGATTTGTTCGCGCAGAATCGCGATCTGCGAATTTTGGCAACCCAGGCTGAGGACGGTGGCTCCCGCAACATTCGGATGATGAATGTAGCCTGCGAGCAAGCCGCACAAATTGTTGGCATCTTCTCGCGTTCCGCCGCAACCACCCTCGTGTATCAGAAATTTGATGCCGTCGATATTGTTGAAAACTTTATGCTGCTGCGGGGTGTGCGACTGCTGCATCGACTGCGCTTCGATCGCATCGAGCTTGCCTTCGCGGTAATGCCTAACCAGTTCGGCTACTTGTTGGCGATAGACCTTTGGCGGGGCGAATCCCAGTTCTTCTTCGAAAGCCTGCTTCATCACATCGACGTTGCGGTTTTCGCAAAAAACCAGCGGCACCACAAGCCAGTAGTTGCGGGTACCGACTTGTCCGTCGCGGCGCTTGTAGCCGAGGAAATGTTTTCCGCGCCAGCGATCCGCGTTGGGCGAAGCCCATAGGTAGTCCGCGGATTTCTCATGGTATGGCGTCGCCTCGTGAGCCGTGTTGAGCGTCGTCAGCGCTTCGCCGGCGCGAATCGGCTGGCGTGCCTTGCCAATCAGGCCGCCGTACATGATCACTGCGCCGCCGATAGCAAGATCGGCTGTGGCAAATTTATGTTTTGCCGCAACATCGGAGGTGAGCGTGTAAGTTTGATTCTCGAAAAGGATCTGCTCGCCCTGGCGCAGGTTCTTCAACGCGATGAGCACGTTGTCTTGGGGATCGAGCTTGAGTACGGCGTTCTTCATTTTGAACCAGCTGCGGGATGAGCAGTTTCCAAATAACAGGATAACTTCAAAGTCGACTCGCTGGAGATTTACGGAGCGGCTCGATTCAAATCCGGCTCCCAGCCATCGAGAAATGTCTTGGTTTCGAATTGATTAGCTTCGGCAGCGGTCAATAATTTAGTGTGCGGGTCGCGTTCGCCCTTGTGTGCGCCCGGTCCGGTCGAATTGTATTCGGCGTAGTAGACCGTCTCGATAGAGGGCGTTTGGCCCGGATGCCATTCGCGCCAACCTGCCGGCATTATGTGTTCTCCCATTTCCGTATTGAGAAAGACGACTTTCGCATAAGGCCGCCAGGGCCGCCCCAGCCACACGTTGCCGACGCCGGGAGAAGCGGTGAGGGTGCAGTGCTTGAAAAGAAATCCGCTGTCTTCCTCCGGATAATGCTTAGCCTGGGCCGTGATGAAGCCTTCGAAGTGCGCCGTGCTGTGAATTTCGCAGTGATCGAAGACGGCCTTGCCATCTCCGAAAATGAAATCGACGTTGCCCTCGATGTAGCAATGGGTGAAGTACTGATGCGCCGGGGTGCAAGGCTGGCCGTCGGGCGAGCAGTTGCGGCTTCCGGCGTAAAGCGTGTCCTGATTGCCGAGAAATCGGACGTTATCGAAGACGGCCTTGTCGGCGGTGATCAACGCAGCGAGCGCCTGCGATCCGGCCGGTACCTGTTCATGTGTCGCGTTCCAGTCGTTGGCGATGGTGAGATTTTCGGCGCGAAAGTTGTCCCCGCGAATTTCGGCGGTCGCCGAGTGCAGAGTGCCGCCCGACGTGCCTGCGCTTTTATTAAAGACAATGACGGTCTTGGTCGCGTCCGGATCGCCGCCTCGCAATTCGATATTCGGCTTGGTGATGGAGATGGTTTCGCGGTACATGCCGGGCGCGATCAAAAGCATCGCGCCAGCGTCCGGCGCAGCTTTGAGTGCTTTTTGAATGGAGTAGAAATCTCCGGTTCCGTCGGCGGCGACGTAAAGCGTGTGGTCCGCTGGAGGCGCGGGTGTCGCGGAGCGCGGCGCAGTTGGATTCGCCGGATATTCTTCAAAGCGAGAGTCGCAGGCGAGGGCCGCGCCGGTTGAACTGTCGGGCTGCCGGATGGCTGATGTGTTTTCGCCGGAGGGAATAAGATTCCCGACGCGCGGGCCTAAGGTAATTTCTGCATTCCTGGAGTAAATATCATTTGCGGAGACTGCGTCGGTGAATACATTGTCGAGCGTTACGCCCAGCTTGTGCGTGGGGTCCAGACCCTCGAGCGTGATGTCTCCGGGAGTCAGCACACGAACATTTCTAAGCGTGATGTCGCGATAAACCGGAAGCTGATCACCGGGAAATGTAGTGTAGTGCGGGGTTAGAACGATCGGATTCCTAACATTGCGAATGCAGACATCGTCGTAAACGACGTCGCGCACCAGGCCGCCCCGGCTGGGATCGCTTTTGATGCGAATGCCATTGTCAGCGCCGTCGATAGTGAGATCGGAAACGCGCACGCTACTCACGCCCCCGTTGGTTTCGCTGCCGATCGACATTCCGTGGCCGGAGTAAAAATGATTGTGGGCGACGGTGATATGCGAAGAAGGGCCGGTTTTGCCGGCTTTGATTGCGACGTTGTCATCTCCGGTGCGGACATAAGAATGAAGAATCGAAACGTCGGAGGACGATGACGGATCGATACCGTCGGTATTGCGCGCCGTTCCCGGCGTGTCAATCTTGACGCCCCATGCGGTGAAACCGTTGGTTTTCTCGACGATCACGTGAAAGTTTGGCGAGTTGCGGAGAGTGATGCGATAAAGGATGAAGTTGTCGGACTCGTGCACGATGAGAATCCGCGTGCAGTTTTGTTTCAGGTCTTCGATCTTCGCACGATGGGCGAGGTCCCACCATGAGGCGGCTCCGCCGAGCAAAGGTTCTCCGCCGCGGCCGTCGATGGCGCCGTCTCCCATGATTGCGCTTCCCGGCGCATGATCGGCAAGGATGAGGGGCTTGCAGCCGTGGCCGTTGTGGTCGACTACGCCACAGCTTCCGGGAGTTACATCGTAATCCCGGGGATTGCGCGAGGCGTAAAGAACGGTATCCGCATCGACCAGCAGCGTGACGCCTGCCTGTAGATGAAACGGAGAGGCAAGGAAAACGTTGCGTGCGCTGGAACCGTGAAGTTCGACTGACCGGCCTTTGGCGCAGTGGTCGATTGCATCCTGAATTCTCGCGGTATCCAGGCGGCGCTCGTCAGAATCGGAAAGAACTCCACCCGGCGCGGAGAGCAGCGCTTCGAGTCGAGTACAGACGGGAGGAAACTTCGGCTCAACGACCGTCCTTCGATCTTGAGCGAAAGCGCCCACCGTCAATGCGGTGAAAAAAAGAAAAGCGGCAGAGAGTCGGGACGGGAAACGAGATCGCATGACCACCAGAATTTCTCCTCAGTGGTCATACCACATGAATTAAAGATGGTCAATCCGCTAGTCCACGTTCAAGTCAAGAACGTTAGACCGCAATCTTGCCATTCAGTGAATTCTTGCCGCGCCGGGTTGCGCGCAGAACGCTGCGCTCTTCATCTTCCTGCGCCTGCCTGGCGCGCTCGATGTGGCGCTCCATAAGTTTCTGCGCTTCCGCTGGATTTCTCCTGCGAATGGCGCGATAGATTTCATGGTGCAGGTCGGCGGAGTCTTTGCGTGACTTGCTCAGTCCGACGGTTTTGCGTCGACCGTCGTAGAGTGCGGACGAAATTGTTTCCATCAGCGAGGCGAGGATTGGATTTCCCGAGGCTTCGGCAATGGTGCGGTGAAAGCGAACGTCGTGAATCAGATACTCTTCGGGGGCGTCGATGGTTGCGTACATTTCTGCGACTTCTTCCGCCAGCACGGTGAAGTGCTCTTCTTTGCCGCGTTCCGCGGCCAATGCGGCCATTTTGCCTTCGACGAGAAGCCGCGCCTCGAACATTTGCCAGGATTTGAAGCCGTGCAGAGCGCCCAGCAGGCCGAGCGATGACTTCCCAATTTCCGGCGGGCCCTCGGCGATGAACGTGCCAACGCCATGCCGCACCTTCATGATCCCCATCGCGGCCATATAGCCGATGCCGGTCCTCAGGCTGGCGCGGCTGATCTTGAGTTTCTGCGCGAATTCGCGCTCTGGAGGGATTTTTTCCCCGGGCTTGAGCACGCCCTTTTCGATCATTTCCCGAATGTGGTTGACCACTTGCGTGGTCAGGCGGGATTCGGATTCGCGTTTTGCATCGTGTCCGGCAGATGTCACTTGTTTCACCCCAGCAGCAATTTATAGCGGCTAGCTTAGCATTGCGGGAGACGTTTGCGGGCATAATTTCTGCATGTGCATGTTTTTTAACAGGAGTGGTCCTACCACGAGATGCAGGAGGCGAACCTAAGGATGAATTGTAAAAGTCGGTAATCTCGCCAGTTTTGGCTTGACAGTATTCGGCTAGACCCACTATATGTGTAACCCGCGAGTCGAGTGGTCTGACCTCATAAAGGCTCCGCGATATAAGCCCAGTCCGTAGGGATGAAACGATGATGACTCAAATCAGGACCATGTCCGTCCTGTCCGCTGCCCTCCTGCTGTTGTTCAGCGCTTCCGCTTTCGCTCAACTTTCCGGCAAAGGTGAAATCTCGGGCCGCGTCTCAGACCCGAGCGGAGCAATGGTCGGAGGCGCGACGGTCGTGGCCAAATCGACGACTCGGGGCGTTACCTCGACGACGGTAACGAGTTCCGCTGGAGACTACACAATCTCCCCGCTCGATGCCGACACGTACACAGTGACAGTCACCGTCAAGGGATTCAAGACGACGACGCAGGAGAATGTTGTCGTCAACGCGCTTGAGATCGCGACGGTCAACATCGCCATGGTGCTGGGGCAGGCGACCGAAAGTGTGACCGTGACGGAAGCGCCGGAACAGCTGCAGACCAGCGATGCCACGCTGGGCGCGACCATGTCGCAGGAGACGTATTCCGAATTGCCCATTGCCATGGGCGCGGGCGGGCAGCCCGACCAGCGCCGCGCCAGCGATTACGTGCTTCTCATGCCGGGCGTGCAGAACAACGAAACCAACAATAACCTGACCGATAACACAGGTCCGATTGACGGTTCAGGAAGCAAGGGCGGCGCGTCGTCCGTATATATCGAGGGCATTCCGTTTTTCAATGTTTCCCAGGAAGGCGACAATCGATTCATCTGGTCGGCGATTTCAGTGGATGCAGTCAATCAACTGCAGGTGCAGACCTCCGGCTATTCCGCGGTGTATGAAGGCCAGGGTGTGCAGAATTTCGATTTGAAGCGCGGTACCAATACTTTTCACGGTGCGCTCTATGAATATTTCCGCAACACCGCGCTCGATACCTGGGGATTCTATGCGCCGGCGCTTATCAGTCCAATTACAGGGACGGCCGTAAAGCCGGTTGAGCATATGAATGAATACGGCATCGTGCTGGGTGGGCCCATCGTGAAGAACAAACTTTTTGTCTTCGGAAACTACGATGGCTATCGCTATGCCAAGGGCGTTGTCCCAACGCTGCAGGCCTATCCCACCATGGCGGAGCGATCCGGTGACTTCAGCGCGCTGGGAGTGAACATCTTCGATCCTTCAACCGGATCGAACGCTTCGACGCGGACGCAATTCATGGGGTGTAACGGCACGACGCCGAACGTAATCTGTCCTACTGAATTTTCCAGCGTTGCCAGCACGATCAACAATCTGCTGCCGCCGGCAAGCATGTATGCCAATCAGAATCCGGGCAACAATTTTCTGGCGGGATTGCCCTTCGGCCTGAGCAACTTTACCGCAACCGGCCGGGTCGACTACACGATGAGCGACAAGCACAGCATGTCCATCATCATTGCCGCTGGCCGCCAGGCTTCGATCGGACCGGCCGCGCAGACGACTTCTGGCAGAAACAACGGACCGCTGCCTTTTAACTACGGTCAGGGATACGCCCCGAAAACCAAGACCGAGATTTTCGAAGATACGTACGCGATTAATCCGCATATGGTGAATCAGTTCAAGTACGGATTTGCGCGTTACTACAGTCCTTCCTTCAATCTCGACAACACTCCGGCTTTTGCGGCTACAGCGCTGGGCATTACCGGCGTCCCGGCAGGGCAGGCGTCGACTTCGTTTCCCGAAGTGACCTTTGCTGGGACGGACGCGCCGTTTACCTGGGGCGGCGACACAGGCAGCAAGAAGATCTCGAATGCCTATTACCTGATCGACAATTTTCAGTGGGAGTTCGGGCGGCATTCGCTCACCATCGGCGGGCAAATCGCGTGGCTGCAATATCAGTACACGCTCGATACTGGCGGCAGCAGCCAGCTTCTGCTTGCGGCGTCTCCGAATGAAACTGCCGGCTACACCACTGGCACGACGCTGGACTCAGGCGAGGGCCTGGCCTACGCGAGTTTTCTGGTCGGCCAGATCGATGCAGCGAGCCTGACGCAGAATTTAGTTCAGGAAACCGGCGCGCGCTTTCGTCCAATCTCGCCGTATGTGCAGGATGATTGGAAGGTGAGCTCCAAATTGACCCTGAATCTTGGGCTTCGCTACGATTTCTTTCCAACCTACAGGGAAGCCAACAACGTGCTTTCGTTTTTCGATCCCAATGGCGTGAATGCTTCGGGAACCGCGGGCACCTTGCAGTTTGCCGGCAGCGGCGCGGGAACCTGCAACTGCAGGACGCCGGTGCAGAATTACAAAAAAGGATTTGGGCCGCGCGCTGGCCTGGCTTATCAACTGCTTCCACGGACTGTCTTACGCGCCAGTTGGGGCGTGATGTATACCCATGGAAATGCGGTTGCGGGAAGTTCTGTTTCGCAGAATGGAACCGGAATTCTCGGCTTTCAGGCCTCGCCGAAAACGAATTCAACCAACGGCGTCGCCGAATACAGTCTGGATTCGGCTTATCCCGCGTATACGCCGCCGGCGGGTGTTCTCTCCGGTCCCAACTACGCGCTGGGATTTTCAACGGTCTCCGGATATACGGGCTCGCCGCAGAGCGTGACTTACGGTGATCCGTACTACGGAGGACGCGCGCCTCAATATGTTGACTACAACGTGGGCATTCAGCACCAGATCACGCAAAATCTCGTCTTCGGACTGAGCTACGTTGGATCGCAGGGTCACTTCGAAAGCCCGGACAGCAGCACGGCGCGAGGCCAGTGGATCAATCAGCTGAACCCGCAATATCTTTTCCTGGGATCGATTCTCGGAACGCAGGTGCAGAATCTGACGTCAGCGCAGCTCGCCACTTTGGCCGCCGCCAATATCACGATCCCAGCCAATTTCAATGGCGGACAAAACGTGCAGCAGGCGCTGGTGCCTTTCCCCAATTACAAGACCATCACCGATGCCTACGGAAACGTGGCCAACTCGGACTACAACTCGCTGCAGGTTTCGTTAACGCAGAGGGCCTATAAGGGTCTGAGCTTTATGTTCGATTACATCTGGTCGAAAGCGATCGACGACGGAGGAACCTTCCGCTCCGGCTATGCCATTCCGGCCGCGTACTCGAACGATGGCAGGTCATGGGCGGCCGACCGGATCGAGCGCAGCCTTTCCACGACCGACCAGCCGCACCACGTGATCGAGACGGCAGTGTGGTCGCTGCCCTTCGGCGCGCAAGGTCTTGGCTCAGGAAACCGGGTCGTGCGCGCTTTGGCCAGCAATTTTAAGTTCTCTGAAATTGTTCAAGCCTTCTCCGGTTCGCCGCTGGCGATCACCGGTTCGGCTTGCCAGACCAATCCCGCGGAGAGCGTCTGCATGCCCACGGTAACGCCCGGCTTCACCGGTCCGGGCAGGATTGGCGGCAAGTGGGGCGCGGGGGCAACATCCTCCAGCTCTCCGAGCTATCTGAACTCGGCGGCGTTCGTGCCAGTCTCGACTTTGACGGCGAGCGGCTCGCCGTATGCTTATACATTTGGCGATTCGGCCCGCACGGCGCCGTTTGGCATGTTTGGTCCGGGCAACTACGATATCGATATCAGCTTGCGGCGGACATTCAACATAGTCGAGCGCGCGCATGTAACCTTTGAGGGCGACCTCTATAATCTGACCAACCACACGCAATTCCTGGTGGGAGGCACGGCGTTTGGCAGCGCAAGTTTCGGCACCGTGAGTGGCCAGGCCAATAGTTCGCGGGATGCTCAGCTGTCATTGCGTATCGAATTTTGAAGCAAGCGCGGCACAACCAAATCGATAGACAGGGACTTGATGGGATATCCGGGGCTTGAACTTAATTCAAAGACGGCGGTCGTAATCGGCGGGACGTCGGGAATCGGACTGACGCTGGCCAAGGGGCTGGCCAAGGCCGGCGCCAATGTAGTTCCTTCGGGAAGGCGCCGCGATTTGGTGGAATCGGTCGCCAACGAGATTAAGAAGCTCGGACGCGGCTCGCTGGCCGTTCCGTGCGATGTGGCCGATCGCTCCAGCCTGCAGAATGTTCTGGACGCGGCCTGCGCGGAGTTCGGCAAAGTGGACATTCTTGTGAACTGCGCGGGCATCACCCAGCGCACGCCGATTCTCGATATGAGCGAGCGGGATTGGAATGCAATTCTTGATACCAATCTCAACGGGACGCTGCGCGCCTGCCAGGTATTTGGCCGGCACATGATTCAGCGCCAGTATGGCCGCATCATTAATATTGCCTCGCTCACGTCTTATTTAGGACTGTACGAGGTCGCAGCTTACGGCGCGAGCAAAGCGGCTGTCGCGTCTCTGACGAAGTCGATGGCCGTCGAGTGGGCGCGTTACCGTGTGTGCGTGAATGCCGTGCTGCCCGGAGTTTTTCGCACCGACCTGAATGCGGCGCTGCTGGATGGCACGCCGCGCGGCCAGGAATTCCTGACGCGGACGCCCGCGGCACGCTTTGGCGAACTCGAAGAGTTGGTGGGCGCCGCGGTGTTTCTTGCCTCGGACTCTGCAAGTTTCGTCACCGGCCATCTGCTTGCCGTGGATGGCGGCTTCCTTGCCAGCGGCGTAAACCAGTGACTATAAAGTATTGAGAGAATTGTTCTGCGCCGGGTAATCCTACGGGCTCTATGCGTCCCCTGTCTGCCGCAAAATCCGGTTCCACATCGAACGCCAAGGCGACAGCAACCGGAGTTGCAGTCCAAGTGATGCAGCGCGTCGGGCGCTTTCGCTGGGTCATTTGCACGGTTCTTCTGCTCGGCGTGACCAAGAATTATATGGATCGCCAGGTGATTGGCGTCCTGAAAACGACGCTGCAGCATGATCTGGGCTGGAACGAAATCGACTACGGCAATCTTGTGTTCGCCTTTCAGGCAGCTTATGCGATCGGCCTGGTGATTGTCGGCCGGATTATTGATTCGGTGGGGACGCGCCTTGGCTACGCGTTTGCCATGGCCTTCTGGAGTCTGGCTTCGCTGGCGCATGGAGTTGTCACTTCGTTCCACGGATTTCTTGCGGCGCGTTTTGCTCTGGGATTGGGCGAGTCCGCGGTATTTCCAGCCAGTCTGAAAGCGGTTTCGGAATGGTTTCCGCAAAAAGAACGTGCGCTGGCAACGGGCATCTTTAATGCGGGAAGTAATCTCGGTGCGATTGTTACTCCGCTGACCGTTCCTTGGATTGCTGTGCATTGGGGATGGCGCTCGGCGTTTTTTATTTTGGGCGCGACTGGTTTCTGCTGGCTTGCGGTGTGGTTGTGGTTTTACCGGCCCCCGCAGGAGCATAAGTCTTGCTCTCCCGCGGAACTCGAATACATTTGCAGCGATCCAGTCGCTCCGCAGGTGCGCGTGAGCTGGTCGAGGCTGTTGGCGCATCGCCAGACCTGGGCGTTCGTGCTGGCGAAGTTTATTACCGATCCAGTGTGGTGGTTCTATTTGTTTTGGGTTCCTGATTTTCTGCAGCGCGAGCATGGGCTGGCGCTTTTGAATATTGGTCTGCCCATCCTCGTGATTTATTTAATCTCCGATGCAGGCAGCGTGGCTGGAGGCTGGCTGTCATCATCGCTGATACGAAGCGGTAAGACCGTCAATGCGAGCCGGAAATTTGCGATGCTGGTGTGCGCGCTTTGCGTGGTTCCCATTATCTTCGTGCCGAAGGTAGCATCGATGTGGACCGCGGTTTTTGTAATCGGCGTGGCGGCTGCGGGCCATCAGGGTTTTTCGTGCAATCTTTTTACCACCGCTTCCGATATGTTTCCCGGCAAAGTGGTAGCGTCGGTCGTCGGAATCGGCGGTATGGCTGGGGCGATTGGAGGCATGCTCATCGCGAAACTGGTTTCCTATTGCTTGCAGCGCACGCACAGTTACGTTGTACCGTTCTTCATCGCCGGTTCTGCTTATTTGATTGCGTTAGCAGTTTTGCATGGCATTGTTCCCGGGCTGCAACCAGCTGAGTTGAGCCCAGCAAAAGTTTAAGAGTTTGGTGCGTATAACGAATGACGACGACGAAAAATAAATCCGCAGCGCCCCTCACCATCAAATCGGCAGAGCACTGTGAGTGGGATCTGGTCAGTCTGGGCGAAGTTATGCTGCGCTTCGATCCCGGCGATCGCAGAATCTGGACCACGCGGCACTTCGAGGTTTCTGAAGGCGGCGGCGAATACAACGTGGCCCGAGGACTGAAACGATGCTTCGGTCTCAACACCGCCATCGTCACGGCTGTCGTGGATAATCCCGTCGGGCGCCTGCTGCAGGACCTCATCTATCAGGGAGGCGTCGATCAATCGTTAATTCGCTGGATCGATTTCGACGGGGTTGGGCGCGCCGCAAGAAACGGGCTGAATTTTACCGAGCGGGGATTTGGCGTGCGTCCCGCGTTGGGAACTTCTGACCGCGGACACACCGCAGTCTCGCAATTAAAACCGGGAGACATCGACTGGGAAGAGATTTTTGGTAAGCGCGGTGCGCGCTGGTTTCATACCGGAGGGATCCTCTGCGCTTTGTCGGAGAGTACGGCGGAAGTCGCCCTAGACGCAATGAAAGCGGCGAGAAAGCACGGAACCATCGTTTCGTACGATCTGAATTACCGCGAATCGCTATGGAAAGCGATTGGCGGTAAGAAGCGCGCACAGGAGGTGAATCGGCAGCTGGCTCCGTTGGTTGATGTGATGCTCGGCAATGAAGAAGATTTTTCTGCGGCGCTCGGTTTTCAGGTGCCCGGGCTCGATGAGCACATTTCCAATGTTGAGGTGGAATCCTTCAAGAAAATGATTGCGATGATGGTGAAAGAGTTTCCGTTCGCGGTTGTTGCAACCACTCTGCGCAAAGCCAAGACTGCGACGGTAAATGACTGGGGCGCGATCTGCTACGCCGGCGGCGATTTCTATGAAGCGAAATACCGGGAGAATCTGGAAATTTTCGATCGCGTCGGCGGCGGAGATTCGTTTGCCTCCGGCCTCATCTATGGGTTCCTCAGCGGCCAGGGCCCGCAATGGGCCGTGGAATGCGGCTCGGCGCACGGCGCGTTGGCCATGACCACTCCCGGCGATACGACCATGGTGACGCTGAAAGAAGTGCTCCAGGTCATGAAGGGCAAGGGGGCGCGCATCGCGCGATGAAGTAAGAAGGTCTTTCGGTGAAGAGCATGGGTGAACAGCATGGATAAAGAGCAAGTTGCGAAAAGAATTATCGAGATCGGAATCGTTCCGGTCGTGCGTGCGACTTCCGCGGAGAAAGCCATGCTCGCGGCTGAGGCCGTGTGTCGCGGGGGAATTCCGATTGTGGAAGTTACGATGACTGTGCCTCGCGCGATCGAAGCAATTTCTTACCTGGCGAAGAAATTGGGAGACGATGTACTGATTGGAGCCGGGACCGTGCTGGATGCAGACACGGCCGAACGCTGCGTCTCGGCGGGCGCGGAATTCATCGTCAGTCCGGGATTCGACCTGGAGACGGTGAAGTATGCGAATCGCGCGGGCAAGACCATCATGGCGGGTGCGCTCACGCCCACCGAAGTGATTGCAGCCTGGAAGGCGGGGAGCGATTTCGTCAAGATTTTTCCCTGCGGAAATGTTGGCGGGGCGAAATATATCAAGGCGTTGAAGGGGCCTTTGCCGCAAGTTCCCATGATTCCTACCGGCGGGGTCAATCTCTCCACTGCCGCCGAATTTCTCCACGCCGGGGCCGCAGCGTTGGGTATTGGAGGGGAGTTGGTGTCGCCCTCCGCACTCGCCTCGGGGGATGCGTCTCCAATTGTTGAAGCAGCCCGTGCCTTTCTCGCGATTGTAAAAGAAGTGCGCGAGGCTTCCCGGGAACGGAGAGTTCATTGACCTTCGTTACCGAGAAATTTCTGCTGCATTCCGAGACGGCACGCCGGCTCTATCAAGACTATGCCGCGCCGCAGCCCATCCTCGATTATCATTCGCACCTTTCTTCCGCCGATGTGGCACAAGACCGGCGCTTTCAAAATCTGTTCGAGATTGCTCTCGAAGGCGATCACTACAAATGGCGCGCCATGCGGGCCAACGGCGTACCTGAGCGTTTTTGTACCGGCGATGCTACGCCGAAAGAAAAGTTCATGGCCTGGGCGCGGACGGTTCCGCATGCGCTGCGCAATCCGCTCTATGACTGGACGCATCTTGAACTGAAGCGCTATTTCGCCATCGATGACCTGCTCGATGAAAATACCGCGGACATGATTTGGGAGCGCGCGAACTCCATGCTGCAACATGGCGATCTAACGGCGCGAGGTATTCTCCGCAAATTTAACGTTCGAGTCTTATGTACGAGCGATGATCCCTGCGACAGCCTCGAGCATCATTGCCAGGTCAATCGGAGCGATAGCGGCTTTCGCATGTTTCCCACTTTCCGTCCGGATAAGGCGCTTCGCGTATCCGATCCGGAGGCATTCAATGCGTGGGTGAAACGCCTAGAACAAGCAAGCGGTGTGCGCATCTCCGATCTAAAAAGCTTTTTGCGCGCCTTAGAATCGCGGCACACATATTTTCATGAGAACGGCTGCCGCCTTTCTGATCACGGATTGGATTACTGCTATGCAACGCCGTGTACTGAAAGCCGTGCTGCTGCTGTCTTCGTCGATGCACGGGCGGGAAAAAGCGTCAGCGCCGAAGATCACGAAGCCTTCGCCTCATTTTTAATGTTGCTTTTTGGACGCCTCGACGCAAGCCGGAACTGGACCAAGCAACTGCATCTCGGTGCGCTGCGCAACGTAAATACGCGGCGGCGGCGTGAACTCGGCGCCGACACGGGATACGATTCGATCGGCGATTGGCCGCAAGCCGCTGCGCTCAGCAAGTACCTCGATCTGCTGGAGCGGGAAAGTGCGCTGCCCCGGACGATCATCTACAACAACAATCCGGCCGACAATTATGTGTTCGCGACGGCCATCGGCAATTTCCAGGATTCAACTACGGCAGGAAAGATTCAGTTCGGCAGCGGCTGGTGGTTTCTCGATCAGAAGGATGGAATCAAGTGGCAGTTGGATGCGCTTTCTTCCGTCGGATTGCTTTCGCGCTTTGTCGGCATGGTGACCGATTCACGCTCCTTCATGTCATTCCCCCGGCATGAATATTTTCGCCGCGTGCTCTGCAATCTGCTTGGGGCTGAGGTCGAACGTGGAGAATTGCCCAACAACGAAAAATTAATCGGCTCCATGATTCAAAACATCTGCTTTCACAACGCCCAGAGTTATCTCCAACTCGAACCGGGCGATGCTTCCAAAGCCGGTTAGACCCCGCGGGTTTCGATGATTTCCCGCGCCGCGCGCTGACCGCTGGCAATTGCGCCGTGGACGGTTCCATTATTTCCGGTTGTGTCGGTGGCTTCGCCGGCGAAAAATAAAGTGTTTTCCACCGGAGCTGCCAAGGCTTGCTGCGCGCCATCCGCGCCCACTTTGGCGTAACTGTAGGCCCCGCGAGAGAACGGGTCGGTTTGCCAATCGTGAAAGTAGGCGGATTCCAGCCAGCTTTCCAGATTCTTCAGATCCACTTGCAGCTGCCGGGATAACGACTGCAGGGCTTGTTGGATGACTGCCTCTTGATCCTTTCCGGATAACTTTTCCGCGGAACGAAACGGCGCCCAACCCGTAATTACAGGTTCTTTCCTGGGCATGGTGGTCCACCATGTGGGGAACAATTCGTCTTCGGAAAGCAGGAAGCTCATGTCGGACAAAGTCGCTTTTTCGCCGGGAGGAGAAATGGTGTCCCAAAACCGGTGGCGAAAACGGAGTACGATCCGGATGACTTTTCCCATCTCCAATTTGTCGAGCGCGGCCAGCTTGCTTTTCGGGAGCGGCGGAACGAATTCCACGGCTCCGAGTTGCAGAACAGAAAGAGGAAGGGTAACCAGAACTTGCGTGGCCTCAAACACGGACGGGCCGCTTTCGCCTGAAGCTTTAATTTGTATGGCCCCGGATTTCCAGGTGATGCTTTCGACGACCGTTCCAGTCTGAATCGTCACGTCGTAGCGCGCAATTTGCTGGCGATAGATATTGAGCAGATCGGCATATCCATTTCTGGAGCGGAATGCGCGCTGGCCTTGAATTTTCTCTTCGGCGCGCATTTCCGCAACCAGCCAGTGCACGCTTACGAGCCCGGGATCGGCGGCATTAAAGCCACTGACGTATCCAATTGAGTGACGTTTCGCTTCGTCGAGCGCTGCGTCATGCGACGGATTGGGAAACTCGCGCTCCAAAAAATCAAGAAATGACTCGTCGGGAATTGAATCGTCCATCGCAGCAAGAATCGAATCGACCTGGGGGAAGAAAGAGCATGGAGACAATCCAACTGAGGATGCGCACCAGTTCTGCCCATCGACTTCTTCAATTTCTGATTGCTGAAGTTTTTCCAGAGTTTCAGGGGGCAGGCCGTGGATAAATTCCGCTCCCAGCTCGATGGGATAACCGATGGCTTCCTCTTGTTGCGTAAGAATGCGCCCGCCAATGCGGTTTCGTGCTTCGAGAATGACGACGGGAATATTCGCCTGTCCCAATTTCTCGGCAGCGGCGAGGCCTGCGATGCCGGCGCCTACGATGACCACGGGTTGGTCGTGCTGATTTGTCCGCATCATGTTTGTTTGCACAAGAGGGTCGCGATCGAGACGATTGAAGACGAAAACCTTCTCCATCATAGCTGTCTTGACTTCCCACCCGCCATTCGCAACACTACTACTGCGCGTCGCGTTTATTTCTATTCAGGATTCAACTTCCGGCCTTACTGGTGAATAAAAAACGATCTCTAAAAAACCGGAAAACAATCGTCATTGAGTGGGGCGATTGCGATCCCGCTCAGATCGTATTCTTTCCACGCTATTTTGCTTTTTTCGATGCCTGCGCGACTGCGCTTTTCAAGAAAGCGGGTTTACCCAAGCAGAAGGCGATCAAGAAATACGGCATCATCGGTATACCGATGGTCGCAATCGAGGCTTCGTTTCGATCGCCTTCGCGGTTCTCTGACGAAGTTGAGGTCGTCTCTGAGATAACGGAATTTCGCCGCAGCAGTTTTTTCGTCCGGCATCAGCTTTTCAACAAGGGCGTCTTGGCCGTGGAGTGTCTCGAAACCCGAGTGTGGGCCAGTCCTTCCGCGAAAAATCCGGAGAAGATTGAGAGCACGCCCATTCCTCAAGAAGTGATTGAGAAATTTTCCCGCACGAGTCAACCCCTTAAGGCTAGCCGAAAGCGCGGAGCCGGCGGAAAATGACGATGCGCGCACTCCAGAGGGTAAGCGTGGAGCGAACTTCCCGATGAATCAAACGATGCGGACACAGGTGGGCATTGTCGGAGCCGGGCCTGCCGGATTGGTGCTCTCGCATCTTCTGCACCTGGAAGGAATCGATTCGGTCGTTCTGGAAGCCCACACGCGCGAGTACGTGCAGGAGCGCGTCCGCGCCGGCGTGCTCGAACAAAATACGGTAGACCTGCTGGTTCAGTCAGGGGTGGGCGCGCGAATGCAGCGCGAAGGCCTGATTCATCATGGCATCGAGTTGCGTTTCAAGGGGCATGGGCATCGCATCGATTTCCAGGAGTTGACTGGGCGAGCCATCACGATCTATGCCCAAGGCGAGGTCGTCAAAGATTTGATCGATGCCCGGCATGCCGCAGACGGAAAACTAATTTTTGAAGCTGCCAAAGTTTCTGTTCACGCGTTTGAAGGCTCGCTGTCTTCGAATCAGAAACCCTCGATTCAATTTCAGAAAGACGGTGCGCCGGTAGAGCTGGCCTGCGACTTCATCGCCGGTTGCGACGGGTTTCACGGAATCTGCCGCCCGAGTATTCCTCGCGGAGTGTTGACGGCGTATGACCGAATTTATCCATTCGCGTGGCTGGGGATTCTGGCTGAAGCGCCGCCTTCGTCCGAGGAGTTGATTTACTGCTACCACGATCGCGGATTCGCCTTGCTCAGCATGCGAAGCCCGACGCTGAGCCGGCTTTACTTGCAGTGCGCACCGGACGAATTGATTGAGAACTGGTCCGATGAGAAAATCTGGCGAGAGCTGCAGACCCGCCTGGCTTGCCCGGGGTGGACTCTCACCGAAGGGCCCATCGTTCAAAAGGGAATTGCGGGCATGCGGAGTTTTGTCGTAGAGCCCATGCAATATGGAAGGCTTTTTCTCGCGGGCGATGCCGCCCATATTGTTCCGCCGACCGGCGCTAAAGGACTGAATCTTGCCGTCGCGGATGTTCGCGTGCTTGCCCGCGCCATTGCCGAGTTTTACCGTTCAGGAGATCGTTCGCAGTTGGAGCATTATTCCGAAACGTGTCTGCGCAGAGTCTGGAAGGTCCAGCGATTTTCGTGGTGGATGACGTCGATGCTGCATCGCTTCGATTCCGATAACGCTTTCGACCAGCGGCGACAGATCGGAGAGCTCGATTACGTCACCAGCTCTCGCGCGGCATCGCAGAGTTTGGCCGAGAATTATGTCGGACTTCCGATGGACTGAGTATGAAGCAAACATTCAAGGTGACAGGCTACCGAAGGCATGAGGCCGCCAGCCAGCCGACTTCGCTCTATCCGCCTTATCGTGGAACTGTCCTGCGCACTCCGCGGCAACCGCTGATTTTTCTGCCACACACTCTGTCGGAGGTCACTGGTCCGGTGTATGGTCACAGCGACGTAGTGGCGTCTGACAGCGACCTGACGCGTCAACATTCGGGTGAACCGCTGGGCGAGCGCATCATCGTCATGGGACGCGTACTCGATGATGGTGGCCGTCCGGTTCCGCATACGCTGCTTGAGATTTGGCAGGCCAACGCAGCGGGACGTTACGCTCATCATGGGGACGATCATCCTGCGCCGCTTGATCCCAACTTCACGGGTGCGGGACGGATTCTCACGGACGCGAACGGTCAGTACGAGTTCACGACGATTAAGCCGGGAGCTTATCCGTGGCGCAATCATGACAATGCGTGGCGTCCCGCGCACATTCATTTTTCACTCTTCGGTCCCGCATTTGCCACGCGGCTCATCACGCAAATGTATTTTCCCGGAGATCCCTTGTTTGCGCATGATCCGATATTTCAGTCGATACCCGACGAAAATGTGCGCCAACGATTGATTTCAAAATTAGATCTCGATGTCACTCGACCAGAGTGGGCTCTTGGGTATCGCTTCGACATTATTTTGCGCGGACGTGAGGCGACGCCGTTCGAGAGTTAAAAATGGATCTCACTCCTACACCTTCGCAGACTGCCGGACCTTACTTTCATCTCGGCTGCAGCCAATTGCATTCCGTCCAACGGATCGCCGGCTCGCAGGCCAAGGGCCAGCATCTGCGACTGATTTGTCGTGTTCTTGATGGCGACGGGCGCCCTGTTCCCGATGCGATGGTCGAAATCTGGCAGGCCGACGCGGACGGCAAGTACAACCATGCTGAGGATTCTCGTGCGGGAAGTGCAGATCCTCATTGTGCCGGTTTTGGCCGCATGCCGACCGACGAGCAAGGCGCGTGTCAGTTTGAAACCATCCAACCCGGTTGTGTTCCGGCCGCCAATGGAATGCAGGCGCCGCATCTCAGCGTTTCCGTATTTGCGCG
>DATBZH010000052.1:0-2686 GCA_036513255.1 Candidatus Sulfotelmatobacter sp. | reverse complement strand
ATGCCGTGGTTGACGTTGAAGTGATAGCCGGCGTTGGCCTCGGAGACATATTTATATGCTCCGCGCAGGTCCCATTGCCCGCGGCCTGCGCTGGCATCGTTGCGTGGCGTAGTGACGCCGAACATGCCAAACATGGTCAGGATGCGGGCGTTCACGTTCTCCCAGTGGAGGTTGCCGCCGAAGCTGATCTGCTCCACCTGAAATTCGTCGGAGCGGAAAATTTCGGTCGAGCCTCCCATGGTGTCATCGCGGGGATGGTTGAGATCCATGATGTAGTGGGTGTCCACACGCACTTCTGGCGTGAAAAATTTCGAATCCCAAACCGCATCCTTGTTGCGTGCATTGCCATTGAGCCAGGTCCAGTCAGCATAGGCAAAGGGCGCCGACGGTGTGGATGCTGCCGGCTGTTCGGTCGCGCTCGCTTGAGTTGTCTGCGCCGTTTCAACGGCTGCGCGAGCCGGCGCGCTTGTGGAGTCGGCAGAGGCTTCCGCCGGTTTTGCATTTGGCGTCGCGGCTGTGGTCGCGGTGGGAGCTATGATCGAATTTGGCGCCACAGCAGGGGTTGGCGTTGCGGGCGAAGTCGATGCAGTTTCACCTGCGATGCGACTCTTTAGTAAAGCTTTCAATTCCTCGATTTCCGCCTGCAGGGCGGCGAGTTGCTTCGCTACGGCAGGAGAGATATCTGGATCCGACGCGAGTGGCGTTGACGCCTTCTTCGACGTCGAATCGTTGGCGTCGGCGCTCTTGCTGGAAGTATCTCTCGAACTGGAATCTCCGGAAGCAGAAGCTCGTAGATCCGCCGTTTGCGCGATGCAGTTTGCACCGGCCAATGCGAAGGTAAAAATCAGGATGATAGCGATCAACAAACCGGCGCACTTCCGCGCCTGGCGATTCAAAGTCGTCATGGACTTTTCTCCAACAGCTATAAAAATGAATTTCATTTCCCGAGCGAACAAAATCGTGCGGTCCCAGTTCCATACCAGGCTCCCCGAGTCACGACTCTTACAATTCCAGCAGCAAAGTCATAAAGAGGGCATAAAGAATTTGGGAGGAGTTTATAAAGACGTAACTATCGGGAAACGCAGCGGATCGTTCTACTCAGATCGTTGGGCGGAGGCGCGAGGGAGAACATTCTGGTTAAGGCGGAAGAAATTCTTTGGATCATAGTGCGTCTTGACCGCAACCATGCGATCCCAGCGTTGATGGTAGGCCTCGGGAACACGATCCTGCTCATCGCCGCTCATGAAGTTCACGTAGACGCCCGGTTTCATGGCGGGCCGGAGTTGGTTGAAGGTGCTGCGAATCCAGGAAATGTGTTTCTCGTCGTCGGATGGATCGGACCAGTTCGCCAGCAGGTTCATGATGAACGGCGCGCTGCGGTCACCGAATGCGGTTGCATCGGCGCTGACTTTTCCAGCGGCACCGCCGAGATAAGCAAGTTCAATCTGCGTTTCGGGGGAAGGAATGGTCACGAGCGCGTCCAGGCAGCGATCGATTGTGCCATCGTCGAGATAGTTGAAGTAGCCCGACTTTGTGTAGTAGCGGCGGCCGTGCGGAAACGCGGAATCGGCCATCGTCTGCAGATCGAGAAACGAAATAATCTTGCTGCTCACCGAATCTGGATGGCAGAGGGCGAGCGCGGTTTGCATGGTCGTGTGTCCGGCATCGGGATCGCCGGTCCAGATGATCGAACTTCCGGCTACAGACCGCCCGCGCAATGACGGCGGAATGCTATTTGTAGTTGGTGCAATCCGCAGATCGATATTCCATTTCAAATCAATCGGCGCGCCAGCCATGAAGTCGCGCCAATGTTCGAGCAAACGGCGAATGTCGCTTTCGGCGGTAAGGCCTTCCGCCAATACAACCGATTTGAGAGGATGCAGCTTTACTTCGAATTCGGTTACCACGCCGAAGTTCCCGCCGCCTCCGCGCAGAGCCCAGAACAAATCTGCATTTTCTTTTGCATTGGCTCGCACGATAGAGCTGTCGGCTGCGACCATGGTGAACCCCTCAACATTGTCGCAGGATAATCCGAAGCGGCGAGTCAACCATCCGGTACCTCCGCCGAGAACCAGCCCTGACGCTCCCGTGTGAGAGACCACGCCGGAAGGGAAGACGAGGCCTTCTTTTTGTGTCGCATTATCGATCGAGCCCAGCAAACAGCCGCCAGCAAAACGCGCGCGGAGGATCGCGGGATCGACGGTGACCTGTCGCATTCTGGAAAGGTCGATGACCAAGCCGCCTTCGCAGGTGCTGAAACCGGCAAGGCTGTGCCCTCCGCAACGAACGGCCGTGACGATGCCCAGCGCGGATGCGATTCGGATTGCGCTTTGGATATCGCCTACATCGGCGCAGCGAGCGATCAAGCCTGGCTTGCGAGCGACCATGCCATTCCAAACCAGCCGCGCCTCTTCGTAGCCGTCATCACGCGGACACAACAGATCGCCCTTAAAGTTTTGCCGGAGCGAAGAGTAAACTTCCTCGGAGACGTCGATCATTTTCAACTCTCTTTTATCAACTCTTGCCCGGGACCTTTAGCCGGTCGGCGCCGCCAGTAGATGATCGAGACCAGCGCCAGAAAAATAACGAATGCCGGCACCGACCACTGTAATCCGTCGACGAAAAATGTCGTGATGGAGATGGCAATAAAAAACAAAATCCCGATGACGCTAAAAAATGGATGCGC
>DATBZH010000051.1:0-4722 GCA_036513255.1 Candidatus Sulfotelmatobacter sp. | reverse complement strand
TACGGGTAGGTTGCGAGATGAGTGTGGGCATAGATGTAAGTAAAGTTACTGGAAGATAATTTTGCTGACAAACCAAACGGCCCTCGCGATCGAAAACGCGAAGGCCATTTGCTCCTCGGAGGACAACATGCACGGAGCTCTCACGGACACGGGTAAGGTGTCCCAGGAGTCGGCGGCGTTCCTGGCATCACTGTAGGCGGGCCTGGTATCCCGTCTGGCCCCGGTGCGCCGGGCATCACCGTTGGCGGAGTCCCTGGCGTGCCCGGAGTCCAGCAGGTTCCGTTGTTGTTCGAGTTATAAGGCGGAGGCACAGGGCGGCCTGCAATGGGCTGTTGGGCAAGCGGATGATGTCCCACGTCTTTCACGGCCTTCGCCACTTCATCGGTTTGCATCGTAACCGGCTGCTGCAGCGTCAACTCAACCGGTGAGCCCACATCGAGATAGAAATTTCGCGTATGTGCCAACATGGCAAACGAAGCCAAGCCACCAATCGCCGCGCCCACGGTCAAACCGATGCCGGTGTCGATCCCCTTAGATCCCGAGGTCTGCACGCTCGCAGTAAGGCAATTCGGCGGCGCGCCCGTGCATCCCGGTGGCAAAGAACTCGTGAGCGTGCCCGTCGAACTCCCCGCCGAGTGGCCAATGAGCGCGCCGATGCCCGCGCCAGCCGCAATCATTCCGACCGCAGTCACGCCGCGGTTCGGCCCGGGATCGCGGAGAGCATAACCATCGCTGCTCTCGAGCGTTGCAGAGCCGGAGATCGGTGCAACGTAGCCATCGGGAAAGGTGATCGACACGGATTGCAACCGCAACTCGCCGCGCTCGCCATGACGCTCCAGTTTGTCGAGCTTGCCTTGTACAAACGTTCCCGGCGGAATCGCGACTTGGTTGCCGGAGTCGACGGGCGCCGTAATTTGCGCATAGATGTCATCGCCGCGATGAAGCACCCGGCTCTGCACCGGCTGAGTAAGAACCATCGCAACGTTCGTGCCCGCAGGAATGGTCAGTATTGGAACGCGATTGCCGGCTGCCACCTGCGGTGGTTCAGCTGGAGCATTGTTCTGATCCTGGCTTTGCGCAGTACCACCAAAACTTGCCAAAAAAATCGCGGCCAGAGCCGCGGTGTGTAAGAAGATTCTTTTTGAAAACCTGAAGCTTGAAATGTTTGATGTTGAAGTTTCTGACGAAGAGAGAGACGAAATCTTTCGACGACGGCACGCCATGTGGCACCTCTCTCGAAAGCTTTTCTGGAGTGGCGCTTTCGAATTGTGCTACCAAGTCGAACCCGATTACGCCTCTTTGGACTCGCTCACCTCACAGAACGATATCGTTTGTCCGGTAAAGCTTTGCAAAATGTCAGTATCGATTTGTAAAGCTGCGTCAGATGCGGGAGCGCGCCGTGTTGTTGTCGCTTATTCCAGCTTCTCTGAAACCCAACGCGAAACGGCCGTCACCATTTTTCGCGGGGCGAAGCGCGTGGACTCCGCCAGCAGCCAATTGTGCGTGCCTGAGATGGCTAACCCGCGTCCTTCCATCACGGCGCGATAACCATCGAGCGCGACTTTCTCCGCGCTCATCGCGCCGAACTTGAAGAGCCGCGACTTGTCGATTCCCGCCCGTTGTGCGAACCCGGTATGCGTTGCGCCCGGGCAAAAGCATGTGACCGTAACACCCGAGCCATGCAGTTCGTTCGCAATCGCTTCCGAGAAAGAGATCACATACGCCTTGGTTGCGTAGTAAACAGCCAGCAGCGGACCCGGCTGAAATCCCGCGGTAGATGCGACATTCATGATGCGTCCGCTACCGCGTCGAATCATCGCCGGCAGAAAGAGTCGCGTGAGTTCGGTGAGCGCCGTGATGTTGAGATCAATCTGTCCTAGGATTTCGTTCTCCGGTATCTGAGCGAATTTGCCGAACGCACCGAATCCAGCATTGTTGATAAGAATGTCCACAGCAATGCCTTCGCGCTGCAACTGATCGAAGAGAAACTTTCGTGCCTGAAATGCCGCGAGATCGAGCGGAACAGTTTTCACCGCTACGCCAAGCGGTTGCAGTTCAGCCGCAACCTGCGCGAGTCTGTCGCCGCTGCGGGCGACAAGCACCAGATTGTGACGGTCGTGTGCGAAAAGTTTCGCGAGTTCATATCCGATGCCGCCCGATGCCCCGGTGATGAGAACAGTAGACATGCGGATATTTTAGAGCGAATGATAAAGCAGAAAATAAAAATCCCACCCGTACGCCGCAGCGTGAAGGGTGGGACAGTTGTGTGTCTTTAACAGCTACGCGTGCGCCAGTTCAACGCCGTAGATCGAATGCCAACTGGTCGCGGCTTTGAGTTTGTCGTTGACGTTCTCGATATTCTTCACGCCCTCGGTTTCAAGCCACTTGCGGAACGCCGCCGCGCCTTGCTTGGCGTAGATTGGGATTCCGTCTTTCCAGGTCGCGCGGCCGCAGAGCACGCCGTTGAACTTCACTCCGGATTCCCCGGCAAGTTCCAGCGTCTCGCTGAACTCCGCATTGCTCACGCCCGCGGATAAATAAATAAAAGGCTTCGTCGCGACGGCAGCCGCTTTGTGGAACTGATCGATGGCTTCTTGCTTTGTATAAGCTTTCTGCCCGCCGAAGCACTTCACGCCTTCGACAAACTTCATGTTCACGGGCACTTCCACCTTCAGCACGTCCACTCCATAACGATCTTTCGAGAACTCGCGCATGCTCTCGGTCACGATCTGCGGTTTTTTCTTGGCGTACTCAAGCCCTTTCTCGTCGGCGCCTTCTTCATATCCGACAAACTCAAGGAAGTAGGGAATATCGTTGGCGCGGCATTCGTCGCCGATGCGCTCGACCCAGGCGTGCTTTTTATCGTTCACATCTTTCGGATCGAATGGAGAGTAATACAGCAGAATCTTGACGCAATCCGCGCCTGCTTCTTTCAGGCGCTGCGCCGACCAGTGATCGAGCAGATCGCCGAGGCGTCCCGGACCGGTCTTGTCGTACCCAGTCTTTTCATAAGCGAGCAGCAGTCCGGCGTTCTTCGCGCGCCGCTTCGAGGCCGGCAATCCCCACTCCGGATCGAGCAAAATGGCCGAGGCATGCGGGGTCAGGACTTCGGTGACCAGCGATTTGAACTCTTCCATTTGCGCGTTGGTGACTTCGCTGCCGCCTTTTTCCTTCGACAGAGACTTCTGCAGCGAGCCGCGCTGGTCCATGGCTGCGGCCGCGATGACGCCGCGCTCGTTTGAGACTCGTTTGAGACCGGCCAGTTTGCCGGGGGTGAGCTTCATGACAATCCTCCTGGGGATACGGGTGAGATGACTGCAGAAATGCGCAACAAAATAACCAATATTGTAAACCAAGGAGCGGGGAAAACGGCACGAACGCTGCGCAGCTTAAACGAATGCTAAAGCGCCCAGTTCTGAACCTTTAATCCGTGCACTCGCCGAAATTCTTTCTCGTTATTCGTCACCAGAATCAGCCCTGATGCCAGCGCATGCGCCGCGATCCATAGATCGTTGTTGCCAATCATTTCGCCGCGGCGTTCCAACTCTGCACGAAGAAAGCCGTAGGTGTGCGCCGCATTGTCGGGAAGAGGCAACGTGGGCACGAGGTCTGAGAGCTGCTGCAAGCGGTGCAGTGATTGCTCACGAAGCGCATTCTTTTCTGCGCCGTACAGCAACTCTCCATATGTAATCACCGAAAGAACGGCTTCTCCGGGACGAATCGTTTCAAACCGGCGCACAACGCCTTCTGGCCGTCCTTTGCGGATGTAAATGCAGATGTCAGTATCCAGAAGATACCGGGGCTCGACAATCACAGGCCCTTTCGCTTCTGCGGGAAATCTTTGTGGCGATCCGGAATATCGAAATCGTCCGGCAATCCCGCGAGCAGTTCGAAGGCCCGGACGATATTATTTTCCTTTTCCCGCAGAACCACTTCGTCGCCGCGGCGGAAGATTTCAACTTCCTTTCCCTTGAACCGGAATTCTTTGGGCAAGCGAAGCGCTTGACTATTGCCAGAACGGAATACTTTAGCTGTAGTCATATGTATATACTTTAAGTATATACATGGGCGGGAATTGAAGACAAACGGAATCGCTCATGGCGAGGCTCGGAGCGGACACAGGTCGCGCAATAAAGGCGCCTGCCAATCTGATGACTCTCTAGGCTGGTATCAATCGCCCCGAATCCGGTTCCATTGCCGTGCAGCTTTGTCCGAACCGATCCCACCAATTCCTTCCTGCTGCGTCTAAACAACCGTCTCATCCCGGAGGACAAAGACAATGAAAACAACGAAGGCCACCAACAGATTGTTGCTCGCGTTTATGTTGATTCTAGCCAGCCTCAGCCCAGCCGCATTCAGCGTCGCGGCCCACGCCGACGATGCCGACCACACCGCTCCCACATACGACATGAAGGCTCAGGCCCTGCTCGATCTCGAAACTATGCAGAAAAAGTTTGTCGACCTGGCCAATGCCGTTCCCGCCGACAAACTCAATTGGCGTCCCTCGCCCGATTCACGCTCCTTCGCCGAAGTGTTTCTCCACGTGGCCGGAGAGCGCTACGGCATCCTCAACCTGATGGGCGCCGAAAAGCCGGAGGGATTCAACGGGAAGACATTCGAGAAATCGACCACCGACCGCGCCCAGATCGTCACCGAACTCAACAAGTCTTGGGCATTCACTCAGAAGACGATTCAGGCGATGCCTAATGCCGAGTTCGCCAA
>DATBZH010000050.1:0-6523 GCA_036513255.1 Candidatus Sulfotelmatobacter sp. | reverse complement strand
TATTCCCATGGCATGCAAAAGAAGCTGGCTCTTGCCGCCGCCGTGATCCATGGGCCCAAGGTTTTGTTTCTCGATGAGCCCTTCGAAGGCGTGGATGCGATTGCCGCCGGGACGCTGAAATCCATGCTGCAAGGCATGATCACGCGCGGCGCGACGATTTTCCTTACCTCGCACGTGCTCGAAATCGTAGAGCGCCTCTGCAGTCACGTCGCCATCATTCATCAAGGAAGGCTTGTCGCTCAGGGCTCTCTGGAGGAACTGCGCGCGGGAGTCCAGGCCCAAACTCCCGCGGAATCAGGTGATCGAGCGCCGGTTTCCGCCGAAAAGTTGACGCTGGAACAACTCTTCCTTCGTATCGTCGGCGGCACCCACCGCACCGAGCAGGAACTGTCGTGGCTGGGATAGGGGAGCTTTAGGTCCACGCAAGTTAGGTGTTAGGCGCGATTGGACCGTTGCCGGATCTGCCGACGCTTTTGCAAATGCCGGGCCCGCAACTTCCTGAATACCGGAAACATCTTGTGATGCCGTATGATTCGACGTCGTCTGGAGCGAATAGTGGAAATTCGCTCCGCATTTGCAACACACTTTATGGCTGTGGCCGTCGATGGTGAACACCCGGCTCAGTTTCGTATGGTGACCACCAAAAGCAAACTCCAAAGCATTCGCTAAAGGGTGCGTAACGCTGTCCCATAGCGGAATTCTTTGAGCCCCCGCATGACAATCCCCTCCAGCCTCTACTGCTTTCTATCGGAAATCTCGAAGCAACCGTGAGCGATCCCACTCGGGCCCGCGATTACAATCACAAACGGTACCAGATAGGTACTCGGCAACTTATCTTAATTTGGAGGCCTGCCTGTCGCGCAACTCAAGGCGCATATCACCTCTTACCATGCGCCCTCCAATTCAGTTATGCAAGAATTGAAGCCACACGAAATGACGTACCCGGAAGGCGTTCTAAATCAAGTCCGGACCATCGCCGAGTTGCGCTGGCGCATGTTCCTTAACGGCCTGCGCAGCAAGCGCGGCAAAATGGAGCTTGCCTCTCGTATTTTGATAACGATTGCCTTCACGGTCGGCGGGACGGGCGCCTTCGCCCTCGCCACCGGATTTGCCTGGTATTTTGTCTCGCAAAACAACGCCGCATACCTGGCGATCCTGCTGTGGCCGGTCTTTTTCTTCTGGCAACTCTTCCCCATGATGTCCACCGCGTTCACCAACAATCCCGACTCGGCGGAACTGCTTCGCTTCCCTCTCACCTACCGGTCATATTTTCTGATCCGTTTGGCGTACGGCTTTTTTGACCCTGCCAGCGCGCTCGGCACGGTGGGCTTGCTTGGAATTCTTCTGGGCATCAGCCTCGCGCGCCCTTGGTTGTTCCCTTGGGCACTGCTGGTCCTGTTGACCTTCGCACTCTTCAACCTGGTGCTGATGCAGACCATCTTCGCCTGGGTGGAGCGCTGGCTCGCACAGCGCCGCACCCGCGAAATCCTGGGCGTTCTCTTCATCCTGTCGATGCTCAGCTTTCAATTAGTTGGGCCCATGATGAACCGGCTGGGAAAAACTCCTCATCCCGGGTTCCGTCGAGCGGTTCGGATCGCAGCCCAGGTTCAGACAGTGCTGCCGCCAGGCCTCGCCGCCAACGCCATCGCGCAGACTACGCAATCGCGGATTGTCGTCGGCTCCGCTTCGCTATTTTTTCTGGCAGCCCTGACGATCGTCATCGGATCGCTGTTGCACCTCCGGCTACGCGCGCAGTTTCACGGTGAGAATCTCAGTGAAGCGGCTGCGCCTGCTGCGGTCGCTCAAACCCAAGCTCTTCAGGTGGGATGGAACCTGCCAGGATTCTCGTCGTCGATCGCTGCGGTATTCGAAAAAGAAATGCGCTATCTAGCGCGCAGCGGTCCCATGCTCCTCACGTTGGTTATGCCGGTTTTCATGCTGCTGATCTTTCGCCTCGGGCCCATGAATTCTCTTCGGCACTCGAATTCCTTCAGCCGCACGCCCGACATGGCGTTCCCCGGCGCCGCAGCCTACGCGATCCTGACTCTCACCAACCTGGTCTTCAACAGTTTCGGAGGCGACGCTGGCGGCATTCAATTTTTTTACGCGTCACCCGTCGCTTTCCGACATATCGTGCTCGCGAAAAACCTCACGCATGCCTGTATCCTCGCCGCGAATACCGTGCTCGCATGGATCGCCGTCTCCTACCTCTATGGCATCCCTCATCTGGCTGCATCGATTGCGACTTTGGCGGGACTTCTTTTCGCTGCGCCTTTGAACTTCGCTGCTGGGAATTTGCTCTCGATCTATGCGCCCAAGAAACGTGACTTTTCAGCGTTCGGCCGCCAGAACGTCTCGCAGACGACTGTCCTTGCCACCTTCGGTGTACAGATCGTGATCGTGGGCGTCGGAGTAGCAGTCTTTGCCTTTGCGCGGTTCTACAAAGACCTCTGGATCGCCACACCGGTGTTTCTTGTCCTCGCGGCCATCTCGATTCCGGTTTACCTGCTTGTTCTTCGGCGACTGGACAGCATCGCGATACAGCGTCAAGAAACCCTGGTGGCGGAACTATGCCGCGCGTAGCAAGCCGGGGTTCCCTCTTCTTACTCCTTTTCCGGTTCCGCCAGAAACCGGTACCCCACACCCCGCACAGTGAGTAAGTGCTGCGGCTTGCCCGGGTCGTCTTCAATGTATCGCCGCAGCCGCACCACAAAATTGTCGATGGCGCGCGTGTCTGTATCCTCGTGCAGGCCCCAGACTTCTTCCAGAATCTGCTTGCGCGACACATTGTGCCCGTCATTGCGAACCAAATGACGCAACAGTTCCGACTCCATCAGCGTGAGATGAATCGTAGTATCTCCCGACCTCAGTTCCAGAGCGCCGAAGTCGATGGTCTTCCCGTCAAATGAAAATGTTCCAAAATCGTCGGCGGCGCTGGCATCGGTGGGCCTTCCGTTCGGCGCCTTCCCACCGCGCATCCACTGGCTGCGTCGCAAAAGTCCCTGCAACCTGGCCAGCAAAATGGAAAGATCGAACGGCTTTGCGAGATAGTCGTCCGCCCCGGAGGCGAAGCCCTTCAGCACGTCTTCCGGACGCCCCCGCGCCGTCAGCATCAGCACTGGAACGTAATTACGCGCGGCGCGCAACTCCGAGACCACTCTGAATCCATCTTTTCCCGGAAGCATGATGTCGAGCACCACTGCATCAAAATTCTCTTTCTTCTCGAGCAGACGATCGGTAGCCGCCTCCCCATCGCCGACCACTTCTGCCGCATAGCCTTCGGCTTCCAGATTGAAGCGTAAACCTTGCGCCAGGTGAGCCTCATCTTCCACAACCAGAACCCTGCTCATGCCGCCCACCTCGGCAATTCCAGAACGATCGTAGTTCCCAGTCCTTCGCCGTCGCTTTCGGCAAAGACCTTGCCTCCGTGCTTTTTCGCAATCGCCTTCACAATAAAAAGCCCCAGCCCGGTTCCCTTCACGTGCATCAGAGAACGATGCGTAACGCGATAGAAGCGTTTAAAAATGCGCTTCACGTCGTCGGCCGGAATCCCCACACCATGATCCTGCACGCGCAGCACAACCCGCTCGTCGTCGGGCGCCTCCAGCAAGACTCGCACGTCGACTGTCTCCCCGGAGTACTTCACCGCATTGTCGAGCACGTTGAAAACCGCGGTTCGCAAATCCTCCGCGCTGCCCCGGACGCGCATTCCGCTACCGTTGCTCGCAGCCTCCTCGTAACGCAATGCCTCAGGCTGCAGATGATGCCGCGATCGAGTAGCCTCCATGCATTCCCGGACCAGTTGGCCGAAATCGACTTCGGCTTTCTCCCGGCCCGTTTTCTTATCGCCTGCCCGCCCCGCCCGCAGCACCTGCTCCACCGTCTCGGTCAGCCGATCGGTGTCGCTTAGCATCAAGCGGTAGAACTCCTGCTTTTGGTTCTCCGGCAGCTCGCGACGCTGCAACGTTTCGACATGCAATCGTATCGACGCGACGGGCGTCTTCAATTCGTGCGTAACGGCATTGATAAAGCTGTCGTGCTGCTCGCTGCGCCGCAGCTCCCGCACCAGAAAAATCGTATTCACCACCATGCCCGCAATAATCAGCGCGAAAAAGATGATGCCGAAAAATAACAGCACCCCTTCGCGCCAGTTCAGAATGATCCAACCGACGTTCAGGGCAATGGCCAGCGCGACCAGGCCTATGCCCAGGCAGAGAAAGAAGACGATGGTTCCGCGGCGACTCGTGATTCGCATGGAATGTCGCTCCGATTTTACCGCGTTCGCGGTAATAGGCTCACCATGTTGACCGCCCCCTAGACTGACTGTAGGATTTCATTCCGATGGGCAGAAAGAGCACATCCGCGGGCACCGCCGAACCGCTCCTCAAGCTGCGTGACGCCGCTTTAGAGCTGGGGATCAGCTTCCCCACCATCAAGCAGTGGATCTATAAGAAGAAACTTCGCAGTATTCAGACGGCGGGAGGACACCACCGTATCCCGCAAAGTGAAGTCGATAAACTGCTGTTCAGAACCCGCGGCAGCACGGAGAGCGAACGCCAGCGGATCATCCGCCGAGTCAGTGGTCGCAATCAGTTGGTGGGACGAATCGATTCTGTGCGCATCAGTGGCCTGATGGCCGAAGTAAAGATTTCCATTGGCGGCCAGCAGATTACTTCGATTATTACTGCTAGCTCCGCTCGCGAAATGCAACTGAAGAAGGGACAAACTGCAGCGGCGTTGATCAAGGCCACCGAAGTAATGATCCTTCGCGTTTAATTCTGCCAGCTCGAGTCCCAGCCAAGAAAAGCCCCAGCCAAAACGGCCAGGGCTAAATTTCTGACGACTGAACTCCCGCCTAGTCGCCTGCCGCTGCAAAAGACTCAGCCGGAGGCGCGATCAGGGTCCCGTTTGGAGCAGGCACCAATCCTTGCTTGATCTCGTCCAGTTTCACTCGCCGAATATCCCAAGCCAAGCCGAGCGTCTTCAACGCCCAAATGCCGTACCAATTCACGTCGACCTCATACCAGGTAAATCCATGCTGCGCCGCCGTCGGATGCGCATGATGATTATTGTGCCAGCCTTCGCCGAACGTCAGCAGCGCAACCCACCAGCTGTTGGTCGAAAGATCGCGAGTCGCGAAGCGTCGCGTGCCCCAGGAGTGCGTCGCCGAATTGACCAGCCACGTGGCGTGCAATCCAACCACGGTGCGCACGAAGATGCCCCACATCAGAAAGGGTAGTCCGCCGATGGCAAGCAAAATCACGCCCAGCACAATCATGGGAACGTAATGATATTTCGTAAGCCAGACATGAAACCTATCTTTGGCAAGGTCGGGGACGTAGCGCGCCAGAGTCGTCGTATCGTGGTGCATCGACTTGCCCATGAGAATCCATCCCATGTGTGCCCACCACTTGCCCTCGATCGGCGAATGCGGGTCGCCTTCCAGATCCGAAAACTGATGATGAATTCGGTGCGTAGCCACCCAGAAAATCGGCCCGCCTTCCAAGGCAAGGGTAGCGCAAACGGTCAGGAAATACTCCACCCACTTCGGAGTCTTATACCCGCGGTGCGTCAGCAGGCGGTGATATGCCATTCCAATGCCCAGGCTTCCCGAGACCCACCACAGAAACATTGCGACAAACAAGGCTTTCCATGTGAAAAAGAACAGGGCGGCGATCGCTCCAAGGTGGAACGCTGCCATAAATCCTGCCGTTATCCAATTGATTTCATCTTTTGCGGCTTGTGGTCTTTCCAAGTCTTGCAGTTCCATATCCAAGAAGATCCCCATTTCGTGGTTGTCTGAGTTTGATCAGCCCTGCGTCTACCGTACCAAGGGAATAGGTAGGTGACTGTAATACTTGTGTAATAGCGGGGGTTTGAGGGTATTACGGCGGTAACCGGGGGTAATCAAGCCGGAATCACAGCCAGTTCTTGGCCCGGTATTTCTCGACTCCAGCCCTCGTCAGTTCGCCAAGTTCGGCAAACCGCACCTCATCCGGCGCACGGAAATTGAAGCGCGATTTCCCTTGCATGCGTTTCTTCAAACCGGAGGAGACGCTTCTTGCCAGCTCAGGAATGCAGACAAGGGCATCAAGTGATCGCCCGCATAGCGCGGGAACATCACGACCGCCCCGAAAAACATGGGCCGCCAGCTTTTGGAGTTTGTGACCAGATAATATTTCCGCGCGTCATCAGTAGTCACTTTTAACTCCGGCTCAACGGCACCCGGACTTTCTTCAGGCCTTTGAAAACAGTCGCGAAGTCAGCTGGTGCAGAATTCAGAATGGAATAACCCTTCAGTGTCCCGGCCGCTCGCTCTGGCCTGAACTGCAGGTTTCGTCTTCGGCTTTGCAGCGGTCTTCTTCGCCGGAATGCTGCTTTCGCATTTGGCGATACCTACGCAGCATTCCCCTTCACCTGCACGCCCGCCCATTTCTCCAGCAGCGTCAGCGTCGCGGCGTAGTCCAGATCCTTGTGCCCGTCTTCGGTGGCCATCTGATAAATTTCTTCCACGGTTTCAAGC
>DATBZH010000049.1:0-5118 GCA_036513255.1 Candidatus Sulfotelmatobacter sp. | reverse complement strand
GGAGTCCGTGCAGGCGTTGTAAATGAATTCTCCCAAATAGATCGGGCCGCCGAACTCTTTGCTGTCTCCGCCGGTGTGCGCGTGGACGATCTGCGCGCCGAATCGCAAATTGTTGCGGCCGCGCATGGTCGAGACAACATCATTCACCTCAAATTGGTGATTCAACAGTAAGGCGGACTGGGACGTGCCGCTGGTAAACGTGGCTGCGCCTTGAATAGGCACAGAGAATTCAGTGCTATAAATCACCGGGGTGAATTGCGTGATCGGGGAAGCCAGCTGGAATTCCGCGCGTAGATTGTTCAACCAGTTCGGACTGATCGCATCCGTCTCGCCCAACTCTGCTGTGTAGGTTCGACGCGTGAAGACGCGATCCACGTTCGGCAAGTTGTTCCCACCCACAATGCCGTTGGGATTGGTATCGACATAGTGATCGGCATTGAGCCGGAGAAATACATTATTTTGTTGGTTGAGCTGGCGATCAAGGCGCGCCAGCGCCATCCAGTCGCGGTACTTGCCTTCAAATCCGCCAGGAGCAAGCGCGTTTGTGACCGGCGAAACTTTGTTCTCCCATGAATATTCCCCGGCCGTAAAGAAATGAGTCAGATGGTCCGCGCCGAGCGGCCCGCCAAAGGTAAATGCGGGCTGATACAGTTCATCGCTGGTCAACTGATTGCCGCTGGTTGCGGTGCCGGCAGTAAAGCCTGACAAGTCGGCCGCAGTTGCCGATGGGCGAAAATTACCGACGACGCTGCCATGGTACTGATTGCCGCCGCTCTTGGTGACGATATTGATGGCGCTACCGGCGCTGCCTCCATATTCCGCGGAGAACGGACTTGAAAAGATATTCATCTCATCCAGCGTTTCAACCGGCAGGTTCGTAAAAATTGTTTGCCGTCCCCACATATCGACTGAGTTTGCGCCGTCGACTTCGAACCACGCCTGCCTGCGTCCCGTTCCGTTCGTGGTGAACAAATCCTGATTCATGAAGACGTCGCCCTGATTGATAGCGGGACGATTTGCCGCGTTGAGCAAAGGCAGATACGTAATACGATTGTTCAGCAGCGGTGTTTCTTGAATTTGCAATGTGTCCAAGTGATCGCCCAACTGTGGCAAATCAGTTCGGATCGTACCTTCCGCTCCCGTCACAGTGACCTCGGTCTTGTCAGCGGCCGGAGCGAGGTGGAAGTTTAAATTCGCCGTGGCACCGCCGATCAACGTCACGCCTTTCGTTTCCGCGAGCGCAAATCCTTCTTTGTGCGCGCTTACGTCATAGTCGCCCTCAATGGAAAGTCCAGCGATCGCGAAATTACCGGAGCCGTCAGTGTGCGCCACATGCTTCGTCCCAGTTCGATTGTTGGTGACCGTGACTTCGGCTGCTGGTACCGCCGCGCGACTCGAGTCAAGGACTGTACCTCGGATGACACCTGTATCCGGTGTTTGCGCGCTGAGAGTTAGAACTGAGGCGAAAAAAAACACTGCAGCGAACCGAAGGGCATGAGGGATTTGCATATCGATCAGACTATCCAACAAGCTCTATCAACTACTATGGATCGTAGTCGTCGATTCCACCTACGCCTCATGCCGAGCCGCGAGTGAGTGATATAAGATCACGGCATGCTTAAACGCATATTTATCGCGTCATTGTTGTTATATGTTTCGTCGTTGGGCTTCCTGTCTGCGAGTGGGCGGTTCGCGCAAAATAACGGAGCGCAAGGTGGAGAGCGAATCGTTTGCATTGGGCAGGCATATAACGAAATGATCTATGCGTTGGGCGCGCAGGCGAATCTTGTCGGCGTGGATTTATCGAGCACCAATCCCCCGGAGATCAAAAATCTACCGACTGTCGGCTACCATCGTGCGCTAAGTGCGGAAGGTATTCTGTCGCTACATCCAACGTTGATCATCCACGACAACAACATCGGTCCTGATCAGGTTGTGCACCAGTTGCAGGATCTGAACGTCCCGATGAAGACATTCAATGCGAAGGACGAGTCGATCGACGGCGAAAAAGCTTTACTTCGCGAGATGGGCGCGTACTTTCATAAGGAGCAACGCGCCGAGGAGTTGTGCGCCAAACTCGATAAGGAAATGGCCGCAGCTACCGAGGCCGTGAAGCAGTATAAAGATCATCCGCGCGTTGCAGTCATCCATTTTGGCCGTGCCTCGAATGTGTATCTCGTCGTCGGAAACGGTGGCGGCGGAGATGCCGGATCGGCCGGACACATGGTGGAGTGGGCCGGCGGCCAGATGGCCATCGACAAAAGCGGCATGCAGCGCATGGCATCCCCGGAAATCATCGCGAAAAGCAATCCTGATGTGATTCTGATGACTGAATTTGGTTATGATCGCCTAGGTTCGGTGGACCAAGCGAAGACGCTTCCAGGAGTTGCGGAAACCGATGCCGCAAAGAACAACCGGATCTATCGCGTGCCGGAACATGAATTGATGTACTTCGGTCCAGACACCGGGCAGAATGTGATTGAGGTCGCGCGTATCATCCACGGCAAATGAAATCCCAGCCGAGCGATCGCGTGGTGCTGGTGGTGCTGTTTGTTCTGATGATTCTCACCACTGCGGCTTCTATTCGTTTTGGCGCAATGGATTTCTCGGCGCATGACATGCTTACCTCAGTTTCGGGCACATTGTCAGGCGCAACCGACCTTACCCTCGACCAGCGAATATTCATACGACTGCGTGTGCCTCGCGCACTCTTGTGTCTGCTGGTTGGCGCGTGTCTCGGGGTCGGCGGAACTCTCATGCAGGCGCTCTTCCGCAATCCGATTGTCGAGCCGGGTCTGGTCGGCACTTCATCCGGTGCGGCCTTCGGGGCCGCGCTCTTCTATGTGTTCGGCGCCATGTTGAAGATAAATTTCGGAGAGTGGACGCTGCCCTTAGCAGCATGCGGCGGGGGCGTAATTTCCACGTATCTCGTGTTCGCCTTGGCGCAAACTAAGCGGGAAGGACGCAGTTCGATCATGCTGCTGCTTCTCACGGGGCTGGCGATCAATGCGCTCTGTATGAGCGGCATCGGATTTCTTTCCTATATCGCTCGCGATCCGCAAGCGCGCTCGATCATTTACTGGAACCTGGGAACATTGTCAGGGGCCAACTGGAGATCGGTAGCAATTGTTGGAGTAGCGACGATCGCTGGCACTCTCATGTCACTCTCCTATGCCAAGCCGCTGAACGCATTGATGATTGGAGACAATGAAGCGCTTGCGCTCGGCATTAACGTCGGCCGGTTGAAGTGGATCGTACTTACCATCAATGTGCTGATGGTTGCGGTGGCCACGGCATTTACCGGTGTGATCAGCTTTGTTGGGCTGATCGTACCGCATATTCTGCGTATCATCCGCGGTCCCGACAACCGCTTTCTGATTCTCGGCAGCGCCCTGCTTGGAGGTACGCTCCTCAGCCTGGCCGATCTCATCGCGCGAGTGGCGTTTCGTCCCGCAGAGTTGCCCATTGGAATCGTAACCTCCGTCGTCGGCGTGCCCGTTTTTCTCACGCTGCTTCGGCAGCGGCGTTACATGTTCTAGATCGATTCCGCAATGCTTACGGCGATCAATCTCGTGTACAAAGCTGGCGGGCGCGCACTCGTCGACGGCGTTTCCGCTACATTCGAACCAGGTCAATTCCATCTCATCGTTGGACCGAATGGGGCAGGGAAGTCCACGCTGGTGAAACTGCTCGCCCGTCTTCTGCAACCCCACGCCGGGTCGGTAGTGTATGAAGCGGCCGATGCGAAACGTTGGAACGAGCGCGAGTTGGCGCGCCGACGCGCGACTCTCTCGCAGGCGATCGATGTTGCCTTCCCGATTCCTGTGCGTGAATTGGTCATGATGGGCCGCTATCCGCATTTTCGCGGGCGGCCCGGACCCCTCGACGAAGCAGTCTGTGACGATGTCATGGGCTACGCGGATGTCGCGGAACTCGCCGAACGGGACTATGCAACGTTAAGCGGCGGGGAACAGCAGCGCGTGAACTTCGCCCGCGTGCTAGCGCAAATCTGGAAACCGTTGGAGGATTCGCGCCGCTACTTGTTTCTCGATGAACCGTTGACGTTTCTCGACATCCGTCATCAGATCGACTTCATGAAAAAAGTTCGGGAATTTGCTTCACAACCGGACGTTGTCGCCGTCGGCGTGGTGCACGACTTGAACCTCGCGATCAGGTTTGCCGACCGTCTGATCCTGCTCCACCAAGGGCGAATCTTGGCGGATGGAAATGCCGCCCATGTGCTCACCGCCGGGAATTTGAGCCGCGCTTTCGATGTGAACCCGGCATTTATCACAAATCAGGCCGATGGCAGGGTATACATTTCTTACGACTAGCCCCTTTTGGGGATGCGTTCAGACGAAATCTGAGGTATGCTCTATGCGTTTGATTATGCAGGCGTTAGCCATACATCTTTCGAGGACGGTCCTTGGCCGGCCGGCCAACCGCTAGAGTCCTCAATAGCCCCAAAAGCAGCCATCTCCCAGCCTTTCAAAGCCATAAAATAAATCAAGTTGATAGAGTATCCGCCATTCTTCTCTGGGCGCTTGCGGTTTCTCTGTTGCTTCCCATCAAAACGATTGCGCAGAGCGTAGATACGAGCCCGCAAAACATCACGAACTACAGCGTTTCCGTTCAGCAGTTGAAAATATCGTCGCGGGCGCGTGCACACCTGGAGCGTGCCCAAAAGGCTTTCGCGGAAGCGAACATGCTGCAGGCTCTTAAGGAAGTCGAACGCACTCTGGTTTCAGACCCACAATGTGCGCAGGCCTTTATCCTGCGTTCCCTTATCAAACTCTCCTTGAAAGATGTGGACGGGGCAGCGACTGACTCCGGTCAGGCCACGACGCTCGATCCGAATGATGGCCACGCTTTTCTCGTGTTGGCAACGGCTTACAACTCCCACGGAGAAACGGACGCCGCAATCACCGCTGCTCGGCAAGCGCTCCGCCTCGCGCCAGACTTATGGCAGGCGCACCTGGAAATTGCAAAAGCTCTCTACCAGCAAAGGCAATTTGAGCCTGCGTTGCACGAGCTCGAAAGACTTCAGGTGAACTTTCCTGATGTGCATCTGGTTCGCGGCGATGTCTTCATGATGCTTGGACGGAGAAAAGAGGGAAG
>DATBZH010000048.1:0-4678 GCA_036513255.1 Candidatus Sulfotelmatobacter sp. | reverse complement strand
GTTTCCCACTCCCCGACATTCCATTCACAGGTAGAAAACAGTTATGTCATCTTTATCGACTTGCAATGTAACCGTCATTGGAGCTGGTCCGTACGGACTTTCAGCCGCCGCCTATTTGCGCAACGCTGGCGTGGAAAAGCGGGTCTTCGGCGAGACCATGTCGTTCTGGGAGCAGCAGATGCCGGTTGGCATGTGCCTGCGGTCCAGTTGGGACGCTTCGCACATCGCCGATCCTAAGGGCCAGTTCACGCTCGACGCATTTCGCGACCAGAACGGCAATCACATCGGCAAGCCGATTCCGCTCGATCGCTTCGTCGGATACGGTCAGTGGTTTCAGCGCAAAGCTGTTCCGGATCTCGAAAGACGCCGCGTGTGCAGCGTTGATCTCGATCCGCGCGGCTTCAGGGTGTCGCTAGCCGATGGCGAGGAGTACGTATCAAAACGCATCGTGCTGGCTGCGGGTATCGGAACATTTGCCGTGCGTCCGCAGGTGTTTGAGGGCATTTCGCACTCTTTGGCCTCTCACTCCACAGAGCAGAAAGACCTGAGCAAATTCAAGGGCAAGCGTGTCGCGATCATTGGCGGCGGGCAGAGCGCGCTCGAGTCGGCCGCGCTGTTCAAGGAGGCGGGCATCGAAAGCGAAGTGATTACGCGCGCCGACCATCTCAATTGGGTGGGCAAGCACGTCAAGCTGCACCGCCTCGGACCGCTCTCTCGTCTCATGTACTCGAAGTGCGACGTCGGGCCGGCTGGCATCAGCCGCCTGGTAGCAGCGCCGCATTTGTTCCGGACTCTGCCGCGCCGGTTTCAAGATCGCACGGCGTACCGGGCCATTCGCCCAGCGGGCGCGGGTTGGCTGCAACCGCGGCTCACGGGAGTGCCCATTACATTAGGACGAAAAGTCGTCGCCGCGATGCCTACGGAAAGCCAGCTTCGCCTCCAATTAGATGACGGTAGCGAACGCATTGTCGATCACGCGTTGTTGGCAACCGGCTTCCGGGTTGACGTCTCGCGTTACGGATTTCTCTCTCCTGCAATTCTGCAGCAACTCGAAACCGTCAATGGATATCCCGTGCTGCAACGCGGGCTTGAATCATCGGTGAAGGGTTTGCACTTCCTGGGAAAACCAGCATCGTGGAGTTTTGGTCCGTTGCTGTGTTTCGTCTCTGGAACGGAATTCGCCGCCAACGAGTTGATCGCAGGAATCGCAGAACGTAATTAAAAACCATCCCGTAACCTATCCAACTACCATGTGCGCCGCTCTCACAAAACCTCTGCCCACTTCTGAACGAACAATTCCTACGACGAATGTAGGAGCGCTCGTAATCGGGGGCGATTACCAAGGCCTGGGAATCGTCCGTAGCCTAGGACGACACCGCGTACCGGTGTGCATCGTGGACGATGAGCACTCCGTTTCGCGATATTCCAGGTATACGACAAAGTTTGTTCACGCTCCGAGCCTGCGCGACGAACGCAAGACAGTCGACTATCTGCTCGACGTCGGAAATCGTCTTGGCTTGCAAGGTTGGGTTCTCTATCCGACTCGCGACGAGACGGTGGCTGCCATCTCACGGTACCGGGAGGAACTGTCGACCGTATTTCGTGTTCCGACTCCGGAGTGGAACAGCGTGCAGTGGGCCTGGGACAAACGGAATTCCTATCAGCTGGCGGAAAAACTCGGCATCCCGATTCCGGTTACTCGTTACCCGCAGCATGTCGATGAACTTGCAGAACTAGCGAATCTGAATCCGCCTTTCGCGATCAAGCCGGCAATCAAAGAGCACTTCATTTATTCCACCAAAGCAAAAGCCTGGCGCGCCAACAACCACGCGGAGTTGAGATCTCTGTTTCAGAAGGCGGCGGAGTTCGTTCCTCGCGGCGAGATCATGGTCCAGGAAGTCATACCCGGCGGTGGCAGCCAGCAGTATTCGTACTGCGCCTTCTTCCGCGACGGGCAAGCTGTCGGAAAGATGGTGGCACGACGACGGCGGCAACATCCGTTGGAATTTGGCCGGGCCAGCACCTATGTGGAGACGGTGGACATCCCGCTGCTCGAAGAACTTGCCGAACGCTTTCTGCGGGCGATCAACTACTACGGCTTGGTGGAAGTGGAGTTCAAGCTCGATCCACGAGATTCTCAGTACAAGTTGCTGGACGTAAACGCGCGTACCTGGGGCTATCACAGTCTCGGCGCCCGAGCCGGAACAGATTTCAGCTATATGCTGTTTGCCGACCAAATCGGCCTGCCGGTTTCTCCTTGTCGCGCAAAACCTGGCGTCGCCTGGATGCGATTTACCACCGACTTGCCGGCGGCATGCATGGGTTTGCTGGCTCATGACACGGATTTCAAAAGCTACATCCGATCCTTGCGGGCATGTGGCACTGAGGCCGTGTTCAGCGCGAAAGATCCGTTGCCCGGCCTGGCTGAGATTCTTCTGGTTCCTTATCTCGCGATCAAGCGGGGTTTCTGAGCAGCCGACAAATGCCACACGAAATGAAATCGGCGATTCCGTATCTACTTTTTATCGCTCTGTGCGCGATGTTCGTTGCGGCATTGTTCCGGCCTTTGGCGGCGACGTTCTCGCTGGCGTTCGACAACGACGAATTCACGCACATTCTTCTGATTCTTCCAATCAGTGCGGCATTGATCATCTCGGACTGGGGGTGGTTGAAATTGAAGCTGTCGCCGAGTCCGCGAGCTGGCGGAATCTTAATCGCGGTCGGCGTCGCGATCGTGCTGGTTGCGAGAAAAGAGTCGACTGTAGTTGCCGCTGACACTCTACTAGCGCTGAATATTCTCGCGTTATTGACGCTATTGATTGCGGCATTTGTTTTCAGCTTCGGACCCGCCGTGGCGAAGTCTTCGATTTTTCCGCTCGCCTTTCTGTTCTGGATGGTCCCCTTCCCTTCCTTCCTACTCACACGGATTGTGCATTGGTTGCAAGCCGGATCTTCTGTTTCTGCGTCATTGCTATTTTCCGCAGCCGGAGTTCCTGTTTCGCGGGAAGGTAACGTTCTCGTAATTCCCGGCTTGAATATTGAAGTAGCGCGCGAATGCAGCAGCATTCGCTCCAGCCTGATGTTGCTTGTGACCACAATGGTGCTGGCGCACCTGCTGCTGCGGTCACCCTGGCGTAGAGCTTTCGTCGCGTTGCTCGCCATTCCACTCTCGGTGACCAAGAATGGCTTGCGGATCTTTGTGATTTCGATTCTGGGTACGCGCGTCGATCGCGCTTTCCTGAATGGATGGCTGCATCAGCAGGGCGGCATTATATTTCTGTTAATCGCGTTGGCAACCATCATGCTCGTGATCTGGTTTCTGCGTTCGCAGGAACAAGCGTCTCCGGGCAGGGCCAACCGTTATTTTGCCCGAGTCGATGCGCTTCAAACTACTTCGCTGTGAGTTCGAGAGTTCGCATGATGAAGACGCCTGCTAAGAAATTGATGCTCAGGCCTACCGTGAATCGGCATTTCGGGTGGGCATTTGTGCTTATCATCTTGCTCGGGGGCACTCGCTCCGTGGGGCAAGCAAATTCGTCGACTGAGAATATCGCGTCGGCAACGGCGCCGGCATCGCGAACTGAACGGGCAACTACCGCCTCACCCACGCTTCCAACTTGCCCGGCCGGCATGGTTTCATCGGGCCAAAGCGCACTCGCTAGAAACAGTCGACACAGCGTCACCCTTTCCTGGAATGCCAGCGCTCCGCCATCCAAAACGGAAACCGCCCCGGTGGGATATTGCGTGTATCGCCGCAAGGCCTCGGCAGCCAGAACTCAAGCGAACGCGACGATTGCCGACCGCGAACGAATTAGCGTCGCCCCCGTCACCGGCACGAGTTGTGTGGACGACCAGGTGGCTGACGATGGGCAGTACTACTACGTGATCACTGCCATCAACGCTAAGGGCGTGGCCAGTTCTCCGACCAAGGAAGCGCCTGCCGCTATTCCCGACAAAGATTTAGCCACTGCCACTGCCGTGAGCGCTCCGCTTTGCCGTGGCGCATCCGCCACGAACTAACCGCGCGCCTTTACTCGTCCCTATCGAGATATTCTTCCGGCACGTCGTCTTCAGGGACTTCGCGCGTCCGGACCTCCCGCTCATCTTCATCATCTGCCCGTTCAACGCCTTCTTCGGCTCCAGCCTCAAAGGCGTTCCCTTCATCGAGCAACTCTTCCACGCTCTCCGAATCCGCGCTCTCTGCTGCGGAGATACCTTGCAAATCCTCATTTTCAGCCGGTAATGTCCGTGCTCGGGACGACTCCCGGTACACGGAACCGTAGACCTTTTGCTCCGCGTTGCCTTGTTGCGATGCAGCGGGTTTCTTAGGGGCGGAGCTTTGCGCCTTTGCGGGCTTCGTTGCCCCAAGCTTCTTGGCCACGATCTTCTTTAGCACGCTCTTCTTCTGGACCGTCTTCTTCCGAGAGGGCTTCGTGGCCTTCTTCTTTGGCGTTTTTCTGATCGGCGTTTTCTTCGCCGGCTTCTTGGGAGTCTTGCTCCGTTGTTGCGTCTTTTTGGGTTGAGTTTTCTTTTGCGTTTTTTTCTTTGCTTTTTTCTGGGCAGCCATACGAGCCAGTCTACACCGAATTTGCCGCCCGGCTAAACCGCGCCACTAAACAATTCGGGATTCACGTAAACTCATCTATCGTTAATTTCTTCTATTGTTTCGGAGGCTTCA
>DATBZH010000047.1:0-35693 GCA_036513255.1 Candidatus Sulfotelmatobacter sp. | reverse complement strand
TCGCTTGATGTCACGCTCCAGCAGGCTGGCCCATCCGCCGAACTCCTGGCCCACTGTTAACGGCACAGCATCTTGCAGATGCGTGCGGCCGATTTTCACTATGTCGTGAAATTCCTTTGCCTTAGCCGCAATGGCGTGATGAACGGTTCTGACCGCTGGAATGAGCGCATTCTTTACCCGTTCGGCTGCGGCAATGTGCATCGCCGCCGGAAACGTGTCATTCGACGACTGCGACATATTCACGTCGTCGTTCGGATGCACCGGCTTTTTCGAGCCCAATTCTCCGCCGGCGATCTCGATGGCGCGGTTGGAGATGACCTCGTTCACGTTCATGTTGGTCTGGGTGCCGCTGCCGGTTTGCCAGATGCGCAAGGGAAACTGATCGTAGAGCTTGCCAGAAATGACTTCGTCAGCCGCTTGCGCGATGAGCTTGGCTTTGTCGACGGGCAGTTTGCCGAGATCCTGATTCACCAGCGCACACGCTTTTTTTAGAATGCCGAAAGCGCGGATCAACTCTGGCGGCATGGTGTCGCGGCCGATGTTGAAATGCAGTAGTGATCGCTGCGTCTGCGCACCCCAGTAGACGTTGGCAGGGACTTCGATCTTGCCCATGCTGTCGGATTCGATGCGGGTGTTGTTGCCGAGTTCGATAGCGGTAGACATGAATGCTCCTTGGTGCCAGCGGAGAAATGAGGTAACCGAAAATTATAGCGCCCCGTTATGTCCATGATCACGACGGCGCTCCCTGTGAAATCATGGAACAATAGAAGTCGTTGGAGGAACCATGCCGGTACCAGCGAATTGGGCAGAAACGGTTAAGACAGCTTGGGACAATTATTGTCGACTGCCGGATAGATTCGGTCGGGAATATGACGAGATTTTTAATTCCTTTGTCTTGGAGGAATCTACCCCAGCGGAATCGATGGACGGTTTTCGCAAGTGGGTGAATGATCTGAATGGCAATTGGGGTTTCCGGGGACAGCGTGAGTCAGCATGGACACTGCAGACTTCACTGGATCGTGAGATAAGGGTTACCCATCGCACTGGTCATTACCACCTCAATCGTCGAGGGGAGGAAGATGACCTGCTATTTCGTTTTCAGCAACAGGTTCAGCACTACGTTGCTCATCTTCCATCCCCCGAAGACCGAGCGGGTTGGCTTGCTCTAATGCAACATTATGGCATTCCAACCCGACTGCTTGATTGGACCCAATCGCCCTATGTTGCGTTGTACTTTGCGGTTGAATCCGAGCCTCAGGGAGTGGGAAGGCGAAGTAATCACGCAGGAACGGAGGAGTGGTGTTCAGCGGTATGGGCGATCGATCTAGACTTTCTTGAATGGAAATCGAAGGAGCTGCTCCCATTAATACCGGACGAACCGAGCGCACGAATGGAATATCTGAATGGCTTACTTGATAGGGAAGAAAAGCCGTTGATAGTTCGAATAGACCCGCTGCACGGAAATGAACGCATGTTTGCGCAACAAGGATTTTTTCTTTGGAAGCTTATTGTCGAAACCCCTTATCTGGACCAGATACTGATTTCGATGATGACGAACCCGGATCTGGTCGTTAGACCTGTTATAAGAAAACTGCAGATCCGCGGTGTGCGAAGGTTCGATTTTCTGGAGCAACTACGGGTAATGAATATTCATAGGGGCTCGCTATTCCCCGGAATAGATGGTTTCTGTCAGCATCTGAGGGTCAATCTGCAGATTAAGGTTGAGCGTGAGAGGCAGCGTGCGAACAAGCTCAGCCGGGAAGCTGTCCGTGGCTAAATCATCGAGCCGATCCTACCCCATCCATCCCGGTGAGATTCTGCGCGCGGAATTCATGGTGCCGCTGCGGCTCAGCATGAACCGGTTGGCGCTTGATCTTCGCGTGCCGGTGACGAGAATTGCTGAGATTGTTCACGAACGCCGCGGCATCAGCCCCGATACAGCGCTTCGGTTGGCACGGTATTTCAACACGAGTGCCGCCTTTTGGCTGAACCTTCAAGTTGCGTATGACCTGGAAGTCGCCCATGACAAATTCTCGCGCACAATTGAGCGCGAAGTTCGTCCGGGTTCATTTGCGGCGACTGGCTGACTGTTCCTCGGTGTGGTCAGGTTATCGTTTGCCATTAATACCCACACGCTAAAATCATCGGTATCCGAATCCCTCTTGCCTCCAGTAGCTGAGAGAGCAAAGAACTATGTCCGACCTCCTTCCCATGGAAACCTCGCGACCGAGCCTCAAGCGAAGTTAGAGTCGCGTCCGGAAACGCGTACCATCTATTTCAGCAGGGTAAGTGGCTCCTCCGGTAACGTTCCAGGAATGGATCTCAAGTAGTCCAAAGCTTCTCCGACGGTATTGATGGTCGCCGTGTCGCGTAAAGCCAAGCCGCGCACTCTCGCCGCCTGTGCTTCCGGTAGCTTCGAGGCGCCCTCAACGATCGATCTTTGGAAGGGGCTGAGTGGTTCCTGTGAATAATCTCTCGTCCAAAAATCTGCTGGGATTGCAGGCTTGGGAATCTCAGGCCAGGCCCTGACTGCCGGGGACGAGAATACTTCCGTGAACTCGGGCGCATCCACAACCCGCGCCGTGAGCGGGTCGCAACTGCGGGGCACGACCTTATTCCACTTCTTGCCCACGGTCTTCATAAAAGAACCGTGGTGCATGGGCGTGTTGACCACCGTGTTCGGGGCGATGTGAGACGAGACCATAATGCACGGCACACGAATCCCCAGTCTCGTGAAATCGAAGCTGTCCTCCAGCGGGTAGCCGGTGAGGTCAGGCGCGGTGACCGTGCCGGGCGGAGGGACATGGTCGTAGCATCCGCCGTGTTCGTCGAAGGTGATGATCAGCAGCGTTCTATCCCGCTTCGGCGATCTCCGGATGGCGTCGTACACCTGCCAGACAAACTGCTCCCCGAGCAGTACGGGGCCAACATCGCCCTTGCCGCTACCGTCAACGCGTGAATCCGGAGTGGAGGGGTGCATGTCGCTCTGCGGGGTAAAGAACCGTGGCTCCACGAATGAGTAGGAGGGCAGCTCGCCGGACGAACAATCCGTCAGGAAGCGTTCAAACCCGTAAAAGTGATTGAGTGGATTGGGTAAAAACGTACCGGGAATAAAGGGATTCGGAATCAAGGGATGGTACAGCAGCAGCGCCGTAAAGTGGACAATGCTGGTCAGTGCAACAAAGGGATTAGCGGAGTATATCTTCCAGTTCAGAGGCGAAGACCAGCCGGAGTCCTGAATCTGGTTGAAGATAGTTTTCCCTGCGCTGTCCACGATCCAACGAGGAGAGGCGCTCAACCAATTCGGGTCGTCGGTAGCGTTGACTACGAACCCCCAGGAGGTTCCTGCGTTCCAGAAGGCGCGGTTGCACCAGGTTTGGCTGGGCACGGCGCAGAACCAATGGTCGAACACGCCAAACTGCTCGGCTAGGGTAGTGCAGACCGGCAAAGCCGACGTGGGAAAGCATTCCATGATCTGCTTGTAGCCAGTGAAGGGGAACTGGGCCGGTGTAGCAGCGTAAGTGGGGTCCTGGCCTTTGAACTCCTCGGCTTTGTAGTTTTCGATATAGTCCATGACGAAACCATTCATGGGCGGGACGGGCAAAGGCCGCTGGGAAGGCAGGTTATAGGGCGGATTGTTTTCGCCGTTGATCAGGTTATATAGCTGAGTATTGACGTGAACGTAGTCCTCGCCGGGATCGGGATAAGGTTGAAAGTAGTTTTGTTTTTGAGTGTTGGGGTCCAAGCCGACCGGAGCAACCGGAATTGAGGTGACACCGGGCGGTGGAGGATTCTTCACGCCCGGCGGGACAGGGTTAGATAGATTCTTTCCCGTAACACCTTCGAAGGTCTTGCCGCGTGGAGCGTTTGGGGGAACTCCGTTGGGGTACATATATCCGAGGATGTTATCGAACGACCGATTCTCCAACATTACGACTACGACATGATCAAATGTGTCGAGGCCGTCCGAGCCGTCCCAGGGAAGCAAGGTTCCGCTGTAGTGGATGAGCGTGCCCTCTAACGAGGAGGACGCGCCTACGCGAATGTCGATGGACGAGGGATTGTCGCCGGGACCCTTCATGATTCCAGTGGCGGCAATATAATTTGGAACCCCCTTCGCGAGTTTTCCTGCATCCGCCGGATACCCCGAGAGGTGAAACGCAGAAGCATTTCTCCCAGGAATCGAGCCCGAAGCCGCCCAGCCCCCCGCAACGGTATAACTTCTTCCTTGATAGACAAGAGTGCCGTTCAGGAGTTCGTTTTTAGGGCCTGACACGGTGAGATCCAGCGTCAGGACGTGGTCCGGGCTTGCAAGTCTCCATATTCCCATCTTGAGTTTTCCTCGATTGTGGCGGAATTTCCGACGGCTTTGGCCTTCGGCTCGATCAAGCCGGATACAGCACTCCCGTATACCGTTGGATAGTCCCATCGGCGGAGGACGAAGAATCGACCTGGATATCGATCTTCGTCGGGCTACCGCCGGGACCGGTCATGATTCCGGTGGCGGCAATAAAATTCGGCACGCCTTCGGTGAGTTTTCCAGTGAACCCTGAAAGAGCAAAGGCAGAAGCGCTTCTCTGAGGCAGCGAACCCGAAGCGGCCCAGGTCCCTGTAACTGAGTAACTTTTTCCTTGATAGGTAAGAGTCCCGTTCATGGGGCTGTTGTCTGACGCCTCGACATCCAGCGCGAAAGCGCGGTCAGAACTTGCAAGCTTCCAGTGAGACATCTTGGACCTTTCGATACGGCGATCACATTAGAGAGCGCCGCAAGAAATAACACGTCGAGAAACAGCGTGTCAACAAAGAGTAGGGCATGGCTGTCGCAACCGCACAAGATAACCGTAAAGAGACGCTCTGCCGCCGCATGCTAGAATCATCGGTCTCCGGCTCCCGTTCTGTACAAGCCCGGAGAATTATGCCCGACGTCCTCACCATGGAAGAGCTTGCGGTTGAGCCGCAGGCCAAATTGCAGCCGCGTCCGGAAACGCGCACCGACGTGCTGGTGATCGGCGCTGGGCCGACCGGACTGGCATGCGCGATCGAAGCGCAAAAGGTCGGCCTTAAAGTAATTGTCGTCGACAAGGGATGCCTGGTGAATTCGCTGTTTCACTATCCGCCGGGCATGACGTTTTTCACCACGCCGGAGTTGCTTGAGATCGGCGACATTCCTTTTACAACGGCATTGCAGAAGCCTACGCGCGAAGAAGCGCTCGAATACTATCGCAAAGTTTCCGAGCACTACCGCCTCGATATCCACCAGTATGAGTGGGTCAAGACGGTGATGGGAGAGGACAACAAATTTCAGATAACGGCGACCGACCGCGCCGGACGTCCGTGTGATTACCACACGCGCAAGGTGATCGTCTCGACCGGATATTACGATCTCGCCAACCAGCTCTGCGTCCCCGGAGAAGAGCTGCCCAAGGTTTCGCATTACTATGGCGAGTCGCACCCTTATTACGACTGCGACGTGGTGGTGATCGGCGGGAAGAATTCGGCGGCCATCGCCGCGCTCGATTTGTGGCGGCATGGCGCTCGCGTCACTCTGGTTTATCGTGGCGCGCAACTGCACCACCACGTTAAATACTGGATCAGACCAGATATTGAAAACCGCATCAAGAATGGAGAGATCGAAGCTTACTTCAACAGCACGGTGCAGGAAATTGGAATCGATCACGTCGTGATGCAAACGCCGCGCGGTCCCATCCGCCTGAAGAACGACTTTGTTCTCGCTCTTGTCGGCTACCATCCCGACTACGATTTCTTGCGCAGCATGGGCCTGGAACTCTCATCCGAGCAATGCCGCCCGGTGTGCGACCCGGTTACGCTGGAGAGCAACGTCCCGGGAATCTATGTGGCCGGTGTGATTGTCGCCGGATCGCGCACCAACGAAATCTTCATTGAAAACGGGCGCTTCCACGGCAAACAGATTGCCGAAGATTTGAAGCGCAAGCTGTTGCCGAGTTCCTAGCGGTCTTAGGACTACTTCAGCAGGTACTCCTTCACAAACTCCACGGTCGCGTAAAACTGGTAGTCGACATTTTTCTTCTTGCGGAAGCCGTGACCTTCATCCTTTCCCAGCAACCACCACACCGGCGTTCCGTTCTCCCGCACAATCGAAACCATCTGCTGCGATTCGCTGGCAGGCACACGGGGATCGTTCTTCCCCGCAATCACGAACAACGGTTTGGTGATGTTCTTAACTTTGTTGGCTGGCGCAATCCGTTCCAGAAACTCGTGCATCTTGGGGTCGCGCTCATCACCGTATTCGACGCGCCGCAGATCCTGGCGGTATCCCGAGGTGTGTTCGAGAAACGTGACCAGGTTCGACGGCCCAACAATATCCACCGAGCAGCAAATGCGGTCGTTGTAATTCGTGGCGACGGCCAAAGTCATGAAGCCGCCATAGCTGCCGCCAGTGACCATCACACGGCCTGAGTCCAGATCCGGCTGCTGCTGAATCCAATCAAACAATGAGTTGATGTCTTTATATGAGCCTTCGCGCAGAAATCCGTTATCGAGTGACAAGAAAGTCTTGCCGTATCCGGTCGAGCCCCGCACGTTAGGCGCGATCATCGCGATACCTAGCTCGTTGAAATAGAAATTCCAGCGGCCGGCAAAGCTCGGGCGGAACTGCCCTTCCGGTCCGCCATGAATGTTGACGATGACCGGCCGCTTCCCGTTGAACTTTGCCGAAGGCCGGTACAGAAACCCGCTGATCATGCGCCCATCCCAGCTTTTCCAATGGATCAGCTCCGGTTCCGGCAAGGTGGCCGTATTCAATCCTCCGGTCTCGCTGAAGGTCCAGCGCTCGACTTTTCCTGTCTGTACGTCGAGCGAATATACGTCCGCACCGGACCGCGCGGAGGCCAACTCGAACCCCAGATCCCGATTGTTTTTGTGCCACGTCACGTGAGAGACAATTCCCTTGGGAAGATTTGGGATTGCTTTCTCTTTACGGGTTGCGGTGTCAAGCAGGTGCAACATTCCAAAGCCGTCTTCATTGGTGATGAAGGCCATCATCTTTCCGTTGTCGGAAAGATCGAATTCGTCCACGTCCCAGGGAATGTTGCTGCTCAGGTAGGTATGTTGCTTCGAGGCTAAATCGATATAAGCCAGGCGGTGAAACTCGGAATCCTTGTCGGTGGTAACGTAAATTCCCTTGCCATCGTTGCTGAAACGCCCGCCCTGGTAGCTTACGTTCGCGCTGCCTTTGGGCGTGAGCAGCGTTTTTTCTCCGGATTTGCCATCCATGAGCCAGAGATAACTTTCCTCTGCCGAAACTTCGTTCACCACCAGAAGGTTTTGTCCGTCACGGGACCAGTCCAGAGGTTCCCATCCGCCGCCTTCCAGCTTGGCCAGCATGTGATCGGTCTTCGGATCGGCCGGGTCTATCGACCAGATGTCCATGTCATAGCCATCGCGGCGGGTTGATCCGTAGGCGATTTTGTCGCCGTTGTGCGCCCACACGGTGCCGATGTTGCGCGATTTTCCATCCGTCAACAGCGTGATGTCTCCGCTTCCCACGTCGTAGCGGTAAAGCTGGTAAAACTCGCCTCCGCCAACATCTTTCATGAACACGAAGTAGTCGCCCTTCACCGGATTGAAGCGGGCTGCACCTACCGGGTCGGGATAGAACGTCAACTGGCTGCGCGCCCCGCCGGGCATCTTGACCAGATGAATCTCGGCCACATCGGCAAAGCGGGTGGAGATCAGCATTTCACGGCGATCCGGGTGCCAACTGGCTATGCTGGCCCCGCGAAAGTTGCTGTAGCGTTCCACACTCTCGGCCAACGACGCCGGAATCGCTGGCACGCCTTCGACGGCCAGGTTCTCGTTAGGAACAATCCTGTCGCTCTGGGCGAAGGCGACTGCCGTTAGAAACAAGAATGGGAACAAACGCAACCATAGTTTCATCGCCGGGATCTCCTCGACTGACTTGCAATCTTCATTGTTATCTTAGCGCCAGCATCTTAGGCTTTGCCTGCAAATCGAGTCAACCAGTCTTTGCCTTATTCACTTCTTGCCGCGCTTGCATCTTTGCCGCGCCATGCCTGCAACGATTACTCTAGCCATTCACTTCACGTCGCCTGCTATGGAATTGCAGCCGGAACTCGCGCTTCCCTCTGTCTCGCTCGCGTCTTACGCGCGGCTGGTTCGCGGCAATCGCAACTTCTGCCACCTATGGATGGCACAGATCGTTAGCGAAATCGGCGACTGGTTTTACACACTATCGATTTACACACTCCTATTGCAGTTGACGGGGCAGGCCAGCTCGGTTGCGCTGGCATTGGTTCTTCAAGTTCTGCCACAAACATTTGTCGGCCCAATAGCCGGAGTCGTCAATGATCGCGTGCGGCGCAAACTGGTCATGATCACAGCCGATCTGATCCGCTTTGCGATCGTGCTGTCTATGCTGCTGGTGCGTTCGCAATCGACAGTGTGGCTCGTCTATCCCTTGCTGTTGGCCGAAACGATCATGGCGGCTTTCTTTGAGCCAGCGCGCAGTTCGGTGCTTCCTAATATTGCCTCCAGCGGGGAAATTCTTATTGCCAATACACTCTCTTCGGCTACCTGGTCGGTGAATTTGCTGGTCGGTGCTTCGGTGGGCGGAGTCATCGCTGCCTTTTTCGGCCGCGACGTGGTTTTTGTGCTCAATGCGCTGTCCTTCTTGGCTTCAGCAATGCTTATTGGAAGGATGCATTTTTCCGAACCGCATGCCGAGTCCGCGTCTCCGCTTCGGTTCCGCGAGCTGTTTGATTACTCACCGGTGGTTGAGGGGATTCGCTACATTCGCAGTCATCGCTCACTTTTGCCCACCGTGTTTGCGAAGGCGGGCGAACTGATGATCGGGCCAAGCTGGGTGATTTTCACCGTGATGGGAGAGCGCGAGTTTGCGCCGCATTGGCATCACATCGATCCGGCGCGGGGAGCGATGTTGGGCATGAGTATTCTTCTTGGAGGACGCGGGCTGGGTGCGCTGCTCGGCCCGTTCCTTACGGCGCGTTGGGCGGGGCGCAGCGATTCCCGCCTTCGTCTGGGAATTTTACTGGGCTACCTGCTCATCGCGGTCGGCTATGGGGTTCTGGGCTTCAGTCCGAATGTTTGGATCGCCAGCGCCTGTGCCATGCTGGCCCATGCGGGAGGAGGAACGGTTTGGGTCTTCTCTACCACTCTATTGCAATTGCACACTGACGATCGTTTCCGTGGCCGCGTGTTTTCCGCCGACTTAGGTTTGTGCATGCTTAGCATCGCGATTGGCGCCTGGCTCTGCGGGCGTTTCCTCGATTGGGGAGTGACTGCCCGGACCGTGGCCACCTTCACAGGAATGATTATGCTGATGCCTGCGACGCTTTGGGCTTGGTCAATTCGAAGAGGTGAGCGGATATGAGGACTGCTTCGAACGCTTATATCGGGCGCGAGCGGTTCGAAGACGGTTCCAAAACTTCTCTAGCTTTTCTGCAGGCGGTCGATCTTGGCGGCCATAATAAAATCGCTCTCGGTCAGGCCGTCGATCTTGTGCGTCCACATCGTGATTTCAGCTTTGCCCCACGCAAGAAAGATATCGGGATGATGTCCCTGTTCTTCGGCCAGTTCTCCAACCTTGTTTACGAAATCCAGGGCCTGTTTGAAATCGGGAAACTTAAACTCACGCGTCAGATGATGCTCGGTGATCACGTTCCACTGCGGAACGGCTTTGAGCAGGTCTTGCAGTTCTCGCCCCGTGATAGGCGGCACACCGCCGCGGCAGGGAACACATTTCTTATCCGCTAACTGTTCAGTCATGGAAGTCTCTCCGACAGCCATAATAGCCGAATGCCTGAGGCAGCCGTTCCTGAGATTATCGCAGGAAGGTTCTCTGAAACCCTGGAGCCTGCTGTTGCATCTCTACACTTCATTCTGAAGTTGGAGTTTGGGGCCGAAAGATGAGTCCTCCACCGGCGCAGGGCGGCAACGCTCCGGCCGTCAAGAATCCGTGGCTGATCGCGATCGCGGTGATGCTGGCGACGTTCATGGAAGTGCTGGATACTTCCATTGCCGCGGTCGCACTGCCTTATATCGCGGGCAGCCTCTCTGCGACCAACGATGAAGCCACCTGGGTCCTGACGAGTTATCTGGTCGCCAATGCCATTATCTTGCCGGCCAGCAGTTGGTTTTCACTGCGCTTCGGGCGAAAAAGATTCCTCATTACCTGCATCGTTATCTTCACGGTTTCTTCATTCGCCTGCGGATCGGCCACCAGCTTGGCCTGGATTCTGATTGCCCGCGCCGTGCAAGGCGCCGGAGGCGGCGCGTTGCAGCCATTATCGCAATCGATTCTGCTGGAGAGCTTTCCTCCGCAAAAACGAGGTCTGGCCATGGCCGTATTCGCCTTGGGCGTGGTGGTCGCGCCAGTGCTGGGGCCGACGCTTGGAGGCTGGCTCACCGACACATACTCCTGGCGCTGGGCGTTTTACATCAACATTCCCGTCGGCATTTTTGCGATCTTTATGATCTCTCGCTACGTCGAAGATCCTCCGTATATCAAAGACGCGCATCCGGGCAAGCTGGATGGCATTGGCCTGGGACTGCTCGCAGTGTGGCTCGGAGCGTTGCAGATCATTCTCGACAAAGGTCAGGAAGATGACTGGTTCGGTGCGGCCTGGATTCGCTATGCCGCGGTCATTCTGATCGGCAGCTTTGTAGCGTTTCTCATCCGCGAGTATCGGGCCGAGAAACCGCTGGTCAACCTGCGCATCTTTCACCACCATCGCAACTTCACGCTGGGATGTTTGCTCATCGGCTTATTCGGAGCCTCCATCTATGGACTGGTGACGCTATTGCCGCTCTTCTATCAGGAACTGATGGGCTACACAGCGCTGGCGGCAGGATGGGCCGTCAGCCCGCGCGGCATCGGCGCAATCCTTGCCATGCCGATTATTGGCTACCTGACCGCAAAAATCGACAACCGCTGGCTCATCGCCTTCGGCTTCAGCCTGTTCGCAGTGGCCAGCCTGTGGTTTGGCGAGGTCAATCTTTCCATCGGGCAATGGACGTTTCTGTGGGCCATTCTGATCAGCGGTTTCGGCTCAGGATGCGTCTTTGTCCCGCTCTCCACGACCGCCATGGCATTCCTGAAGAACGAGGAAATCGGCAATGCCAGCGGCCTCTATAATCTTCTGCGCAACATCGGCGGCAGCATAGGAATTTCGGTGGTGAATACGATCGTCGCCCGGCACGAACAAATCCATCGCAACGAGTTGTCTGCGTCCCTGAATCCGGCCCGCGTCGAGGTTCGGGGAGCGATACAGGGCATGCAACACTACCTAGTCGCGCAGGGAGCTTCGCCTGCCTCTGCCACGCAGCAGTCGTACGCGCTGGTCGGGGGAGCGCTTACGGGCCAGGCTCGTTTATGGTCGTACGTGGATGATTTTCGCTACATGGCGCTGATGTGTTTTGCCTGCGTGCCGATTGTATTTGCTCTCAAGAAGACGGTGGGAAAGAAGGGTGCGGTGGGGGCGGGGCATTAGCTTGTCCGGATGTGGCGGCGTCACGAAAATATCTTTTAGTCCAAAGCAAATACATCATAAAAATGAAGCTGATCGCCACTCCGAACCAAAGGAAACCTCCTCTGTGGAACGTTGGATTTGCGTTCATATAATCCAGCCGAGTTTGCGACCAGCCCATTTTCGAATACGCTTTCAGAAGGTCTGCGTGACCGTAGGTGATGGTTTCGGAAATCAAGCGTAAAGCCATGGTGGCAAGGGTAATCCACCACCCCGCCAAACTCAGGCGATAGAGGGCAAACGCGAGAAAGCCTTCCAGCACCGCAATCGCAACCAGAAGCGCCGCGGCGGGCCATCCGGTTACATATTTCCCAAAGAGAGTCACAATCGGAGTGGTGACGGCAGTGAGCAGGCAGTATGCCGCTCCAAAGCCTAAAAGCAGGCTAACGGCCAGAACGGGCAATGGACAGCGGTCGGTCCAGCGTTCGACCGGATCGCGCCGTTTGCAGGTCTCCTCCACAGTTTTGTGGCTGAAGAACAATAGAAATGCCAGCGGAACTACCACAAAAAAGAAAGAAAAGAAAATAATGATGAAGGTGAGAATGATTGCCGTGGCGGCAGTGGAAAGTGGCGGTGCATTCGGCGTATTTGCAGCGGCCTGATGCATCCCCGCCATGAATCCAGACGGCATTACTATCGCCAGGAAGACCGTCATGATCGATCCCATAATCAGGCCGACCATAGCTGCGATCAGGTTGAGCGCTCGTGCCCAACGCCGCGCCTGTATCGAACCTATGCCTAACGCAACCAGAATTGCAGATGTAAACGAATAGCTGCATATGCCTGCGACATAAGTTCCCGCGGGCATCGGACCTCCCATAGCTTTGCGAGAGAAAACGGCGCCCAGCAGCATGAAAGGAATCATCAATGCGCACAGACCGCCTAAGGCAATTTCAATAATGCCGAAAATTATCAACCCCGTGCTGCGGTCGGGATAAGAAACTGGGGCAGGCGTTGAAGAAGGCTCGGGTGATGTTGCAGACAGAAGAACCGATTGTTCCAGCGAAACGGAGCTTGGCGGCGAGGCGGCTGGTGGTTCAAATGGTATGGAAGGTTCAGATTCCAGAAGAGAGTCTCCGCAGCGGACGCGCTATCTTAAACAGGCCAGGGACAAATGAAAAGAAAATTTATCGCCTGCTCAGCCGTTAGTGGCGCTGTCCGCCGCGGTCTTCTCCTTGGCTCGGTTAGGAAGCTAGAACGGAGTGTCCTCATCCGTGTGTAACGTCGGCAAACTTGACTGGATCTCAGAGCTATAAAACCTTAAAAAAGACTCTCCAGATCGCGTGCTCCGTAGGCAATCCGAAGAATCACCAGGCGGTCATTTTCAACCCTATAGAAGATCAAATACTTCGGAAACCCCGTCACAGGTACTCGCCGAATCCCGCCAACTCGACTGACTTGAAACTGCATAACGGTCCCAAGTGGGAATACCGGACGAGTCGAAACAGAAATAGATAGACAGACCGCTCCCAACGAGATCCTAAACGGATATCTGCCTGTTGCTCGTACCAGTCCATCTGATCAAGAATATCGCTGGCAGCCGCATCGCTTAAGCTCAGCGTGAGCGTCTTCACCCGCGTTGAGTCCGCTCTCGCAAAGCTGCGACAAGGCCCTTGCGCCGTATCTCAGCCATCGTAAGTTCGATCTTTGGACCTTTTGTCGCCGCAATCAGATCCTGCTCGAGGCTGTGAAGACGCCGCTCTTTATCTTGGCGGATTAGTTCGCGTATATATTCGCTCGGGGTACTCCAGTCTCCTGAGGAAATCTGGCCTTCTACGTATTTTTTCAACGCTTCAGGCAAAGAAATATTCAAAGATGTCATGGCCATCCCTTCATTTTATGACAGTTTATGAAGGTCATGGAAGTGATTTTTTACGCATGTGCGTCGCGTAAAGGAACGTTCCGCGCCCTAGAACGGAATATCCTCGTCCGTAATCGGCCCAGAACCCGCGCCGGCAGGCTCGTGCTCCGGCATGCGCTGGTCGAAGCCATTGCTGCCACCCGCGGAAGCCGAAGCGCCGCGCGAGCTGCCGCTGAACTCGCCGCTGCCTCCGCCTTCGCCGCGTCCCCCGAGCAGAATCAGGTCGCTGGCCACAACTTCGGTCATGTACTTTTTCTGACCGGATGTCTTGTCATCCCAGGAGCGGGTTTGCAGCCGTCCTTCGATGTAAACCTTGCCGCCCTTTTTGAGATACTCGCCCGCGATTTCAGCGAGGCGCTGCCACAACACGACGTTGTGCCACTCGGTGCGGTCCTGCCACTCGCCAGCCTTGTCCTTGAATCGTTCGTTCGTGGCGATCGTCAGCTTGGCCACAGGCGTGCCGCTGGGCGTGTACTTAATTTCTGGATCCTTTCCCAGATTTCCAATCAGTTGAACCCGGTTCAGACTCTTTCCTGCCATGGGAGTGCTCCTTCGCAGGCACTATAACAGAACGAAGCCTGCGGAAGATCGGTGAGAATGCAATGTTTCTAAGGGAGATTCCATTCCGGGCCGAAATAAGCGAATACTTGTCAGCTTGATCCGTGTGAATCCGCGCAAATCCGTGGCAGATAGGTCTTTCGTGCCGCTCGCAACCGGGTTATAATCGCGCCATGCCTGTCGCACCCGGCGCCACCAAAGCAGTTGGCATGGTCCCTGACGAACAGAAGTTCGAACCCAGATCCAAGGGAATTGCCACCGCGCGCAAGAAAAAGCCTAAAGAACTCGCCGTCATCACCGAGTGCTGCACCGGCTGTGCCGGATCGCCTGCCTGCGTGGAATACTGCCCGGTTGAAGACTGCATGTTCTGGGTGCCGGACGAAGACGCCACGCCTTTTGGCCGCATCGCAGTCGATCCCATCCTGTGTATCGGCTGCAAGAAGTGCCTCAGCAAAGGCCCCGACGGCGCATTCCTCGACGGCTGCCCCTGGGACGCGATCGTGATGGTCGATATAGTTGAAGTGGAAAAAGAAGTTGGGGCGATGGCGATTTAGAAAACCTACTGCCAAAAGCGAACCATTCTGCTTGTCACTTTCAAGTACGCCCGGAGCGCAGATCGATTCCAGCGGCAGCAACCAACATACGCAATCTGAGAATACTGCTCGAAGTCCTGCCCACTCCCTAACCCTTCTTGCCTCAATCTCCATTTTCACATTTGCAGTTTGCTATTTCCGGTCATTCATCTTTCCATCCGTTCCTCTCTTACCCGGCGGAGACGCGATTGGTTTCGCGAATGCCGCAACCAGAATTCTCGCCGGCCAATTGCCCTATCGCGACTATCTCCAGGTCGTTCCGCCTGGAACGGACCTAACCTACGCATTGCTATTGCGTGAGTTCGGTCTCCACACGTGGATCCCAAACATTGTGATGGCCACTTTGGCCGCAATAGTAGCGCTGCTGATAACGCTGATTTCGATGCGTGTCATGCAAGGCATCTCGGCCGCATTGCCGGGACTGTTTCTGGTCGGCTTTTTGCTGCCGGAATCTTTGGACGGAACGCACCATTGGTTCAGCACGGTGACAGCGCTGTTGGCGCTGCTCGTCTTGCTCGGAGGCGACACATTCCCCCGGGTCGCGGCTGCCGGCGCGCTTTGCGGCGTCACTGCTTGTTTTACCCAGACGAAGGGAGCCGCGATTTTAGCTGCCTTTGTTGTCTATCTGATTTGGAAGGCAAATCGCGGCAGTGATCCCTCGCGCGACTGGGTGCGCCATTGTCTCCTGCTGAGTGGAGCGGCTGCGGGTATATTCGCAGTTGTCAATGCGTATTTCGTTTGGGCGGTGGGTCTACGGCAGTGGTGGTACTGCATTGTCATTTTTCCGCTACGCTACTATCCTACTCCGGCAATCAACAATTGGCGCATCCTCGCCTATGATTTTGGCTGGCGCACTGGTCTAAGCAGGTGGATTGCCTATCCCTTTGTCTATGCCTCCGTTCCGTTCACGTGCATCGTATTTCTGATGTCAACGCGCCGCCGTTGGAAGGATAAGACTGAGCCTTGGCCAGAACTGGTCTTGATCGCGTTGACAGGCTTTTTCATGTTTCTTGCGATCGCGCAGTCGCCCTCGCTGAAGAGACTCGGTTCAGTCGGGTCTCCGGCCATGGTTTTACTGGCATGGATGCTACGGCATCCGGGTAGAGTCACGCGGCTGATAAGGGCAGGATTAATCATTGCAGCTCTTATGATGGCGCTCATTACACCGGTTCGAACCCAGTTGCGCTGGCACGCTTCTCTTGATCTTCCCGGAGGCCGAACCGCATTTGAGGACAAAATGCAGTACCAAGAGTACAGTTGGGCTCTCGAACACACCCGGCCGGGTCAATTTTTCTTCGGTATGCCGATGTATCTGCCTTTTCATTTACGGAACCCTGGTCCCGTCGATGGCTTGGATGCCTCCGAATATACGCGTCCGGAGCAGGTGGCAGCCTTGGTGCAGGGTCTGGAGGCTCATCAGGTGCCCCTGATGATTCTGCCCTCGGAAGAAAAGTATCCGCTGGCGAGCGGTCTGCCTTCGAACCACCTTGCACCCTTTCGCGATTATCTTTGCCAGAACTACCAGCGAACTTCCATTTTCGCGAACGGAGACGAGCTATGGCAAAGAAGGGACGCTGCAGTTCCGCTGGCCAGATGCGCGCTGGAGACCGTTCGATAGAGACCGGCGCAGTGCAGATGTAGCGCTAACGGCCGTTCCGGTCTCGTATGGCTTTCTCCGTCTCCATGGCCTGCTGCCGCACATCATTCGAAATATCCGGCAGATCGCGCTCGTAAGGACGAATCGCTGCAACATCGTCGGCTTGGCCGACCAGGTAAAGCGCGCGCAACGCTTCCCACACTTGCTCAGTCGCGGGATCAATCACGGCAATCTCCGCGCCAGTTGCGACATTCGCGCCGGTTCCGGCCACGGATCGAATCCTCCCGGCAATCGGCGAACGAATCTCAATGGCGCTTTGTGAAGGCGAAGCATTCGCTACGGCAAGCTTCGCAATGAGCCCGCTTTGGCGAATCGCCGTGCCCGGTCGATCCGCATCGACGATGCGGCCTGCGTCAGGAGCGGCAATGTGCGCCGGTTCCAGCAGCGCCACAATTTGCGGACGTCCGGTGGCGTCTCCAAAGCGTACAAGCGACAATGCGGCATTTCCCCGTACCGTGAGAGAAGAATCATTCAGCATCTTCAACAGCGCTTCACGGAAGTCCGCCCGCGACGTGTCCTGCCCCATGACCCACGCATCGGTATTACGAATCTCTTCGACCGGATTCGCGGCTAGGCCCACCAACGCGGGATACCATTTTGTGACTGCCCCGTCGTGCCCGTTGATGCGCTCTCCAATTTGCACCAGCGCCTGCTGAATATGCCGCGCCTTCTTCGTGTCGTGCAGGTATTCGTTCAGTTGCTGATCCGAAAGCTTTCGACCAAACCACGTATTCCACCAAAACAAAAACGGCATCAGCACGATCAGCCACCCGGTGGCGAAGAAAAGAATCTTCTGCGTGCGCGACATGCGCCGCTTTGGCGTGTCCGCGAACTGGCCCGCATTCTCTACGTTAGTGGTCAACGGATGCTCCTACCGAGGCGATTCGACCCAAACAGGTATAACGGCGTCCCAATAATTGAGGCGTCATCAACCAGTCCGAATACCGGAGAGCGGCTATCTAAACTGACGTCACGGTTATCGCCCATAACAAAGCATTTACCGTTGGGAACGACAATCGGCCCAAAATTGATCAACCAGTCCGGTGGTTCCTTTCCTGTGTGTTCCACGTAGGGCTCATCCTGTCTACTACCATTTAGCGATATGACCGCATTACGCCCCTGTATCGAGTCTCCGCTCACGGCGATCACACGCTTAACGAAGAAGGTGTTGTTGCGGATGAAAACTATGATTTTGCGATGCTCCGGCAGACGAGAGCCAAGGTCGACTACGAACCGGTCCCCCGGTCGCAGGGTCGTCTCCATCGACGTGGAGGGAATAGTGAAACTCCGGAATCCCGAGGCCCGAGTGACTAATGCCCCAAGAAGGCTAAGGCTCAGAAGCGCTAACGGAAACGTCGCTGCCAGCCACCATTTCGAAAGCCTTTTTGGTTGAGGCAAATGGATCGCTAAGGATGCGCTGCACGACGCGTAAGTGTAAAGGCAAATCCAAGCAAAGTAGAGCGCATCAAAGCCCCAGTAGAAGCGCAGAAGGCGCAACGGCCAGAAGCCGATAAGCAGAACAGTGAGCAAAACAAACAAAATGACGGCCTTACGTCGCTGCCCAATGAAAAGTTGACCCAGTCCGGGAACAAACGCGGAAAGCAATGCGGCCAGCAGATAGCGTCTCGTCTCACGAGAAGATTCCTGCCGTGGAAGCAGTTCCACAGCCAAGTCGCCGAGAGTTGGCACATCGTGAGACATCAAGGTGAGCAATATATCAAGCCCTATTCATTCTGCATCCGCATCCAGCACGCGATCCTGCTCCAGGTAGTGCGAAATCGCGTATTGCGCCAGCAGCGGCGTCAGCACACGAATCTCAGCCCCGATCCATTCGCCCTTCGCGTGCGGAGCATCCGGCGCATGATTGCAGCGTCCTCCGCTGCCAAACTGCGGGCCGAAGTCGGCACTCTGAATCTGATCGAACTGCTTGATCTCGCGCCAGGCCTCATCGCCCACGGTACCGGAGACATCGATTTTCAGTTTAACCACAGGCATAAGTCAAAACCCTTCAACGCAGTGGTCGCAAACCACGCTGAGAGAACCAACCAACAATCAAAACTCAACAATCACAATTTGATTTTTCCGTGTCGGAGCCTGCCCTGAGCGTAGTCGAAGGGTGCCTCCGTTGTGGATTCTAACTGTGTGGAAACCACTGATACAGCATAAAGTAAACAATCACGCCCGTGACCGAAACATACATCCACAACGGCCAGGTCCAGCGGGCAATCGCCCGGTGCTTGGCGTAGCGCGCCTTCAATCCGCGGCTCAGAGTGATGATGGACATGGGTACAATCACGATCGCCAGCGTGACGTGTGTAATTAAAATCGTGAAATAAACTGGCCGGGCCCATCCCTCACCGAGAAAGCGAACGTTCCCCACTTCGAAGTGAAAAAATAAATAGCAGCACAAAAACACCGCCGAGGCGGCCATCGCCGCGATCATGCACGCCCGGTGGGCTGCGATCTTGCCGCGAGAAATCAGCCAGCGGCCAGTCAGAAGCAGCACGCCACTGGTTCCATTCAGAGTCGCGTTGAGGGCAGGGAAGAACGCGTACTGCTCGGATATCACGCGGCGGGCCTCGTCGAGCGGCGGTTCACCATGAGAAACGCTAGTCCAAACATGACCAGAGAAAATAGCAGCAGCGTCGCAACGGATGATTGAAGCGGAAAGGCTAATTCCGCTGCCGGATACAATAATCCGCGCAACGCCTCCACTCCGTAGGTCAGTGGATTCAGCCGCATCAGCCAGCGCATCCATCCCGAAGCGCCTCCGATGGGAAATAGCGCGCCCGACAGCAACCACAAAGGAATCAGAAAAAGATTGACGATGCCATGAAACGCCTGTGGCGAATCCATCGGCCACGCAATCGCAAAACCCAGAGCCGTCAGCGCAAACGAAACCAGAAACACTACGACTGTGACCAGTAAGACTTGCAAAAGCTCCAAATGTATCCCGGCGAAAGGAGCAAAAATCAGAAAAATCATTCCTTGTATTGTCGCCAGCGTAGTGCCGCCCAGCACCTTGCCCAACACAATCGCAGACCGCGGCACAGGCGCAACAAGGACCGAAAGCAAAAAGCCTTCCTTGCGATCATCAATCACTGACATCATCGTGAAGATGGAAGTAAACAGCACGATCATGATCAGCGCGCCAGGATAAAAATAATCCAGATAATGCTGCTGACCCGCGCCGCCTCCGCGAAACGATGTACCAAAGCCCGATCCGATCACGACCCAGAAAACCAGCGGCGACGCCAGAACGCCTACTACGCGCGCCTTCTGACGATAGAAGCGCACAATTTCGCGCCACCACAGGGTAAATGCCGGAAGCATCACACCCGTCGACACCGGCGTAAAAGCCTGTCGCGGCGATAAGGCTTGTGTGGCCAAATTTAACTCGCTTTCGGCGACGCCGTCTTGGCTGGCGCGACTTCCTGTTTCTTGCCCAGGTGCAGCAGGCCGCGGTCGCGCATTTCCCAATAAGCGTTCAGCAAAAAGCATGCTGAAAGCGAAAGCAGGATCAAAGTCATGAACAATCCGTCCACGGTCGCCGACGGCGGCCAGAGAGTAATCATCCCACTCGCGAAGATCCACGCCACTCCCAGCAGAGGAACAACTCCCAACACCAAAGAAAGTACCAGCATCATTGCTCGCAACGCTACCTCCTATTTAACCGTTTACGCTTATCACCAGATTCAGATTGCCCTTCCTCGCGTTCACTCCAAAACTTGTGCCCCGTTCGCCGTATAAATACGTCTTCGAGCGCGGGCTTACTGACTGAAATCGCCTGAATCTCACCGGGAAACGCTTCCACCACATCGGTCACAAATCTGTGTCCGCCCTCGATCTCGACGCGCACTTGCTTTTCCAGCACCGCGGCATCGAGCGAGAAGCGCGCGCGAATCAGCCGCGCCAGGTTCTCCGCATCATGCGCTGCGTCCAGCAGTACAATGTCGCCGCCAATTTCATTTTTCAATTCTTCCGGCGTGCCCAGCGCCACCACGTTACCTTCATTCAATATTGCCAGCCGGTCGCAGCGCTCGGCCTCCTCCATCAAATGCGTGGTTACAAGCACGGAAACCTGTTCTTCATCGCGCAGCGTCTTCAGATACTGCCAAAGATCGCGTCGCGCCCCAGGGTCGAGACCCGTCGTCGGCTCATCCAGCAACAGCACCGCGGGATGGTGCAGCAGTCCCTTGCCCAGTTCGATTCTCCGCTGCATTCCGCCGGAAAAAGTCTGCACCAATTCCCTCGCGCGATCCGCTAAACCCACGCGCTCCAATATTTCCTCGACGCGTTTCTTTAGCGTCGCGCCGCGCAGCCCATAAAGATGTCCCTGGTGCCACAGATTTTCATACGCGGTCAACTTCGGATCCACGCTTTGCGCCTGAAACACCACTCCAATCTGCCGCCGCAGACTGTTGGCATCGCGCGCCGCATCGTATCCCATCACCAGCGCGCGCCCGGCTGTCGGGAGCATCAAGGTCGAAAGAATCCGGAATAAGGTAGTCTTGCCGCTGCCGTTTGGACCCAGCAGACCGAACAACTCCGCCGCATGCACGTCGAAAGAAATTCCGTTCAGCGCCGTGCGGTTTTCATAGCGATGCACCAGATTCTGAATGGAAATGACGGCCTCTCCGGAAACAGGCAGCAGTTCCGGGCCGGGATCAGCGATTGCGGAGACTCTAGAAGACAAGATGATTCCTGGGACTAAGTTACTAACAGTCTACGACGATCCTGCCAAAACCTCACGTCTAAAGCAGTTAGGAAGAAAAGGCACTTGAAACTATCGTCACGGTAAAGAAAGAGCGATTTTCACAGTCAATTTATGCGGCCGAAGCGGTGCCTTCAGCCTGCGGCACTCGCTCCGCAAAGGCAACCGGAACATGCCTCCAAACCTGTATCGCCAGAATCACTGTGGTCGCCAGTAGTAAAGCTCCCACCGCGACATGGGCAACCGTCGACACAACCATAGGCAACTCAGGCTGCGCGGCGTTCCTGCCCCAGGCAACACGGGTCACGAAAGCGGCAAATCCCAAACACAGCTGCGCGATCAGCAGAGAAAGCATCAAAATGGCGGGTCTTCGCACTGCTTGGATCTCTGAGTAGACGGCGAGGGCACGCACCGCTGTCCAGCACAGAACGAACGCGACAATCACTGAATTCGCCACATGCGGCCACCAACTCATGCCGTGATGGCGGAACATGGCGCCTAAAATCAGCTGCACGTAAAGAACAAAAATAGAAAGCAAAGCCAGCGTGAACAGACTCGGCTTGCGCGAATCGAACTCCACTCGAGGCTGCTCTTCCACCCAGCGCCGCGCGGTGAACACCGCGATAGTAACCGCAATGCAGAAAAATGTTTGCGCCACCGCCGCATGCGCGGATGAAATCCACGGCGGCTGAAATAAAAGCACGGTTAAGCCGCCAAGAATGGCCTGCACAATCACAGTGCCCAGGGCCGCAACCCCCAGCCAGTGCATCCAACGGCGCCGCTCAATCGACCACGTCCAAACGGCAATCGAGATGGTAAGCAGTACAATCGATCCGGCGATGAGCCGGTGGCTCCACTCGTACTTCACGCCGCCGTTCAGCGGCGGAACGCTGAACGATCCGAAAGAAGTCGGCCAGTCGGGAATCGAAAGGCCCGCATCATTGCTGGTGACCAGTGCGCCGGCAATAATGAGCAAAAACGTAACGCAGGCCACAAACGTGGCGAAAATGTGGTGTCCGCGATTGTATGTTGCTTCAATGCGCTTCAGAGCCATGGCCTCGGCAAAAATTCGGGAGCAGGATGCGGCTCGCGCATCCTACTCCGCTGATTACTATTCTATCCAGATTGCAGGACTTCGGTGCCGGCTATTCGCCCATACCCGCTTTGAAGCTGGCATCGACGGTCTTGGAATCCTTCGGCGCGACCGTTACCTTCTGATCCTGCTCGCCCAGTTTTTCGTGAACGAACGCCAACGTGTAATCGCCCGGCGGCAGGCCTTTGATCTCGTATTTCCCCGCCTTATCGGTAACCGCGAAGAACGGGCTCTTGACCACGTTGATATACATCTTCATCCACGGATGCTGGTTGCACTTGACTGGCAGCATAATTTCTTCACGGGCGAAAGTCTTATCCAGCGGCGGCGTCGATGGCGGCTGCGATTCGTTCCACTCACGGTTGTCTTTCGGCGTGGGATGGATGTTATGGGTCGTCTGATCGGAGTTCTTGATCTCCACTGTCTGGCCCGTCATCACGCCAAGAACATGCGGATGATACTTGCAGCCCTGCTGTTCGAGCACGACCGGATCCTTGGGCACGTCGAACGTCCGGCTGCCCAATCCATCTTTTACGTACACGAACACGTTGGCCAAGTCGCCGCCATCAACCACAACATTTTCGGCCTCGTTGGTGCCCTTGCAAGCCGGGTCCTGGCTCATGTCGATCTTCGCCGCTTTCGGTGCGGTCCCGTCGAACTTCACCGTGCCGCTCACCGTCGCCGCAGTCGCGGGATCAATGGGCGTTGGTGCCGTTGCGGGCGCAGCTGTCTGTTCCGCCGGTGCATTGCTTGATTGCTCAGTGTTTTCCTTCTTATTGCACGCAGCCAGCAGCAGCAATCCGCACAACGCCACCATGCCGACCATCATTCCTCTGCAGCCAATCTTCTTATTCATAATGTCGCCTGACCTTTCTCGATATGGAAATTCATTTTACGAAAACTCTTGTCTGTTCCGAACGCTAAAACTTTGTCATTCCGACCGAAGTCCGGAGCAAAGCGACGGCGAGCGGAGGAATCTGCTGTTCGCTCGCATCAACGCTGCACTAATGCACGAAGCGCCATTCTACCGCGATCCGCCGCTCGCTGTTGGATGCGTCTCCGTCGAAGCCTGTTTGCGATGACTTGTGGTCCGCAATGCAGCGCTGGAGTGCGGCATTGATGCCGCCACCTTCCGCTGTTCTTCCGCCGTCAACTGGAAAATGTAGTCCACCAGCAGCTTGCGATGATCTTTGTCGTATCCCTGAAACGACGATGGCGTCGGTCCGGCAAATACCCAGTGATCGTTCTGCTGTTTAAACAAACCGGAAGGCATCGCTGTCCCCGGACTGATGGCTTGTGGATCAGTAATCCAGCGTTCTACCCAATCAGGCTTCAACCGTTCCTTGGCCAGCAGAAAATTCGGAGCAGTCGCGATCTTGTCGTGGTTCGGATCCCCAGTCTGGTGGCACTTCAGGCAAGGCGCGGCCGTACTGGAAAACAGGCTTCGCGCCATGTCGGTTTCCTTCGCACTGAGCACCGGCACCTCTTCCGGAATATAAGGCAGCGGTTGCTGCGACATCGCCTGGAAGAAGCGCACCAACTTTCGCAACTCATTATCCGAGAATGAGAAGGTCGGCATGCGCACTTGCAGATAAGATCGCACACCGTTGCGGTTCGTGTCTGTCGCGCTGAGTGACGGATTCGACAAAAACTTGCGCAACCATTCAGGATCGACGCGCGCTCCCTCAGTCAGCAGCTTCGGCGGCAACTGTTCTTGCGCGTCCTGATAGCGCTTCATGCCCATCAGAATAGTTTTCTGTCCCGGCGTGAACTGGTGGCAGCCCACGCAGTTGTACTTCTGCACCACCCACCAGCCCTCTTGAATATCGCGGCGCGTGTCTCCCGGCTTGTATTGGTAACTCTCGGGCAGGGAAGTCTCCTGGCTGCCCAGAAGCATCGTCGTGAGATCCATCACCTGATCTTTGCTCAGGTGCAGGTTGGGCATACGCGAGGCTTCGAGTTCGCCCTTGATCTTTCCCTGATCGTAAATATTTGGCTCGGCCAGCTTGTGCTCAAAGAATCCCTTGTGGTCGTACCACGGATCTTTTGCCGGACCATCCGGCAGCCGTGCCAGATCTTCCTGATTCTTGATCGGCTCGGCCTCCTTGCCGCCGCGTTGCGCCACTTCGGTGAAGAGAGCAAAATCGAGACGCTCAATCGGCTTGCTGCCTTCGTACGTCAACTCAGTTCCGATCCGGCCTTCTTCTTCCATGCCGGAAATTTCGTGACACCCGGCGCATCCGTAGTGACGAATCCACTTCGCGCCTTCCTGCTTCAGCGCCGGATCATCCATGAACGCCGCGTCGGCGTACTCAGACGGCTCTTTTTTCTTCTGCGTCATCAGGTACGTCGCGATGTCTTCCGCATCCTCCGGCATCAGCCGCAGGCTGGGCATCACCGTCATATTCTGCACTTGCAGTTCGTGTCCGTCATTCGGACACTGGCTGTGGTCCAGATCGAACTGGTAGGGAAGTCCCTTCTTCGCGTAATCCTCGGGACCAATGTCTTTCTTCTCGTAGGGACAATAGGGCCGCGTGCGTTCTCGCGCGTTATGCACCCAACGGACGAGATAGTCGTAATTCGCCTTCTCGCCTACGCGCGAAAGATTTGCGGCAAACGTCCCACCTTGTAGTTGGTCACCTTCACCGATCGAGTGGCAGGCCAGGCAGCCGCGCGTCTCAAACAAGTCTTTGCCATGCGCCGCATTGCCGGGCTTGTGTTTGGGCGGGGAATCGGTAAACCCAGATTGCCAGATATACGCCGAAATCGCCTGAATCTGACGATCGGTCAGCCGGAAATTCGGCATCTTCGTCGTCGGACGAAAATCCGTCGGTTTCTTCAGCCACACCGGAATCCAATTCTTATTCAGCTTGAGCCGGACATCTTTTAGATTCGGTCCAACTTTTTTCTCGTCCTGCATCAGGCTGTGCGATTGAAAATCAAGCTGCTGGAGCCGCGCGTCAGCCCTGCTGTTCGCCACTCTCAATGCAACCGCCTTGTCGTTGAGCGCGTTCGCTTCTTCGTTGCTGGCGGCCGCATCCGCCTCTTTCATCATGTACGTGATCTGCTTGCCGTTGTCTATTTTCTGCGTCTCGATCTGCTTAATTTGCTGGCCGACGGAGTTCAGATCCTCGGGCTCTTTGTCATAGCCTTCGTACCGATGACAACCCATGCAACCTTTTTGCCGGTACAAATCTTTTCCCTGATTGATGGTGTGCCACTCCACATCACCGCTGACTAGCTTCATGTCAGCCGCATGGCAACTCTGACAGCCGGCTTCCGCATTCTCTTTGGGATACAGCGGCCACAACCAATGCTCGTAATTTCCATGAGCCTTTTCAATGCTCGTAGTCGCGCGCCCATTTCCTTGGTGACAGGTAGAGCAACCAAACTTGTCCGGATCGTGAATCTTCAGCAGTTCCGGCTCCGGATGGCTAACGAAAGCCCGCGCATATTCATCCGGCTTCTTTTCGCCTTTCTCCATCATCGCTGCCGTAGTAATTTTCAGCGGCTCCCGCGCGCCCATGTGACAGGACTCGCAGCGGTCCACGATATTCGCCTCGGCCACGTTGATCTGAATGATCTTCGGATCCCACTCGGAAGTCTTCTTTTTCAGACCATCGATCTGCGCCGGAGTCAGGTCGACCATGTGATCGGTGACGTATTCATCCATCTTCGCTTTCGCCGCAGTCACCGGCTTCAGCACATCGCCAAGCTCGAGGCTTAGCTTGGTGCGTTCATCGCGAATCGCGTTGTAGGTCTCTTCTAATTGCGGAAATGTGTATGACTTCTTGCTTCCGTCCGGAAACTCTACCGTCGCCTGCTGGCTCTTGTACTCCGCTAATTCTTTTTGCTTGCTGGTTTTCGACGACGCGCTGTCGCTCGTCTCGATCTCGTAGCTCAGTGCATTGACGTAAGCACGCCGGTCGGTGAATACGCTCTGCACGGCGAGCAGTCGCGCGCTGGCGTCGTCCACTTTCTTGCGTGCTTCGAGCGCCTGATCTTTCGAACCTTCGTAAGCTTTCTGATAAGCCTGCTTGAGCGTGGCATAGTCGGGATTCTGCTCGACATCTTTTTCCGACGTCGCGGATTTCGAGCGCGCCGTATTCAGAAACGCACTGTAGCGATCTTTGAATTGATCCTGAAAAGCCTTCCACGGACGCTGCCCCCAGGCCTCATCCCACAAGGCCCAGAACAACGTGGCGGTCAGAATCACTGTCGCGAGCAGATAATGCGCCGCGTATGACTTGCTGGTAATCGGGTCCTGCTCGGGGATGGGTTTCTCAGCCACCACTTCCTCCGGAATCAGTTGTTGGTCGTTTGTCGCTGGTCGTTAGCATGCCGATTGTGTCTTACTTATTTGTCATTCCGACGCGTGAGCAAAGCGAACGCGGAGGAATCTGTTTTCGCTGCAGCGCAGGGTGTCGTCGTTTCGTTCGCCGCTGCCGAAACCGTAAGGCCAATGACTAGCGACGACGACTAACGACCGCTTCACACGTTAAACCACGGTGTAATCCACACATATTTGATGTGCCACAACAACCGCAGCCCCATCTTGATGGGCAACGCAACCATGGTCAGCAAAAGAAACTGCATGATGCCGAATTGCAGCAGGCTCATCCGCTGGAAGTCTTTGCCCATCTTCCGCCGGAACAGCGAATACACCAACCCGCCGCCGACCAGGTAATACCCAACCACCATAATCCCGCCAAATACGGCTTTACCCAGATTTGACGTGATGTTAAAGAGGTCCGGCAAATCGCGGTTCACCTCGTAGATCAGCCGGTTGTGATCCCACGTTTGCCCCGGCCAAAACCACTGCCAACCAGGGCCGCGAATAAACGTTCCTATGATGATCATCGCGACCCACAAAATGATGAAGCCGAACATGAAACTGGAAATGGAAAACTTGCGCTGCTTCCACGTGTAATACCCGCTGCCCAGCGGATTCGTGTCGATATAAGGAATGACCATGAGCCCGACGATAATCATCGTAGGCATGACGACGCCGGCGATCCACGGGTCGAAATAGACGAGCATCTCCTGCAGGCCGAGGAAATACCACGGAGCCTTCGCAGGATTCATGGTGAGATTGGGATTCGCAGGCTCTTCCAGCGGAGCGTTCAGCGTGATCGACCAGACCATCAGAATAATGGTGACGATGATGGCGGCGAGAAATTCAATACGCAACAAAAAGGGCCAGACGTGAACTTCCTTCTGCCAGCCCGGCTTGAAGGGCCACGTCTTGCGATGATGAGTCTTGGCCAGCGCCGCGTCGCCTTCGAGTTGCTCGATGAGCACATCGTTGGCATGAGCCTGCTTCCATGCAAGATAAATGTAGAAGCACAGCAGGGGAATCAAGCCGACGATGGGCACGTTGTCGGGCGCCGAACAAATCTCCCAAAGTTGTCGCCAATCCATAAGATGTACCTAAAACTCGTCGTTCTCTAACCACGTTGTCATTCCGAGCGAAGAGAGGAATCTGCTTTCCTCGGCAGCGCTGAACGCTCAATCCGGAAGCCGAGAGCCGGAAGCCGGATTTATTCTCCCGCCGCCTTCGGTCCGCGCCGCGGCTTATCCGCTTCCGCTTCGAGCATCACTGGAGCCGGTCCCGAAATTCCACCGTCTTTTCTCACGCGCCAGAAATGCACAATCATCAGCACCGAAGCCACAATCGGAATCCCAATGCAATGCCATATATAAGACCGCAGCAGAGCATTGGCATCGACAATGGAACCGCCAAGCAATCCAAAGCGCACGTCATTATATGGAGTCATGCCCAGCGCCGATCCGAACGGACCTTCATGTCCCAACAGCGGCGTCGCGCGCGCCATGTTCGTTCCCACGGTCACAGCCCAGAAGCCGAGTTGATCGTCAGGCAACAAATATCCGGTGAAGGAAAGCAGCAACGTGAACACCAGCAGCAGCACGCCAATGTTCCAGTTGAATTCACGCGGCTTCTTGTATGAGCCGGTGAGGAACACGCGGAACATGTGCAGCCAGACCGCAATCACCATCAAGTGGGCCGCCCAGCGGTGCATGTTGCGCAGAATCTTGCCGAACGGGACATCGTGCTCGAGATACAGCACGTCGCGAAAGGCCTGCACCTTGCTGGGATGGTAATAAAACATCAGCAGTACACCGGTGTAGGTGAGAATGATGAACAGCAGAAATGTGATCCCGCCCATGCCCCAGGTGTAGCTGTACCGCACCGCATCGCGGTTAATCTTGGCCGGATGCAGATGCAGGAACACATTCGAGAGCACGCCCAGCGCGCGATTGCGCGGCGTGTCATCGTGCTTGTGGCGGAAGATCGAGGTGTAGACCTGCGTCTTGGTCGGATCTTTCAGGCCCTCGATCTGCTCCTTCGCCTTCGCGGGAATGTCCGTCTTAAGCGCCTGAATGTCATCCTTGACGCCGGCGGTCACCTTTTCCAGCAATCCAGCCTTCGCGCCGTTCTTGCCATTCGGATTGTTTTCATCAGCCATAAATGATTCCTGAAACTAAACCGACCCGCCTTAACTCTTGTCATTCCGAACCGGGCAAAGCCCGGCGAGGAATCTGCTTGTTGTTTGCGCCGCCACGAAACTCGAAGCCACATCACACTCCGGTCAAAAACGCTCCCGGATCATTAAACTTGGTCGGCTGTCCCTTGGGCCACGAATACAGCTTTGAAGTATCCACTAGAATCTGCCCATCGGGCGCAAGCTCCACATGCGCGCGATCCATCGGTCGCGGAGCGGGCCCTTCAAAATTGATCCCCTCGCTGTCGTATCCGCTGCCGTGGCACGGACACTTGAATTTATTCTCGCTGGGCTTCCAATCTGGAGTGCAGCCCAGATGCGTGCAGCGCGCGTAGATCACAAACACGCGATCCGGCGTGCGGTCCACCCAAATGCGATATTTCTGCTGGAACTTGGTGTCAACCCCCAGCGCAAACTCGGAGGGATAGCCGATTTTAAAGACACTGTTGGGCTCAAACAAAGTGCGCGGCAAAAAGAATCGGAAGAATGCAATGGACCATGCCCCCAGAAATGCCGTCACGCCGCACCAAACCAGCCGCCGCCGCCGTTTGTCGATCTCCGTATTGGACGGACCCGGGGAAGCCAGGCCGGCTGCCGCTGCTGCCTTTGAGGTCCCGACCGCTGGCGTGCCTACATATTTCGTGGCATCAATCGGCGCCTTGGCCGCAGGTTTCGCCGCTTCCGGACTCGGATTGACCTTGTCGGCTTCCGGTTCCGCCATGAGTGCTCCTCCTGAAATATTTCAGATAAAAACTTGTTATCGAATCGTAACGCCAATCAGGACTATTGAATATGAAATCTAATCCACGAATACCCGTTCAGTCCGCGGCCATCAGATCCGGCAGAGCCACGGTATTGGTCTGCCCACCCGCCACGGCCATATCTGTTCGCATCGCATCAATTACGATCTGGCCGAGCGCCCGAATAAACGTCGGCAAATCGTTCAGCCCGCCGCTCATTTCAAATTGCCCAATACCCAACCGCGCCGCTTCTTCCCGCGCTTCGTGATCGATCTCACCCAAAGTTTCCACGTGATCGGAAACAAACGCAATGGGAACGATGCAGATCTCGCGCACATTTTTCTCTGCCAGATCATGCAGCGTGCGATGCAGGGAAGGCTGTAGCCATTTACTGGCTCCTACCTTGCTCTGATAGCACAGCCGGTGATGGTTAGCCCAGCCGCCGCGCTGCATCAGCAGTTGCACTGTCTCTTCAATGTGTCTCTGATAAGGATCGCCGCTCTCGATCACCGAGACAGGAACGCCGTGCGCACTGAAAATAATTTCTGGTGTTTCGCGGCGCGGGAAGCGTCCCAGCGCTTCTTCAACCTTCTCCACAACAGCGTCCAGATACGTCGTATTCCGATAGAAATCCCTAACGCAATGCGATGGCAGCCGATCTTGGAACAGCAGCCGCCATTCGTTCAAGCTGCTGCCTGTTGTTGTCGAAGAATATTGAGGATAGAGCGGCAGCAGAACCACCGAATCGCATTCCGCTCGCTCGACTTGCTCGATGGCCTCGCGCGTAAACGGATGCCAGTAGCGCATGGCGACAAAACAGCGCGCGTCTACACCCTGCTGCGCGAGTTCGCTTTCGAGAGCGCGCGCCTGCTGCTCGGTATTACGGCGGATGGGCGAGCCTCCGCCAATCGTCGCATAGTGATGTTGCACTTTGCGCGCGCGAGTCCTGGAAATAAATTTTGCCAGAGGTTTTCGCCCGATGCGGGCAAAAGGGAAGTCGATAATTTCCGGGTCGCAGAAGAGGTTATACAGGAATGGTTCAATGGCTTCCAGCGTGTCGGGGCCTCCGAGCTGAAATAGAACCACTCCTACACGCCGTGTTGTACGCGCCATTCCCCGGTAAACTCCAGAACGGGCGAATTTACTCTCATCTGCGGCGAGAGTCAATGGCGGAGTTTGGGACACAGCAGCGGATTTCCGGCGCAACGGGGAAAGCAGGATGATTGAACGATAGAGGATGCGCGACTGGCGAGTGGTCCTTATTGTACGGAGGCGACTGGTGCTCCCGCTTTCTCCATCTCTTCAATCACCGAATCGGCGAACTGCGAGGTCCCGGCTTGGCCGCCGATATCGCGCGTGAGTTTTTCCGGGTGCCGATAAACGTGCTCCAGCGCGTTGCGGATTTTCATGGATGCCTCATGCTCGCCGATGTGACGCAGCATCAGCAAACCCGAGCGCAACAACGCGGTCGGATTCGCCAGATTCTTCCCCGCAATGTCCGGAGCGGAGCCGTGTACAGCTTCAAAGATCGCGCAGTGCTCTCCCAGATTCGCGCTCGGAACAAATCCCAACCCGCCCACAAACGCCGCGCACAAATCGGAAATAATGTCGCCGTACAAATTTTCCATCACCAGCATGTCGTACTGATAAGGATTCATCACCAGTTGCATGCAAGTGTTATCGACAATGTGCTCGCCGTAGGTGATCTCGGGATATTCTTTGGCGACGGTGCGGGCGCAGCGCAGAAACAGCCCGTCCGATAATTTCATGATGTTCGCCTTGTGAATCGCGTGGATCTTCTTGCGCTGATTGTTTCGCGCATATTCAAAGGCGAAGCGGGCAATGCGCGTGGAAGCCTTTTCGGTAATGATCTTCAGGCTCTCCACCACTCCGGGGACGACCTCGTGTTCAAGGCCGGAGTAAAGGCTCTCCGTATTCTCGCGAACGATAATCAAATCAACATCGGGATAACGCGTCGGAATGTGCGGCAGATTGCGAATCGGGCGAAAGTTGGCGTAGAGCTCAAATTTCTGCCGCAACGCGACATTGATGCTGGAGAAGCCGCCGCCGATGGGCGTTGTGACCGGGCCTTTCAGCGCCACTCGCGTGCGCTCAATCGACTCGATAACTTCTTTGGGAATGTACTCGCCGGATTTCTCGTAGGCCTCAGCGCCGACGGCAAAAGTTTCCCAGTCGAACCTAACTCCCGATGCTTCAAGAATGCGCACCGTCGCCTTGGCTACTTCCGGTCCAATTCCGTCGCCGGGGATAAGCGTTACTTTATGAGTCATAAAATCTTTCGATACGGCTTGCGTGCGCCTCGTTCAGACCACTCCCGCTTGTCATCCCGAGCAAAGCGAGGAATCCGCTGTCCTTCATCGCCACACTGCATTGTCCGCTTATATCCCTCGTCGGCAGATGCGCAGCAGACTTTATCTCCTAGCTACCACCGCTAAGCCTTCACCGGCACCTTCGCCTTAAGCTCTCCGCCTTCCTTCACCTTCACCAAATCCTTCAACTCATCCATGAACTCCTTTATGTCCTTAAAATCCAGATAAACCGACGCGAACCGCACATAAGCAACTTTGTCGTACCGGCGCAGCCGGTTCATGATCAGCTCCCCGACTTCGCTGGTCTTGCGCTCGCGCTCGGCAGAGTCGATCACGAACGATTCCGCTTCATTCACAATCTGTTCCAGTTTGCTGATTGGTACCGGACGCTTTTCGCACGCCCGCAGCAGTCCGTTCAAGACTTTTTGCCGGTCGAATTTCTCGCGCCGGCCGTCTTTCTTTACGACCATATAAGGGATTTCATCGATGCGCTCATACGTGGTAAAGCGCTTGCCACACTTTAAACACTCGCGCCGCCGCCGGATCGACTCGGCTTCCTTGCTCTCGCGCGAGTCCACCACCTTATCTTCCGCAAATCCGCAAAAAGGACATTTCATGATGCTGATGTTTTGCCGTTCATTGCCCCACAATTAATGTCAATCTGACTTTCCTACTCCGAGTATTCGCTTTCTTCCGGCGCGTCGGTCGGGCTCTCAAAGTCGAGTTTGTACCCATCCGGATCCGTCAGAATCGTTACCCACATGGCATTGCCAACAAACGGCCGCTTGACTTCAATCCCGCGGGATTGAAACTCACGATAAATCTGTAACGCGTCCTGGCATTGGAAACAGACCGACATTCCCACGCCCAATTTTTCATTAGGTACGCGCTCTGCGCGATACTCCTGCAACATCAAGGCTGCGTCGCCAATTTGCAGCCAGCACCAGCGCAGTTTGCCTTCGTCGATCCACTGATTCTTCATCACGAAGCCCAGGCCATCCAGGTAAAAGTGAAGCGATTTTTCCATGTTGGTGATCATTAAAAACGGCACGGCTTGCTTGACGTTCGTCGTGGCCGGAGATTCGGTAATAGTGGGTGTTTCGAGTTGCATATTGGCCTCCTGCGAACGATCCGGACGATCGGCCGAAAAACGATCGGCAAGAAAGATTGCGATCCCACGCAACCTGAAATTGTAGCAGTTGAATCGGATGTCGAGGCGTACCGCAGTGGGCACCATGTTCCCGGCATGAACCGGACTCTGAATCCGTTTTCCGCCGTGCGAAACAAAACGGGCGCCCATGCCCCCTGCGGCATTAGCGCCCGCTTTCCCCACCTCCTCCTGGTGTCAGAGGGCGTGAAGCTGGCGATCCTCGAATCTGGGCCGCTACTCAAGAAATCAAAAGCACGCCCGTGGAGAATCTATTTAGAAAGTGCCCCAAGACTAAGTGGAACTTGTCAAATTTGTGTCTGTAATTTGTAAAAGCTTAGGTGCGGGGCAGGGAACCCGTCAGACTGGCGGTGTTGGAGGAAGAACTGTCTGCAAGCGGATGGCTTACATGAAAATATTTGTGGTAGGCGGCGATCCAGTCGGCTGAAATATCGTGCTGAGCCGTGGCCAGGTCCACATCGCCATGGCACACCATCTGGTGGAGACGGTCTTCCAGTTGATCTTTCACATGAGCATTCCACACAGTGTCGCGGTAGGGCTCGGGCCAAAGATTCCGGATATCGGTGGCGCCTCCAAGCTCGGGGGTAATCAAGTAGTCTACTTCGTAAGCGTCCGGCCGCGGCGCCAGTCCATATTCTTCAAATACTTTGCGTTTCAGGGTAACCGGCACGACAGGTTCCGGCTTCGCATTTGTTCCGTTGCAGATGTCATTTTCGGTTACAGTAACCGTCGCTCCCGGAGTCAGGCGCAGATCAGGTTCTTCCCAATGCCCAACCGATGCCGACATCGAGCGCGAAACACCCGGCTGCGAACCCTCCGTTGGCCGGTACAGGCGGATTGCGACCAAGAGGCATGCCGCGATCATAATTCCGGCAACTGCCGCCGCGCTGCGATGCTCAACTACGTCCATCCATGTGAGGCCAAACCATTCGTTGCGGCGCTCTTGTTCTGCCAGTTCCGCCAGCCGAGTTCTCAACTGAGCGCGTCGTTCGTCCACCGGTGGCAAGACCGCATCCCAGGCATTGCGGTGAACCTCTCCGAACTCCGCCAGCGTGCTCTGCAATTCTTGCAGCCTGTTGCGGCATTGGGAGCAGGTTTCCAGATGAACCTGAATCTGGCTGCTGCGCGATGCGGGCACTTCGCCGCACGCATGCAGCAATAGTTGTTCATCCGAGATATGAAGATGTTCTTCCTTCATGGCTTAACCTCCATCGGCACGGCTCAATCTGGCCAATGAGCGCGCCAGCGATGCCGCAACGGAGCCCAGAGAAATTCCCAGAGCTTCGGCAATTTCGCGGTAATGCAAACCCTCCGCCCGCATAGCTAGACAAGACTTATCCTGCTCCGGAAGCGCCCGCACCACCGAGAGCAATCGCCTCTGTCTGACCTTGCTCTGTAACTGCTCCTCGGGATTTGGGTTGCGATCCAGGGGCAAAGCTTCATTAAGTTCCACGGCTCTTCGCAAGTGCACCTGATTTGCGGCACGCTGTTTCAATGCCAGATTCCGCGCCACACGAAAAACCCAACCCCGTAGATTCTCTCGCGATTTTCCTTGCCGCAAATGCTGAAACAGCAGAAGAAACGACTCCTGAATAATTTCTTCGCCGTCGTGCGCGGATAAACCAAGAACCAGCAGATAGCGCAACATACGATCTCGCAGCTCCTCGAACAACTCCACAACTTCGTTTTCGGGAGACGAAACAACCCGCAAGTCTGCATCCGCCGCCGGTGAGAGCGGCCATGAGAGAACGGAATCGGAAGAAAACGTCAAGTTAAAGCACCTATGGGTAAGGAATCCGGGGAGGAAAACAAGAGCTTAACACAGTTTGCCGCCCCGATTGCCGGAAGCATCCATGACCCAATCGATCCTTTCATTGCGAAGGCATGCTGCAATTTGTACCAACGCGCAGCAGCCTAAAAATAATCTCTGAACAAATCCAATCTGAAAAGAATATTGGTTGGTAGCGATAGTTCCGCCTTAGCCACGCATTGATCACTGGCTTAAGAGAAAAACAGAAGAAGCAGCACAGTACGAGAGTAACTTCTGAGGAAATGCCTACTTGCCGGAAACTGAAAGAGCGCCCGGCGGCTCCGACGTTTCGCTCACTATATGTTTTGCGGACTCTGAACAAATCCAATTGGGTGGCAACCTTAAAGATGAAAAAGGCGCTGATCGCAACTGTCATACTTCTGTGGGCTCTTCCCATGCTCTCGCAAAGCTACACCGGGGAATTGCGTTTAACCGTTACCGATCCCACTGGATTAGGCCTGAAGAGCACGGTTGAACTCGTCAGCCTGGGTAACGAGTATCAGCATATGTTCACCACGGACGATCAGGGCAATCTGGATGCCAAGCGCCTGTCCTATGGAATCTACGACGTCCGGGTCCAAGCGCAAGGCTTCGCCCAGGTTTCCGAATCGGTGGAGATACGTTCCGCGATTCCCCTGGATCGCGCGATTCAGTTGAAGGTGGCTTCAGTTTCCGAATCGGCGAATGTTACCGCAGCCGCCACATTGGTCGATCCCTATCGTGCAGGTTCGGTCAACGAAATGGGTTTGGAGACGATTCAGAATCGAGTGACCGCGCTGCCCGGCCGCTCCATGCAAGACCTGGTGAACTCAGAACCCGGCTGGCTCTACGAAGGCAATGCGGTTCTCCATCCACGCGGATCGGAATATCAGACGCAATTTGTGGTGGACGGCATACCGCTCACCGATAACCGTTCGCCCAGCTTTGGCCCAGAGGTCGAAGCCGATGACGCTGAATCCCTCAAGATTTACACCGCGGGCATTCCCGCGGAATTTGGCAGAAAGATGGGCGGCGTCATTGAGGTCAATACTCTCAAAAGCGCAGATTCGGGATTTCACGGACAACTCACTCTCTTCGGCGGCAGCTACGATACGGCCGG